>ONJJ01000008.1 GCA_900318115.1 uncultured Prevotellaceae bacterium | reverse complement strand
AGGAGGCCTCGATGCCTGCGGCAATCCCTGCGACACCCGCACCCGCGCACAGCGCACATCCATGCGGGCCCTGCTGACACGACTCCACCAGCAGTTCCCCTCGGCCATCATCATGGGGCACCGCGACCTCTCGCCCGACCTGGATGGCAACGGACACGTGGAGCCAGACGAATGGCTGAAACAATGCCCATGCTTCCACGCCATCCTCGACTACGAGGACTTGGAGCCGACGGACCTCTTGAACGGGGACAACTGAGTGTTGTCAACGTTCAAGAGGGGTGCAGCGCTCGGCTTGTGCAAGGTGCCGAGGCAGAGTGAGGCACCGAAGCAGAAGACGCAAAGCGCAAAGGGAGGCAGTTGAACGGGGACTTCAAAAATGACTTCCCAGCGCTCGACAAGTGCAAGATAAGCTTGCTTAATCGAAGAAGTTGTTGAGAAGCGCGTGAGGGCGCTCGGCTTGTGCAAGGGGACACAGAGGCACGGAGACACAGAGTTTATATATATTGACTCTGCGTCTCTGTGTCTAAAGTGTCAACTAATTGGTCGCAGAGGGAATAATCCGTGGACAGTCCACCTGGGGAGTTATGGAATGACAAAGAACGGGTAGGTGGCCACGGCAGGGTGGATGAAGCGATGGAGCAAGTCATGGTGATTAAGTCAACTCGCCCCACACAGACGGCTGTGCGGGGCGAGATATGTTTGGAGAATGTGTGTTCGTTGTCGGCTCATCACTGTGCTTTTTACATACTTTCCCGCCAAATCCAATAAAAAAAACAACTTTTGGAGCGAAAGTTTGCAGTTTTTCATTGCCAATCCAATAAATCTTATTACCTTTGCGCCAACTAAAAGGCATATACAATGGAGCAAGTACAGGATATATTGACTGGCCGTGAAGCCGAAATAAAGCATCTGGATGCAATCGTTTCATCCAAAGAAGCAGAGCTTGTTGTCGTATATGGTCGCAGACGAGTGGGCAAGACCTTCCTCGTCAATTCTTACTTTAATGATAAGTACACTTTCAAACTGACAGGTCTCGCCAAGAAGGGTAAACGTGAGCAATTAGCAAACTTTGCCACATCGCTCAACCGATATAGCATAGGCAAAAAGTTCACAAAACCTCGTACTTGGTATGAGGCTTTTGATGAGCTACGAGATTTGTTGGAAACAGTGCAAACAGAGGGAAAGCGTGTCATTTTCATTGACGAGTTACCTTGGATGGACTCCAGAGGAGGCAATCTTGTCTCTGCCTTGGAACACTTCTGGAACGACTGGGCCGTAACCCAGAATGACATCATTCTGATTGTGTGTGGTTCCGCTACTTCATGGATGACGAAGAAGATTCTGAAGAACAGAGGAGGACTTCATAACAGGGTGACACAGAAACTTTACATTCGACCATTTACATTGTCAGAGTGCAAACAGTACCTTAACAGCCGTGGAATATTGATGGAGGACAAGGAGATTGCCGAGTGTTATATGATAATGGGGGGCATACCATTCTATCTTAAGAATATCCGGCGAGGAGCCAGCCTTTCACAGAATGTGGATGAGATGTTCTTCGCGGAGAAAGGTCGGCTCGATGACGAATTCAATGCCCTGTATGCCTCTTTGTTCGATAAATCAGAGAACTATATTAAAGTAATTTCAGCTTTGAGTTCAAAGAACAAGGGACTGACAAGGGACGAGCTGATTAAGGCAACAAAAATGGAAAGCGGTGGTGACTTCACGACAATCCTACAAGATCTTATTGATTGTGACTTCATCAGATACTATCACAGTTATGGCAACAAGTCAAAGATGGGCATCTACCAGCTGATAGACCCGTTCTCTCTCTTCTATTATAAGTTCATCAAGAAGTATGGAGGCACGGACAAGCCTTTCTGGCAATATCAGATAGGAACCCGTCAGCATGACACTTGGGCAGGATTGGCTTTTGAGCAGCTTTGCCTGAACCATCACAAGCAAATAGAGCTGGCTTTGGGAATTGCCGGAGTGATTACCAATATATATTCCTGGAATACCCCTCAGTCGGCTGAAGAGAAAGCTCAGATAGACCTCATCATAAAAAGAGCGGACAAAGTTGTCAACGTATGCGAGATGAAATTCTATGATGGTGATTATTCCATGAAGAAAAAGGATTATGATGACATAGAAAGGCGAGTGCGGGCATTCCGGGCTGCAAATAATGTTAGGATGGCGATACACCCTGTCCTTGTCACTACATTTGGATTGGCAAACAATCAGTATAGCAGTATATTCCAAAATACTGTAACCTTGAAAGACTTGTTCAAGTAAACTGGCAAGACTGATGGAACAGAGGACTTAGCCCCTGTTCTTGTCTTGGCTACTCGCAATGTTTAGTTGGAAGTCAACTCGCCCCACACAGATGGCTGTGAGGGGCGAGTCCAATTTTGAGCAATGTATTATCTCTTCTTTACTCAAAGACGCTGTCACCGAAGGGATTGCCCTTCACTTCGTAGCTGTTATCGACATCTGTCAGGACATCGAAGAAGTCGAAGTAAGCACGAAAATAGACAGGTGTTGGGTACGATGAAATGGACTCACTACATAGCTGGAATGATACTTGCCATGACGTTCATGGCAGCCGGTTTCACTCAATACAGCATTCGCTTGGCAGTCAGCTGTGGAGAGGAGAGAAAGACAGGGCATACGGATGGCTGAATTGCGGCAGATAGAATTAGGAAAAAGGGCTGTTTGAACAGGTTGAATGATATTTTGACGAAGGATTGTTGCTGCTTATGCGGGAAAGATTGTATCTTTGCAGCGCAAAAACAGAAAAAGAAAGATTTCATTATGAGTAAGAGAAACGTTGTTCTGAGCTGCCTGCTGTCGCTGGCAGTGGAGCTGGCAGCTGCCGGCGACATTCACCTTGTCTTCGAGTCCTCGGAAGGGGCATTCGTCATCGCCACGCCTGCAGCAAAGACCACGCTGGTCGTGGGCGCAGAGGATGCCGAAGTGGTGACCACGGCAGCAGAGATGCTGGCGGGAGACATCGCCGCCGTGACGGGGCAGCAGCCGGAGGTGACTACAGCAGAATTGGCGGAAGTAGGCCAGAAGGCTGGCGGCAGCGAACCCATCATCGCCGGCACGCTGGGGCAGTCGCCCCTCATCGACGCACTGGCAGCCGCCGGCAAGATCGACGCCGAGGCGGTGCGCGGCCGCTGGGAGGTCTATGGACTGCAGATGGTGGAGGCCCCGACGGAGGGCGTGGCACGCGCCCTGGTGGTGTATGGCTCCACGCCCCGCGGCACGGCCTACGGCCTGCTGGAGCTCTCGCGCAGAATGGGTGTCTCGCCCTACATCTGGTGGGCCGACGTGGCCCCCGCGCAGCACGAGGCGGTGTTCGCCGTGGGCACGAAGAGCATCTCCAGCGAGCCCAGCGTGCGCTACCGCGGTATCTTCATCAACGACGAGGACTGGGGCCTGACGCCCTGGGCCGCCAAGAACCTGGACAAGAAGTACAACAATATCGGTCCGGGCACCTACGCCCGCGTCATGGAGCTGCTGCTGCGCCTGCGGGCGAACATGCTGTGGCCTGCCATGCACTCCTGCTCGCAGGCTTTCTGGGACAACAAGGACAACCTGCCCGTGGCCAAGAAATATGACATCATGCTGGGCAGCAGCCACTGCGAACAGATGCTGCGCGACAACGAATGGGAGTGGCGCCGCGCCCCCTGGAACGGCACCAACGAGGACTGGAACTACGTGACGAACACCAAGAAGATCCAGCAGTACTGGGAGGAGCGCACACAGGAGAGCGCGGGCTACGACGCGATGTACACCCTGGGCATGCGCGGCGTACACGACTGGGGCATCAGCGGCTACCCCTCGACGGAGGACAAGGTGCGTGGCCTGACGGACATCATCGCTTTCCAGCGCTCGCTCATCCAGAAGCACATCGGCGACCCCACGCAGGTGCCGCAGCTGTTCATCCCCTACAAGGAGGTGCTGGACGCCTACAACGCCGGGCTGCAGGTGCCGGAGGACGTGACGCTGTGCTGGGTGGACGACAACCACGGATACATCCGGCAGCTGCCGGTGGCCAAGGAGCAGGCCCGCAGCGGCGGCAACGGCGTGTACTACCACGTCTCGTACTGGGGCACTCCGCACGACTACCTGTGGCTGTGCTCCCACTCGCCCTCGCTCATCAGCTATGAGCTCTCGAGGGCGTATGCGCAGGGAGTGCGGACGCTGTGGGTGATCAACGTGGGCGACATCAAACCTGCCGAGGCAGAGCTGGAGTTCTGCATGGATCTGGCCTGGGACATCGAGGCCTGGACTCCCGAGCATGCCTACGAATACAACCGCCACTGGGCTGCCGAGACCTTCGGCGAAGAGCTGGCCGACGACATCGCCGCCATCAAGCGGGAGTACTACCGCCTGGCAGCGGGCGGCAAGCCGGAGCACGTCTTCGCCGTCAGCTACACCCGGGCCGAGAAGGATCGTCGCATCGCGGACTACGCTGCCCTGGCCGCTCGCGTGGACGAGGTGAAGGCCGCCGTGCCCTCGACACTCATGGATGCCTACTACCAACTCATCGAGTACCCGGTGAAGGGTGCCTACAACATGAATGTCAAGACCTTCCGCGCTGCCGAGAGCCTGGAGCTGGCAGCCTGCGGCCAGCGCGAACAGGCACTGGCCTACGCCGCGGAGGCGCGCACGGCGTATCGCCAGATCGGCACCCTGACCTCCCGATACAACGGCGGCATCGCCCACGGCAAATGGAACGGCATCATGAGTTCGGCCCCACGCGGACTGGATCAGTTCAAGACGCCCACCGCCGCCACCGAGAGCAGCATCGCCAGCCTCACGGTGCCCCTGCCCGAGGAGCCGGCAGACACCATTCTGCCCGCCACGGCCTACAGCAAGGCCAGCGAGGGCATCGTGGCGCTGGAGGGTCTGGGAGTCAGCGACCACAGCGTCAGCATCTGGCCGCTGGATATGACCAAATACACAGCCACACAGGCACCCTACGTGGAATACAATGTTCCCGTGCAGGCAGGCGAGAACACGATAGCCGTGCGCTGTCTGCCCACGTTCCCCGTGAACACGGGCTACGACCTGCGTGTGGCGCTGAGCATCGACGGCGGCTCGCCGAAGACCATCTCTCTGAAGACCACGGCCACGGAGGGCAAGTGGAACCAGACGGTGCTGCAAGGCTACAACGACGCCACCACGACCTACACGGCCAAGGCGGCCGGCAAGGTGCGGCTGCGCGTGGCACTGATGGATCCGGGCGTGGTGGTCAGCGATGTCCGTGTCTCGCTGCCCGTGAGCGTCGATCTCTCGCTGACCGAGCGCCTCATCCAGAACTATGACTTCGAGCAGAACCACGACTGCGTGGAGAATGCGCCGGGCAACATCGGACGCGGAGTGCCCTGCGGATGGAACCAGAAAGGTGTGCTGAAGAAAGGCTCCAACGGGCTGGACTCCTACGGCGTGAACCAGGATGCCACGAACTACCACGGCGGCAACGTCTGCTGGTTCAATTCCAACCCTATGCCGGCTAACTTCGAACTCTCGCAGACCATTCCTGCCGCGGAGCTGGAACCCGGCACATACCGCGTGCGCTGCCTGCTGTGGGTGGAAGAGGGGAAGAAGACCACTTGCCGCCTCTTCGCCAACCAGTTCGTACAGTACTACGGCTACAAGAGCGACTACACGAACCTGCTCACGGCGGGCGAGGTGAACAGCTACGCAGGCTATGCGGGCGGGCAGAGCAACTCCGTCGTGCTGCGCGAGATGCAAGTTTATGTGGTGCTGCAGGAGGGCGAGGACCTGACCTTCGGCATCAAGACCAGCAACCGCAAGAACGACGGCAGCCAGGCCACGGACAACAGCGGCTGGTTCAAGTGCGACTACTTCCGCATAGAGAAAGTGGAGACAACAAGCGTCCGCACCACCGCCATGAGCAGTGATGCGGACACTAATTGGTACTCGCTGGACGGGCATCGTCTGCCCGGCAGCACTCCCCGCCAACGGGGGGTGTTCATCCAGAACAGGAAGAAGGTGGCCGTGCTCTGAGGAGCAAGGTCCTCACCCTACAGCCCCAACTCCATCAGCGAACGCAGAGCAGGCGGCACTGGATGATTCACATCCAGGCGTTCTACTTCTCCAAGGAAGTGGAGCGCCTTTTCCTTATGCCCCAGCCCCAGATGTCCAAGGGTCATCATGAGGTTGCAGTGGATGGTGTTCTTCTCCTGCAGGTCGCCGTCCCAGATGAGGAGGTCGGGCAGCGAGACGGCGAAGTAGTCCATGACGACCTCGTCGAAGAGGTGCTGCTGACCATAGTTCAGGAGCTTGTAGCAGAGGCTGTTGGCGCGAGCGAGGAGGGCGTCGGCGGACAAACCGCCGACCACAGGACCCACGGCCGAAGGGAAAACCGAAGAGAGGGAGACGGAGGGAGAAGCTGCAGAGGTGGGAGAGGAGGAGGCGAGGGCGGCCAGACGGCGGTAGGCGAGGGCGGCGTAGAAGATCTTGTCGGGTTTGGCGTCGTTGTAGTACATGGCCGCAGCGGGCTCGGTGGGACCCTGTGTGGCCAGTTCGTAGTGGCTGCGGGCCTCGTCGAGGTCGCCTTGCTGTTCATAGGCCAGACCGAGGAGATAGTGAAAGTCATTCTCCTGAGCACCATAGAGCTTGCCTTCACCGAGGTGGTGGGGATATTCCAGACACTCGGTCAGTAGTTTAATAGCCCGCTGAATCTTCCCTGAGGCTTCAGGGACATCTGGGGTTTCTGAGGCTTCTGTTAGAAAGCGTTTCGCCAGTTCCACGCGGCAGAACTGATACTGCGCCGGCACCTTGCCTTCGCCACCCTCCCAGGGGTGGAAGATGTGATGGTCCAGCTTCTGCATGGCTTCTTCGTAGCGTCCTACCTGATTCAGCAGAGTGATTTCCTCGAGCACGAGATCGTCGCGACGCTGGATGAGTTCGGGATACTGCTGGAGGAAAGTCAGGCGCTGGGCATGAGGCCGCTGCAGGCGTTTGTAGAGCTGGTCCAACTCCATGAGCACGCGCTCATCGTCCTCGTCGAGGTGGAAGGCACGCTCCATGTACTCCACGGCCTCGTCCTGACGCCCCTGTTTGTTGAAGCGCGCCAGCGCCAGGTTGCGCCAGACGGTGGGGAACTGCGGATCCCGCTTCGCCGAGAGTTCCCAGTTCTCGATGGCAAGGTCATACTGTCGGGCGGCGTAGTACAGGCAGCCGAGGTAGTAGGGAGCACGGGCGTCCTCGGAATTCATCTCGATGGCGATGGTCAGCACTTTAACATCCTCCAGGCGGTTGGGGAAGCAGCAGGCCGGGTCGGCCGCTGCAGCCTTCTCCAGCCATAGTCCTGCTTCGTCTATATTTGATATGCAAGCCAGATAATAATAGGTAAGGGGTGATGCTTCCACCTCAGGCTTCAGAGCCAGCTGCAGCACCAGCTGAGCCTCTTCATTGAGTCCGGCAGCCATGTATTCGAGGGCGGTCTCGTGGTAGTTCTTCACCTGGCCGTTCATCAACTGGATCATACGCTGCAGGGGCTCTTCGCTACCGCTGAGCAGGTGCTCTTCCACCATGCATACGTAGTTGAACGGGTCGATCTTGTAGGATTCGGCAATCCAGCGCAGTGCCTCGTCCTTGCGCCCCAGCTTACGCAGCACGGTGGCCTTGAGCGCACGTGCCTGATGGTTGTGGCTGTTGCTGATGAGTGAGCGCTCCAGTTCGTCGAGAGCATCAACATAGCGCTCGTTGCAGATGCTGATTCGTGCAGCTTCGAAGAAAGCCGCGTCCGCCCAAGCTTTGTTCCAGGATGCTTTCCAGAACCATTCGTAGGCTTCGTCTTCCTTCATCCCGAACTTCAGTGCAAGCGCGAGGTTGAAGACGGGTTCACCATCGTAGGGGTTAGGGTTGCGGCGCTGCCATATCTTCACGGCACGGCGCAGGTATTCCTCTGCCTTTTGGAACCGTCCGCGGCGGAGGTACCAGAGTCCCATCTGGTTCAGGCAACGCACGTCGTTGGGGTCGCGGCGCAGTGCCTCCTCGTAGTAGTCGAGTGCCGACCACGTGGCATGGCGGTACTGCTCCAGGTGCAGGCCCGTCAGGTAGAGCTGATCCACGGTCTTGCACTCCACTGGCGGCAGTGCTGCCTCGGCAGAATCGGGGATGGGGCGCACCTCATCAAGTTCTGCCATCCACTCCATCAGTGGGGTCATCGGCAATTCATCCGGTGGATTTATGGTGAAGTAGAGGTCAGTAAACTGAATGCCCTTCATATCGACAACCTGCTCAAAGACGGCTTCGGGCGAGAGCGTGACCACTTTTTCATAGAGAGTCTCCCTGAATGGGCCGCTCAGGGTGAGACGTACCGTCTGCTTCGATGTGGCCAGCACCTTGAAGCGGACTGCAGACATCACCTCTTTGGTTGCTTCTCTTTCCTCTTTTACTTCTTTAATTTCCTCGATATTGAACACGAAGTCCTTGGTAGCCTGCTTCACCACACCCAACTCACGGTAGGGCATGAAGTACTGCGTGAACTGCTTCTCCTCGTAGGGCATCAGCCATGTGAAGTCCGGCTGGTTCTCCGTGTAGACGCCTGCCATCAGCTCGATGTAGGGGCGATAGTAAGACTCTCCCTCCGAGACTGGATCTGTCAGGTTCCTGTCCCAAGCCCTTCCGAAGTCGCCGTTGCCCCAGGTCCACTGCTTCTTGCCAGGTGAGAAATGATGGGAGGCGACGTGCAGCATACCAGCCTGGGTGTCGTTCTCATAGCCTCCTTCGAAGTCGTACTTGGAGTTCACGGCCATATAGCTGGTGGGCACTTTGATGTTCCGATAGTTCGAGATGTCCACGCCAGCGCTGTAATCCATCTTGTAGTACGTACCCGTGGCAACGGGGAAACTAGAGACGGCACGCTTGCCGTGGTCGAAGACCGCGTTCACGTCTGGCGGGAACACACTCTGGTACGCATCGTTCACCTCCACGGCGGGGTTTGCCCACCAAAGGAACGTCTGGGGAAGCGGTGTACGGTTGCTGAGGCGACCCTTGATTTCCAGGTACGCACACCCCGGACGCAGCGTGAAACCTACCAGTGCCTTCTGATGGAACATCCGCTCCATCTCGTTGCACCAGACGGTGACACTGCCGTCCTCGCCCTCCTCGATCTTGTGGTCCACGGGCAGGAAGGTAGAAGGGCGATGGTGCTGCGGCCAGTTGAACTCGATGCCGCCGCTGATCCACGGGCCCGTAAGTCCTACTAGAGCTGGTTTGATGACGTGGTTGTAGTAGACGAAGTGACGCTGACGAATCTTGTCGTAGGCCATCTGCACACGACCGCCCAGTTCAGGCAGAATCATCACCTTGATGTATTCGTTCTCTATCCATACCGCCAGGTACTCACGGTCCACCTTCTCGTCCGCAATCTTCTCGATCACGGGATAGGGATAGACCACACCACTGCTGCCCTGGTAGACACGCTTCTCCAGGAACATTGGATTCTTTTCAGGTTTACCCACCTCATAAGTAGGGATGGTGAGTAGTTCACTCCAAGCTTTTACCATTTTTTCGTAGTATTGAAATTCTTATTCTTTTATTCTCATATTATTCCTCCAACTCCCTGCCTTTCGTCTCAGGACAGTTGCGATAGAGGAACACGAAGGCACATGCACAGATGGCAGAGTACACCCAGAAGGTGCCGCTGCTGCCCAGCGCCGCATTCATCGAGGGGAAGGAGAATGTCAGCGTACAACAACCCACCCACAAGGCGAACGTACAGATAGCCATGGCCAAGCCACGCACGCGGTTGGGGAAAATCTCTGCCAACAGGGTCCACGTGACAGGCCCCAGCGTCATGGCATAAACCGAGATGGCAGCCACCACGAGTGCCACCATCGCGAAGCCCGTCTGTTGCTGATAGTAGCAGTAGCCTAGGACGGCGTAGATCACACCCAGCCCGCCGGCTCCCAGCAGCATCAGTGTCCGCCGTCCCCACTTCTCAATAGTATAGAGCGCCACGAAGGTGAAGACAACATTGGCAATACCCGTGATGACGATGTTGATAAACATACCGTCCACATCAAAGCCGGCACCCACGAATATCTCCTGAGCGTAGTTGAAGATGACGTTCGTGCCACACCACTGCTGGAAGACCGCGATGACCAGGCCAAGCAGCAATACCTTGCGAAGCCCCCTCCTGTTCTCCCACAAGGAGGAAATTACATTAGAATCGCTTCTCCTACAGTTCTCCTCCCCCTTGGGGGAGGACGGGACGGGGCTTCTCTTCTTTTTCATTCTTTCATACACAGGGCTCTCTGGAATGAAGAAACTCATCATGAGGAATAGGGCAGCGGGCAGCGTCTCCGCCCAAAACATCCAACGCCAGCCCCATGCCACGTTCCACGCCTGACTCTCGGCCACACTGGTGTCGCGAGCTAACAGCAGGTTCACCACCTGTGCCGCCAGGATTCCCAGCACGATGGTCATCTGGTTCAGGCTGACCATGCGCCCGCGGATATGAGCAGGACTGACTTCGGCAATGTACATAGGAGCCAGCGCCGAGGCTACACCGATACCTACGCCGCCCACGAAGCGCGCTATATTAAATAAGGTGAAGTCATTGAACAGACCTGTGCCGATAGCAGACACCGTGAACAGCACCGCCGAAAGCGTCAGAAGCGGCTTGCGCCCATAGCGGTCGGCAGCAGCACCTGCCACCATTGCACCCACAAGGCAACCGATGAGTGCCGTCGTCATCGCCACGCCCTGCATCACTGGCGAGTTTGCAATACCAAAGTACAATTCATAGAACGGCTTGGCACCGCCAATAACCACCCAGTCGTAGCCAAAGAGCAGACCGCCCATGGCAGATACGGAGCAGATAAAATAAAGAAAGCCTTTGTTGTACATATCAGTTCTGGTTGGAGAATTTCGGTTTGAGTTCATCAGGCGACTCGCGAGTGAACATATCTACAGCCGGGGCTTCGCGCTCGAAGAGATGGCGGAGGACATCCGGGGAGAGGTTGAGAGTGGGCTGGAAGTCGGGGCTCTGCATGTAGCGGAGGATGCTATAGCGGAGTTGGCGGGCTACGATGCGACGGTCGAGGTCACTGGAGAGGTCGAAGGTGGTGAGGATGAGGCGTCCCTTGCCGACACGGGCTTCGAGGAGCATGCCGAGCTTGCGCGAGAGGTGCCAGGTATCGATGGGCTGCACGATGGGTTGGTAGTCCGCAGGGAACTCTGCGAGGTTGATGCACTGGGCGCGGTTGGTGAGTTCCCACCATTGGAGGTCTTGCCAGTCGTCGGTGGGGAAGTCACGGAAGAGGGGGTGCTCGGCCTGAATGAGGGCGCCCGTGGTGTGGGGCGGTTTCATCTTGAACCACGAGGTGTTCCAGAAGACGGGCAGGAAGCGGTGGACGACGTCGTTGCCGTACTTGATCTGGCCGCCAGCAAGGAGGAGGACATCCTTTCCCGCCTCCAGAGCCTCGAGGACAGACCCACCCCCCGCCCTCCCTGTGAGGGAGGGAGCGGATACCTTTGAGGATGAGAGGTCGCAGATGATGACGGAGGGGGAGGGATTGTGGGGGGAGGAGGGGGAGGAATCGGAGGGGAAGGAGGGATAGACCCAGAAATCCCAGTGGTTCCGGTGGGTGGCGTCGGCAGTGAGGGTGAGGGTGAGCTTGGAGGCGCGATTGAGGGCAGAAGGGAGGAAGGTGATGATGTCACCGGGGGAGCAGGTGCCCTGCTGGAGGACGGCGGAGCCGAGGGTGATGGTGTAGGCGAGGGAGCGGGGGACGCTGGAAGCTCCCCGCGAATACGCGGGGCACCCAACAGCCTGCGGACAAGGGGAGGGAGAGGAGAGAGAAGAGGAAAGAGAGGGAGAGGGGGAAAGAGAAGAGGAGGAGTAAAGAGAAGAGGAGGAGGAGAGAGAAGAGAAAGAGGGAGAGGGAGAAAGAGAGAGAGCGGGGGAGGGAGAGGGAGCAGGGGAAAGGGAGGGAGAGGAAGAGGGGGCATTAGTGGTGGCGTCGTAGAGGGTGACAGGGATGCGGAGGGTGTCGGAGGTCTGGAAGGTGAAGCGGGGGAAATGGGCGAGGGGGACGAGGTCGCTGCAGAACTCGCGCCAGTCGGCGGCGGTGCAGTAGCCCTTCTCTCGCCAATGGACGTTGAGGGGACCGACGAGGGCGGTGCCCTGACCGCTGTAGTCATTGAGGGCCAGGAGCTGGAAGCCAGCGTAGCCAGGGGTACGCAGGTGGCGCTCTATCTCATATTTGTAGGCGAGCACCTGCAGCCGTCCGCTGGCCATCAGAAACTTCTCGGCCTGCGATGCCATGCCGTGGGCTGCGAGCAGGTCGCGGAAGATCTGGAAGTTGGCAGCCTTGTAAACACCGGTGTATTGAGGGATTTCTTTGAAGTCGGGGAAGGCGCACCACTGGCCTTGCTCGTGGCTGATGAGGACGCCAGGAGAAGCCACGCCTTCTCCATTCTGTGATGGGAGCTGCTGCGCGATGCCATCCTTTCCCTGGCCGGAGGCCTGGTTTCCTTGACGTGTGGGGGCGGGTCTGTAGTTCCTCGGCTTGGCTATCTGCTCTGCGAAGTCATCATCACTGCTGGGCTGGCGGCGGTTCCACTCAAGTCCGCGGGCACCACCCTTGACGTGGTATTCCGAGCCGTAGTCCCATTCCCATCCGCCGCCGACGCTGGCGGTGCAATATATGCGGGAGGGGTCGTAGGCTTTCATCTCCTGGACGAAGTCAGCGCCCCACTTGACCCAGTTGCCTGCGGGCTCGTTGCCAGCGGCAAGCATGATGAAGGAGGGGTGGTGACCGTAGCGGTCGAGGATGGCACGGCACTCGTCGGCGAGGTATTTGTCGATGGGCATCCCGTTGCCGAGCTTCACACCGTGGTTGGGCCACGAAGGTCCTTCGGGCTGAAGGTAGAAGCCCAGGCGGTCGGCAGCGACGAAGGCAGCCTCGGGCGGGCAGTAGCTGTGGAATCGCATGTGGTTGAGGCCGAAGTCCTTGCAAATGCGGAAAATGCGTTCCCAGGAGGCGGTGTCGGTGGGCGGGAAGCCCGTCTCGGGGAAACAGCAGTTCTCCACGGTGCCGCGCAGGTGGATGGGACGGCCGTTGAGCAGGATGTCCCGGCCCCGCACGGCGACCTCTCGGAAACCAAAGGTAACGCGTACGGGCTGGCCGTGATAGACAACCGTGGCCGTGTAGAGTTGTGGCGAGTGTTCGTTCCACGGCTTCGCTCCTGGCACATGCACGAGGAAAGACTGTTCGTTAATGGTGATGTGTGCGATCTGGCTATCGAGGTCTGTGATGACGCGCTGCTTGTAAATATAAGGTGTGGTGCGCAGTTCTATGCGCCCGGCGATGCCGTTCCAGTTGCCTTGGGTCTGGTCGGTGACGCTGTGGGAGTCCTGTCCGACGCAGACGTTCTCGATACCGTTGTAAACGCGGATGGCGATTTCGTTGTCACGGCCGAAGCGGAGGTAAGGGGTGATGTCATACTGATGAGGGACGGAGAGGCTCATCTGGTGGCCTACCGCGTGACCGTTGACGACGACGGTGGTCTCGATGTGCGGACGCTCGAGGAAGAGGGTGACCTGCTGGCGGCGCCAGGACTTGGGAATGGCGACGGTGCGGCTGTAGGTGACCTCACCCACGAAGTGTTTCCGAGGGGTGAGGAAGAAGGGGAAGGACATATTGCCGGCGCGACGGTAGGGCTCCATGAAGGGATTGAAGTAGTAGCTGGAGTCGTAGAGGGAGCCGGTCCATCGAGTGGTGGGGGTGATGTCGTCGCCGAGGCCGTTGGTGAGGAGTGAGCCGGGGAGGTTGACGGAGGTGGCAGCCAGGCGCGAAGTGAGGTGCCAGGAGCCGGAGAGGTCAAGGAGTTCCTGTGCAGCGGCACTGCCGCTGCCTACGCTGAGCAAGAGGATGATGAGGAGGGAGAGAGGGGAACGCTGCATGGGGAGTGAAGAAGGGAATGAGAACTATAATGATGAGGAAGGGGGAATGATGGGGGAGTTATTTGCAGGGGATGAGGGAGATGGAGGAGAGAGCTTCGCCGGGGGTGCGGTCTGCCTCGCGGGGTAGGTAGATGGGAGCATCAGGTTGGAGGGGGAGGATGCGCAGTTCCAGTTCCTCGCAACCAGCGGGCAGGCGCCAGAGGCCATAGAGGAAGGGACGGCCGTAGTAGAAGTTGTCCGCGACAAGGCGGCGGGCGGAGGAGCCTACGGAGGTGGCGGTGATGGAACTGGGGCTGGCAGAGGCGGGGATGATGGCATAGAGGCGGGCACAGTCACCTCGATAGGTGATAGAGAGAAGGGGGAGGGAGGGGGCCGCGTCCTGCTTACCTGCAAGGGAGGGGGCGGGATTTTCTCTCGAGAGTTGTGCTGCGTTGCTGCCTCTCCCGATCTTGATGCGGTAAACGGCAGCCTGCTGCCAGTCCTCCTCGGTGGGAGCCGCGGCGACCTTGGCCTTGCCTTTCTGGATGGAACGAGGGGTGCCAGCCGTCAGTAAGCGGAGGAAGGGGACGTCGGTACGCTTCAGTTCGGCGCGCTGTGGCAAGTAGAGGTGTTCGGCCTCATCACGACTGAGCAAATAGATGTTATCACAGACCGGACGCGCAAGTCCCTGGGGTTTGACGTTGTTCAGCGTCCTGCCGTTCTGAAGGACAATGGTCGTGGGAATACCTGGAACCTGCATCAGGCAGATCTTGCCATCGCGACAGGAAACCAGTTGAGCGGTGGCATAGCGGAGCCCCGCCACGTTCACGGGGAAGATGGCAGCGCAGCCTGCAGGGATGGTGATCGGTTTCTGCGGGAAGCGGACGCCGCAGGCTTCAAATTGTACGGCTCGCTTGGCCGTGAGGTTGGCGAAGCGCTCGTAGTTATTGAAGAAGACGAAGGCGGATTTTCCATCGGCACGCACAGACCAGCGCAGCGCAGAGTCGTCGGCCTGCTTCAGATCCTGCGCTGCAGGGAAGGTGGCCTCCATGGGTGCCAACAGCTCGCCGAAGTCCTGCATGAAGAGGTGCAGGGGGCGCAGGCGGTAGTACTGCGGATAGGTCTGGCCGAACTCACCCAGCGGAGCCTGGAAGTCATAGGTGCAAACGGGCAGGTCGTTGTTGGCAGTGAAGGGGGAGGTCTGGCACTCGTTGAGGGTGTTCAGGCGTCCTTCGGGGTTGGTGCCGCCGTGGTACATGTAATATCCAAGGAGGTTGCTGCCGCTGCCCAATTTCACCAGCGCCATGGAATAGGCATCCTCGGGATAGACGTAGGGACGGCGGTGGTAGGCTGTGGCCATTCCGCCTCCAAGTTCGCAGGTGAAGTAGGGGTAAGTGCTTGATAACTTGCGCTTGGCATCAGACACGGAATCGCTGGAATAAGTAAGGAAATCCGTTCCGATGGACGTGGAAACGCGCTGTCCCTTGAAATTAAACGCCTTGTAATAGCTGCCGACACCTTCCTGGGTGCTCTTGTCCCAGAAGCCATCGGCATAGTCCCCGAAGAGAGGCAACATCTCGCCGAAAGGCATAGGAGTGGTGAGCTCGGGCCACCCCGTGCGGGTGTAGAACGGAAGGTCGAACCCGATGCTGAGGGCAATGCGTTTCAGGGCGAGCAGGTAGGAGGCGGGGCCACGATATTCGTTGTCGAACTGAGCGGCCAGCACGGGGCCGCCGTCCTTCCACTGAAGCCCCTGCACCTGTGTGAAGATCTGGCGGTAGAGGCGGGTGGTATAGGCCAGGAAGGTGGAGTCCTCGGAGCGCACACGGCACTGCTTCTGGAACAACCAGTCGGGCAGGCCGCCATTGCGCACCTCGCCGTGGCACCACGGCCCCATACGCAGTACCACGGGCATGCCCTCAGCCTTGCAGACCTCGAGAAAACGTCGCAGGTCGCGCTGCCCGCTCCAGTCGAATTGATTCTCCTGCTCCTCGATATGATTCCAAAAGACGTAGGTAGCGATGATGGTGACGCCCCCTTCGCGCATCTTACGAACCTCCGCAGGCCACTCCTGTGCAGGCACGCGGCTGTAGTGGATTTCTCCCATGACAGGGCATACGCGGCGGCCGTCGAAGAGCAGGCTGTGGCGGTCCCAGGAGACGACAGTGCCGAGATGAAGAGCAGGCTGCGCGGAGAGCAGGCTGCAGGAGAAGAGCAATGCAGAAACGACGAGCAGTCTTTTCATCAGATGCAGAGAGGTGGCAGGTTTCATATTCAGAGGTTTATTGAGGGGGTTGAGGTTTCGGGGAACTGGGTCATGATATTGGCCGGCGGGCGCTGGTGCAGGAGTTCATTCTTCATGAAATCCATGTAAGGGGCCACATGATCGAAGAAGCTGCGATAGGCCGAGCAGAGGTAATTCAGGTGCGGTTCACCATCGGCGGTGGTCAGGAAGCGATCCTTGGGACATCCGCCGTTGCAGGCAAAGAGCCAGGGACAGGTGCGGCACTGAGCAGGCAGCTGCGCCATCTTGGCACGCCCGAAGTCGCGCTGACGGTCGCTGTACATCATGGCGGTGATGCTGTCGTGATGGATGTTGCCGAGGCGGTACTCGGGGAAGACGAAGTGGTCACAGGAATAGATGTCGCCATTGTGCTCCATGACGGCAGCGTGGCCGCAGGACTCAGCCATGTAGCAGACTCCAGGCTGCTCGCCCATCCAGCGGGCCAGCGTGGCATCGAAGAGCTGGACAAATACTTCGCCGACGTCGTGCCGCACCCACTCATCGAACATCGTGCAGATGAAATGAGCATACTGCTCGGGAGTGACCGAGAAGGGAGCTGTTTCGGAGGTGGGAGTTGAGAGTCCTCCAGGTTTGGAGCGAGCAGACTCGATCGCAGAGGCGGAAGGCGGGGCTGTCAGATGACGGCCGTCGGCGTGGCGCTGGAGTCGCTCGACGATAGGTGCGAACTGAATGTAGCGGGCACCAATCTCCTTGTAGAAATGATAGACGTCAAGCGGATAGTCCGCATTGAAATCATTGACCACCCCCATGGCATTCCATTCCACTCCGTGTTTCTCCAGAAGTGAGATGCCTCGCATGACCTTCTGGAACGAGGGTTGCCCGCCTCGTGCCCTGCGGTACTCGTCGTGGAACTCCTGGGGGCCGTCGATGGAGATACCTATGAGCCAATTGTTCTCTCGGAAGAACTGGCACCACTCATCGGTCAGCAATGTGCCATTGGTCTGCAGACAGTTGTCGATGATGCGGCCGTCGGCATATTGGCGCTGGAGGGCCAAGGCGCGCTGGTAGAAGCTGAGCGGCCGCATCAGCGGTTCGCCGCCATGCCAGGTGAAGAGCACCTGGGGCTGCGACTGGGCCTGGATGTACTGCCGGATGTAGCTCTCCAGGGTCTCGTCCGTCATGAGATAGCGGTCCTTGCCCTCCTCGGCGTAGAGATTGCTCTTCTCGAGGTAGTAGCAATAGTCGCACGCGAGGTTGCAGAGACTGCCAACGGGTTTGGCCATGACGTAGAGCGGTGATGCGAATGGAGCCAGTGTCATAGGTTAGAGTCGGTTCTGAAGGCGGGCTTAACTTAACAATTCATTCAGGAAAATGAAGCTGATGGCGATGGGTGCCACCCATCGGATGAGGAAGAAGAAACCGTGGAAGAGCCAGTCGGGATAGCGCAGCGTGTGGTGGTTTGTCAGTTCCTCGATGACGAGCGACTTGGGCAGACGCCACCCGACGAAGATGCTGAGGACAATGCCGCTGAGAGGCATGATCCACAGGGCGGTGACATCGTTGAACGCATCGAAGAAGCCACGGCCGAAGAAGGGGCGGAAGTCCGACAAGGGACCGAAGCTGAGCGAGCACAACGCAGCCAGCACGATGGTGGTCAGGGTCATATAGGTAGCAGCACGACGGCGGCTGGTGCTGTAGCGATCGACGAAGAAAGCGGTGACCTCCTCGTGCATGGAGATGGTGCTCGTCAGGGCGGCCAGCACCAGCAGGATGTAGAACAACAGCGAGAAGACGTAGCCGAGCGCAGGGATACCGCTGAAGAGGGAGTTGAAGATCTGGGGCAACGTGACGAAGACGAGGCCGGGGCCGGCATCGGGCGAGACGTCCTGGACGGAGAAGACGGCAGGAAAGATGATGAAACCGGAGAGAATGGCCACGGCGGTGTCGATGCCTACGACGTTGGCTGCGGTCTTCATCAACGGCACGTCGGGTTTGAAGTAGCTGGCGTAGGTGCTCAGACAGCCGATGGCTATCGAAAGCGAAAAGAACGCCTGGCCGAGCGCCGAGAGTACGACGGAGGAATCGATCTTTGAGAAATCGGGCTTCAGCAAGAACTCCACACCGGCAGCAGCGCCGGGCATCGTCATGGAACCAACTGCCAGCAGGAGCATGATGAGGAGGAGTATAGGCATCAGCAGTTTGGAGAAACGCTCGATGCCATTCTGCACTCCGCGAACGATGATGACGTGGGTCAGCAACAAGAAAGCGAGGGCGAAGAGCAGAGGCGACCACGTGGAGGTGCTGAAGGCGGTGAAGTAGGAAGCGGTGTCACTGACGCCGGCAAGACTTCCGGACGCGGCATCCACGGCATATTTAAGCACCCATCCGGCTACTACCGAGTAGTAAGAAAGGATGAGCGTCACACACAGCATTCCGGCATATCCGGTCAAGAACCAAGGCTGGCGGGGTGCCAACTGCTGATAGGCCGAAGCGATATCTGTGTGTGCGCGACGCCCAATGATGAACTCGGCGGTCATCATCGGCACTCCGAGGAAGATGACACAGAGGAGATAGATGAGAATGAAGGCTGCGCCGCCGTGCTCACCCGTCTCGACGGGGAAACGCCAGATGTTACCCAACCCTACGGCGGAACCAGCGGTGGCCAAGACGATACCCAGTCGGGTGGCGAAGTTGCCTCGGGCGGACTGTCCGCCTCGCCCCTCCCTTGGCAGGGTGGGAGCAGAAACCTTTGTATTCGGATCATTATTCATAGGACACTCGGGTAATTACTCCACTCATACTTTTAGAACTCCCAGCTCATTCAGGAAGATGAGGCCGATGGCGATGGGGGCCAGCCAGCGGAGAATGAAACGATAAACGGGGAAGGCCAGGAAGCGGACGGTGCCGCGATTTGTCACCTCGTCATAAACCAGTTGGCGGTCGAGTTTCCACCCCACGAAGAGCGAGATGATGATGCCGCCCAGGGGCAGGAAAATCTTGGCCGAGACGAAGTCGAAGAAGTCGAAGAACGTCATCCCGAAGAGGAACTTCACATCCGCCAGCGGACCAAAGCTGAGGCAGCAGAGCACGCCGATGAGGATGCAGGAGAGAGTGACCATCCACGTGGCGGTGCTGCGGTGGAGGTGGAAGTGCTCGAGCAGGAAGGCGGTGGTGGGTTCGTGGATGGACATCATGCTCGTCAGTGCCGCCAACAACAACAGGAGGTAGAACATCACAGCAAAGAGCCATCCGATGAAGGGCACGTGGCCAAAGGCTATCTGGAACACGTTGGGCAGGGTGATGAAGACGAGGCCCGGGCCTGCATCCGGAGCGACCTCCGCCACGGAGAACACGGCGGGGAAGATGATGAACCCACTCATGATAGCCACGGTGGTGTCGATGACGGCCACGCTGCCTGCGGTCCTCACCAGCTTGGCATCGTCGCGGAAATAGCTGGCGTAGGTGCAGAGGCACCCCATCGCAATGGAGAGTGAGAAGAACGCCTGCCCCATGGCGGAGAGCACCACGGAAGAGTCGATCTTGGAAAAATCAGGTTTGAAGAGGAACCGAAGACCTTCGTCGCTGCCGGGCATGGAAAAAGAACAGACGACGAGCACAGTAATGATGAGCAGCAGGAGGGGCATCATCAGCTTGCTGTACTTCTCAATGCCAGCCTGCACGCCGCGAGCGATGACCCAGTGACACATCAGCATCACCGCAACCATGCACAGCAGAGGCAGCCACGGCGAGGCGGTGAACTCGGTGAAGTAGGCCGCGCTGTCCTCTATCGTACCGACCTGACCTGCGAGGGCAGAGAACAAGTACTTCAACGTCCAGCCGGCAACCACGGAATAGTAGCAGAGAATGAACCACGAAGTGAAGACGCCCAGATATCCCTGAAAGACCCAGGGCGAGTGGGGCGCCAGCTGCTGGTAGGCATCGGCGGTGTTCTTGTGCGTGTGGCGGCCGATGACAAATTCCGACACCATCAGAGGTACTCCCAGCAGAATGACGCACAGAATATAGATGAGAATGAAGGCCGCGCCACCGTTCTCGCCGACCTCCGTGGGGAAGCGCCAGACGTTGCCCAATCCTACAGCAGAACCTGCCGAAGCGAGAATAATGCCTAATTTGCTGCCGAAGTTTGCTCTTTTTTCCATAATCCGCCGCAAAATTACGAATAATAATTGTACTTTTGCAACAAAATTCAAACAAACTGCTGCTCTTACTTATGAATTATATCAAAAATTATCCTCTGAGCCTTCTTTTGACCGTGGCGGTGGTTGCGCTGTCCACCCTTCCTATCGGGGCGCCTGAATTTGCAAAGGACGTTCCGTTGGCGGATAAGTGGACGCACATGGTGATGTACCTGTGCGTGTCGGTGGTCGTCTGCTTTGAGTACTGGCGGAACCATCGTCCCCGGCCCACGGCACTGGGTTTATTTCTCTGGGGATGCCTTTACCCTGCCCTATTGGGCGGTGTGCTGGAGCTGGTGCAAAAATACGGCACCACCTACCGCTCCGGCGAATGGCTTGACTTCTTAGCCGACAGCATCGGAGCAGTAGCTGGTGCCTTGTTGTTTATTCTTCCTGCGCTTCGGAAGGGTCACTTCCGATAGCTCTTGCGGACGAACTTGGACTTGAGGAGGAAGTCGGCGCAACGGCGCACGCCTTCCATGATGTCGATGGTGCCGTCGGTGCCTTCCATTTCGACCACGTAGTACTCCAGGCCTGCGGTGTCGGCGGCATTGAAGATGGCGTCGAAGCCGAGCATGCCGCTCTGGCCGAGTTCATAGAGGTCCTTGATGTGAAGCATACGGCAGCGGCCGGGGTATTTCTTGAAGTACTGCACGGGCGACTGCTGGCCCATGACACACCAGTAGGTATCCATTTGCCAGAAGTAGTAGGCGGGGTCTGTGTGCTCCATCATGTAGTCAATCCATCGCACGTTCTCTACCTTCTGGAACTCGTGGGAATGAGTGTGGTAGCCGTACTTCAGGCCCGCTGCAGCGCACTTGCGGCCAATGGCGTTGGCGTAGTCGCAGAGTGTCTGTGCTTCCTTCAGCGTCTTGGGCACTCCCCATCCCGGCGTGACGATGTAGCTCATTCCGGCAGCCTTGTGGTCGGCAATGGCCTTGTCCCACCACTTCAGGGCCTCGGTGAAATCATGGTTCTTGAGTTCTTCGTCAGAGAGTCCGTGGGTGGCGTGGCTGCTGAGGCATTCCAGTCCGGCAGCCTCGCAGTCTGCCTTGAACTGCTGGGGCGAGACACCATAGAACGTGCCCTTGCCCTGATCATAGCTGGCAGCCTCCACGGCGGTGTAGCCCCACGCGGCGAGCTTCCGGAACACCTCCACATGATTCTTGGCGTAGTTCTCGGGCGAGCCGATGACCTCCCGGATGCTGTAGAGCTGCAGGGCCATCTCCTTTTTGGATTTGGCCGAAACTGGCAGCGCAAGAAGCAGCGCTGCCAGCATTATCATGACGTTCTTCATGTCAGTCCATCAATTTGATTCGGATGTTGCGGTACCAGACGTCGTCGCCGTGGTCCTGAAGGCCGATGTAGCCCTGGTGGTTCTCACCGCCCATATTATTCAGGAGGTTGAAGGCGTAGGGGAAGTCGCCGCCCTGGGCAAACTTGCTGTCCTGGAGCATCTGGGTCCACTTCGGAGTCCAGAGGTGATATTCAAGCACATTTGTGCCGTTCTGACCATGGACGACGGTGCCCTTGTAAACCATGATCTTGGCCTGGTTCCACTCGCCTGCGGGGTTGGCGTTCTGGGGCTTGGCGGGAATCATGTCGTAGAGCGAGGCAGCCTGGCGGTTGCCGTCCACGCCGAGCTGTGCATCGGGGTGCCTGGCGTTGTCCAGCACCTGGTACTCGGAGCAGGACTGCCAGATAGGCAGGTATTCCTTGCCCTCGGCATCCTTGACCTCCTGAGCGAGATAGAAGATGCCGCTGTTGCCGCCTTCGGAGATCTTATACTCCAGCTGGAGTTCAAAGTTCTGGAACTTGTGGGCAAAGATGAGGTCGCCGCCGCCTTCCACCTGCGCCTCGCCGGTGCCGGAGCCTTTCAGGTGAATGGCGCCGTCGCTGACTTCCCAGCTGGTGGGAGGCACCTCCATACCATAGCCTCGCCAGCCATTGAGCGTCTGGCCGTCGAAGAGCACGATGAAGCCTTCCTCGTCAACCGGGAGGGCTGCAATATCAATGTTTGGTCCGTCGGCCACGAGGGCCACGGGGCTGTCGCCGGCTGCGGCTTCGGGAGCCTCGCAGGACTTGGTGCAGCAATCATCCATGAGCCATTTAGCTCCAAAGCCGACCACTGCGCCCAGGATGAAGAATAATATACCTTTTTTCATAATTACAATTCCTTGACTTTAATATTCCTGTACCAGACGTCGTCGCCGTGGTCCTGCATACCGATAAATCCCTTGTGCTCAGGGCCTCCGCAGTTGTTGAGGAGGCGGAAGGCAGCAGGCCAGGCCTTCTCGCTGAACTTGCTCTCCTGCAGCAGGCGTGTCCACTCGGGGGTCCAGAGCTTGTACTGCAGCACCTGCACGTCGTTCTGGAAGTGGGTGACGGTGCCGCCTTGCACGCGCACACGTACCTTATTCCATTGTCCTGCGGGCTTGGCGTTCTGGGGCTTGGCGGGAATCATGTCGTAGAGGGAGCCAGCCTGGCGGTTGTTGTCCTTGCCGAGCTTGGCGTCGGGGTGGCGTTCGTTGTCCAGCACCTGACATTCCGGGCAGGAAATGTAGATCGGTTCCAGTCCTGTGCCGTCGGGATTGATGGTTTCCTGGGCGAGATAGAAGATGCCGGAATTACCGCCCTCGGCGATTTTCCACTCCATTTCGAACTCAAAGTCGGGACCGAACCTGTGGGCGAAGATGATGTCGCCGCCCTCGCCCTTGGCCTTGCTGTCGAGGTGGATGCAGCCGTCCTCGATCTTCCATTTGTTGGGGATGTAGTTCTTGCCGTAGCCGCGCCATCCGGCAAAGGTCTTGCCATCAAAAATGGGAAAGAAGCCTTTCTTGTCAACAGGCAGTTCGTGGCGATCCCACAGTTCAGGACCCAGCAGACCCTGAGAACAGACGATGGTGACAGTCTTCGGGCCCTTCTGCGCCACGGCAGGCGCTGCGGCCAGAGCCAGGAAACTGCACACTAACAATATTTTTTTCATGATGTTGTCTTTTTTACAACGAATTAGGCTGATTAAAAGAATTTCTGTTTGCAGATTCTCTGTTGCCAACGAATTAGACGAATACGGAATGGGGCGTTACCGCACATCCGTTGCATTCGTCTAATTCGTTGTGAGAGAAGATTAAGGCAGTTCGGGCAGCACGTAGCCGTTCTCGTAAACGGGCTTGATGAGGCGTGCGGCATACTCGGCTGCGTTGATCTCGACCTTGTCGGCAGAGGTGAAGGAAGGATGACCGTCGTGGATGGAGAACTCGATGGCGTTGGAGACGTGCAGCTTGGCATCGGGAGCGATGTTTGTGAACTGCATGCTTTCGCCGTCCCACTTCAGCCACTGGTCGAGCTCCTGCAGGCGCACGGCAGCGACTCCCATTACGATATTCTCGTTCAGCGGTCCGCTGACGGCAAAGTCGGAAGCGGCAGGCACGCGGCTGTCGGCACTCTCCTTGCAGGCACGGATCCAGTCTTGCTGGTGGTTGTCGTTCTTGACGACGCGGCAGAGTTCGGGCACCTTGGGGTCACGGCCGCTGACGAGGAACGGATCGTAGCCATAAGTTCCGACGACCATGATGTCCTTCGTGCCATAGAAGATGCAGACTCCGTTGCCGTCGAAGTGCTTGCCTTCGGGCATGTCGAACGGGATATTCGGGCGCAGGCCACCGTCGTACCACGTAAGTTCGCAGGCGGGCAGACCCAGCTTGGGCAGGTTGTCGCGGGCGGGGAAGCGGTAGGTGACCTTCTGAGCGCTGGGGCAGGAATCGGGCATCAGCATCGTGGAGCTGCCGAGGATGGCAGTGGGGGACCCCAGCTTCAGGCCCGTGAAGGCCACGGCAAGGATGTGGTTGGCCATGTCACCCAGTGCGCCGGAGCCGAAGGGCCACCATCCGCGGAAGTTCCAGGGGGTGTAGGCTTCGTTGTAGGGGCGCATCTTTGCGGGTCCGATGAAGGCTTCCCAGTTCATGGTGCTGGGCGGGGTCTGAATCTCAGTGGGAGTGGGCATACCCTGCGGCCAGATAGGACGGTTGGTGAAAGCTTCGATGCGGGTCACTTCACCAATTTCGCCGTTCCACAGCCAGTTGATGGCCTTGCGGGTGCCGGCGCTGGATGCGCCTTGGTTTCCCTGCTGGGTAGCCACTTTGTACTTCGCAGCCAGCCGGGTGAGCAGGCGGCTCTCGTAGGCATACAGGGTCATAGGTTTCTCGACATAGACGTGCTTGCCGGCCTGGATGGCATCGGCAGCGATGATGGCGTGAGTGTGGTCGGCGGTGGCCACCATGACGGCGTCGGCCGACTTCAGCATTTCGTCGTACATCTTGCGGTAGTCGTTGTATTTCTTCGCATCGGGGTAGCGATCCAGGACGGGTTTTGCATACTTCCAGTCGCAATCGCAGAGTCCTACGATGTTCTCTGTCTTTGCCATCTCAGCGATATCTGCGGCACCGCGTCCGCCGACGCCTACGCCGAGGATGTTCAACTTGTCGCTTGGGGCTTTCTTGCCAACTTTGGCTCCCAGTACGCTACTGGGAACGATGGTGGGGGCAACAATCATGCCCGCCAGCGCAGCGGAGCCGCGCTTGAGGAAATCTCTTCTTGTGAGGTCTGCCATAGTGTTTGAGTTTTAAGGGGTTAAAGTTAGGGTTGTTATACGTTCTTGTTGTTACGAGGGAGCAGTCCGTAGCCGTCGGTCATATTGCGTCTGCGCTCGCGGATGCGCTCCAGTTCATCCAGGTTGCCGATGGCCGGAAGATCGTGCTGGCGCGCATCGTCGAGCATTCGCCAGGCGAAGTCCGAAGCCGTGGCGGCGCAGCTGAACAGAGGCATATTAGGATGACGCTCGCCGCTGAGGATGCTCTGAGCCATTTCATCGATGAGCACATCGATGTTCTTCCCTCCGTGGGGACGTTCGATGCGCTCCGTGCGGGTGACGCCGTGCAGCTCCACGACAGCCGTCTTGAAGTCATGCGTCATGCGGCAGAAGCCCTGTGTCCCGATGAGTTCCACGTAGGAGTTGTGGGTCTGGTCCTTGGAGAGTTGCCCATAGACGAAGCCCTGTGTGATGTCGAAGACCACGCCCGACTCCATGGTGCCGTGGCACTGCAGCCACCAGGGATCCTTCCAGGACCACATGCGCAGGGCCTGCGCGTGCCAGGTCTTGAAATCACAGCGGGCGAAGAATCGTGCCAGACCCACATAATGCATGCCGCAGTCGTGGAACGAGGGTCCTTCGGCTTCGTGCCCTTCGCCGGGAGCCAGCCCCGGTGTCATATGGCAAATGCGCATGATGGCCAGTTCTCCCAGTTCGCCGCTCTCTGCCAGGTCGCGCATCAGGTGGTGGTACCAGGAATTCTGGAGATACATATTGACTGTGCAGAACAGGCCGCGCTGCTCGGCCTCCTCGGCCAAACGAACCATCTGCCATTCCTGCTCGATGTGTTCCGCCAGGGGTTTCTCGGTGATGACGTGCTTTCCACAGGCCAGCGCCCGTGCTATTTCCTTGGGGCGTGCATCGCATAGCGCACACAGCACCACGCACGCGACGTCTTCTGCCTGGAGGACTTCTTCCTCGTCAGCCACCACTTTCGCCTCCGGTGCCAGTCGCGCAGCCAGCGTGCGGCACTCCTCAACGGGGTCACATATATAGGTCACTCGGTAGCGGGAATCAGCTTGCAGCGCCTTGAGGTAGCACCGCCCCATGCGCCCGAAACCGATAATTCCGACTGTGATAATCATCATTTCTTAGGTCTATTATGAGTTTTCATTGGCTCGAAAGCCACATTGGTGCCGCAAAGTTACAATTATTCTCGTTAGTTGCCGCGTTTTTCATCAAAAAAAGCTGGTTTTTGTCTCCAAATCATCATTTTTTGGCAAGAATGTGTTGTTGGTTGACGAATTTGTCGTACCTTTGCGCCCGTCTTAACCAGCCCCGATGGCGGAATCGGTAGACGCGCTGGTCTCAAACACCAGTGGGGAAACCCGTGCCGGTTCGACCCCGGCTCGGGGTACAAGACGCCCGGTCCCCGTTGTGCAGAAGCGCAACGGGGATTTTCTTTGCCCCTTTTGACACAGGATTGTTTCTTTTTGAGACATCTTTTTATTCACGTGTGCGGGAAAATGATTACCTTTGCCGCCGAAAACAACATGAAATCCCCAACAAATATGATCAAGAGACATTTCCTTTCTGCCCTGATGTGGCTCGTGGCCACAGCACTGAGTGCACAGAACCCCTTTGTTCAAACCTGGTACACCTCCGACCCTGCACCCCTGGTGCACGACGGCACGATGTACGTTTATACCGGTCACGACGAGGACCACGCCGACTTCTTCTGGATGCAGGAGTGGCGCGTGTACTCCACGCGTGATATGGTGAACTGGCAGGACCACGGCTCCCCGCTGGCACTGGAGAGCTTCTCGTGGGCCGACGACCGCGCCTGGGCTTCCCAGTGCATCGAGCGCGACGGCAAGTTCTTCTGGTACATTTGCGCCCACTCCCGCCGCTCCCACGGCATGGCCATCGGCGTTGCCGTCAGCGACTCTCCGACAGGACCTTTCCGCGACGCCATCGGGCGCCCGCTGTACGAGGACGGCAAGTGGGACCACATCGACCCCACCGTGATGATTGACGACGACGGACAGGCTTGGCTGATGTGGGGCAATCCGCGGGTCTATTACCTGAAGCTGAACCGCGACATGATCTCCTATGAGGGCGAAGTGGGCTTACTGCCCATGACCGAGCAGGCGTTCGGGTCGCCCGCCATGAACGAACGCGAGAAGGGCAAGAAATACAAGGACAGCTACGTGGAAGGTCCCTGGCTGACCAAGCGCCAGGGCACCTACCAGCTCCTCTACGCTGCCGGAGGCGTGCCTGAGCACATCAGCTATTCCACGGCTCCGCACCCCACGGGTCCCTGGACCTACGCCGGCGAGATCATGCCCCTCTGCGATACCAAGTCCTTCACGAACCACTGCGGCGTGGCGGACTACCAGGGGCACTCTTACTTCTTCTACCACACGGGCAAGCTGCCTGGTGGCGGCGGGTTCGGCCGCAGTGTGGCCGTGGAGGAGTTCCAGTATAACCCAGACGGCTCGTTCCCCACGATTCTGCCTACGGACGAGGGCGTGAAGCCCCTGGCCACGTTCGACCCCTATCGCAAGGTAGAGGCAGAGACCATGGCCTTCTCGCGCGGCGTGAAGACCGAGCAGAACGACCAAGTAGGCGTCTATGTCACAGACATCCACAACGGCGACTACATCAAGCTGCAGAACGTGGCCTTCGGCTCGCGGGTGCCCCGCACCTTCACGGCCCGCGTGGCCAGCGGCCTGCGCGGTGGTGGCATCGAGGTACGTCTCGACAGCGTCCGCGGTCAGCTGCTGGGGCGCCTCGACGTGCCCGGCACAGGAGGCTGGGAGCAGTGGCAGACGCTGACGCTGGACTTCCCCGTCGCAGCCTCCGGCACCCACGATCTCTTCTTCGTCTTCACGGGTCGCAAGGGCCCCAAGCTCTTCAACTTCGACTGGTGGGAGATCCGTGGCCTGGAGCAGGTGAACATGCCGCTGTTCCAGACGAAGTTCACTGCCGACCCCTCGCCGCTGGTCGTGGGCGACACGCTGTTCCTCTTCACCTCCCACGACGCATCGCCCGAGGACATCCCCGACGAGAACGAGAAGAACTCCGCCGGCTTTTTCATGTACGACTGGCTGCTCTGGACCACGACTGATATGGTGAACTGGACGGAGCATGGCGCCGTGGCATCGCTGAAGGACTTCACCTGGCGCAGTCGTGAGAACGGAGGATGGGCCATACAGACCGTGGAACGCGGTGGCAAGTACTACCTCTATGCTCCCCTCCACGGCCACGGCATCGGCGTCCTCGTGGCCGACTCGCCCTACGGTCCCTACCGCGACCCCCTGGGCGAGCCGCTGGTATGGCAGCGCGAGCACTGGAACGACATCGACCCCACTGTCTTCACCGACGACGACGGACAAGCCTATATGTACTGGGGCAACCCCCACACCTACTGGGCCAAGCTCGGCGACGACATGATCTCGCTCGCCAGCGGCATCACCCAGCTGCCGCATATCCCCAACTACCAGGAAGGGCCCTGGTTCTACAAACGCCAGGGGCACTACTACCTCGGCTTCGCCTCCACCTGCTGCCCCGAGGCGCTGGGCTATGCCATGAGCGACTCGCCGACAGGTCCCTGGGAGTGGAAGGGCTACATCATGCGTCCCACTCCTCGCGACCGCGGCAACCACCCCGGCATCTGTGACTTCAAGGGGCACAGCTACTGCTTCGGTCAGAACTACGACGTGATGCACCTCGAGACCTTCGAGCACCACGAGCGCCGCAGCGTCTCCGTAACCGAAATCACCTACAACCCCGACGGCACCATCCAGGAGGTGCCCTACTGGCTGGACCAGCAGCCCGTGCGGCAGCTGCAGTGGCTGAATCCCTATCAGCGCGTGGAAGCAGAGACCATGGCATGGGGCTACGGACTGAAGACAGCAAAAATGGGCATCCCCAACACTGGCGTGGTGGCCGATATGCCGACCTCCACCGGGCGCCGGAACATGTATGTCTTCGACCTCAACGACGGGGAATACATCCGCCTGCGCGGAGTGGACTTCGGTGCCGGCGCCAAGCGATTCAGCATCACCGCTGCTGCCACGGAAGGCTGCACCGTCACCCTCCGCGCCGACAGCCCCGAAGGTCCCGTCCTCGGCACCGTGAAGATCACCCGCACAGGCTCCGTGGACAAGTATCGCGCCTTCTCCACCAAGGTGCAAGGGGCCTCGGGCGTCCACGAACTCTACATCACCTTTGGCGATGTCCGCGGCGACGTCCGCCTGGATTGGTGGCAGTTCCAAAAGTAAAAACACTCAATAATCCTTTGCTTACTACTTATGAGACATTTTCTCTGGGCTACATTATTGCTGATGATTCCTTTCGTGGGCGCGACCGCCGAGGTTGACCCCAACTACTACATATACCTATGCTTTGGTCAGTCGAACATGGAGGGCAATGCCAAGGCCGAATCCATCGATGCCCAAGTGGATTCCCGCTTCAAGATGCTTGCGACCTGCAAGTTCGACAACCCAGCACGCGCCCTGGGACACTGGTATGTCGCCAAGGTTCCCATCGTCAATCCTGCCGGCAACCTGGGTCCTACGGACTACTTCGGACGCACCCTCGTGGCTGCCTTGCCCAAGAACGTAAAGGTGGGAGTAGTCGCGGTGGCCATGGGCGGCAGCCCCATCGAGATGTTCGACAAGGACAAATACGCGAAGAAACTGGCAGATAACCCCAACGAGTGGTGGGCCATCCTGGCCAAGCAGCACTATGGCGGCAACCCCTACCAACGCCTCATCGACATGGCTCGCAAAGCACAGGAGGTGGGGGTCATCAAGGGAATACTTCTGCACCAAGGTTGCTCCAACAACGGCGACCCCAACTGGCCAAATATGGTGAAGAAAATCTACAAGGACATCCTCGCCGACCTCCAGCTGGAAGCAGCCGACGTACCCCTCTTCGTCGGCGAGACGCTGCGCCAAGAGGAGGGAGGTGCCTGCTGGGGCCACAACAGCGTGGTGGCCAAGATGCCCAAGACCGTGCCCACCGCGTATGTCATCTCCTCCGAAGGATGTCCCGGCAACGGCCAGGACCCTTGGCACTTCTCCGCAATGGGTTATCGCATCCTGGGCAAGCGCTACGCCTTCCAAGCCCTGAAGGTGATGGGGCAGCCCACGCTGCAGAACGAGGACTACAGGTTGCCCAACAACCTGAAGCGCCTGTTCACCGCCACGGAGCTGAAGACGGACATCGAAGGCGAACTGACCCTGAAGAAAGGGCGCAGCAAGCGCGTTAAGGTGACTGCCACCTTCCTCGACGGCCACACGGAGGACGTGACGGACTCCGTACACCTTTCGGGGCCCGATTTCCTCGCCCTCAGCGGCAACCAGATCAAGGTGGCCGAGGAGGGCAGCGGCACCGTCACCGTCAGCTACACCGACTTCACCCGAGCCACCGTCACCACAGAAATCGCCATCACCTCCGGTCCTGGAGCAGGCATCGGCGAGCTCCCCTCCCCTTCCGCCACCCAGTCCTTCCACTCCAGCGCCCCCGCCACCCAGTCCTCCCACTCCAGCGACCCCGCCATCTACGACGTCCGCGGTCAGCGCGTCACCCGTCTCGGCCATGGCCTCTATATCATCAATGGCAAGAAGGTCATCCGATAGAATCCACAATTCTCCCCCTCCAATCCTCCTCCCCCTCAATCCCCCTCCAATCCCCTCCTCCCCCTCTCCGTCCCGTCTCTTACCCGCGGATTTTATCCGCGGCCCCTCTCCCCCCTCCCCCTCAACTCCCCCCTAAAAACAATGAAACGCCTCTTCTCATCTATCATCATCCTCGCTCTGGCCGTCGCAGCGATGGCACAGGCCACCAGCGTACAAGCCCCCCTCCGCTCTCTCGTCGTGGAAGACGGAGGCACAGGACCCTACAAAGCCATCATGACCGAGGTGCCAGGCCTGGAAGCGCACACCGTCTTCCACCCCCAAGACCTCTCCGCTTTCGGCAAGGACCGGCAACTGCCCGTCATGGTCTGGGGCAACGGAGCCTGCACCAATTCGCCCTGGGAGCACTTCAAGTTCCTCAACGAGATAGCCTCCTACGGCTACCTCGTCATTGCCACAGGCTACATCCCCATGAAAGAGGAGCCGTACAACGGCCCGATGTCCACCACCCTGCAGCAGCTGGAATCCATCGACTGGGCCTACGCACAAGCCGCCGACCCGCAGTCACCTTATTATGACAAGATAGACACCCGCCACCTCTGTGCTGCCGGTATGTCCTGCGGCGGCCTGCAGACGCTCTACAACTGCGCCGACCCGCGCATCACGACCATCATGATTTGCAACAGCGGCCTCTTCAATGCCCAGAACGCCCACACCGCCAAGGGCGGGATGCCTATGCCTCCCAAGAGCAAGCTGGAGCAGCTCCACTGCCCCGTGCTCTACCTCCTGGGCGGCCAGCCGGACATCGCCTACGAGAATGGCATGGACGACTTCCACCGCATCCGCCACGTACCCGCCTATGCTGCCAACCTGCCCGTAGGCCATGGCGGCACCTACCGCCAGCCCCACGGCGGCGAGTTCGCCGTGGTCGCTCGTGCCTGGCTCGACTGGCAACTGAAGAACGATGCCCAGGCGGCTGCCTGGTTCACAGGCACGAACCCCAAGCTGGCGCAGCGCGAGGGCTGGACGCTGGAGAAGGGGGCGTTCGTCAGCGCGAACCCCGGCAAGGAGGGGGCTCAGGTGCTCTCGCGCCCCGTCGTCTCGCCCTCCGGAGACCTCACCCTCACGCCCTACGAAGGCGGCCTGCGCCTGGCCTTCCGGGGACAAACGGTGGTGGAACTGCCCGTCCTCGGAATGGGGCAGAACGCTGCCGCGCTGAGCAGTCCGCTGACCTTTGCGCGCCACATCCACGAGGACTACCAGATGCTCGCCGGCAAGCGCCATCGCTGCACGAACGATGCCTTCGAGTACACGGCAGAGCTCGCCAGCGACCTCCTGCTGCGCGTGCGACTCTACGACGACGGACTGGCGTTCCGCTACGAGTGCACGGGGCTGGACAACGTGCTCGCTCCGCAGGAACAGACCACCTTCCGAATCCCCGACGGCACACGTCGCTGGATGCAGCGCTGGACCGACGCCTACGAAGGTTTCTACCCACTGACGGATATTCGCAGCAAGGACAGCACCCGCATCGGGTTCCCCGCCCTGCTGCAACCTGCCGACGGGCTCTTCGCCCTCATCACCGAAGCGAACATCCAGCGCCGCCAGAGCGCTGCCTGCCTCTACAGCGAAGGGGACCGCTACCGCGTGGTACCCGACAAGAACGAGCTCCGCCTGTCCGGCAGCTGGCACACGCCGTGGCGACTGGTCATCACCGGGTCGCTGGCCGACGTCGTGGAATCCACGCTGGTCACCGACGTCGCCGAGCCCTGCCAGCTGCAGGACGTCAGCTGGATCCAGCCGGGCGTGGTATCGTGGATCTACTGGGCTCACAACCATGGCAGCAACGACTACAACATCATCAAGCAGTACGTGGATATGGCGGTCAAGCTCAGCCTCCCCTACGTCCTCATCGATGCCGAATGGGACGAGATGAAGGACGGCAAGACCATCGAGGACGCCGTGGCCTACGCCCGCGCCTGCAACATCAAGCCACTCATCTGGTATAACTCCAGCGTAGGATGGATCAACGGAGCCCCGGGTCCCAAGTTCCGGCTGAACAAGCCCGAGGACCGCGAGCGGGAGTTCGCCTGGTGCCAGCGCATCGGCGTGGCAGGCGTGAAGATCGACTTCTTCTCGGGCGACACGCAGGAGAATATGGATTACTGCCTCGACCTCATCGAGGATGCCGCCCGGCACCACCTGCTCGTCAACTTCCACGGCGCCACCATTCCCCGCGGATGGCAGCGCACCTACCCGAACCTGCTGTCCACCGAAGGCGTCTATGGTGCCGAGTGGTACAACAACGTCCCCACCTTCACCGAGCGTGCCGCGCGCCACAACGCCACCCTCCCCTTCACCCGCAATGTCGTGGGTCCGATGGACTACACGCCCTGCACCTTCAGCGACTCCCAGCACCCCCACATCACCTCCGATGCCCACGAACTGGCGCTGACAGTGCTCTTCGAGAGCGGCCTGCAGCACATCGCCGACCGCCCGGAGAGCTACCTCTCGCAGCCCGCTGCCGTGCAGCAGTTCCTCAGCCGGCTGCCCGCAGCCTGGGACGAGACGCGACTGCTCGACGGCTATCCCGGTGAGTTCGCCGTCATGGCACGCCGCAGCGGACGCACGTGGTACGTCGCCGGCATCAATGGCAGCGACTCCGCGCGAGAGATAGACCTGAAAGAAATCAGCCAGCTGCGTGCCCGCCGGCGCGACGCCGGCCAGCAGCCCTCTGCCAGCGCGCTCTTCCTCGACGGCGAGGCCGTGGCTGGCGAGCGTGTCACTCACTTCGCCATTTCGGAGAACGTAGCGGTGCCAGCCACCGTCACCTGCCAGCCTCGGGGCGGCTTTGTGATTGTGCTCGCCGACGACTGAAGGCGCGTTCTACAGGTGTTTCCTATGAATTATCAGCCGAAGAACAAGGTAGCCACGATGATGGCGGCCACCATCGAAGCCAAGTCCGCAGCCAGGCCGCAGGGCAGGGCGTAGCGCGTGTTGCGGATACCCACAGAGCCGAAATACACGGCCAGGATATAGAACGTGGTATCCGTGCTGCCCTGGAAGATACAGCTCAGGCGACCGGCAAACGAGTCGGGGCCGTAGGTCTGCATGCACTCCAGCATCATGCCGCGGGCGCCGCTGCCGCTGAGGGGTTTCATCAGCGCCGTAGGCAGGGCTCCGGTGATGTCGGCATTGCCGCCACAGGCCTCCACCACCCATCCTATGCCGCCCAGCAGCCAGTCCATGGCTCCCGAGGCGCGGAAGACGCCGATGCCCACGAGGATGGCGATCAAGTACGGGATGATGCCCACGGCCGTCTGGAAACCTCCCTTGGCGCCCTCGATGAAGGCATCGTACACATTTATCTTTTTACGCGCGCCCGCGAGAAGGAACACGATGATGATGCCCAGCAGGATGATGTTCGCCACATTGCCGGAGAAGACTCCCATCGCCTCCCGCGAGAGCGTCTGCGAGGCCCACGCCATGCCCGCCACGATGAGCGAGAACAGCGCCAGGGTGATCATCACCGGGCGGTTCCAGAGGCTGATGCGCTGCAGCGCACCCGTGATGGCCACGCCGACGACCATGGAAATCAGCGTCGCCAGCAAGATTGGCACAAAGACATCCGTCGGCTGCGCAGCACCCAACTGGGCGCGGTAGGCCAGGATGCTCACCGGCACGATGGTCAGGCCCGCCGTGTTCATCACCAGGAACATAATCATCGGGTTGGAGGCCGTGTCCTTCTTCGGATTCAGCTCCTGCAAGCCCTCCATAGCCTTCAGCCCCAGTGGCGTGGCGGCATTGTCCAGCCCCAGCATATTGGCACTGAGGTTCATGAAGATATGTCCAACCACGGGATGACCCTCCGGAACGTCAGGGAACAGGCGGCGGAACAGCGGCGAGAGCCACCGCGCCAGCAGCTCAACCATACCGCCACGCTCGCCGATTTTCATGATTCCCATCCACAGCGAGAGCACGGCCGTGAGGCCCAACGAGATCTCGAAACCGGACTTGGCGGAGTCCATCGTGGCGTTCATGACGGCGGGGAACACCTCCACGTCGCCGAAGAAAATCAACTTGCACGCTGCAACGGCTGCTGCGATGAAGAAGAATGCAATCCAAATATAGTTCAGACTCATGAGGATTATTTACGGATTTATTTATGGTCCCGACAGACGGACTTTTCGCTTTTCGGCTGCAAAAGTAAGAACTTTCTGCCGAAAAGTGAGGCCGAAACGAAATATTTTCATAAATTTGCCCCCCGAAAGGGTCACTTTGCCCCCATTTACCTGAATAAACGAATGCAGAGGCAATACATCTGTAAACCCGTAAACCCGTAAATCCGTAAATAAATATGCTTTCCACTTGGTTCTCTTCCCTCGACCCCACGATGCGTTTCTTCTGGGCTTGCGCCATCGCCGCCAGCATCGTGTTCATCATCCAGAACGCCCTCATGCTGATGGGTCTCGGCGACATGGACAGCGATGTCGATGCCGATGTGAGCACCGACTTCGACGTCCACACAGACTTCGACGGCGACAGCAGCGGCGCCGACGCCGACATCTCCACAGGCCACACCGGCCACGAGGGCACGCTGGGTCAGGCCGGCATCTTCTCGCTGTTCACCCTGCGCAACTTCATCAACTTCTTCCTCGGCTTCGGCTGGGGCGGCATCAGCTTCGCCCCCGTCATCCAGAGCAAGAGCCTGCTCGTGCTCGTCTCCTTCCTCTGCGGACTGCTCTTCGTGGCCGTCTTCGTGGTGATGCTGCGCGCCATGCTCAAGCTGGAGAAGAGCGGCAACTTCCACATCAAGGACTGCGTGGGCCAGACCGCCAACGTCTATCTCCGCATCCCCGCCGCCCACCAGGGCTCCGGCAAGATCCAGATCAGCATCAACGGCAGCGTCTATGAGCTCAACGCCTTCACCGACGGCGACTTCCTCCCCACCGGCACCCGCGTCCGCGTCATCAGCGTCATCGACAGCGGCTCGCTCCTCGTAGAGAAAATCTGAGCAGCGGTCATCCCTGAAACTTGAAACCTGAAACTTTAAACTCCGGACACCATGGGCATTTTCACCATCCTCGCCATCATTGTCGTCATCGTCGCCTGGTGGCAGCATGTCCGCAATCGCCGACATTACAAGTAATCACCCAACAAATTCATTAATAACCTCAAAAAAAATGGATTCCGCCTCTACCGCTCAAGCACATACTGCTCTCCCCCTTTAGGGGGAGCGGGGAGGGGGTCCGCCTTTTAAAACAACATGGAACTCTACGTAATCGTTGTGGCAGCCGTTGTTGCCTTCTTCCTGGTCGTAGCAATCTTCAATCGCTATCGCCGTTGTCCCTCGGACAAAATCCTCGTCATCTACGGAACCAGCGCCGCCAAGGGCTCTGCCAAGTGCGTCCACGGCGGAGGCACCTTCGTCTGGCCCATCATTCAGGACTACGCCTACATGTCGCTGACCCCCCTGAGCATCGATGCCAACCTGACCAACGCCCTCTCGCGCCAGAACATCCGAGTAGATGTCCCCTGCCGCTTCACCGTGGGCATCAGCACCGAGCCCGAGTACATGCAAGCCGCCGCCGAGCGTCTGCTGGGGCAGACACCGCAGCAGATCCAGGAACTCGCCCGCGACATCCTCTTCGGACAGCTCCGTCTGGTCATCGCCACGATGTCCATCGAGGAGCTGAACTCCGACCGCGACAAGTTCCTCGAAGCCATCTCCACCAACGTCGAAGTCGAGCTCAAGAAAATCGGACTCCGGCTCATCAACGTCAACGTCACCGACATCAAGGACGAGAGCGGCTACATCGAAGCCCTCGGCCGAGAGGCTGCAGCCAAGGCCATCAACGAAGCCAAGGTGCGCGTGGCAGAGCAGGACAAGATTGGTGAAATCGGCAAGGCAGAAGCCGTCCGCGAGACACGCGTCCGCACCGCAGAGGCCAACGCACAGGCCGTGAAGGGCGAGAACGAGGCCAAGGTGGAGATTGCCAACTCCGAAGCCTATCGCCGCGAGAAGGAAGCAGAGGCTGCGCGCAAGGCCAACGCCGCAGAGAAAGTCCAGCAGGCAAAGGCACTCGAGGAAGCCTACGCAGCAGAGCAACTGGCAGAGACCGCACGCGCCGAGCGCGAACGAGCCACCGAGACTGCCAACGTCATCGTACAGCAGGAAATCGAGAAGCAGCGACTCATCATCGCCGCAGAAGCCGAGGCCGAGCAGAAAAGAGCCATCGCACGAGGTGAGGCCGACGCCGTCTTCGCCAAGATGGAAGCAGAGGCTAAGGGTCTCTACGAGATACTGACACGCCAGGCACAGGGCTACGACAAGATGGTGCAGGCCGCCGGAGGCGACGCCACCGCCGCCTACTCCCTCCTCCTGCTCGAGAAACTGCCCGAACTCGTCAAGACACAGGTCGAAGCCATCAAGGGCATCAGCATCGACAAGGTCACCGTATGGGACAGCGGACAGGGCGGCGCCGACGGCAAGAGCTCCACGGCCGGATTCCTCAGCGGACTCATGAAGTCCATCCCTCCCCTCCACGACCTCTTCGAGCAAGCCGGACTCGACCTCCCCGAGTACCTCGCCAAGCGCAAGGCAGAGAACGACGCTGCCGAGGCCGAGGAAGTGAAGTAAACCCGACACCCAACATCCCCCCTCTCCCACCGCCCGCGGCCCCCATTATTTTCGCGGGCGGGGAGAGGGCAAAACTCCCCCCATTGCTTTCGCGAGCAGGGAGAGGGCAAAACTCCCCCCCATTACTTTCGCGAGCAGGGAGAGGGCAAAAACGAGAGGAGGGCAGCCCCGTGGCCGCCCTCCTCTCTCGTTTTTTTGTTATACACCACGGCGTGTGGCCCTGCACACCGTGGCGTCCGAACGTTTACGTCGCGGTGCAGCCCGCATCACACCGCGGCACAGGACGCATCACCCCGCGGCGCAGCCCGCATCACCCCGCGGGGCAGCCCGCCCATTAACCCCATCACCCCCATTAACCCCATTAACCCCATCAACCCCATCAACCCCCATCAACCCCCATCAACCCCATCAACCCCACTTTTTCTGCACAAAATTTTGGAGATTGGGGAAGAATGTATAACTTTGTGGCCAGAAAAGAGAGGAAAAGGCTTCGGCTACATAGAAACTGTGGCGCCTATTCATCCTAAGTCCTATGAAAAAGAGTATATTAACGATAAATTCTTTGTCACATCATCATTGGTCCGACCGCCCGGAGGAACTGCTGCGCGAAGCGGCAGGCGGCACCGTGGTGCTCATTCGCGAGCCGCAGAATGTGGACCCGAATGCGGTGCGGGTGCACTTCCTCGCCGAGGTGGCAGGATATGTCTGCGCCCAGGAGTCGCCGGAGGTGGCGGCCGCCATGGATGCCAGCGCGTGCGAATCGCTGCTGGGAAAGGTGGTGGGAACGGTGACGGAGCCGTACTACAAGCTGAAGGTGGCCTGCACGCTGCCCTCGCCGGAGGACGACTCCCGCGGTGACCTGGAACAGAACAGGCCGTATGAGCAGTGGGAGTACACGGGTCCCCTGATGCCGCTGTCGGAGGACGAGAAGTGCCTGCAGGGCGCGATGGAGTTCCTGAAGCTGGTGCTGCTTGAGCAGCTGCCATGGGACAGCCAGGCGCAGGCGTACCTGGAGAAGTTCCTCGCGCTGCATCAGCTGGACTGCTCGGAGGAGATTTTCCGTTTCCGCGGCTCGCTGCTGCGCTTCCTGGCCAGCCGGCAGGACAAGAATGCCGCCCGGCTGGAGGCGGAGCTGCATGAACTCAGCCGCCACGAGTACTTCGATGCCCTGACCCGGCGCCTGACGGAGTTGCACGAGACGCCGGAGTTCGCAGACATGATGCGGTGCACGGGGCGGCTGGACTACCGGCTGCTGCAAGAGCAGGTGATGGCCTTCCCCGGCAATCTGGCGGCGATGAGAATCCACGACCCGAAGCTCTTTGCACGCCGGCTGCACTATGTGCACCCTCCGCGCCAGGCGCTGCGCAAATTCCTCTCGGGGCTGGCGCTGATGGACGACGCACGGCGGAGGCTTGGGGGCCTGGGCGCTGATGCCGGCAAGCGCGAAACGGGCGGATTCTCCGTGGACAGACTCTACAACTACGGAACGATAAATGATTTGTAAAACGCTGAAAAAAAGGAGCAACAGAAAGCCATGAACGTGAACCATCTCTATAACTATGGCACCATCAATGAGGTGCAGGCGGGTGTGGTCGTGATAGGTGCCGACGGCGAGGTCCGACCGCTGGCGGCGCAGCAGCCGGCAGCGGCAGAGGCCCCGGAAGCTCCGGCCGCGCCACCCGCGGGGCGGCCGGGCGGCAGGGGGGACATCAGGGACCTCTTCGCAGACGCCGCCCGTGCCGAGGAGCAACTGACGCTGATGGCGAACCTCATCCGGGGGCACAAGGGCAAGCGCGCGGCACTCGTGGTCACCTGCGCCGCAGAGGCGGGGTGGCTCACGGACCTGCCGTCCTACGAACAACTATGCTCTGCCTTCGGCGACATCGGGGCGCGCTCCAATTTCTACCGCCAAATGGCAACCCGCTTCACGCCGGCCGAGAAGCAGCTGATCATGCAGCAGATGAAGCCGTAGAGGCGGCATGACATAGGCCGAAAAGCTCCCGAAACAGGGGACAGAAAAGGACTCGAGAGGACAGTCCTTTTCTGTCCCCTCTCTTTATTTGTACGACTGCGCCATTCTCCGTACCTTTGCGCCAAGAATCAGCGAGGATTCGAAACTCTTTTATTAACCATGTCAAAAAGAAAGGTACGATTATGACAGACAAGGAATTTCTGCGACAACTGGCACAGCTGATGCTGCTCGCGCTCACCGGCTGCGCCCTGCTCTATCTGGCAGCGGTGCTGCAGGGAGGTGCGGCATGAGCTACGCCTACAACATCCAGGACGCACGGCGCCAACGGCTGCGCGGCGACCTGCGCGACGAGCGCAGGCTGAACAAGGACATCAAGACGCTGGAAGACCTGCGGACGAAAATCTACACAGGATTGCTCCGCCAGGCCATGGCCAAGGAAATCGTGGAAGCCAGCGACGCAAGGAAGCGCGTGCTACGATTGCTGGAACTGCTGAACGTGATAAACCAACAAACACCCGTGCTCCAACTGCTGCGCGGCCAGCACTACGGGGTCATGCTCGACGTCATGCGGCTGCAAACTGACCTCGGCATTCCCGAGGCAGAGCGCATACACTACGAGCTGCGAGGCGAACCACTGACGCCCTCGCCCTACGAGGACATCGAACCAGACATCGCAGTACTATGACCGAAGGACAACGACACCTCTGCGAGGTCTATGAGCAAGTCAAGGACCTGCTCGAAGAGACCCCGCCCGAAGTATGGGACGCGTACTGCTCCACATCCGAGCAAGCGGAAGCGGGCTCGCGCACGGCGAATTAAAAGATCGCGGATGGACGCGGATTAACGCGGTTCTATAATAATTCCAGCGGAAACGAAAGATAAAAGCCGTGTAATCCGCGTAATCCGTGGTCTAATTAACTCTAAACTCTAAACTCTAAACTATAATGGAACCATACACTGAACGGCGGCTGCCGAAACATCACTGGAAGCTGCTCAGACCCGTGCCCGCATGGGACGGAGTCCTTTACTACGACCCGCTGGACATCCAGCTCGACCGACCACTGACCTTCTACCGACGGCTGCACCACCGCCGGCTCGGCGACATCATCTACCCCGTGAAGACGTTCAAGACGGACGTGCAGACCGGCCAGCGCAAGCGGGGCATCAAGGCGAAACCGATGATCCGAGAAGAAATAAAAATCTCCCACAAAGGCCATTTTGTTCATCTCAGAGTCTCCCAGCTGACCATGCACTGCCAGATGGGCTTCACCATCGCCGACCCGCGCCACTGGGTGGTCGATCACATCGACGGCAACCCGATGAACAACCGACCATCGAACCTGCAGGTCATCAGCCAGAGCGAGAACCTAAGGCGCAGCGAGAAGTTCATGGAGTGCGCAAGGCGACTGGGTAAGTCCTCCAAAGGCCTCAGCAACGCCCAGCGCAAGGCCAAGGCGGCCGAACGCAGAGCACAGCGGCTGGCGGGCCAGCAGCCCCTCCAGGGGAGGGATAAACAAACAGAAAACATCTAATTGCCCCCTTCACAGGGAATCCCAATTGCCCCCCTTTGGGGGCTGCGGGGGGCTCTAAAAAAACCGAAAAATCATGAATGCAGAAGACTTCCGGGCAATCTATTTCACGCTCCGCGAACTGACGCAGTCAGACACTGCGAAGAAGAACGGCATCACCAACCTGCCCAAACCTGAACACATCGAGAACCTGCAGATGCTCTGCGACGAGGTGCTGGACCCCCTCAGATGGATCTACGGCAAGCCCATCATGGTCAACAGCGGATACCGCAGCCCGAGGCTCAACCAACTCGTCCACGGAGCCAAGAACAGCCAGCACTGCCGCGGACAGGCCGCCGACATCACCACGGGCGACCTCGACCTCAACCGCAAGCTCCTGGGACTCATCCTCGCCCACACCTCGCGCGTGAACTTCGACCAGTGCATCGCCGAACGGTGCGACAACCTCGGACGCCCCCGCTGGATCCACATCAGCTGGAGCGAGGAACCACGCCGGCAAGTGATCTATAAGAATTAAAAATTAAAAGAGAAAAGAGAAAAATGAATTGAAAAATTAAAAGTATCTATGAAAACAAACGGAAACGCTTCCCTCCCCCCTTGGGGGGAGCTGGAGGGGGGCTGCCCCCCCTCCGTCATTATCTACAACGAGGACATCGAGGCGCTGGAGCACGAGCTCTCCCTGCGCATCGTACACATGATCTACCGCAAGAAGGACGGTAGCCTGCGCGATGCCTACGGCACGCGCTGCCACGCCATCATACCGCCCGAGTACCACCCCAAGGGGCTTAAGACGCCGCCTGCGTTCCTGTTGAACTACTGGGACACGCAGCGCGGAGGCTGGCGATGCCTCATCCGCGACAGACTCATAGGGTTTGAAGAAAATTAAAAATTAAAAGAGAAAAAAGAAAAATGAAGTAAAAAAGGAAAAGTGAATCTATGAAAACAAGCGGAAACGAAGTCCTCCCCCCTTGGGGGGAGTTAGAGGGGGGCTAAGCGGAAACGCAGTCCTCCCCCCCTTAGGGGGAGTTAGAGAGGGGCTAAGCGGAAACGCTTCCCTCCCCCCTTGGGGGGAGCTGGAGGGGGGCTGTCCTCCCTCCACCACCCACCGCGGCGGGGCCTTTTCCAGCCTCCGTGTAAGCCTTTTAAGAAAGAAGAGAAAGAAAGGTTTTCCCCCTGCACCCCTATATAAAGAAAGAGAAGAAAGAAAAACAAATAAATAAACAAAAAAACAAACAAACAAACAAAAGTATGTCCACTTCGTCTTTTTTTGAAACTTTGGAGAGCCGTAGGGCACAGTTCTGGAAAAAATGCCAGAAGTGCGCGGCGCACCACAACGGTCTGCGCGGCGACCAATGGGATTGGCCGGAGGACGGCGTGGAGGAATTCTTCTGCTACTGGTCTGCCACGAACAAGCAGGGGCAGATGCGCTGGGAGACGCTTCCTTTCTGGAGCATCAGCAGCCGAATGGGCAGCTACATGAAGCGGCGCCGCTGGCTTGAATCAATCTATGAAGCACACTTGGAGAAGGCCCGCGGCAAGCAGCGCACGAAGTCCCTGGAGCAGGTGCGCGCCGAGGCGCAGGACACAGAGGCACAAAGGGCCTATGACCGCTTCTTCGAGGAAGAGGGAAGCCCCCTCGCCACTTCGAGCAAAGATTAGAAAATTAGAAAATTATAATTTATTCTCTGTGCCTCCGTGACTCTGTGTCCTAAAATGAAACTAATGATTCCGATTGATGATTAGATTGACGTCGATTGACGACTTAATCGCTTTTATTTGGGACGTCAATCATCGTCAATCTTATCGTCAATCTTTTCGTCAATCTTTTCGTCAATCGATTTAAATCACAATCTTTAGGACACAGAGACACAGAGGCACAGGGTTTATAAGTTTCTCATTTTTGCACGACGTCCTCTGCGTCGCTGTGTACTGAAATGGATAGCAAAACGGCACCCAAAGAAGCCAAAACGACGAAAAAAACGAAGGGAAATGAAAAAAAACGGCAAAATATTTGGCCACGTCAAAGATACTTTGTATCTTTGCATTCGGAAAGAGGGAGGTAAAGTCCCCGCGGCAAGCGCGCAGCCGAAAGACGGACACAGGACGACCCCGAACTCAGCCACAACACACAACTCAATCAACACTATTGTTTCACAATCTAAAACACAACAACCACTATGAAGAAGATTCAGTATTCCGTCTCCCTGATGGGAAACCCCGGCCATGAGGACGACCCCAAGAAGGCCTACGGCACCATCCAGCTCACCGGCGTCATCCGTCTCAGCGAGCTCAGCAAGCACATCAGCGAGCACAACAGCGTGTTCTCCCAGGGCACCATCATCGGCATCCTCACCGAGCTCAGCGCCTGCATCCGCGAGCTCCTGCTCCAGGGCTACAAGATCGACCTCGGCGACCTGGGCACCCTGACCCCCACCATCAAGACCAAGGGCGCCGTGGACCTCAAGAGCTTCACCGCCCAGAACATCCTCGACCTGCGCGTGAACTTCTTGAAGGGCGGCGCACTGCTCAACCTGCGCCGCGACGCCGAGTTCGAGCAGACCACCACCCGCGCCGCTCAGGCCGCCGCTCTCGAGGCTCAGAAGGAGGGACAGACCTCTGCCGACTGGACGCCCAAGACCGACGAGGAAGGCGAAGAGGTAGAGCCGTAAAGCCCACCCCCTCCAGCCCCCCAGCCCCCCTCCAGCCCCCCTCTAACTCCCCCCAAGGGGGGAGGACTCCAGTTAGGCAGCCGGACATGAACCCTCCCCCTCGGGGGAGCTGAAGGGGGGCTAAGCGGAAACGGGCTCGCGCACAGCGAATTAAAAGACCACGGATGGACGCGGATTAACGCGGTTCTTCAATAGTTCCAGCGGAAACGAAGTCCTCCCCCCCTGGGGGGAGTTAGAGGGGGGCTAAGTGCGAAAGGCTACGCTGCTTTCGAGTGCCACGTGGATCAAACGAAAGATAAAAGCCGTGTAATCCGCGTCACTTAAAACTGAGAAACTCTAAACTTAGAAAAAAGCTCTAAACTCTAAACTCAAAACACAATGAAGGACAGTACGAAGAAGGCGCTTCGCCGCATCGGCGAACTCATCATCACCATCATCACGGCGCTGCTGACCACACTCGGGGCGCACGCCGCCAACATCGTGCAATAGGGCACGCAAGAGGTTGCGGGGTGGAGCAGCGGCAGCTCGGCTGGCTCATAACCAGCAGGTCGAGGGTCCGAATCCCTCTCCCGCCACGAACAGCTCTCTTTCATACATGGTGAATAAAGGATAGGTTTTTTATGGAATGTCAGACGTTGCAGCCCCCGCCGTCCGAGAGGATAGCGGGGGCTGATTATGTTTCCTGATGAACTTTTTCCAGTTTGGAAATAGTTGCGTCTTCCGGGTTCAGAGGCTGTCTTTCCAGAGCCTAAAGGGGTAGTGGCGGAGGTGTGAGTTGTAGAAGCGCCGGTCGCCGGTGACTTCGCGCCCGATGAAGTCGGGTTTGACGTAGGGTTCGTCGGGGCTCTGGAGTTCTACTTCTGCCATGACGAGTCCTTCGTTGTCGCCGTAGAACTCATCGACCTCGAAGACGTGGTCGTCCGCAGCGCGGACGAGGTAGCGTGTTTTCTGTATGATGCCAGGCTCGCAGATGGCGAGGAGGTCGCGGGCGTCGGAGAGGGGGATTTCTGTCTCGAACTCATAGCGCGAGAGGCCTCCGTCGGCACTGGGTCCCTTGATGGTGAGGTAGGCTCGCTGGTCGCGGATGCGCACTCGCACGGTGCGGCCTCCGGTGCTGCTGATGTATCCCTGTGCGATGCGTGAGGAATCGAAGGCGAGCGCCCGGTAGGCGTCGCCTTCGACGAGGAACTTGCGTTCGATTTCTTGTGCCATGGGTTGCAGGGGCTCTTAGAGGATGGCCCAGAAGAGTACGCTGATGAACAGCAGTGCGACGAGTATTCCTGCAATCCACTGGATGATGCGTTTTCCCTGCTGTTCCTCGCGGGCTGCTTTCTTGGCAGCGCGAAGGTCTTTCTTTGCTTTGCTCATAAGTCTTAGGTTTTTATAAATTTACGGATTTACAGATTTACGGATTTAGGTGGCTGGGAGGATGAGAAGTGGTTGTTCTCGTTGTTGCGGGCTGCTCAGTTCTCGCCTCCGAACTCCATGAGGTATGCTTTGATGAAGGCGTCTATTTTGCCGTCCATGACGGCTCCGACGTCTGAAGTCTGGTAGCCGGTGCGGTGGTCCTTGACGCGTCGGTCGTCGAAGACGTAGGATCGTATTTGTGATCCCCATTCGATTTTCTTCTTTCCGGCTTCGACCTTGGCTTGCTCTGCCATGCGGTGTTGGAGTTCCTTGTCGTAGAGCATGGAGCGGAGGAGTCGGAGTGCGTTTTCCTTGTTCTTGGGCTGGTCGCGCGTCTCGGTGTTCTCGATGAGTATTTCCTCTTCCTCTCCGGTGTAGGGGTCTTTGTACTGATAGCGCAGTCGTACTCCGGATTCTACTTTGTTGACGTTCTGTCCTCCGGCTCCGCTGCTGCGGAAGGTGTCCCACGAGATGCGTGCCTGCTCGATGTTGACTTCTATGGAGTCATCGACGAGGGGTGTGACGAAGACGCTGGCGAAGCTGGTCATGCGCTTGCCCTGTGCGTTGTAGGGTGAGACGCGCACGAGGCGGTGGACTCCGTTCTCGCCTTTGAGGTATCCGTAGGCGTACTCTCCCATGATTTCGAGTGTGCAGGACTTGATGCCAGCGTCGTCGGCTTCGAGCAGGTTGCTGACGACGCACTTGTAGCCGTTCTGTTCGGCCCATCGCATGTACATTCTCATGAGCATCTGTGCCCAGTCCTGTGCCTCAGTGCCTCCGGCTCCGGAGTTGATTTTGAGGACGGCATCCATGGGGTCTTCTTCCTGGCGGAGCATGTTCTTGAGTTCGAGGTTCTCGATGGCGCTGACGGTGCGGGCATAGATGTCGTCCACTTCCTGCTCGGTGACGAGTTCTTCCTTGTAGAAGTCGAAGGCCGTAGCGAGTTCGTCGGCGAGTGTGCGGACTTCTGCGTAGCCTTTGATCCACTTCTCGAGGCTCTTGACTTTCTTCATCTGGTCTTCTGCGCGCTTGGCGTCTTCCCAGAAGTCAGGTGCCTGGGTGCGCAGTTGTTCTTCCTCGTACTCCATCTGCTTGCGCGGGATGTCGAGGTAGTGGTTGAGGGCCTGGGTGCGCTCTTGTATTTCCTTGAGTTGGTCGGGGGTAATCAATGGATTTTCGGATTATGGGATTTACGGATGATGTGATTTACTTATTCGGCGTACATGGCATCGATCTGTGCCTTGTAGTTCTTGGCGATGACGGGTCGTTTGATTTTCAGTGTGTTGGTGAGTTCGCCACGCTCCATGCTGAAGGGTTGGGGCAGGAGTGTGATGCGCTTGACTTGCTCGTAGTGGGCGAACTCCTGCTGCAGTGTCTCTATGCGGCTCATGACCATCTTGTTGACGAGGGGATTCTGGCATAGCTGCTCGCGGCTGTCGAAGTCGATGGCGTTGTCCCGTGCCCACTGTTCGAGGAGGTTGTAGTCGGGGATGACGAGTGCGGAGACGAACTTGTGCTCGTCGGCAATGATGGCGACCTCGTCGATGTAGCGGTCGACGACGAACTTGGACTCCAGGGCCTGGGGCGAGATGTACTTGCCGTTGCTGGTCTTGAAGAGGTCCTTGATGCGGTCTGTCAGGAAGAGCTCGCCGTTCTTGATGTATCCGCAGTCGCCGGTGTGGAACCATCCTTCGTCGTCGTAGGCTTGGGCGGTGATCTCGGCCTTGCGGTAGTATTGCTTGGTGATGGTGTCGCCTCGGAGCAGGATTTCGTTCATGTCGCCGAACTTGATTTCTATGCCCTCGAGGACTCGTCCTACGGAGCCTATGCTGGTTGGCGAGTGGTGCCAGTCGCAACTGACGGTGGCCGTGGTCTCGGTCATGCCGTAGCCGGCTGTCATGTTGATGCCGCAGCTGTGGACGAACTCCTCGATGGCGGGTGGAATGAAGGAGCCTGCCGTGGGGAAGAAGTTGGCGTTCTCGAGTCCGAGGGTCTTCTTGAGCAGGGCGATGATGGTCTTCTCGTAGAACTTGTAGCGCAGCTTCAGGGCCAGGGGCGGGATGAGTCCTCGCATCTTGTAGTCCACGTTGTATTTCTTGCCCACGGCCAGTGCGTCGAGAATGAGTTTGCGCTGCATGGCGTTGCTGGCGGCAATCTTCTCCTGCACTCCGGCATAGACTTTCTCCCAGAAGCGGGGCACGGCTGCCATGCAGGTGGGGTGCACCTCTCGCAGGGTCATCAGGATGTCCTGCGGCTTGAGGTTGATGGCCAGCTGGCATCCGCGGCTGAGGCACCAGTAGCTCCAGGCGCGCTCGAAGACGTGGGTGAAGGGCAGGAAGCACATGATGACATCCTTGTCCGAGAGGTCCATGACCTTGTCGTTGGCGGGGATGGCGGCGGAGTACATCCGATAGGTGAGGGTGACGCCCTTGGAGACCCCTGTGGTGCCGCTGGTGTAGAGGATGTTGACCAGGTCGTCGGGTTGCACGGACGAAGCGCGCCGGGCCACTTCCGTGTCGTGGGGGAAGCCTTCGCCCAGCTTCAGGAACTCATCGAAGTACATAGAGATAGTGTCCTGCGGATTGCGCACGACCGTGGGGTCGAAGATTATCAGGCGCTGCAGGGAGGGGCACATCTTGAGGACGCGGAAGGCGGTGTCGTACTGGTACTGCTCGCCAACGAAGACGAAGCGCACGTCGGCATCGTTGATCATGTACTGGATCTGGGCCTCGCTGCTGGTGGCGTAGAAGGGTATGCTGACTGCCCTGGCGCCATAGGCTCCGAAGTCCACGCAAACGCCCTCGGGCTTGTTCTGGGTGAAGACCGCGATGTTCTCCTGAACGCCCACACCCAGCTCCACGAGGGCGTTGGCCACCAATGCCACGGTGTGGGAGAACTGATTCCAGGAAATCTCCTTCCACGTGCCCGTGGAGTAGTCGCGATAACTCAGTGCTGTCTTCTCGCCATAGACCTTGGCCTGGGAGTGGATCAGCTCAGAAAGCGGAGAATTGTTCAACATAGCCGTACTTTTTTTATTATTAGCGCCACAAAGGTACACAAAAGTTTTGGAATAGCGGGACATTTGAAAGCCCGAAGTTGAAAGTTTTCCCTTTTCCGCCCCCGTTTTTCCTTTTTTCAGCCCTAAAATTCTCCGGTTTTACGTCGCGGACTGCATTTTCCTTGAACTTTAAACGATATACCTTAAACTTTTTCCGTACCTTTGCCGCGTCGAAAGCTATAAGACATGAACACGGAATTCCTGACAGCGGAAGCCGTAGAGCTTCTGAAGCTACTTGTGGCCACGCCGCGCACGAGCCGCAGCGAGGAGGCTGCCGCCACGCTCTTTGCTGATTTCATGGCGCAGCGAGGCTTCGCTCCCCAGCGCGAGGCGAACAACGTATGGTGCACGGCCGAGGGCTACTCTGCGGAGAGGCCCACGCTGCTGCTGAACGCACATTTAGACACCGTCCGCGCCGTCAGCGCCTGGACGCGCGACCCTCTCCTACCCTCGCTGGAGGGCGACCGCCTCTACGGCCTGGGCACCAACGACGACGGCGCCTCGCTGGTGGCGCTGACGCAGGCTTTCCGCGTCCTCGCGGGGCGTCCGCAGTCCTACAACCTCATCCTGCTGGCCTCCGCCGAGGAGGAGGTGTCAGGGCGCGACGGCATCGAGCGGGCTCTGACCCGCCTGCCGCGCATCGACGTAGCCCTCGTGGGCGAGCCCACGGGGATGCAACCTGCGATAGCCGAGAAGGGGCTGATGGTGCTGGACGTCACGGCCCACGGACGTGCCGGACATGCTGCGCGCGAGGAGGGCATCAATGCCATCTACCGTGCCATGGACGACATCGCGTGGTTCCGCTCGTTCCGCTTCCCCGACGCGAGCGCGCTGCTGGGGCCCGTGAAGATGAGCGTCACGGTCATCCAGGCGGGCACGCAGCACAACGTGGTGCCCGACGAATGCCGGTTCACGGTGGACGTCCGCAGCAATGAGTGTTATTCCAACGAAGAGCTGTACCGGCAGATCTGCTCCCACGTGGGGAGCGACGTTCATGCCCGGTCCTTCCGCCTCAACTCTTCGCGCATAGATCCTTCCCACCCGCTGGTCCGCAGCGCACTGGCACTGGGACCTGCTCCCGACGGGCAGGAGCGCAGGCCGTTCGGTTCCCCCACGCTCTCGGACCAGGCTCTGATGCCGTGGCCGTCGATGAAAATGGGACCCGGCAACAGCGCCCGCAGCCACACGGCCGACGAGTTCATCTGTATCTCCGAGATTCATGCTGCCATCGAGGACTACATCCGCCTCCTCGACGGGCTATGCTTCGAGAAAAATTAAAAATTAAAAGAGAAAAATTAAAAATGAATTAAAAACGAAAAATTATAAGGGGAAGGGGATATTTATGTATTTAGACACAGAGGCACGGAGGCACAGAGAAGAAGAATTAAAAATTAAAAGAGAAAAACTAAAAATGAATTAAAAGAGAAAAATTTATTATAAGGGGAAGGGGATTATGTATTTAGACACAGAGGCACAGAGGGACAGAGAAGATTATTTTTTCTCTGTGCCTCTGTGTCTAAAATGTAAACCAATGGTGTTCATCTACTTCTTATTCAAGTTTCGCAAGTAAATAACGCCCTGAAAGGGCTGACATCTTATTGCCCCTTCGGGGCGCTCCCTTACTGACTGTTGACATACTTGCGAAACTTGAGCTTCTTATTTTTCGTTTTTAATTCATTTTTAATTTTTCTCTTTTAATTTTTAATTCTTAATTGGCGGTGGAGGAGTGTGCGCGTGTGCTCCATGACCTCGAAGAGTTCATCGACGGTCTCGGCCTGCAGCATACGGATGCGAGTCTGGCGGAAGTCGGGGATGCCCTTGAAGAGGGGTGTGGCGGCGAGGTGGCGGCGGATGTGGCGGATGCCGCTGAGCTCGTTGGAGCGCGCCACGGAGGTGAGGACTTGCTCCTTCAGGATGTCCAGCTTCCAGTCCAGAGTGAGTTGACCCTCCCCGGCGAGACCAGCAGCCAAGCCGGAGGGGCTCCCCTCCCTGACGGGAGGAGTCTGGGGGTGGGTCTTCTCCACAATCTCCCTGAATATCCAGGGCCTGCCGAAGGTGGCCCGACCGACCATGATGGCATCTACGCCCCATCGTTCGAAGGCTTCCACGGCACGCTCGGCGGAGGTGATGTCGCCATTCCCGATGATGGGAATGTGCATGCGAGGGTTCTTCTTGACTTCGCCGATAAGTGTCCAGTCCGCCTGGTCGGAATAGAGCTGGGAGCGCGTGCGGCCGTGGATGGTGAGAGCCGAGATGCCGCAGTCCTGCAGCTGCTCTGCCAGCTCCACGATAATCTTGTGCTCGTGGTCCCAGCCGAGGCGTGTCTTCACGGTGACTGGCACCTGCGACCCCACGGCATCGACCACAGCCCGCGTGATGTCCAGCATCTTGGGGATGTCGCGCAGCAGTCCTGCACCGGCACCCTTGGTGGCAATCTTCTTCACGGGGCAACCGAAGTTGAGGTCCAGCACATCAGGGTGTGCCTGCTCGACCACGATGCGCGCGGCATCGGCCATGGGACCAGGCTCCTTGCCGTAGATCTGAATGGCCACGGGGCGCTCCTCGGGGCAGACCTCAAGCTTGCGCAGGCTCTTGTTGACCATCCGCACGAGGGCGTCGGCCGCCACAAATTCAGAATACACCATGGCAGCCCCCATGCGTCGGCACAGGAGCCGGAAACCGATATCCGTCACGTCTTCCATGGGCGCCAGCAGCGCAGGCCGCTCGCCCAAATCTATTGTTCCTATCTTCATTGCGGCTGCAAAGGTACGGAAAAGTTGAAGAAAAGTCCAAAGTTGGGAGTTGAAAGTTGAGAGTTGAGAGCCCAAAGTTGAAAGTTTTTGCCTCGCGGCTTGTCTTTTAGGGATTTTTCCGTACCTTTGCACCATGAAACGCGAAGAATTTGAGATTATGGCCCCCGTGGGTTCGCGGGAAAGCCTGGCTGCCGCCCTGCAGGCAGGAGCCGACAGCATCTATTTCGGCATCGAACGTCTGAACATGCGTGCACACTCCGCATCGGCGTTCACCATCGACGACCTGAAGGACATCGCCGCCACGTGCCGCGAGAAAGGCGTGCGGAGCTACCTGACCGTGAACACCATCATCTATGGCGAAGACCTGCCGCTAATGCGCCAGATCCTGGATGCCGCCAAGGCTGCAGAGATCTCTGCCGTCATCGCCTCGGACGTGGCCGTGATGACCTATGCACGCCGCATAGGGCTGGAAGTGCACCTGAGCACCCAACTGAATATCTCCAACGTGGAGGCGCTGCGCTTCTACGCCCAGTTCGCCGACGTCGTGGTGCTGGCGCGCGAGCTGAATATCCAGCAGGTGAGGGCTATCTACGACGCTATCCAGCAGGATCGCATCTGCGGTCCCAAGGGAGAACTCATCCGAATAGAAATGTTCTGCCACGGAGCATTGTGCATGGCGGTGTCCGGCAAGTGCTACCTCAGCCTGATGAACGCCGGGCGGTCGGCAAACCGCGGCGAGTGCATGCAGCTCTGCCGCCGCAGCTATCTCGTCCGCGACAAGGAGACGGAGACAGAGCTGGAAGTGGACGGACCATACATCATGTCGCCCAAGGACCTGAAGACCATACGCTTCCTCGACAAACTGGTGGACGCGGGCGTACGCGTGTTTAAAATAGAAGGGCGCGCGCGAGGACCGGAATATGTGCGGACGGTGGTGGAATGCTACCGCGAGGCCATAGACCTGAAATTGGAAATAGAAAACGGGGAAGCCGGCGCGGAGACGACTGCCGGAGCAGGCAAACCGGACTTCGGGCATCCTGCCTTCGCCGGGCGCCTGGACGCCTGGGACGAACGGCTGAAGACGGTCTTCAACCGCGGTTTCTGGGACGGATACTATCAGGGACAGCGCCTGGGCGAATGGTCGCAGACCTACGGCTCGCAGACGACAGAGCGCAAGGTGTACGTGGGACGCGGCACGAAGTACTACTCACGCCTGGGGCTGGGCGAGTTCCACATCGAGGCCACTGAACTGCACGTGGGCGACAAGTTCCTGGTCACAGGTCCCACGACGGGTGCCATCTACGGCATCATCGAGGAGATGCACGATGACACGAACCTGCCCGTGGAAGTAGCCCGGCAGGGGGCGAACGTCAGCTTCAGGGTAGAAACAAAGATCCGGCCCAGCGACAAGCTGTTCCGGATCGACAAGGTATGAACTGAGATGCTTATTCTATGGGCGGCACCTCGATCTGCGAGCCGTAGCGGTGGTATTCGTTGGAAATGGACTGCTCGTTGAGGAACCGGAGGAGTTCCACACGCCCGTTGCGCACGGGCAGTGCCTTCAGGATAAACTTGTTGTTCAGGTGTGCTGCACGCCGGACTTCCTCAGGGACGTCTGCGGTGAGGCTGCGGATGCGATCGTAATTGGGGATGGAGTTGATGAAAGCAGCCTGCGACTCAAACTTGACTGTCAGGTTCGCGCCGGAGGGACAATTCCTTAATTGCCCGGCCAGCGAATGGCTCTCGTCGGCAGAGATGATGAGCGGTGTGCCCACGGTCTGGGCTGCCAGCACCACCATCTGCACGTGCTCCCACGTCTCGCCACCGAAGAGGCGCATAATCACCCCACCCTTGATCGGCAAGTAGCGGAAGATGTTCTGCTCGCCACGGATCTCAGGATGCAGGTTGCGGGCGTGGCGGAACTCACGCTCGTACCATTCGGCATAGGAGGCCCGGTAGTCGGTGGAGGAGGCGGGGTTGTCGCTGAAGTGCATGAAGTGCGTGAGGTAGTTGGGACCTCCGCTCTTGGGGGTGTAGTCCTCGTGGGCGTTGAGGCTGCCGAAGGGTTGACGTCCCACGACAGCCCCTGTGATTCCGCGATTGATATAGAGATTGCCGGCGCAGCAGCGGTTCTTCCAGAGGCGCTGTTCCTCCTCGTCCAGCGACTGGAGTCCTGCGGCCACGCTGTAGCCCAGCGAGTTGACGAGGTCCACGGCCTCCTCAAGGTTGTCGAAGGGCACCACAGCCAGCAGGGGGGCAAAGAGGGGTGTGCAGTACGTGAAGGAGCCAGGCTCCACACCGAGCTTGACGGCAGGTCGCATGATACGATGCTCCTCGTCCACGAAGGAGGGAGAGACGAGCCAGCGCTCGCCATGATCCAGGACGAATGCACGTTCCAGCATGGGGTTATCGCTTGAAATCATGGGGCCCACAACATTGCCAGGGTTGCTCACGGGGCCGCACTTGAGCGACGTCGCGCAGTCCTTCAGTTTCTCGAGGAAGTCGTCGCTCTCGTAAACAGAACGCTCCACGACGAACAGCGAGCAGGAAGCCGCTTTCTGTCCAGCACCGGAGAACGCGGACTGGCAAGCCTTCATGATGGCGTGGCCGCGGTCGCCCTTGGCGGTGAGGAAGATAGCGTTCTTGGAGCCTTCGGGGTAGCGGAACGGAACGGGCGTGTCCAGCTCCAGTTTGAGAGTCTGCGGCGAGACGCCGGCAGCGAAGAACGCCTGTGCCACGAGGCGCGCCACGGGAACGGACTTCTCGTCGGCCTTCAGGGTGCAGGTGTTGCCTGCGGCCAAAGCTGCTGCAATACGCCCCACGACCGCAGCACAGGCTCCCGTCCAAGTGGCGGTCACCTCGATGTCGCCCACGGGTTGGATGTCGAGGTCGTCGAACTGCCTGAAGTACTTGGCCGAGAGGTCGTAGTAGCGGCAGTAGTCCATGGCAGCGGAGACTTCGCCGTCCGCCTCCTCGATGGTCTTGTTCAGCGACGCACAGAGGCATCCACAGAGGTCTGCGCGCATGCTCCCGAGATTGTTGGCAACAGCCCAGAGGGTGGTCGGAGTAATCGGAGTCGGAGTACTCGGAATATTCTGATTACTCGGATTATTCTGATTACTCTGATTATTCTGATTACTCTGATCACTCAGATTACTCAGATTACTCAGAATACTCGGATTACTCCACTTCTCCAGGATTTTCTCCACCCACTCTTGGTTGCAGAAGCGGTCGAAGTCCGTGTCGGGCTCGAAGTGGAACTCATCCTGGGGTGCCACGCCCGCGTAGGGCTGGTTGCGGTCCTGCGTGCGAGTGGGTGTGTGGTTGAGGTGATCCTTCATGTTGTAGGCATCGATGAACTGCTGCTGCAGCTCGCGCCACTCGGGGGTGTCGGGACGCAGGGAGAAGGAGTGCGTCAGGAAGTTGTCGGGCGCCGTGTTCTCATCCATGCGGCGCACGAGGTAGCTGATGGCGTTGAGGAAGTTCTCCTTCTTCACCACGGGGGTGTAGAGGATGACGTGGTTGCCCAGCTTCTTCTGAGCGCGCCAGACGTGGTTTGCCATTCCCTCCAGCATCTCGAAGCAGAAGCAGTCCTTCGGCGTCTGATACAGCTGGGTGAGCAGGTAGGCGTAGCTAATGGTGAACAGGTTGTGGGACGCCATGCCGATATGCAGAACGCGGGCGTTCTCAGGCTTCAGTCCGCGCTCGATGAGATGCAGGTAGTTGGCGTCCACCTCGGTCTTGCTTCCCCGCACGGGATTGGGCCATCCGCGCAAGTCGCTGACGATATTTTCCATGTCCAGATTGCACCCCTTGACGATGCGCATTTTGATGGGCGAACCGCCCTCGGCCACACGCTTGCGTGCAAACTCCAGCAACTCCGTCTGGAAGCCCTCGGCATCCGGCAAGTAGGCTTGCACCACGATGCCCGCCTCGTAGTTCTTGAACTGGGGCAGCGAGAGCACATCCTTGAAGACCTTCATCGTCAGGTGGGCGTCCTTGTATTCTTCCATATCGAGATTGATGAATTTGGGACGTGTCACGCCGTTGGCGTCTGTGTAGGGATGATCGATGGCAGCCTGATAGAGCGCAGAGATGCGACGGATGAGTTCCGGGTAGCACTCCTTATAATTTAGGGCGTGCGTCTGGGCGTAGATGCCCGATATCTTGACGGATATGTAGTTGATATCGGGTTCCTTGAGCGCTTGGAAATAGGAGTGATAACGTTTGTCGGCCTCTGCCTCGCCCAGCACGACCTCACCCAGGAGGTTCACATTCTGCCCGATGTCATCGTTGAAGCGGGTGGCCAGGTGACGCGTGAGGCTGGGACGGGCAGCATTGATGATCACGCGGCTGGTATCGCGGCGCAGACGCCACTTGATGATAGGCACTGCCGCCCAGTTGAAGAGTGGCAGGTAGGCGAACTTCTGATACATCCAGAAGAGAGCATGGTCCGTGGTGTCGAGGAACTTGGGGATGCCATACTGGTCTATCAGTTCCTTCACGCGGCGTGCCAGTTTCTGCGTGTCGCGCACCTGGCTGGTCTCATCGAGCATACGGACAATGAACTTCTTGTCTGTAGGAGTGGTGACCATGGTACCGTACATGTGCTGCTCGCTCTTTTCGGTGCTGGTAAGCCCCGAATAGCTCTCGTCGTAGAGTTTCCGCATCCATGCGAAAACCTCATCGATAGTCGGTATGTTTTGTTCTGCCATAACTACAAAATCGGTAAAGGTATTATGTCAATTCCAGTTCTTCGAGGGCAAAGTTAGGTATAAAATGTGATTTCGTCAGCGCCAGAAAGAGGAAACAATACGCAGGAGGCGAACTTTTAGCAAAATTTAAGGATTCCTTTTACTTGAAGTCGTAAAATAATATCTACCTTTGCGCCGGAAAAAATGAATCGTTCTACGCAATCCCTCCTGACGACGGTGGCCACAGAGCTGGCCAGCCCGAAGTCGCTGTGCGGCCTGTTCCACGAGCATCGTGACGGCGACCCGCTTCCCTCTCAGCCAGAGTTGGCTGAGGCAATGGATTTGTGCCGCAGCATCCTCTTCCCGGGATTCTATGGGAAGAGCAACGTGAACTCCCAGAATCTCATCTATCACATCGGCGTTGGAATGGAGCGCCTCTACGGCATCCTCTGTGAGCAGATCCAGGCCGGACTGTGCTTCGCCACGGGCTGGGGCGAAGCGGAGGCCTACGGCGAGACCTATGCCTCTGCCCAGAACTCCCGACGCCGCAAGGCATCGGAACTGGCACGGGCTTTCGTACAGAAACTGCCCATCCTGCGCCAGACACTGGCCACCGACGTGGAAGCGGCCTACCTGGGCGACCCTGCCGCAGAGACCTATGGCGAAGTCATTTCCTGCTACCCTGTCATCAAGGCCGTCACCAACTACCGCATCGCCCACGAACTGCTGAAGCTGGGTGTGCCCCTCATCCCACGCATCATCACCGAGATGGCGCACAGCGAGACAGGTATCGACATCCATCCTGCCGCCACCATCGGCCACCACTTCACCATCGACCACGGCACTGGCGTCGTCATCGGTGCCACCTGCATCATCGGCAATGGCGTGAAGCTCTATCAGGGTGTCACCCTGGGTGCCAAGAGCTTCCCCGTGGACGACCAGGGCAACCCCATCAAAGGCATTCCACGCCACCCCATCCTCGAGGACAACGTCATCGTCTATGCCAACTCCACGGTGCTCGGACGCATCACCATCGGCCACGACGCCGTCATCGGAGGTAACATCTGGGTGACGGAGGACGTGCCGCCCGGCACGCGCATCCTCCAAAATAAATACTGCCACTAACCCCCCAAAAACAAAATGACAACCGAACTCATTGCCAAGACTTTCCAAGGTCTTGAACCCCTGCTCGCCCAGGAACTTACGGAACTGGGTGCCAGCGATATTCAGATTGGCCGCCGAATGGTCACCTTCACGGGTGACAAGGAAATGATGTATCGCGCCAACTTCTGCCTGCGCACCGCCATCCGCGTGCTCAAACCCATCAAACATTTCAAGGCCAAGAGCGCCGACGACGTGTACAACGCCGTGAAGGCCATCGACTGGACAGAGTACCTGACAGAGCAGACCACGTTTGCCGTGGACAGCGTAGTCTTCTCGCCTGAATTCCACCACTCCAAGTTCGTGGCCTACAAGGTCAAGGATGCCATCGCCGACCAGTTCCGCGAGCGCACAGGACGCCGCCCAAACGTCAGTGTTTCCAACCCTGATCTGCAGCTGCACATCCACATCTCGGAGTACGACGCCACGCTGGCACTGGACAGCAGCGGCGAGAGCCTGCATCGCCGAGGCTATCGCCAGGAGACGGTGGCAGCCCCCCTGAACGAGGTGCTGGCAGCGGGCATCATCCTGATGACGGGCTGGCGCGGCGAGACGGACTTCCTGGATCCTTTCTGCGGCAGTGGCACCCTGTGTATCGAGGCAGCACTCATCGCACGCGGCATCGCTCCGGGTGTGTTCCGCCAGGGCTACGCATTCGAGAAATGGTCGGACTTCGACCGCGATCTATTTGAGAAGATCTACAACGACGACTCGCAGGAACGCGATTTCACCCATCACATTTACGGGCGGGATATCGATCCGAAAGCCGTAGGCATCGCATCGCGCAACGTTCGTGCAGCAGGACTGGCCAAGGACATCACCATCGAAGAAGCAGACTTCACGAAACGACCCCTCGCGCTGCCCGAGGCCGCCACACCGCTCATCGTCACCAACCCACCCTACGGCGAACGAATTTCCAGCCCCGACCTGCTGGGACTCTACCGCACTATCGGACAGAAACTGAAGCGCGAGCACACTGGTGGCGAAGCTTGGGTGCTCAGCTACCGCGAGGAGTGTTTCGAGCAGATTGGGCTGAAGCCCTCGCTGAAGACTCCGCTCTTCAACGGCTCGCTGGAATGCGAGCTGCGCAAATACGTGCTCTTCGACGGGCGGCTGGAATCCCATCGTGCAGCAGGCGGCACCGTGAAGACGGACGACGAGCGCAGGCAGATGGCCCAGAAACGGCGCTTCAAGCAGCATCGCGATGAGTTCAAGCGCAGCTTTGGCGACCACGATGACCGCGAAGACGAACGTGAGGAGCGCGCAGGCGACCACCGCTTCAACAAATACTCCAAGCGCGGACGTGGTGTCAAGGGCGACTCCAGCGATCGCGACAGCCGTGGCGACCGCGGACGATCCTTCCGCGGCGATTCGTCGGATCGTGGCGGAGGAAAGAGCCGTCGAGGCGGCGGCGGTAAAGACTACCGCTCGAAGGGCAACGACCGCGCAGCACGCCAGGAAGCCCGTAGGCGTTTCTTCGGCGGGCGCGATGAAGATGAAGATTAAGCTGAAACGGATTAAGCGACAACTCCCAGGGCTGGCTTTAAAGCCAGCCCTTTTCCTTGTACCAGGCCACGGTCTCTTTCACGCCAGCCTCGAGTCCCCATTGGGGATCGAAGCCCAGCAGCCGGCGGGCGGGTTCGATGTCACAATTCCAATTGCGTTGGCTCAGAATATGATATTTGTCCATATTCAGTGTAGTCAACGTTCCCGCCAGCTTGCAGAAGGTGCCGTTGACGGCACAGATGGCACGGAGGAACCATTTCGGAGCCTTGACGTGGAGCACGTGGCGCACACCAATCTCCCGCTGAAGGAGGTCGCTGAAAGCACGGCTGCTGTAGCTCTTGCCATCGGAGAGGAAGAAAGCGTGGTGGACCACGTCCTCTGCCGGACGTTCGCAGGCCAAGAACACAGCCTGCACCACATCGCGGACATAGACAAAGGTGATTTCCTGGGGGCGATAGCCCACAGCGAAATCCACATGTTGCTTGATGCTCTTTGCCATCAGGTAGTAGTCACGCTCACGAGGACCATAGACCCCCGTAGGGCGCAGGATGACCCAAGGCACTTCTTTCTGCTCCTGCAGCCATTGCTCTGCCTGCCACTTGCTCTTGCCGTAATGGGTGTTGGGCTGAGGGGTATCGGTGTCACGGATGGGGCTGTAGTCTTGCTCGCGAATAGCACCGAAGATGCTGAGGGAGCTGAGGAAGACAAAACGACGGGGAACCATTTCTTCCTGAATCAGAGCGTTGACGAGGTTGCGCGTGCCCTCGAAGTTCGTGCGATAGAAGTCGCGAGAGTGACGGGCCTTGGTGGCACCTGCCGCATGGATGACGTAGTCCCAACTGCCTCCCATCTGTTCCTTCACGGCAGAGAGCTGCAGATGCAGCTGTTCCGGAGAACTCAGGTTCAGATCCAGGAAATTGATACGCTTGTCCATGATGTACTGCAAGTTGCTCGTAGCCCGGATGCCAGCCCACACCTCGTGGCCGCGATCCAGCGCTTCGCTCACTATAAAACTTCCGATGAAGCCAGAGGCTCCAGTAACGAGTATACGCATAGGTCTTTTCACTAATTTGAGCGCAAAAGTAGTGAAAATGTAGCAAAAAGTGCACCCTGACAACAAAAAAATTCCATTTTGCACTTTAAATATCCAACTTTTCCCTATCTTTGCGCCAAAACTAAACCTATACAGCTATGTCTAAAGGAAAGAAACACGGCAACAGCCGCCACCTCCGCAAGCCTCAGCTTGCACAAATGGTCATCGACTACTTCTCGCAGCACAACGGCGAGATTGTGGACGTTCGCAACCTCTTTCGCACCTTGGGCCTGAACACCCATCCATCCAAGCTCCTCTGCATGGACGTCCTTGACGACCTCGTCATGCAGGATTTCATTGTCGAGCGCGAGCCACTGCGCTACGAGCGCACAGGGCAGCCTACCGCCAAGGAACGCAAGCAACAGGAAGCCGACGAACGCCGACAGCAACTCATGCAGAAGACCTTTGTCGGGCGGATGGACGTGCGCAAGGACTTCGCCTTCCTGCTCATAGACAACCGCGAGGTCGGGGGCGACATCTTCATCCCAAAGAACCAGCTGCGAGGAGCCAAGACGGGCGACAAAGTCACGGCACGCATCGTCGACTGGCCAGAGGGAGCACGCAACCCCGTGGGGCGTGTCGTGGAGGTGCTGGGACGAGCCGGAGACAACGAGACGGAGATGCACGCCATCCTCGCCGAGTTCAACCTGCCCTACACCTACCCAAAAAATGTGGAGGAGGCTGCCAACCAGATCAGTGGCCAGATTACCCCCGGCGACGTCGCCGAGCGCGAGGACCTGCGCGACAGACTCACTTTCACCATCGACCCGCGCGATGCCAAGGATTTTGACGACGCCCTCAGCTTCCGCGAGATAACAAGCAGTAAATCACCCAATAGCAAGCTGTATGAGGTAGGAGTTCACATCGCCGACGTCAGTCACTACGTCACCGAGGGCTCTGTCATCGACAAGGAAGCCATGCGACGCGGCACCAGCATCTACCTCGTGGACAGAACTGTGCCTATGCTGCCCGAACGCCTCTGCAACCTGATATGTTCCCTGCGTCCCAACGAAGACAAACTCACCTACAGCGTCATCTTCGAGATGAACGACAAGGCGGAAGTCAAGCGTTGGCATTTGGCACACACCGTCACTCGCAGCGACCGACGTTTCACCTACGAGGAAGTGCAAGCCCTGCTGGAAGCCAGAGGCGAGGCCAGCCCGGAGGACTATCAGGCTCCGGGAGACCACACGACACCACTGCCAGGCTCCAACTTCAGCCAGAACGCCGGCCAGGACAAGGATACACCTTGGTTCGATGCCATCACCGAGGAACAGAAGTCCTCACCTCTGGGACAGCTGGAGGGAGCCCTGCTCTGCCTCAACCGCCTGGCCAAGATTCTGCGCCAGCGTCGGTTCCAGAAGGGCGCCGTGGACTTCGACCGTCCGGAAGTGCGCTTCGACATCGACGAAAAGGGCAAGCCTCTTGGCACATACATCAAGGTAGCCAAAGATGCCAACAAGCTCATCGAGGAGTTTATGCTGCTGGCCAACCGCACTGTGGCAGAAAGCATCGGGCGCGTGCCCAAAGGCAAGAAGGCCAAGGTGCTCCCCTACCGCATCCACGAGCAGCCCGACCAAGAAAAGCTGGCCAACCTCAGCCAGTTCGTCACCAAGTTCGGCCGTAAGTTGAAATACACCGGCACCAAGACTGAAATCTCGCACAACCTCAACAAACTCCTGCACGACGTCCACGGAAGCAAGGAACAGAACCTCGTCGAAATGGTGGCCCTGCGCGCCATGATGAAAGCCAAGTATTCCACGGTTAATATCGGGCACTACGGACTGGCCTTCGACTATTACACCCATTTCACCTCCCCCATCCGCCGTTACCCCGACCTGATGGTCCACCGCCTGCTCTCGCGCTACGCCGAAGGCGGTCGCAGTGCCAACGCCGAGAAGTACGAGGCCCTGTGCGAGCTGTCCTCAGAGAACGAACAGACCGCGGCATTGGCCGAACGAGCCAGCATCAAGTATAAGCAAGTGGAATTTATGGCCGACAAGATTGGCAAGCCCTTCGACGGCATCATTTCCGGCGTGACGGAGTTCGGCATCTATGTGGAACTCAACGACAATCACTGCGAGGGAATGATTCCTCTGCGCGACCTCGACGACGACTTCTATGAGTTCGACGAACGCAACTACCAACTCTGGGGCAAACGTCACCATCGCCGCTTCACCCTCGGCGACCCCATCCGCGTGAGAGTCGCTCGTGCCAACCTCGACAAGAAACAACTTGATTTTATCCTCGACCCCGAACAGTAGCACAGACATCACTTCTCACACCAAACTGACTTCCGCAACACCCCAAAACGGGTGAGCGGGACGTCCCTTTCCGCCTTTTCTAAGCTCTTTTCTGCCGAAAAGTCCAAAAAGGTGAGAAAAGATTTTGCTATCTGCAAGATTTTGACTACTTTTGCACGCGTTTTTTAAGGATTATCACATAAAAACATCATAACACCCAATGGAAAAGATTCAAGAACTCACCGACAGAATCCGTCGCGAAGGCGTAGAAAAAGGACAGGAGGAAGCTGCACGCATCGTTGCCGAAGCCAAGCAGCAAGCCGCTAAAATCGTCGCTGACGCCAAAGCGCAAGCCGAGGCCATTTCCCAGAAAGCAAAGAAAGATGCGGCCGAACTGGACCAGAACACCAAGAGCGAACTACGACTCTACACCAGCCAGGCACTCAACGCACTGAAGAGCGAAATCACCAACGTTGTCACAGATCGCATCGTTGCACAGAGCGTCAAATCACTGACCGACGACAAGGACTTCCTCGGCCGATTTGCCGTGGCCATTGCCACAGAATGGGCTAAGAACCAGGAAATCGTCATCTCTGCCGAGGATGCCGAAGCACTCAAGGCTTACTTCGCACGACAAGCAAAAGAACTCCTCGACAAGGGAGTCAAGATCGAGAAGGTCAACGGACACCAGACCCTCTTCAGCGTGCAGCCCGCCGACGGCAGCTACCGCGTGGACTTCGGCAAGGAAGAACTGGAAGCATACTTCAAGAACTTCCTCCGCCCACAACTGATTGACATGCTATTCTGATTTAAGGATTTAAGGATTTTATATTGCAGGATTGCCCCGGACGGTTCCTCTCCAGAGGAGATCCGCTGACAAGAATGCAAAATCATTAAATTACAAATCATTAAATCATTAAATCCAAAATATGGCAAACTACTATTGCTTAATGGCGGGCCTGCCCGATGTGAAGCTCACCGACGCCCAGCCACGGCACTCCCTACTCCAGATGAAGGAAGAACTGGAAGGCATCCTGGAACCTCAGGACCAGCGCCTGCTCCAGACCTATTTCCTCCGCTTCGACTGCGAGAATCTGGTGGAGATGCTTGAGGCCGGAAAACGCAAGAGTCCCTACGACATCATCGTTGACCCGAACAAGACCCTGCCGCTCCCCGAGGACTACGGAAAGTGGAATAAAGCAGCCCTGTACGACCATTCCACCATCAAGCAATTCGTGGAGGACGCCAGGGCCACCGATGGCACCGTCAAGGGCTTCCCCGCATTCATGGCAGATTTCGTGCGTACCTACGACACTCATCTGAATGACCTCAAATGGTTTGCGCGTGATGCTATCATGGTCGCCTACTACGACTACGCACGCCAGTGCCACAACACGATGATGGCAGATTGGTACGAACTGAACTTCAACATCCTCAACATCCTGACGGCCCTCATCGCTCGTCGTCAGGGCTGGCAACTGGCAGATTACGTCCAGGGCAGTGGCCCCGTCGTCAATGCTCTGCTCGAGCATAGCACACAGGCCGACTTTGGTCTCGGAGCAGAATTTGACTACGTGCAACCCCTGATGCGCGCTGCCGAGACCACAGACCCCGTGGACAAGGAACGACAGATCGACGCCCTCCGCTGGAACTGGCTGGACGAGCGCACGTTCTTCGAGCCCTTTGACATCACGGCCGTCTTCGCCTACCTCGTTCGCACCGAGATCCTCGAACGCTGGGCGCTGCTCGACCCCGAACAGGGACGTCAGCGATTCACTCAAATCATCGAGGATCTGAGAGGTACTGTCAAAGTGCCAGAGGAATTCATCCGCCGCTGAACGGCAAAATGAGAAATGTGACATGGAAGATGTTTCATAGAACACCTTGACATTCAACATTTGACATTCCACGAATCTACGAATCGACATTTAACATTCAACAGTATATATGACAAAAGGAACAGTTAGAGGCGTGATCGCCAACATGGTCACACTTCGCGTGGACGGACCTGTCAGGCAGGGTGAAATCTGCTACATCGAGACGGGAGGTGACAAGCTCATGAGCGAAGTCATCAAGGTCGTAGGACAGGACGTCTATGTACAAGTCTTCGAGAGTACCCGCGGACTGAAGGTCGGCGCGACAGCCGAGTTCACGGGGCACATGCTCGAGGTGCAGCTCGCACCAGGCATGCTGAGTAAAAACTTCGATGGTCTGCAGAACGACCTCGACAAGATGGAGGGCGTCTTCCTCCGCCGCGGCCAGTACACAGACCCGCTCGACCGCGAGCGTCTCTGGGACTTTGAACCCATCGTCAAAGCGGGAGACAAGGTGGAGTCAAGCGCTTGGCTCGGAAAGGTGGAGGAGAACTCCCAGCCCCTGAAGATCATGGCACCCTTCCAGATGCAGGGGACAGCCACTGTCAAGAGCATCGCCAAGGCAGGCAAGTACCGCGTGGAGGACACCATCGCCACCCTCACCCTCGAGGATGGCACCGACCTCGACGTCAACATGATCCAGCACTGGCCCGTGAAGTTCGCCATGACGAACTACCGCGAGAAACCACGTCCCTTCAAACTCCTTGAGACCGGCGTGCGCACCATCGACACCTTCAACCCCATCGTAGAGGGAGGCACCGGTTTCATCCCCGGCCCCTTCGGAACGGGTAAGACGGTGCTGCAGCACGCCATCTCCAAGCAGGCCGAGGCCGACATCGTCATCATCGCTGCCTGCGGCGAGCGCGCCAACGAGGTCGTGGAAATCTTCACCGAGTTCCCGGAACTCGTTGACCCCCACACAGGCCGCAAGCTCATGGAACGTACCATCATCATCGCCAACACCTCGAACATGCCTGTGGCCGCCCGTGAGGCTTCCGTTTACACCGCCATGACCATGGCAGAATACTACCGCGCCATGGGTCTGCGCGTACTGCTCATGGCCGACTCCACCAGCCGCTGGGCACAGGCACTGCGCGAGATGTCCAACCGTATGGAGGAACTCCCTGGCCCCGACGCCTTCCCCATGGACCTCTCCGCACTGATTTCGAACTTCTACGGTCGTGCCGGCTACGTTTACCTGAACAATGGCCAGACCGGTTCCATCACCTTCCTCGGCACCGTATCCCCTGCCGGCGGTAACCTCAAGGAACCTGTCACAGAGAGCACAAAGAAGGTAGCACGCTGCTTCTACGGGCTCGAGCAGGAGCGCGCCGACAAGAAACGTTATCCCGCCGTCAACCCCATCGACTCCTACTCCAAGTACCTCGAGTACCCCGAATTCGCCGAGTACATCAAGGAGCACATCAACGAGAACTGGATTCCCAAGGTGCTTGACCTCAAGACACGCATGCAGCGCGGTAAGGAGATTGCAGAGCAGATCAACATCCTCGGTGATGACGGCGTGCCCGTGGACTATCACGTCACTTTCTGGAAGTCTGAAGTCATCGACTATGTCATCCTCCAGCAGGATGCCTTCGACGAGGTCGATGCCGTGACACCCCTCGCACGTCAGGAGGAAATCCTCAACCTCGTCACCGAGATCTGTCAGCACGAATTCCACTTCGACAACTTCCTGGAGGCTACCGAATACTTCCGCAAGCTCATCAACCTCTGCAAACAGATGAACTACTCACCCTACAAGAGCGAGCAGTACGAGAACTTCAAGAAGCAAATCCAGGAGTTCATTAATTCATAATTCACAGTTCACAATGCATCATTGGCCGAATGAATATGAATTACCCGAGATACAATAATTATGAATTATGAATTTTCAATTATGAATTGAACATCATGGCACAAGCTTTTCAAAAGATATACACCAAGATTAGCCAGATTACCAAGGCCACCTGTTCGCTGAAGGCTACGGGTGTAGGCTACGACGAACTGGCCACCATCAACGGCAAATTGGCCCAGGTGGTGAAGATAATGGGTGACGACGTGACTCTTCAGGTCTTTGAGGGCACGGGCGGCATCCCCACTAACGCCGAAGTCGTGTTCCTCGGCACATCGCCCACCCTGAAGGTCAGCGACCAGCTCGCCGGACGCTTTTTCAACGCCTACGGCCAACCCATCGACGGCGGACCTGCCATCGAAGGCAAGGAAGTGCCCATCGGCGGTCCCAGCGTGAATCCCGTGCGCCGCAAGCAGCCCAGTGAGCTCATCGCAACCGGTATCGCCGGTATCGACCTGAACAATACCCTCGTCTCCGGACAGAAGATTCCTTTCTTCGCCGACCCCGACCAGCCCTTCAATGAGGTCATGGCAATGGTGGCACTCCGCGCCAAGGTCGACAAGATCATCCTCGGCGGAATGGGTATGACCAACGATGACTACTACTTCTTCCGCAACACCTTCTCCAACGCCGGCGCGCTGGACCGCATCATCTGCTTCATGAACACCACCGAGGACCCCGCCGTGGAACGCCTGCTCGTTCCCGACATGGCGCTGACGGCTGCCGAGTACTTCGCCGTGGAGAAGCATGAGACCGTGCTCGTCCTGCTCACCGACATGACCTCCTACGCCGACTCCCTCGCCATCGTCTCCAACCGCATGGACCAAATTCCCTCCAAGGACTCCATGCCCGGTTCCCTCTATTCCGACCTGGCCAAGATCTACGAGAAGGCCGTGCAGTTCCCCGAGGAAGCCGGAGGCGGCAGCATCACCATCATCGCTGTCACCACGCTCTCCGGAGGCGACATCACTCACGCCGTGCCTGACAACACCGGTTACATCACCGAGGGTCAGCTCTACCTGCGCCGTGACTCCGACGTCGGCAAGGTCATCGTCGACCCCTTCCGCTCACTCTCACGTCTGAAGCAGCTCGTGGCCGGAAAGAAGACACGCAAGGACCACAGCCAGGTCATGAACGCTGCTATCCGACTCTACTCCGATGCCGCCAACGCAAAGACCAAGCTCGAGAACGGTTTCGACCTCACGGACTACGACAACCGCTGCCTCGCCTTCGCCAAGGACTACGCCACCGCCATCCTCGCCATCGACGTCAATGTCGACACCACCGAGATGCTTGACGTCACCTGGGCTCTCTTCCGCAAGTACTTCAAACTTGAGGAAGTCAACATCAAGAAGGAATTCACCGATATTTATTGGAAATAAATGGCAATCAAGTTTCAATACAACAAGACATCGCTCCAGCAGATCGAGAAACAATTGAAAATGCGACAGCGCACCTTGCCAATCATCAAGAGCAAGGAAACCGCGTTGCGCCTCGAGGTCAAGCGCTGCAAGGAAGAGGTGGCTGCGTTGGAGGCGAAGCTGCAAGAACAAATCGCCGGCTACGAGTCGATGTATGCCCTCTGGGGAGAGTTCGACGCATCGCTGGTGGAACTGAAGGACGTCGAGATGACCGTGAAGAAGATTGCGGGCGTGCGCGTACCCGTTCTTTTGAATATTATACTCGAGGCAAAACCCTTCGGAATTTTCAGCGCGCCCAAATGGTATTTCGATGGCATCAACCTCCTTCAGGGACTGGCCAAGACGGCTGTCGAGAGGGAGTTCGCCGTTGCCAAGTGCGACCTATTGGACCACGCACGCCGCAAGACCACGCAGAAAGTGAACCTCTTCGAGAAAGTGCAGATTCCAGGTTTCCAGGAAGCTGTGCGCAAGATCAAGCGATTCATGGAGGACGAGGAGAACCTCTCCAAGTCCAGCCAAAAAATCCTCAAGTCCTTGCAGGAGAAGCGCCGTGAAGAAGAGGAATCTTCAGAGAAAGGAGGTACCGCATGATACAGAAAATGAAGAAACTCAACTTCCTCGTTTACCACAGGGAGTATGATCAATTCCTGCATCGTCTGCAGGAACTGGGCGTCATGCACATCGAGGGTGGAGCCGTCGCCGACAACCAGTCCGAGTCCGTCAATGCCGACATCGCCGAGCTTCGCCGCGTCGACGACCTTCTGAAGCGCACCGAAGACCTCCTTGCCACCGCATCCCCCTCACCTTCCGAGAGAACCGCGCCCAGCGGCTCGTCCGCCGATGCGCCCGTTGCCGAGGACTTGCCCTCCCAGTTCGAGTCACTCCTTGACAGCGCTGCCGCCCTCTCCCTCCGCGAGAAGGATCTCAGCGCACAGATCGACCTGCTCACTCCTTGGGGCTACTTCGACCCCGCCTACGTTCAGGAGCAGATGGCTCTCGCAGGTTGTGAGATGCAGTTCTTCACCGCCCCCACGAAGGCTTTCCGAAAGGACATTGCGCCCTACTACCCTGTCGAAGCCATCAATGAACTGAAAGGTACGACCTACTTCGTCGCCATCACCCGCACCACCTCTCCTCTGGAGAGTGGAGCCGCAAGTGCTGCCGATGAAGCCTCCAACGAGACCTCTTCCATCCCTGCCACGCCTGTCACACTCCCCTGTGCCGCACTCAGCGCACTCCGCACCGAGCATGACCAGGCCGCCGCTGACTACGCTGCTACTACGTCGCAGCTCCGCACCCTCGCCGATGCCCACTCCGCCGACCTCAGCGCCCTGCGCGACCAGCTCGCCCAGCGCCTCTCCTTCGACTATGTGCGCACCACTACCGAGACCGCAGCGGACGACCATCTCATGGTACTCAGAGGATGGATCCCTGCCGACAAGCAGGCCGATATCTCTGCCGCTTTCGCCGATAGTGCTGCTTGGTACGAGATTGCCGATCCCCAACCAGGCGATGACGTCCCCGTATGCCTGAAGAACAACCGCTTCTTCAGACTCTTCGAGATGATTACCGAGCTCTACATGCTCCCGAAGTATAACGAACTCGACCTCACGCCCTTCTTTGCTCCCTTCTACATTCTCTTCTTCGGACTCTGTCTCGGAGACTCCGGCTACGGACTCTTCATCACCCTGATGGTACTCGCCGTCAAGTTCCTCAAGAAAGACATGGGACAAGGCATGCGGGCAGCATTGAACCTGCTGCTGACCATGGGCATCTCGGCCATGCTTTGCGGACTCCTCTCCGGAGCGTTCTTCGGCTTCAACCTCTATGATCTCGGTGTACCTCTCTTCGATAGCATCGGCAGCGTGGCCCATTTGGAGAACAGCCAGCTCTTCAACCTCTCGCTCATCCTCGGATTCATACAGATTATCTTCGGTATGATCCTCAAAGCCTACAACCGCACCATCCAGTTCGGCTTCGCCTACTCCCTGAGCACCATCGGTTGGATTCTGATTATCCTCTCCCTCGCGGTCTCGATGTTCCTGCCCGACTATGCAGCCATCTCCCGGTGGTTCACCTACGCCGGACTTGCGCTCGCATTCTGCTACAACAGTCCTGAACGCTACCGCAAGAACCCTGTCACCGGACTGCTCATCAACGTCGGCTCCGGCCTCTGGGATGCCTACAACACAGCCACCGGCATGTTGGGTGATATGCTGTCCTACGTGCGTCTGTTTGCCCTCGGACTCTCCGGAGGCATCCTCGCCACCGTCTTCGACAGCCTCGCCACAGGTCTGGCACCGGACAATGTCATCCTCGGACCCATCGTCGTTGTGCTCATCTTCGTCATCGGACACGCACTGAATATGTTCATGAACGTCCTCGGAGCATTCGTCCACCCCATGCGACTCACTTTCGTCGAGTTCTTCAAGAACGCCGGCTACGAGGGTGGCGGCACGGGCTATACCCCCTTCAAATAACAAATAAAAAACAACAAATAATCAAAAAACAAAAACATTATGGATCTCAATCTCCTCATTGCCTATCTTGGCATCGCAATCATGGTAGGCCTCGCCGGTATCGGCAGCGCCTACGGAGTAACCATTGCTGGCAACGCTGCCGTCGGCGGCCTGAAGAAAGACAGCAAGATCTTCGGTAACGCCCTCGTGCTCACCGCCCTCCCAGGCACACAGGGTTTGTACGGCTTCGCAGGCTTCTACATGTGTCAGAACATGTTCAACCTGCTGACGCCCCAGATCACCGCCATCCAGGCTGCCACCGTCTTCGGTGCCGGTCTCGCCTGCGGTCTGGCTTGCCTCTTCTCTGGCATCCGTCAGGGTCAGGTCTGCGCCAATGGTATCGCAGGTATCGCTCAGGGCCACAGCTACCTCTTCGGTAACACCCTCGTGCTCGCCGTGTTCCCCGAGCTCTACGCCATCGTCTCCGTAGCCCTCGTTTACATGGCAGGCAGCGCCGTTGCCGCTTGATAGCATCAGCAATCTCCCGGCTGCCCACTGCAGCCGGCTCAACCAAGTGCGCAGGTTCCCTTGCATCTGGGACCTGCGCACCTTCTTTTATTATATAGTCAATGCGTTAAACCCAAATCGGCCATTAGCCCGTTACGCGCCAATCTGGGTTAAAAGAAATGAAATAGGGGATGTAACTATAGATTTTTTGTCTGAGAGACATCATATCTGAGAATTTTTACCTACCTTTGCAGCCGTAATCAGAAACGTGCGGGAGGACATTACCCGCAGAATAAGGTAAAAGCGCTTATGAAAACACTCGAAAAGATCTTTGCAGCAAAGCTGCTGAAAGTGAAAGCCATCAAACTGCAGCCGAAGAATCCCTTCACCTGGGCCAGCGGCTGGAAGTCCCCATTCTATTGTGACAACCGCAAGACGCTGTCGTACCCCGACCTGCGCTCTTTTGTGAAGATAGAGATTGCCCGCATCATCCTCGAGCGTTTCCCCGAGGTGGAAGCTATAGCTGGCGTGGCCACAGGTGCCATCCCGCAGGGTGCGCTGGTAGCCGACACACTGGCACTTCCGTTCGTATATGTTCGCTCGAAACCCAAGGACCACGGACTGGAGAACCTCATCGAAGGTGAACTGAAGCCGGACATGAAGGTCGTTGTCATCGAGGACCTCATCAGCACTGGTGGCAGCAGTCTGAAGGCTGTAGAGGCCATCCGCCAGAACGGATGTGAGGTCATCGGTATGGTGGCCGCCTACACCTATGGCTTCGACATCGCCACAGAAGCATTCAAGCAGGCCAAGGTGGAACTGGTCACGCTGACAAACTACGAGGCTGTCGTTGCCGAAGCTCTACGCATCGGATACATTCAGGAGGAAGAGGTGAAACTCCTCAACGATTGGCGTCGCGACCCCGCACACTGGGACGGGGTCTGAGAGTCTTTTACAACTGAAAGTTTAAGGCTTAAAGTTCATTGAGAAGATGACAAAATTCGAAAGCGAAATCAAGCATATCAATTACCCTCTGGCATCGGTGTATGCCAAGCTCTCCGACCTGAACAACCTGCGCGTGATTCAGGAGCGTGCTGGCGATCCTGCCTTTGTGGAGCAAATAAAGGCTTCCGGACAAGTGCCCGAGGACAAGTTAGGCCAGATTCAGGAAGCCCTGGCTCAGCTGCAGTTCACAACAGATGCCGTGACCTACCCCTCCTCACCCCTCGGCACCCTGACACTGCGCATCGTAGAACGCGATGAACTGAAGTGCATCAAGTTCGCAGTGGAAGGCGCACCCGTGGTTGCCAACCTCTGGATTCAGCTACTTCCGACTTCACCCTATGCCTGCAAGATGAAATGCACCATCGGCGCAGAACTCAACTTCCTCATGAAGCAGATGGCCAAGAAGCCGCTGCAACAAGGAGTAGAGAAACTGGCAGACATGCTGGCGATGATTCCCTACGGATATTAGGTGCCGGGAGTAAAAGGGAAATGTGAAAACAATAAGAGAGAGAAGTTATGGCAACGAAGCTTTGGCAGAAAAACGTAACAATGACGGAGGAGATTGAGCGCTTCACCGTTGGCAGGGATCGTGAGCTGGATCTTTACTTGGCCGAGAGCGACGTACTCGGCAGCATGGCTCACATCACCATGCTCCAGAGCATTGGCCTCCTGACGGCAGACGAACTGCAACAACTGCTGACGGAACTGCGCCACATCCTCGCCGACATACATGCCGGAGAGTTCACCATTGAGGAGGGCGTGGAGGACGTCCACAGTGAGGTGGAACTACTGCTGACGCGCCGATTGGGCGACGTGGGCAAGAAGATCCACAGCGGGCGATCGCGCAACGACCAGGTGCTGGTGGATCTGAAGATTTGGACACGACGCCAACTGCGCGAGGTCGTGGAACTGGTGAAAGCTCTCTTCGACGAACTCCAAAAGCAGAGCGAACGCTACAAGGATGTCCTCATGCCCGGATACACACATCTGCAGGTGGCCATGCCGTCAAGCTTCGGACTCTGGTTCGGAGCTTATGCCGAGAGTCTGGCAGACGACATGCTGTTCCTGCAAGCTGCCTATCGGCTCGTGAACCGCAACCCCCTGGGCTCCGCTGCGGGCTACGGCTCCAGTTTCCCCCTCAACCGCCAGATGACCACGGACCTGCTGGGCTTTGACTCCATGGACTACAACGTCGTATATGCCCAGATGGGTCGCGGCAAGATGGAGCGCAACGTGGGGTTCGCCATTGCCAGCGTGGCAGGCACCATTGCCAAGCTGGCCTTCGACGCCTGTATGTTCAACTCACAGAACTTCGGTTTCGTGAAGCTGCCCGATGAATGTACCACAGGCAGCAGCATCATGCCTCATAAGAAGAACCCCGACGTCTTCGAACTCACGCGCGCCAAGTGCAACAAACTCCAGGCGCTGCCCCAGCAGGTGACGCTCATCATGAACAACCTGCCATGCGGATACTTTCGCGACCTGCAGATTATCAAAGAGGTATTCCTACCTGCTTTCGATGAGCTGAAGGATTGCCTGCGAATGACCACCTATATCATCGAGCGCATCCGCGTGAACGAACACATCCTGGACGACCCGCGCTACGATCTGATGTTCTCCGTGGAGGAGGTCAACAGGCTGGCTGCCAGCGGAATGCCCTTCCGCGATGCCTACCGCAAGGTGGGACTGGACATCGAGGCCGGACAGTTCACGCCCCAGAAACAAGTTCACCATACCCACGCCGGAAGCATCGGCAATCTTTGCACCGCACAAATTGCAGCCTTGATGGACCGCACACTCGAAGAATTCCACTTCGAACGAGTGGAAGAGGCTGAGCGTAAGCTCTGCAGCCCCACACCCGCCCATCGGGGAGAGGAGTAGTTCAGCAGATTAATATTGATTAGGAATGAGCAAAGAAAGACACACATTACACAGCCTGCTCCCCTACCTGACAGGAGGGGCTTGGGGAATGCTCTTCTTTCTCCTCCTCTCTTGTTCCCAAGCCGAACGTCTCTTTGACACCTACCCTGTGCGCTTCGTGGTTCAGAACACCAATACGAACGAGATCCTGAATGCTGCACTCACGGGTATGGGAGAATTCTGCACCGTGGTGGCCAAGGGTTCCACGATAGAGTACACGAATCTCAAGACCAGCCGCTCTGTAACGCTCACGGCACGCGAGCAAAACTACGGATACTTCAACTTTGGCCGTTCCAACGGTTTCATCGTAGGTCACACCTCGATGATCTCCAGCCGCTTCCCGGACCAAGTGGTCTGCTACGACATCGTCTGTCCCAACTGCTACGATGATCTCAATGTCACTCGCAATGTAGGTCTGCTATCAGGCGCCCGTGCCCAGTGCTCTTCCTGCCAACGCACCTACGACCTGAACGAACTGGGCATGGTCTCGCAGGGCGAGGCGGGGCGCAGTCTCTACCGCTACACCATCCGTTACTCGCCTTTCCAACTGGTCATCGGACAATAGCCTAAGAACTTTCACAAAGCACAAAAGCTTTATACAACCTTATAACTCCTATAAAACCACTAACGAACTATGAAAGTTGTTAACTTTGCCGAGCAAAACACCATTATCAACCAGTACATGGCTGAACTCCGCGACAAGAGTTACCAGAAGAACCGCCTGGTTTTCCGTCACAACATCGAACGTGTTGGCGAGATGATGGCCTACGAACTCTCCAAGACCTTGGAGTACAAGCCCAAGACCGTCACCACGCCCCTGGGCACCCTGGATATCAATCTGCCGAAAGATGACCTCTTGGTGGCCACCGTCCTGCGTGCCGGGCTGCCTTTCCACCAAGGTTTTCTTCGCATCTTCGACAAGGCAGCCAACGGATTCGTCTCTGCCTACCGAATGTACACCAACCGCGAACACACCGAAGTAGGCATCCACACAGAGTACATGGCTGCTCCCAGCTGCAAGGGAAAGACCCTGATTATCGTTGACCCCATGCTGGCCACTGGAGGTAGCATGGCTGCCAGCTACGAGGCTCTGGTCAAGACGGGCAAGCCCCACAAGGTTCACATCGCCTGCGTCATCGCCACCCCCGAAGGACTGGACGTCCTGCGCGAGCTACTGCCCGAAGAAACCATCGTCTGGTGCGCTGCCATCGACGCTGGCATAAATGCCAACAAGTACATCGTCCCCGGATTCGGTGATGCGGGCGACCTCTGCTATGGCGAGAAGTTGTAAGTAAGCCTCTCCGCCCTCTCCGCCACTTACGTCAACTATTCTTCTTGTAGCTCTGCACGGCCCATCCGCTCATGAGAATACCGATGGCCAGCAGGGCTATTAGTTGATGCACTATGGCCGCGAAGCCGCCACCCCGGACGAACACGGTGCGGATGGCATCGATGAAGTAGTGCATAGGGTTGACATATGTGGTCAGGTACGCCCAATGGGGCATGGAACGGGTTGGGGTGAAAAGACCGCTCAGCAGCAGGATACAGACCACAAAGAACCACATGACAAAAATGGCCTGCTGCATAGTGTCGCTGTAGTTACTGATAATGAGTCCAAGCGAGGAGAAGAATAGAGCCAGCAGCAATGCCAACACATACACCCACAGCAGCGACCCGGCACAGGTAATACCGTAAACCGACCAGGCCAGCAGCAGGCTGATGGTGATTACAAAGAGGGCTATGATCCAGTAGGGAATGAGCTTAGCCAGGATGAATGCCCACTTAGACACGGGTGTGACATTGATCTGCTCGATGGTGCCCGCCTCTTTCTCACCCACGATATTCAGCGTGGGCAGGAATCCTGTCATCAGCATCATAATGATGGCGAAGAGGGCCGGAATCATGTAGAGTTTATAGTTCTGGTGTTTGTTGTATAGGAAGAGGACTGCCCCCTGCGGTCCATTGCCAGCGAGGGCCGTCTTTCCGTCCACCTGCTTCTCCATGGCCGATGCCACTATCTGCGAGAGATAGGCAGAACCCATGCCACCCTTGGTACCATTGACGGCATTGGCAGCTATGAGGTATTGCCCATCTTTGATTTCGAGAATCACGTCGGAAGTGCCATGTTCCACCTGAGCCAGAGCGGCCTGGTAGGAAGGCTCCTGACCGCAGAAAATGAAGTAGCGGGAAGCCTCCACCTGATGCACCAACCGCTGGGACTGGGTGGTGCGGTCGTGGTCGACCACGCTGACACGGATGTTCTTCACCTCCATACTCATCACCCAGGGCATGACACACATGATGACGATAGGAAAGAGAATGATGAGACGGGGCAGGAAAGCGTTGCGCCGTATTTGCAAGAACTCCTTTTGAATGAGATATTTGATCATTTGTCGAGATTTCTATAGGGTTTAATCGTTATTCCGAGTTGCGAGATTCAGGATCGCAGCATTACGTTATTATGAGATTCCCAAGTCCCGATTCCATCAATCTGCCAGCCTCGTCTTGAACTTGACCAGCGCCACAGTGAGCAAGAAGAGAGTCATGAGGGAGAGGATGGTGACCTCGCGCGCCACCTCATGGATGCCCACACCCATGATCATCAGCTTTCGCATGGCCTCGATGTAGTAGCGTGGAGGCACGATGGCCGCCACCCACTGCAGCACCTGCGGCATAGATTCCACAGGAAACAGCATGCCAGAGAGCATCACCACGGGCATCAGCAGCACCATAGCGGAGAGGAGCAATGCCACGAGCTGCGTCTGGGCGATATTGGAAATCAGTAGCCCCAACGAGAGGGCCAGTAGGATGTAGATGATGCTGACGCCCACAATCCAGAACAATGAACCCACCAGCGGGACATCCAGCACGAAATGTGCCATAAGCAGGATGGTGGTGAGGATGAGAATGGCCAGCACCAAATAGGGCACCGCCTTAGCCACCACCACCATCAACGGTCGCACGGGCGAGACCAGCAGCACTTCCATCGTGCCTTTCTCCTTCTCACGGACAATGGAGATAGAAGTCATCATGGCGCAGATGAGCATGAGCAGCATACCCATGATGGCAGGCACGAAATTGTAGGCTGAGCGCATCTGGGGGTTGTAGAGCAGCTTGGAGGTGATGACGGAGGAAGAACGATTGACCAGCACCTGCTGGGCATAGTTGGTCCATTGTTGGGCCATGTTGGGGTCGGCCCCATCAACCATTAGCTGCAGACCCTCGTGTCGGGGTGCAAAGATGATGGCAAGGTCTGCGCGCTGGCGACGTATCAGTTGTTCGGCCTCCTGAGGCGTAGCCACTGTGGCAGTGATAGTGAAATATTCGGAGGCAGACAGACGCTCCACAGCCTGCTGCGCCTGCGGACTCATCTGCGAGGTGACCACCACCGTGCGCACATTCCTGACGTCCGTGGTGATGGCGAAGCCGAACAGCAACATCAGCACCACAGGCATGCCGAAGAGAATGAGCATCGTACGTCGGTCACGCAGGATGTGACGCGCTTCCTTGAGAACAAAAGAGAAGAACTGCTTCATTTATTTTTCTTGTTTTCGGGTTCGGGAGTTCGATGTTTCGGGATATCGAAATATCGTTATTCCGAGATTCCGTTATTTCATGATTGGTCTAATCTGCCGATCGGGTAGCCTGACGTGCCAGGTAGGTGAACACGTGATCCATATCTGGCTGATGGAATCGGCGTTTCAGTTCATCGGGCGTGCCTATGGCGCTAATCTTGCCGTCCACCATGATGGAGATGCGGTCGCAGTACTCAGCCTCGTCCATATAGTGAGTTGTCACGAAGACGGTGATGCCACGAGCGGCAGCATCGTAGATGAGCTCCCAGAATTGGCGGCGCGTGGCAGGATCCACGCCCCCCGTGGGTTCATCGAGGAACACCACGCCAGGCTCGTGGAAAATGCTGACGGAGAAGGCCAGCTTCTGTTTCCAACCCAGGGGTAAGGATGAGACGAGGTCATTCTTGTGGTCATCAAACTTCAGGCGTTCCAACAACTCATCGGTCTTGCGGGCTATCTCATCGTCCTTCATGCCATAGATGCCTCCAAAGAGACGTATATTCTCCGCCACGGTCAGGTCTTCGTAAAGCGAGAACTTCTGCGACATATAGCCAATGTGCTTCTTGATTTGCTCATGCTGCGTCCGAATGTCGTAGCCTACGACCGTGCCCGTTCCGCTGGTGGGTTGGTTCAAACCGGTCAGCATGTGCATGGCGGTGGTCTTGCCCGCTCCATTAGCGCCGAGGAATCCGAAGATCTCGCCCCGTTTGACGCTGAACGAAATGTCGTCCACGGCATGGAACGAACCGAAAGCCTTCACCAGATGTTCCACCTCGATGACATTCTCTGGCCGAGTTGATTGCTGTGGCGCAGCAACGCACCCTGCGCCCCGACGTTCGATGCCGGGAGGATTGAAGATGTCGCGGAATTGCTCAAGGATGACCTCGGGGGCACCTATACCGCGCAGACGACCGCGGTCGAGGAACGCCACACGCTCGCAGCGCCGCACCTCGTCGAGGTAGGGGGTGGAGGCCAGGATGGTGATACCCCTCTCCTTCAGGGTGCCCAGCATGTCCCAGAACTCCTTGCGACTGACGGGATCCACGCCCGTAGTAGGTTCATCGAGGAACAGCACACTGGGGCTATGCACCAGTGCGCAAGAGAGAGCCAGCTTCTGCTTCATACCGCCGGAGAGAGCTCCGGCCTTGCGGTCGCGGAAGCGTTCTATCTGCGAGTAGATGGCACGGATGCTGTCGTAGCCCGCCTCCACCGTGGTGCCGAAGAGGGTGGCAAAGAACTGCAGGTTCTCCTCCACAGTCAGGTCCTGATAGAGCGAGAAACGACCAGGCATGTAGCCCACGCGCCGACGTATCTCACGCATCTGGCGAACGGTGTCGAAGCCGTCCACCGTAGCCGTGCCAGCGTCAGGCAGCAGCAGGGTGCAGAGAATCCTGTAGAGCGTGGTCTTGCCGGCGCCATCGGGGCCTATCAGCCCAAATACCTCGCCCTTCCCGACAGAGAACGACACATCCTCCAGGGCCTGCACCCGGCCGTACATCTTGCTGACTCCTTGTACTTCAATCGCGTTAGCCATACGTCAATCCATAAAATCGTAAATCCATAAATTTGTAGATTCTCAAATCTGTAAATCCTCAAAACTTCGCCTCCCCGTACATCCCGATCTTGGCATAGCCATCGTTCTTGATGGCCACTTTCACGGCATAGACCAGGTCTGCCCGCTCGTCGTCGGTCAGGATGGTTTTGGGCGTGAACTCCGAACGGCTGGAGATCCAGGTAATGGTGCCCTCGTACTCCTTCTTCTGCCCGTTGCCGTAGTCGGCAAACACCTTCACCTGCTGTCCGAGTTTGATGTGTTGCAGCTGGGCAGAGGTGACGTAGGCCCGCAGGAAGAGGTTGTCCGTGTCCGCTACCTTCAGCAGGGGCTTGCCCACCGCCACGAACTCGCCTCGCTCTACATATTTCTCCAACACCGTTCCGCCGATGGGCGCCACCACGTGGCACTTGCGCAGCTGATCCTGCAACTGGCTCACCTGCACATCGGTGGCAGCCTGCTGACTGTTGAGGGTGGCCATCTGGGTGTGGAGTGCCGAGACCTGTGCATCCAGTTGTCGTTGCAACACCTGCACCTGTGAGGTGGCGTCGTCCAGCATCTTTCTCGGAGCCGCTCCGTCCGCCACCAACTCTTGGTAGCGTTGCTGTTCCGTCTTGGCCTTGGCCAACTGTTGGCGCGTGGCGGCAATCTGCTTCTCGACGTCGGGCTTTTGGCTCTGGTACACTTCCTTGGTGGCCCCCAGCTGCTGGATCTTCAACCACAATTGGGTGGTGTCCACCATTCCCAGCTCCTGCCCTGGTGCGATATTGTCGCCCTCGTTGATATCGAAGGTCAGCAGCGTGCCGCTCTGTTCTGCGAACACAGTGGTCTCCGTGGCCTCGAAAGTGCCCGTGGCATCGTATTCCTTTTCTTTATCGGAGCAAGCGCCCATGATCAGGGCTGCGCTTGCGAGTGCAATGATTCTTTTCATCGTTATTTATTTTTGCGGGATTTCGTTAATCAGATGTATAAGTATTCCGGGATCTCGAGATTCTGGAATTCAGTTGTTGCGGGAGAACTTCAGGTCATAGATTTCCTTCAGCATCTCTATCTCGTGCATGGACTGCTGCACACGGGCAGCGTTCTCTGCATTGATCTCGCGCACCAGGTCGTTCACGTCAATGATGCCATGCTGCAACTTCGACTCTGCCGCCTTTCGCACAGCCGATCGCAGCTGGATGATTTCCTCGTCGTCGGCCATCAGCTTCCGGTAGCGGGCGATGCTCTCGTCCTGCTGCATCTGTTCCAGGCGGTTGTTGAAGAGGAACACCTCGCGGCTGTTCTCTGCCGTCTGGCGCTGCAGTTGCAGACGGGCCTTGTCGTTCTTGCGGGTGTACAGCGCCCCAATATTCCACGAGATGCGGGCTCCCACCATGCCGTTCAGCGACCAGCGATGGTGAAGCATATCCTCAAACATATTGTAGCCCGGATAGCCGTAGAAACCTTGGGCAAACACGCCCAGTCGGGGCAGCAGCCCTGACTTCAGGGCCCGTTCCTGCGCATCGGTCAGACGCAGGCGGGCATCGATTGCTTTCAGCTCCGGCCGCAGGTTTTCACTATGCTGCAAGGTCGTGGCCTCCACTGGCTTGGAGGGTGAGGTAATCTCCAGCCCGCAGAACACGCCCAACAGCCGGGCCAGCGTCTGGCGCTGCGCCTGCAGGTTGGTCAGTTGCTGGACTACGTTCAGGCGCTCTGCCTTCACACTCAGATAGTCGCTCTCTGCGGCAGTGCCACCTTTGAACATCGCTGCCAGCTTCTGCTCGTTGCCACTCAGCAATTCCTGCAAGTCGCTGTTCAGGCGCATCTGCTCGTCCAGTAACAGCAGACCAAAGTACATCTCGTTCACGCGTGCGCGAACCTTATATATATTCACCTCCGTCTCGGCCAGCTGCACGTCTGCCTGACGTCGTGCCACCTCCTTCTGGCTGCTGATGGCGCCTCCGTCGTAGATCGTCTGCTGCACGTCCACGCCCACTCGGTACTGGTCCTTCTTCAGCCCCTTCAGGTCTATACCCATCTGACGCATCAGTCCTTGCATCTCCTGGGGCCAGGCGGTGACATCGCTCTGGTACGTGGCCTGTGCCTGTGCCGACACCTGCGGCAGCCAGCCCTTCTGGATGTTGGCCACTGTCAGGTCGGCCGTCTGCCGGATAAGGTCATACTGCCGTATCAGCGGGTAGTTGCGCTCCGCTGCCTGCTGACATTCCTCCAAGGTCTGTGCCGTCAGCACGCTGGCCGACATACACAAGGTGAGGAAAAGAATACTTTGTTTCATTGCGTTTAGGGATTATTATTTGCCATTCTTGTCTTTCGACGGTGCAAAGGTACGGCCTATTTTCCATCCTAACCTTATCTCCGAGAAGAAAGAAATGTCCTTTTTGTAGGATTTATATGGAAAAAGCACCTTACTTTCAGAGAAAAGCATTACCTTTGCATCGGAACAACAGCATTTTCGTCCATGAACAAGCAACCCCAACCGATGAACTTCCAGCGGATGCGCAACCTCCTGGAGCCGCACATCCGCGAGATTCGCGAACAAGTGTTCATCAACAGCGAGCTGGCTGTGGTGCGCGGCGCCACGTTGCTCTTCCCTCTCCTTTTCCGTCAGGAGCCTCCCTTCAGCATCAACGACTACCGCATCGGAGTCATCACCCGTGGCGAGCTACATGGTGTGCTCAACTTGGTGGAGAAACGCATCACGGCCGGCACACTCGTCTTCATCGGTCCTGGCTCCATCGTCAGCCCCATCGGTATCTCTCCCGACCTGGAGATCCACGGCATCGGCCTCTCCACCTCCTTTCCTATACCCTTTGCGCCAGGTCAGTTGCCAGCGGCATTCAATGGTCAAGTGCAGGACTTCCAGCTGCCCGTGGGCGAAGCCGATGTAGCCACCGCCCTGCATATCATCGATACCCTCTGGCACATCGTCCGCCAACCCGACTACGACCGCCCCACGGTCAGCAGTCTGGTGGCCGCACAGATGCATCACTACGACCACCTCTTTCGTCTGCAGACCGCCCAGCTCGAAGGGCAGCGCCATCGCGAGCAGACCATCTTCGACCGATTCATTCAGCTCGTGAACCAGCACGCCACACAGCACCACCAGCTGGCGTTCTATGCCCGGCGAATGTGTCTGACGGAACGCTACCTGGGCACCGTCGTGCGGCAAGCCAGCGGCATCGGAGCCAAGGAATGGATAGACCGAGCCATTATTGCCCGCATCAAGGTGGAACTACTCCACACAGACAAACCCATAGCACGCCTGGCCGAGGAAATGAACTTCCCCAACCCTTCCTTCTTCTGCAAGTATTTCAAGAGATTGGAAGGCCAGACCCCTCTGGAGTTCCGCAATTCATAACCCCTCCCCAGAAGTTCCGCCTCTCGTCCCTCGGGGTTCTGCCTCTCGTCCCTCGGGTTCTGACTTTCGTACTCTCTCCCGGGGTGCCGGTTCGCTCTGCTGCGGCGGTGCCGCAGCCCGCCCTCTCCTCTCGTCTGGCCCCGGCCTACTTCGACTTCGAAGCAGGCTGCAGGAGTTTGTCCAGCGCCGGCTGGATATCCTGCTTCCAGTCCGAGCCCAGTGCCACCACCTTCCGGGCGGAGTCGGCCAGGATATAATAAGGAATAGTCTGGATAGCCAGGAGCTCACAAATGGGAGCATCCCAGATTTGAGGATAGCGTCGGCGGTCGTAGTCAATGGAATCCGCACGCACGCTGAATGCATACTGCCGCGCATCGAAGTCCAGGCTGATGCTGATGGGTTGCAGGCGCCGAGCCTTCGGCAGTTTCTCGCTTTTGCGTATAGCCTCACGCACGTTGTGCGCCGTGCTACGGCTCTCGCCCTTCCACGTGGCCCAGAAGCGGAGCAGCACAGGACGGCATACAGAGTCCTTGGAGAGCAGCCGCAACGTGTCGCCGCCAGCACTGTCGGGAGGCAGGATGATATCCGGCAGCTTCTGCCCGACACGCAGGCGGGACGAGGTGCTGCGCTCCAGCGTCAGCTGGCGCTGGAGATAGCTGCTGACACGGCTCTCGGGGTGAGCATGGATGAAGGCGCGCATGGCACGCTGCAGGCTGTCGGGCTTTACCTTCAAGTTCTCCTGACGAAAGCGCGTGAGCGCCTCGTTCTCCGGATTGCCATTGATGCTCACGCCACGCAGCTGGTTGGCATCGCCCTTGAAGTGCACATGGTCGCCGGGGCGTGCGTAGATAACCTGTTCGTTGAGGTTGGGATAGACGAGGTAGAACGTGGCCTCCTCCTGCAGGGGTACCTCCCATTCGAACTCACCCTCGACCACATGAATCGTGTCCAGTTCCGTCAGACTGCCATCGATGGAGTAAACATAAAAATCCGCCTGCCGCAGGTTCTCTATAGTACCCGTGAGGCGGAAAGTGGAGGAGGAAGTGCAGGAGAGAAGGAGAAGGGAGAAGAGACAAAAAATGGACTCTCCCGCCGCCCTCCCTGTCAGGGAGGGAGCAGTTACCTTTGCTAATAGAGTTCTGATGAAACCAAGCATAATATAAAGGTGGGTTCTATAAATTAGCTTTGGATTGCTCTTAGGCTATTTCCGAGCAGATTTTGGTTCAAGGCCGAAGGAGCGTAGCGGGCTACGGTTCAAGGACTTGAAGCGGGCTACGGTTCAAGGACTTGAAGCAAAAGATGCTGAAAAGAGGCAAGAGCAAACAAAGATAATTCATAGAGAATTTATTAATTAATAGAACACACCTAAAATGATTCTTGAAGGTAATCGCTCCCTCCCTGACGGGGAGGGCGGAGAGAGAGTCTTTTTTTACTTCACCAACCCTGCAATCTGAGCAGCATACTTGGCGAACTCAAGGTCGCGGGCAGCACGCTGTGCGAGGGCAGGATTCTGCTGGATAGCGCTCTGCAGGCCGCTGACGACAGCGCTGGCGTCGCCCTGACGGGCACCGAGGATAGCCTTCAGGTAGCTGGTGTAGGCATCGGCGTTGGCCACGGCAGCCAAGGTCTTGGCAGCTGCAGCATAGTCTTTGTTCAGGATCTGAGCCAGGGCCGCACTGTTGGTGTTCACGCCAGCGAGGTTAGCAGCGGCGGCAGCGTAGTTACCCTTGGCCAGGTTCAGGTTGCCGAGCACTTCGCTGTAGGAGCTGGAGCCCGTGCCGCGGGCGATGAGAGCCTCGGCCTCGGCAACCTTACCTTCGGCCAGAGCCAACAGGGCCTCGTTCGTGGCCACCTCAGCACTCTGCGGGTTGATGCTCTTGGCCTTCTGCAAGTAGGAAGCTGCGGTCTGGACATCGCCGCTCTGGTAGGCCAGGTTGGCCAGGTTATTGTAGGCGCGGGCATCGTTGGTGAAGAGGGCTGCAGCCTTCTCGTACCACACCTTCTTCTGGGCGTTGTCCTGCTGCAGGGCTGCTCCATAGAGCACTTCCTCCACGCTCAGCTGACGGGCGTCGGCCTGGAACTGCTCCTGAATCTGCTCGTCGCTGCGACCGATGACGTCGTAGTTGGCGATGAGGCGGGCGCGACGCAGCTCGGGCAGGATGCCCTTGGCCAGTTCGTCGTAAACCACGCTCATGTTGCGGATCTGCTGCTCGCGCTCGGCGGGATCCTTATACATCGAGAGCACGCGCAGGATGACTTCCTTGTCCTGGATGTTGCTCTCGCTGACCAGCTGCTGGAAGCCATCCCAGTCCTCAGCGGTGAACTTGGTGTCCACGTCAGCCGTCATCTTGTTCTTCTTCAGCTGCTCGTTGACATACTTGGCAGAGGTGTTCTGGCGCTTCTCGGCCAGCTGCTCGTTGAAGTCAAAGCGACCTTCGGGCGAAGCGTAGGCGCTGACCTCGATGTTCTGCAGGCGCAGGGTCTCCTGGTTGTCGTTGATCTCCTTCAGGATCTTCACGAAGTCCTGGATGCTGGTGGTCTTCAGCTCGCTGGCACGCACGTTGGCCTGGTTCACCAGGTACTTGATCTGTGCCTCCTGCTTCTGACGGATGATGCGCTGATAGGCATCGGCAGCCAGAGCCGGATTGGCACTGCCCAGAGTGCCGCGCAGCAGGTCGCTGGTAGCCACCACACCGTAGCCCACCTTCAGGTCAGGCAGTTGGATGCTCTTCTTGCCCTTCTTGGCATCGAAGCGCAGGTAGAGGTCGCTCTGCAGCATGTTCTCGTTGTAGGGGAAGTTGGCGCGCATGGTGTAGGTGCCACCCACCTTGTAGCTGACAGTGGTGCCGTTGCCCTGCACCTTCTCGCCCTGGAACGTGGTACCTTCGGAGGCTACCTCGCCGCCCTGATACTTCAGCACGGGGGTCACACCGAGGGTGACCTTCTTCTTCATATACTTCTCCGGGAAGGTGGCGCTGATGGTGGCGGGCACCTCATTGCCAATAGCCTCCAGAGGAGTGGGAGTGACTGTTACGTTGTCGGCACTGAGCTGGCCGAGTTTGCCGCACGATGCCAGCATGAGCGTGCCGGCAGCTGCGATGGAAAGGATGGTAATTTTACGCATTTTGGTAAAGGTTTATTGAACGTTTTTTGCTTTTTCGGCTGCAAAGGTACTGCAAAGCACGGGCATCACCAAAAAAATTCCCCTCTTTTTCTGCCCGCACCTCCTAAACGCCGCCACTTTTTATGGAGGCGGCAGTAAATAAGATTCCTATCTTCGGCGAATAAGATTCCCATCTTCAGCGAATAAGATTCGTATCTTCGGCAAATAAGATACTGTTCGCAAGGAGAATTAAAACCATGTAATCCGCGTAATCCGTGGTCCTTTATGCATGATCACGGATTACGCAGATTACGCGGTTCTCTTTATTACCTTTCCGCATGCCACTCACTTAATCAAAACCTTCCGTCCGTCCTTGATGTAGATACCCTTCCGGGTAGGCCAAGAGTTGAGGTGGCGGCCGGAGAGATCAGACCATTTACCATTTACGGATTTCTTCAAGTGTGAAGCGTCCCCTTGGGCCGAGCGACTATTTACGGATTTGTCGTACAGCAGGTGTACTCGCCATCGGGGTAGTCCGTCAGGAGCGTGTTCAGCGCCACGACATTGCTCGTCTGCACGTCCTTCCGATACACCACCTCGCCTGCGGCATCCGTCAAAGTAACCGTGTAAGCTCCCGTCAGCGTCTTCAGGCTCACGAAGAGTTCCCTGGCCGAGTACTCGCCCGTCAGCATCTCCTGCTCAGCAGCCTCATCAGAAGTTGCTGCGCCCTCTTCCGAGGCATCTTTTTCCGAAGCAGAGACACGCTGCGGACTCTTCGGCCGCGGCTTCACCACGTGCGTGAAGTCCAGCCACTTCTTCTTCACTTCGGAGGGATAAGGCAGGCTTTCTTCCTTCAGAAAGATGATTTCACCATTGTCGATAGAGCAAGATATCAAGATTTCATTCATAAGACCTGTCTGGAATAGGGAAGCCAGACTTTCCAAAGGATTCGACCTACAGCCTACACCTTCCATCCATGAAACGACAGATCTTTCATCGTCTCTTTGTAGTTCGGTAACTATACCCTTGAACTCTGGTTCCTGGCTCTTCTCTCTACGGGCGATGGTGAGTGGCTCCCCAAGGACTGTTATGTCCATACCCACGGGCGAAATAAAGTCATAGATGAGTGTAAACTCCTCGTTTTCTGGATTAACACGATACACCTTGCCATGTTCCTCATACAGGACTCCTACATAGGTGGTGTCCAATGTCCGATAACTATTTTCAGGGGAGTAGTATTCCAGTTTGCTCTTCCCCAGCACTTTGCATGTCTTGCCGCCAATGATTGTATCATTATAGAATTTGTATTCAAACTGCTGCACGTAATCATTGTCCAGCTGGATACCCGTCCGCCATATCTTGCCCTCTTCAATGAAGGGGTGGTAGGTCTCTGCAGGCTCAGGATAGCCTTCGGAACCCGGATAGATGACCTGGTCAGAACCTGTGAATCCGCAGCTGAGCAGTTGCGCATAAATCATGCGTCCTGCCCCTGACTCGCGGCTAAAATATTCCCTGATATTCTCCAAATTCTGATAGATGACAATACCTCCAATGGAGTTCACACAACCGATTCCCTCCACGAGAATGGCGCCATTGCTCAGCCGCATCATCTTATGCCAACGATCATCGGATGTGATATATCGGTCTACGGTTTCCACATAGACATCCCCAAGGCAGGGGTATTTGTCGCCCTCCTCCAGCGAGAAGTCGTAGAGCAGTACCTCTGCAGGGTCTTCGGCCTCGGCCACATAGAAATTATCGGGATTCACGTCAGGATGCACTTCCTTGGGATAGAGTGCCTTGAGCAGTGCCAAATACTGATCCTTGCGGGCATAGACTTTGCCGTCCTGCTCGCGAATGGCAATCACTTCCCCTGTGACTTCCGACTGGTTCTCGGAGCCGACAGCAGGTCGCCACATATTTTTTACGTGTGCAAAGGTGCTGAACCGACTTAGTTTCCAATAGGCCTTGCCATCAATATTCTCGCGATCTGTCACCAGCCAACTCTCGCTGGCGAACGGCTCTCCGGCAGGCAGCCAAAGTTCGTCATAATTATACATAAATCCGTATTCCCAGTGCTTTCCCTCCTGAATAAAAGGATGGTATGAAATAACGTTGCCCTGATGAAAAAGGACCTCATCACCCACACAACAGTTCTCAAGCCAATGCCATCCTCCCTTCTCGGGACCAAAAGTCATGTTCTCCATAGGACCATCCTCAGAACCTACGCCCTCAATCCACGTCCATTCCCAAAAATAATCGTGATGACAAACCTCCTTATAGGTCAGATTTCCCACAACGGTTCCCATTTCATTCCTCCTCAGGACAACCATCTTACACGAGGAAATATTTCCTCTATTCAGAGAATAGACGGTCAGAGTATCGCCAATGGGTGCATCAAAGTCATAAAGCAGCAAGGGGTCGGTTCCACCCTGGGGAATGAAATAGACGCGCTTGTTCTCTTCATAGATTCCTATCACATCATATTCCCTTGTGCCCTGGATTCGATCAATGGTCTCGCACGTCAGTCGCTTACAAGGCATTTGCCCTATCAAGGTATCGCCGCTGATGGTGAAGCTCTTCTTCAGAGTCGTCAAACCGCCCATATAAGGCACATAGACTGATTCGCGTTCCACCCACGTCTTTCCCTCCTCGACAAACGGACGATAGACATAGTGCTGGATAGCAGCGTATGCTTTTTGGAACTCTTCGTTAGCGAAGATTTCCGTGCCGTTGACACTGCATGATAGCAACGTATATCGATTCCTTTCTTCCCAATCATAGAAATAATCTATTAAATTGTTGGTCGTAGAGCCAATACCTTCCACCCAGAGGGACTTTTGCATATCATTTTCCTTCAGACTCCATTTAAGCACATTCAAAGACGTCCCCTCATAGGGAATATCAAGCTGCTCCTTCATTACCATTTCGTGGCCATGAATCACAAACGTGTCTCCTTTCTTGCAGGAGAAATCATAGAGCAACTGTGGCGTCTGGCTCTCTGGAAGAATGAAATAGACTCTGCTCCCATCTTCAAATAGAGCACCACAATAGTAATTGACCAGCCCCTCCTGGAGATCGCTCGAAAGATGTAGTTTCTTGCAGTTGTGCGAATTGATTAAAGTATCGCCCGTCAAATGATATGTTTCTGTCCAATTCCTATTATCATTTGCATGATATGCTTGGGGATTGCATACCTCATAAATCCAAGTCTTGCCCTCTTCGATAAAGGGACGGTAGTCAGCAGAACCCTGTGCCTGCACTGCCAAGGCGAGCAGGACAGAGATAGCAAGAGTCATCATTCGTTTCATAGTCGTATAGTATTTAGTTGAGTTCATTCGTTGAATCGGTATTATTCGTTGTCGGCAAGGAGAATTAAAGCCATGTAATCCGCGTAATCCGTGGTCCTTTATGTATGATCACGGATTACGCAGATTACGCGGTTCTCTTTATTACCTTTCCGCATGCCGCTCACTTAATCAAAACCTTTCTTCCATCCTTGATGTAGATACCCTTCCGGATAGGCTGAGAGTTGAGGTGGCGGCCGGAGAGATCAGACCATTTACCATTTACGGATTTACTATTTACGGATTTGTCGTACAGCAGGTCGCGCACGGCATCGTCCAGGAGCGGCAGGGAGAGGAGGGCGGTGTACTGCTCCTCGGCGTTCTCCACGGTGAGGGTGTACTCGCCATCGGGGTAGTCCGTCAGGAGCGTGTTCAGCGCCACG
>ONJJ01000019.1 GCA_900318115.1 uncultured Prevotellaceae bacterium | reverse complement strand
GGTAAGTGAAAATTCTGACATGGCAAAATCCTGGGCAACTTTTTGTTGCTCAGGCACTTATAAATAATGTTAAACTATAGTGTTGCGGAATTAAGGATGAATAGCCCACAAAGAAGGGCGAGAATCCTCAGCGGGATTCTTACATTTACCTGCTTCATCATGCTTTTGTTTGAGTTTAGTTACATTATTATTAATATTAAGGTGTCTCTTTTTGCCGAGAAGTTCAGGGTTCTGAGGCAGTTAGCCTGTTACTTTCAAATTGACGTTGCAAAAATACAATGAAGAAGGATAGGCTGTTCCTCTTTTTGACATAAATCAACAAAACAGATTGTGCAAACGTTTGCACGCAACAACCTATGATTTCGCACTTACAATTTGACGCGGACTGCTTACTTTTGCCTACATTTGCCCGCAAATACGACCAAAATGAGCGAAAAGACTACTCTTACGATGAAGGATATCGCCCGCGAACTGGGCGTTTCCGTGTCCACCGTCTCGCGTGCGCTGAAGGACAGTCCTCTGATCAGTCCCGACCAGTGCCGCCGCATTCAGGCCTACGCGCGAGAGCACAACTTCCTGCCCAACGAGCTGGCAGGCTCGCTGCGCCGCAGCCAGCTGTCGCCGCCCAAGCTCATCGGCGTCATCATCCCGCAGATCGCCCACTACTACTTCTCCACCATTCTCTCCGGCATCGAGGAGCAGGCGAGCCTGCGCGGCTACCGCATCATCGTGGCGCAGAGCGACGAGCGCTTCGAGCGCGAGGAGCACATCTGCCAGACGTTCCTCGGGCTGCGCGTCTGCGGAGTCATTGTCTCGCAAGCCAAGGACACCACGCACTACGAGCACTTCCGGCAGCTGATGAATGCGGGCATGCCCTTGGTGTTCTACGACAGGATCTGCACGGGGCTGAACACCAGCCGCGTGGTGGTGGACGACTATATGGGGGCCTACAACGCCGTCTCGCACCTGCTGCAGACGGGTTGCCGGCGCATCGCGTTCTACGGCTCGGACATGCGCCTCGAGATTTCCAAGAACCGCTACAACGGCTACCGCGACGCGCTGCTGAAGGCTGGCATCCACCCGGACGAGACGCTGTTCCTGGAATGTGACAACCGCACCGACGCCGAGATCCTCACGCCCGCTCTGCTCACGCGTGACGACAGACCCGACGCGGCCTTCGCGGTGAACGACGACACGGCCATCGGCGTGCTCTATACGGCCAAGCGTATGGGGCTGCGCGTGCCCGAAGATTTCAGTGTCTGCGGGTTCACGAACGGAGAACGCGCCATTGCCTGCGACCCCACCCTGACCACGGTGGAGCAACGCGGAAAACAGGTGGGCAAGGAGGCGGTGGACATCCTCCTCGACAAGGTCGAGGGCTACTCACCACTGGAGAAGGTGGAGAAGCGCGTGGTCAAGACGCGCCTCATCGTCCGCGGCACCACGAGGGAGCTGGAGGCCGGGACCTGAAGACGCCCCGCGGCAGCGAGCCCCTCAGCCCCCGGCCTCAGCCGGGCATCTCGCCTCAGAGAGAGAGAGACAGCAAAGCTAACGTTGAAAGTCAAAAACGAAATAACTATGCAAAAACCAAATCTTACCTTCTGGCAACTGTGGAACCTGAGCTTCGGGTTCTTCGGCGTGCAAATTGCCTACGCGCTGCAGAGCGGCAACATCAGCCGCATCTTCCGCACCTTGGGTGCCGACCCCCACGACCTGAGTTATTTCTGGATCCTGCCTCCGCTGATGGGCATCATCGTCCAGCCCATCGTGGGCACGCTCTCGGACCGCACCTGGACGCGCTTCGGCCGCCGCATACCTTTCCTGTTCATCGGTGCTGCGGTGGCAGTGGCCGTGATGTGTCTGCTGCCGAACTCCGGCTCGCTGGGCCTCAGCCTCTCGGCCGTGATGATTTTCGGACTGCTCATGCTGATGCTGCTCGACACCTCCATCAATATGGCGATGCAGCCCTTCAAGATGCTTGTGGGGGATATGGTGAACGAGGCGCAGAAGGCGAAGGCCTACAGCATCCAGTCGTTCCTCTGCAACGCCGGCTCCGTCGTCGGCTTCCTGTTCCCCTTCCTCTTTGCGGCCATCGGCCTGCAGAACACCGCCCCCGAGGGCGTGGTGCCCGACACCGTCATCTGGTCGTTCTATATCGGTGCCGCCATCCTCATCGCCTGCGTCATCTACACCGTTGTGAAAGTCAAGGAGTGGGACCCTGCAATGTATGAGCTGTACAACGGCACCAAGGACCGCGACGCCGACGATGGCGGTAAATCCGGTTCCGGCTCCTGGTTCACCCTGCTGCGCCATGCTCCCTCCACGTTCTGGAAGGTGGGTCTCGTGCAATTCTTCTGCTGGGCTGCCTTTCTCTACATGTGGACCTACGTCGTCGATGCCGTCTCCGAGACTGTCTGGGCCACGACAGACCCCGCCTCCGAAGGCTACCAGACAGCCGCCAACTGGACTGGCGTGCTCTATGCCATCCAGGCCTTGGGCAGTGTCTGCTGGGCGCTGGTGCTGCCCCGTTTCCGGAACACGAAGCTGGCCTACGCCGCCAGCCTGCTGCTCGGAGGCCTGGGCTTCGCGCTGATTCCGTTCTGCCCGGACCAGTACCTCCAGATTGTTCCCTTCCTGCTCATCGGCTGCGCCTGGGCAGCGATGTTAGCGATGCCTTTCACCTTCGTCACCAACGCCCTGCAGGGCTACGGTCACATGGGGGCCTACCTCGGCCTCTTCAACGGCACGATCTGCCTGCCTCAGATCCTCGCCGCCCTCTGCGGCGGCGGCATTCTCGCCCTGATCGGCCACCACCAGTCCTCCATGATGCTCGTCTCGGGCCTGCTGCTCGCCGTCGGCGCCCTCTGCGTCGCCTTCATCAAGGAGAGGAAATAGCATAAGAGCACCATCAAAGCTCGTTTTTTATATGACCCACCTAAACCCCATTCGTCCCATCAACTCAAAAGAATACCATCATGAACATCAGATTCGACCTTGAATACCGAACCATCTTCGGTGAGGACCTGTTCCTGAACGTCCTCGAACACGACGGCAGCCAAACCCGTCATGCCATGCACACCACCGACGGCATCATCTGGTCGGTGGAACTGACCGTGGAGAAAACCATAGAATACTTCTACACCGTGACCTGGCGCGGCCGCGAGAAGCGCTCCGAGTGGGTGCTGTGCCCCCACAGCTTCGACCCCAAGGAGGTTTCGGACCCCACGCTGCCCGTGGTGCAGCGCGACTCGTGGATGGACGCTCCCGAGGACTTCCGCGTGGCCGGCACCCTCATCCCCGTCTTCTCGCTCCGCTCGCGCCGCAGCTTCGGCGTAGGCGACTTCGGCGACCTGCGCATGATGGTGGACTGGGTGGCCACATCGGGCCAGCGGCTGCTGCAGATCCTGCCCATCAACGACACCACCAGCAGCCACACCTGGGGCGACTCCTACCCCTACTCCTGCATCAGCGTCTTTGCCCTCCACCCGCAGTACGTGGAACTCGGCGCCCTGCCCAAGCTGAAGAAGGAGGCCGACCGCCAGCGCTTCGACGAGCTGCGCCGGGAGCTCAACGCCCTGCCGCAGATCGACTACGAGCGCGTCAACGCCGCCAAGCTGGAATACCTCCGTCTGCTCTTCGACCAGGAGGGGAAGAAGACCCTGGCATCGGCCGCCTTCAAGACGTTCTTCGACGAGTCACGCCAGTGGCTGGAGCCCTACGCCCAGTACTGCGTCCTGCGCGACCAGTTTGGCACGGGCGACTTCGGCCAGTGGCCGGAGGAGTACCGGCACTGCGGCCCCGCCAGCGCCGACGCCGCCGGGGCGGCCGTCCGCTTCTGGTACTTCGTCCAGTTCATTCTCGCCCAGCAGCTCAGCGCCGTCCACGCCTACGCCCGCACGCGCGGCGTGTTACTTAAAGGTGACATCCCCATCGGCGTCGCCCGCCACGGCTGCGACGTCTGGCAGGAGCCCCGCTACTTCAACCTCAACGGCCAGGCCGGAGCGCCGCCCGATGACTTTGCCGAGGACGGCCAGAACTGGGGCTTCCCCACCTACAACTGGGACGAGATGCTGCGCGACGGCTGCCAGTGGTGGGAGCGCCGCTTCCGCAACATGGCACGCTACTTCGACGCCTACCGCATCGACCACGTGCTCGGCTTCTTCCGCATCTGGGAAATCCCCGTTCCGGCCAAGAGCGGCCTCCTCGGCCAGTTCGCACCCGCACTCGCCCTCTCCCGCGAGGAAATCTGGGCCTACGGCATCAGCGACGAGACCCTGAAGCGCACCACGGGACCCATCATCAAAGCCCAACCCGCAGAAACCCTCTCCACCGACTACCTCTTCCTGCGCGACCACCGCAACCCCGAGGTCTTCCACCCCCGCATCGCGGCGCAGAAGACCGAGGCCTACGCCTCCCTCTCCGACCACGAGAAGCAAGCCTTCGACGCCCTCTATGAGCAATACTTCTACCACCGCAACAACCAGTTCTGGTACGAGGAAGCCATGCAGAAGCTGCCCAAGCTGGTGCGGGCCACGCGCATGCTCTGCTGCGCCGAGGACCTCGGGATGGTGCCCGCCTGCGTGCAGTGGGTCATGGACGAGCTCGGCATCCTCAGCCTGGAGCTGGAATCCATGCCCAAGGAGCCCTGGGTGCGATTCGGCCACGTCGAGCGCAACCCACGCCGCTCCGTGGCCACCATCAGCAGCCACGACACCCCCACCCTGCGCATGTGGTGGGACGAGGACTACGAGCGCACCCAGGACTACTACAACTCCATCCTCGGCCTCCAGGGACCTGCGCCCCACCCGCTCCCAGGCAACCTCGCACGCCACATCATCCAGCGACATCTCGACTGCCCGTCCATGGTATGCGTCATCGCCCTCCAGGACTGGCTGGCCACCGACGAGCACCTGCGCCTCAAGGACGCCGCCGCAGAGCGCATAAATATTCCTGCCAACCCGCACCACTACTGGCGCTACCGCATGCACCTCAACATCGAGGACCTCAAGAACGACAAGCAGTTCACAGAGGGCATACGCGAAATGGTGGCCAAAGGCAACAGATAAAAAAACACCATCAGCATGAAACGTCTGTTCTGGCAAATACTTTTTGCCCTCCTTCCCCTCTGCGCTGCCGCCCAGACCATACAGAGTCCTTCCGGCCAGCTCACCCTCACCTTCAGCCTCGACGGCACCCGCCCCCAATATGCCCTGACCTACAAGGGGCGCGACGTCATCCTGCCCTCGCACCTCGGCCTGGAACTGGCGCGCGACAAGCACGCCTCACGCGGGATGGAGGAGACGGACTTGATCGACGGCTTCGCCATCGAGAAGACCGAGACCTCCACCTTCGACGAGACCTGGCAGCCCGTCTGGGGCGAGACGCGGGACATCCGGAACCACTACAACGAACTCGCCGTAACGCTCAGGCAGGCTGGCGCCGGCGAACGCATCCTCGTCCTCCGCTTCCGCCTCTACGACGACGGACTGGGCTTCCGCTACGAGTTCCCCAGCCAGCCCGACCTCAACTACTTCCTCATCCAGGACGAGCGCACCGAGTTCCGCATGACCGGCGACCACACCGCCTGGTGGCTGCCCGGCGACTACGACACGCAGGAGCAGCAGACCCAGGAGTCACGCCTCTCCGAGATCCGCGCACGCTTCCACGACGCCGTCAACTGGGGCAACTCCTCCGTGGCCGTCTTCTCCCCCACGGGCGTGCAGACGGCCCTGCAGATGCGCACCGCCGACGGCCTCTACATCAACCTCCACGAGGCAGCCTGCGTGGACTACGCCACCATGCACCTCGAACTCGTCGACCCCCAGACCACAGCCCTCACCACACGCCTCCAGGGAGCCAGCAACGCCTACACGCCGCCGCCCGCACCCGCCCGCGCACCTCTGCCGCCGCCCTTCACCTTCGTCAGCCACCTCACCCCGGACGCCACAGGCCTGAAGGGCGCCATGCAGACGCCCTGCCGATCGCCCTGGCGCACCGTCATCGTCTCCGACGACGCCCGCGACATGCTCTCCAGCAACCTCATTCTCAACCTCAACGAGCCCTGCGCGCTCGACGACGTCAGCTGGATCCACCCCACCAAGTACTGCGGCGTCTGGTGGGAGATGATCGTCGGCAAGAGCGCATGGAACTACACCGACGAGCTGCCCAGCGTGCAGCTCGGACTGGACACCCCGCCGGACTTCCGCCTCGCAGCCTTCGACTTCCGCCGCACCACCCCCAACGGGCGCCACGCCGCCAACAACGAGAAGGTGCGCCGCTACATCGACTTCGCCGCCCGCAACGGCCTCCAGCAGGTGCTCGTCGAGGGATGGAACGTGGGCTGGGAGGACTGGGCAAACCGCTGGAAGCGCGACGTCTTCGACTTCCAGACGCCCTACCCGGACTTTGACCTCCAGGGCCTCAACGACTACGCCCACTCCAAGGGAGTCCGCCTGATGATGCACCACGAGACCAGCTCCAGCACCCAGAACTACGAGCGCTACCTCGAGGACGCCTACGCCCTGATGAACCGCTACGGCTACGACGCCGTCAAGTCCGGCTACGTCGGCGACATCATCCCCCGCGGCGACCACCACTACTCCCAGTCCATGAACAACCACTACCTCCACTGCGTCCAGCAGGCGGCGCGCCACCACATCATGGTCAACGCCCACGAGGCCACGCGCCCCACGGGGCTCTGCCGCACCTATCCCAACCTCGTAGGCAACGAGAGCGCGCGCGGCACCGAGTACGAGGCCTTCGGCGGCAACCGCCCCGACCACACCTGCATCCTACCCTTCACCCGACTGCAGGGAGGTCCCATGGACTACACACCCGGCATCCTCGAGACGCAGCTCTCCACCTGGTCCGACAACACCTCATGGGTGCGCACCACCGTCTGCGGGCAGCTCGCACTCTACCTCACCATGTATTCCCCCCTGCAGATGGCTGCCGACCTGCCCGAGCACTACGAGCGGCCCGACCTCGCACCCGCCTTCCAGTTCATCCGCGACGTGCCCTGCGACTGGGACGACAGCCGCTACCTCGAAGCCGAGCCCGCAGACTACATCACCGTGGCCCGCCGCCAGAAAGGATCCGACAACTGGTTCGTCGGCAGCAAGTGCGACGAGAACGGCCACCAGACCACCCTCAAGCTGGACTTCCTGCAGCCCGGACGCACCTACGATGCCACCATCTACACAGACGCCCCCGACGCTCACTACCAGCACAACCCCAAGGCCTACAACGTGACACGGAAGACCGTACGCTGCGGCCAGACTCTCAAGCTCACCTCAGCTCCCGGAGGAGGATTCGCCGTCAGCATCATAGCCCGCTGACGACCACACACGCCGCCCGCCGCAGCAGCCGCCCGCCCGCCCCCCGCTCCGCCCGCCCAGCAGGCAAGCCCACAGCCCACAGCACGGGAAACCGCTCCCCCGGCTATGGGCTTTTTTTCGCACCGCGGAAACCTGGACGGCAGGCTCCGAAGGGCTCTTTTTAACAAATAATACTGTTTTTGGTCAGAAAGTGCGCAATAAAGAGCGCAGAAAAGCGTACTTTTGCAGCCAGAAAGACATCAAAGACTCATTCCGACTATGCAGAAAAAGACTTTCTTCCTGAGCACACTGCTCGCACTCGCCACCTGCGCAAGCACTTGGGCCTTGACCGTTGACAACCTGCGCGTGCAGACCCTGCGCAACCCCAGCGGCATCGATCAATCCGACCTTCAATTCACCTGGCAGCTGCAGTCGCAGGAGCGGGGTGTGGTGCAGACCGCCTACCAGCTTCAGCTCTCCACGGACGCCGCGGGCGAGCACATCGTATTCGACTCGGGCCTCGTCCCGAGCCAGCAATCGGTCGCCGTCAGCGTCAGCGCCTCGGCACTCCAGCCGGCACAGCGATACTACTGGCGCGTGACCGTGCAGGACAACAAAGGCCAGACGGCCACCTCGACGGAGACAGCCTACTTCGAGACCGGACTGATGGGCACAGGATGGAGCGGTGCCCGCTGGATCCAAGCCACCGACCTGCCGGCCGGACAGGTCTCCGACGAGATCACCGACTACACCGTGGAAGGCAAGGTGCGCATCGAGCGGACGGCAGCCGGACTATGCTTCGCCATGCAGGACGCATCGAACTTCTACTTCTGGCAGCTCAACACCGAAGGTGACTTCCCGCGCCTGCGGCCCCACGTATGGAAGAACGGCAACCCCGCCTGCCTGGCCGACATCAACCTCACCGGCAAGGTGGCGCTGAACAACACCGACGAGTTCACCCTCCGCATCGAGATCACCGGCGCCTCGCGCGCAAAGACTTACATCAACGACGTGCTGGTGGACGACCGCACCGGCGACTTCAAGTACGGCCGGGTGGGCATGCGCCAGGACCACGGCCAGCGCGACGCCCGCGAGGAGATTGGCGTATATGACGACATCCTTGTCACCACCCCTGGCGGCAACGTGCTCTTCGCCGAGGACTTCTCCGAGGGCAACGCCTTCACCGGCGGGACCCTGACCGGCGGCAAGCTACGCATCGTGGGTTCCACAACCAGCCACGTGCTCGTGTGGCAGAAGCAGACCGACGCCACTCACGTCCACTACGCCCTGGACTACGATATGTTTCTCGTCAAGGCCAGCGCCGCCGTCGTCTTCGCCGCCACCAGTTCCAACACCTACCACCTCTGGCAGATCAACGCCAACGACAACGCCAACCCCGCCGTGCGCCATCACACATACATCAACGGCAACCTCACCTGGAACGATGCTCAGTTCACCCAGCTGAAGAAGAGCGACATCGTCGGCCACCTACACCACTACCGCGTGGAGGTCGAGGGCACAACCATCCGCACCTACGTGGACCGGCAGCTCGTGGACACCTACACGGACAACACGGGCACCGCCGTCTGGGGCGACATCGGCCTGCGCGTGGACAACAACGCCGGCGAGGAAGCCTACTTCGACAACCTCGTCCTCACCGAGTACGACGCCGACGGCACGCCCCACGTGCGCCTCTCCGAGGACTTCGAGGCACTCTCCTCCGACTACTTCTACGACGCCCAGGTCGAGGACTTCCAGGGCTCGCGCATGTGTCACATGAAATCCCCCTCCGGCGAGAAACGACTCATGCAGACCGCCACCAGCGGCATGCCGCAGCTGCGCAAGACCTTTGCCGTCAACAAGCCCGTGGCCTCCGCCACCCTGTTCACCAGCGGACTGGGCGTCTATGACCTGTTCATGAACGGACAGCGAGTAGGCCACGTGCAGCCCGACGGCACCACCATCTACGAGGAGCTGAAGCCCGGATGGACCGACTTCCGCTACCGCGTCTTCTACAGCACACACGACGTCACCGCCCTCATCTCCCAGGGCAAGAACGCCATCGGAGCCGTGGTCACTCCCGGCTGGTGGGCAGGAGCCGTCATGCACGGAGCCTACGGTTCCCCCAACCTCGGTTTCTTGGCAAAACTGCTCATCCGCTACGCCGACGGCACGGAGGACACCGTCGTCACCGACCTCAGTTGGCTCTCCTCCAAGGGCGGAGCGCTGAAGCTCGGCGACATCTACGACGGCGAGATCTACGATGCCCGTCTGGCCAGCAACTGGACCGCGGCAGACTACGATGACAGCCAATGGAATGCCGTGCGCGAGAACGTGGAGTTCAAAGGCAAGATCGAAGCCTTCACGGGCGGTTACGTCCGCACCCTGCCCGACAAAGTCCAGCAAGTGCGCACCGCCACCATCCACGAGGGCGTCAAGAGCACCGGCACGGACTTCGGCCTGGCCAACGCCGTCAGCACCACCGAGGGCCCCGGCGCCGTGGTGGTCCGGAAAGGGCAGTCCGTGGTCTTCGACTTCGGCCAGAACATCGTCGGGTGGGTCAACTTCCGCGTGAAGGGCCGCGCCGGCAACCGCCTGAAAATGCGCTTCGTCGAGATGCTGAACGACACCGGCTCGCGCAGCCGAGGTAACGACGGCCCCGGCGGCACTCCCTATCTGGCCAACCTCCGCTCGGCCAAGGCATCGCTCTACTACACCCTCTGCGGCGCCGTGGACGGCGAGAGCTACCACAGCTCCACCACCTTCTTCGGATTCCGCTACTGCGAGGTCACGCCCTCCGACGATGTCGAAATTCTCTCCATCGAGGCGCAGCCCGTCAGTTCCTCCACCGAGGACCGCGGCTTCGTGGAGACCAGCCATGCACTCGTCAACCAGCTCTTCTCCAACATCACCTGGGGACAGCGGGGCAACCAGCTCAGCGTGCCCACGGACTGCCCGCAGCGCGACGAACGGCTGGGCTGGATGGCCGACACACAGGTGTTCGCCTGCACGGGACTCTTCAACGCCTACACGGAATCCTTCTACCGCAAATGGCTGCAGGACGTGCGCGACGGGCAGAACGCAGAAGGCGCCTACCCCGGAGTGGCACCCGAGTGCTGGGGCACACCCTTCGGCCAGACCGTATGGGCCGACGCCGGAATCGTGGTTCCCTGGAGCCTCTACGTCATGACGGGCAACAAGGACGTCATCCGCGAGAGCTATGAATCCATGGAACGCTACATGAACTACCTCTCCAAGCAGGTCTTCGACGGCTACCAGTACAACGGCGGAGGCCTCACCTGGGGCGACTGGCTCTCCTTCGTCACCACCGACACCCGCTACATCGCCGTGGCCTACTACGCCTACGTCACGCAGCTCATGGCCAAGATGAGCCGCGCACTCAGCGAGGGCGCCACCGACACCTACGCACAGAAGGCCGAGCACTACGACCAGCTCTTCCTGAAGATCAAAGACGAGTTCCGCCACCGCTACATCACTCCCACCGTGCGCCAAGGCACACAGACGGCACTGCTCATGGCCCTGCAGTTCAACCTTCTCGAGGGCGAGCAGGAAATCGAGAACATCAAGACACGCCTCACGCGATCCATCCGCAACAACAGCTACAAGCTAAACACTGGCTTTGCCGGAACACCCCTGCTGGGCCCCACCCTCTCGCGCTTCGGGCTGAACGACTTCGCCTACGACCTGCTCCTGCAGCGCAAGTGCCCCTCCTGGCTCTACAGCGTGGACCAGGGCGCCACCACTATCTGGGAGCGCTGGAACAGCTACACCAAGGAAAGCGGCTTCGGCGACCCTGGCATGAACAGCTTCAACCACTACGCCTACGGCGCCGTCGGCGAATGGATGTATCGCTATATGTGCGGTATTCAGTACGACGAGCAGCAGCCCGGATTCAAACACATCATCCTCCAGCCCCAGCCAGACCGTCGCCAACAACTGCCCGCAGGCCAGGAACTCATCACCTCCGCCAGCGCCCGCCACGAGAGCTACTACGGAGAAATCCGCTCCGCCTGGCAGACGGCCGACCAGGACGGCTTCACCTACGAGTGCACCGTGCCGGCCAACACCACGGCCACCCTCTACCTGCCCGTAGGCAGCGACCAGACTGCCGTCTATGAGGGCGAGCGCCCCGCAGCCGACGCCGAAGGGGTGGAATATGTGGGTTACGAGGACGGCTGCCAGGTCTATCGCCTCGGCTCCGGATTCTACCGCTTCACCACCCGCCTGAAGGACGCCGTCTCGGCCGTCACGACAGACACCCCCGCCGGTCCCGTCTATGACCTCAGCGGACGCCAGCTCTGCAGCGAACCTTCTTCGCTGCAGGGGCTGCGCGCCGGGCTCTACATCGCCGGAGGCAGGAAAGTGCTGACGCGATAACTCACACACCGCGGGCCACAGCCCCATACACCGCGGCGTATCATCCCACACACCGCGGGGCACAGCCCCATACACCACGGCGTACCGTCTCGAAAGCCGCGGCGTACCGTCCCGAAGGCCGCGGGGCATCGCCGCCTAAGCCGCGTTGCAGGTTCCGTCATCCCACGGGGCAGGCTTCTTCATCCCGCGGGGCATCGCCGTCAAAGCCGCAGTGTGTCCCTCTCCCTTCTCTCTCCCTTCCTCACCGTTCCTTTCATCATCATTTTTCCCCCACCGCGGCGGGGCAATTTCCAGCCTCCGTGTAAGCCTTTTAAGAAAGAATGAGAAAGAAAGCATTCCCCCATACCCCTTTTATAAAGAAAGAGAAGAAAGAAAACAAATGAAAGAATGAACAAATGAATGAATGAATGAAAGTATATGTGCGCTTCGTCTTTTTTTTGAGGCGTAGGGTAGTCTTTTTCGGCCGCAGAGGCGAAAAAACAGTCCTCAGAAGCCTGCACGGCAAAAAAAAACGCCCGAAGATGCGGCAGAGAGGAATAAAAATCGTAACTTTGCAGACGAAAGACGCCCCCCTCTCTCTCTCGGCTAACTTAAAATCACATACCGATATGAAACTGAACCGAACTGTCGCCGCCCTCGCCGGCGCGCTCTGCCTGCTGCCGGCGGGCTGCCGCCAGCGCCCCGGCGCCTTCTCCGACGAAGGCAACGGCGCCGTAGAGATCACCCGCATCGACCCCACAGACTGGTACGCAGGGATGAAGGACCCGTCGCTACAGCTGATGGTCTATGGACCCGGCATCCGCGATGCCGAGGTCGCCGTGGACGGCGCGCGCCTGGACTCCGTGGTGCGCCTGGATTCCCCCAACTACCTGTTCGTGTACCTGAACCTCCAGGGCGCGAAAGCGGGCGAGCTGCCCATCGCATTCACGCGCCCAGGGACGGAGGACAAGACCATCGTCCGCTACCGCCTGAAGCAGCGCGAGATGGCGGGCGAGCAGCGCGAGGGATTCACCAACGCCGACGTCCTCTACATGCTCATGCCCGACCGCTTCGCGCAAGGGCCCAACCACCCGCAGCAGATGCCGGGAATGCGACCCTACCGCGAGGACCGCTCGCAACCCAGCCTGCGCCACGGCGGAGACCTGGAGGGAATCCGCGAGCACCTGGAGTACTTCAAGCAGCTCGGAGTCACAGCACTGTGGTTCACGCCCGTGCTCGAGAACAACTCGCCGGACGACCACGACGCCAGCACCTACCACGGCTACGCCACCACGGACTACTACCGTGTGGACCCGCGCTTCGGCTCCAACGAGCAGTACCGCCTGCTCATCGACGAGGCCCATCGGATGGGCATCAAGGTGGTCATGGACATGATCTTCAACCACTGCGGATTCGACCATCCCTGGGTCAGCGACCTCCCGAGCAAGGACTGGCTGAACTGCCCCGAGTGGCTGCAAGGCAACGACCGCCGCAACGAGCAAGGCGAGGTGCACACCACCGACAAATTCCTCCAGACCAGCTACAAGCTCACCTCCATCCGCGACCCCTACCGCTCGGAGGTCGACCTCCGCGAGAGCGTGGACGGATGGTTCGTGCCCACCATGCCGGACCTGAACCACCGCAACCCGCACGTCATGACCTACCTCATCCAGAACAGCATCTGGTGGATAGAGACGGCTGGCATCAACGGCATCCGAATGGACACCTACCCCTACGCCGACGCCCAAGGCATGGCACGCTGGATGAAGCGCCTGAACGAGGAGTATCCGAACTTCAACGTCGTCGGAGAGACCTGGGTGACCGAGCCGCCCTACACCGCCTCCTGGCAGAAGGACAGCCGGCTGGTGCCCGCAGAGGAGAACTCCTACCTGCCGACCGTCATGGACTTCAGCTTCTTCGACAAGCTGGCCAAGGCGAAGAACGAGGAGACCGACGGATGGTGGGACGGATACAACCGCATCTACAACAGCCTCGTCTATGACTACCTCTACGAAGACCCCGCGCACGTGATGGCCTTCGTGGACAACCACGACACCGACCGCTTCCTCGGCACCGCACAAGGGCCATACCGAGTGGAGAAGCTGAAGCAGGCGCTGGCCCTGCTGCTGACCCTGCCGCGAATACCGCAGATTTACTACGGCACCGAGATCCTGATGGACGGCACCAAGGCCGTGACCGACGGCGACGTGCGCTGCGACTTCCCCGGCGGTTTCCCCGGCGACGAGCGCAACGCCTTCACCCCCGAAGGGCGCACCCCCGAACAGGAGGACATGGTGCAGTGGCTGAGCCGCCTGCTGCACTGGCGACAGGGCAACGAGACCATCATCCGAGGCTACACGACGCAGTTCACACCCTGGAAGGGGGTGTACGTCGTGGCACGCCGATGGCACCGCAACACCGTCATCACCGTCGTCAACGGCACCGACCACGAAGCCACGATGGAGGTCAGCCGCTACGCCGAGCTGCTGGACACCAGCGCCACCGCCTCCAGCCTCACCGCCATCGACATCCCGACAGGACGCCGCTTCGACCTCGCGCACGACGTGCTGCTGGCGCCGCGCGAGGGGCTGGTCCTCGAGCTGCAATGACCTCACCGTTCTTCCCCCCGCTCTCTCGGTATGAAACAGATTCTTTGTTCCGCAATTCTCTGCGCCCTGCTGCTCACGGGCTGTTCGCCGGAGCGGCAGGCCACCGGCTTCGACGTTGACAGCGCCCTGGCCGAGTGCGACCGCCAGGTCCACCGCGCCCTGGCACAGCTGGGTGCCTCCGGAGCCATCGACACGACGATGATGCCCCGCAACGTCGCGCCCGGAGACTCCGCCTGGAGCTGCCGGCCGCTCTGCGCCGAGGAGTGGTGCAGCGGGTTCTGGCCCGGCATACTATGGCTGGACTACGAGGCACTGCTCGCCGCAGGACGCATGGACGAGAGCGCCCTGCAGGTGCGCCGCGCAGCCATCGACGCCACGATGGCCATGCACCGCGTGGTGGACCGTCCCGTCTTCGACCACGACCTGGGATTTCTCATTTTCTGCAGCGCAGGAACGGGACTCAGGGTGCTGCGCCAGGAGATGGAGCGCACGGACCTCAGCCGGCAGCAGCGCGCCGAGAGCCAGGCTGCTGCCGAGTGCTTCCGCACCCTCTGCCTACGCGCTGCAGACTCCCTCGCAACCCTCTTCAACCCCACCGTGGGCACCATCCTCTCCTGGCCCCGGAACATCCAGATGTTCGGAGGCCACAACACCATCATGGACAACATGATCAACCTCGAGATGCTCTGCTGGGCTGCCGAGGAAGGGGGGAAGGAGGAAATGGAAAATGAAAGAGTGAAAAATGAAAAATATGATGATCCTCAATCCGTAAATCCTCAATCCGTAAATCGTAAATTATACGACATTGCCGTGCGCCACGCCGAGACCACCCGCCGGCACCACTTCCGCCCCGACGGCACCTGCTACCACGTGGCCGTCTATGACACGCTGGACGGGCACTTCATCCACGGCGTGACACATCAGGGGCTGGCCGACAGCAGCACGTGGGCCCGCGGTCAGGCCTGGGCCGTCTATGGTTTCACGACCATGTACCGCTTCACCCGCGACGGGCAGTTCCTCGAGATGGCTCGCCAGGCCGCCGATGCGTTCCTCCGCCGGCTGCAGGCGACCTCCGACGACTGGGTGCCGCTGTGGGACTTCGACGACCCGCGCGGACTGCAGGCCCCGAAGGACGCCTCAGCAGCCTGCATCGTAGCCAGCAGCCTCCTGGAACTGCAAGGTTACCTCGGAGCGGAAGACGGAAAGCCGTACTACGAAGCAGCCTGCAACATGCTGCGGGACCTGAGCAGCGACGCCTACCGGGCTGCACCCCAGAGCTGCGCCTTCCTGCTCCACAGCACCGGCAATCTGCCCGCAGGATCGGAAATCGACGTCCCCATCATCTATGCGGACTACTATTACCTTGAAGCCCTCAACCGCTACAAAGCACTCAACCGATAAACACACACAATGAAACGACTTTTCCTCACCCTCGCCCTGCTCGGCGCAGCACAGTGCTCGCAGCTACACCTTGTTTTTGGCTCATACGCGCAGGCGCAGGCGCAGACCGACCGCGGCTTCGTCCACCCGGGCGGGCTGCACACGCAGGCCGACTTCGACCGCGTCAAGGCACAGCTTGCCGCAGGCAACAAGACCGTCAAGGCCGCCTATCAGAAGCTCACCAGCGCAGCCTACTCCCAGTCCGGAGTGCAGACCAACCCCGTGGAGGTCATTGTCCGGGGAGGCGGACAGGGCGAGAACTACATCAGCGCCTGCCGCGGCGCCACCATGGCCTACCAGAACGCACTGCGATGGAAGATTGCGGGAACAAAAGCTAACGCCAACGCGGCCGTGCGAATTCTCATGGCGTGGGCCAACACGACCAAAGACGTCAGTGGAGACAGCAACTACGCACTCGCCAGCGGACTCTATGGCTACCAGTTCGCGCAGGCAGCAGAGCTCATGCGAGACTACGAGGGCTGGGCGCCGGAGGATTTCGAGCGATTCAAGCAATGGATGCTCAGCGTGTGGTACCCTAAGGCCATCGGATTCCTGAGAGGACGCAACGGCACCTGGGAGAACGCCGGCAAGTGGTGGCAGGCACCGGGCCACTACTGGAGCAACTGGGGACTGTGCAACGCGCTATGCGTGAGCATGATCGGAATCCTATGCGACGATGTGTTCCTCTACAACCAGGGGATGTCTTACTTCAAGTACGACCAGTGCGGCACCTTCACGGAGAAACGTACCGAAGTGCCTATCAAGAACGACGGCCTCACGGAGTTCCTGGGAAACCTGGTCGTCACCACCACGGACAGCGAACTCGAGACGGGAGCCTACGGACAACTCGGACAGATGAACGAGAGCGGGCGCGACACGGGGCACTCTGCCATGGCGCTGGGGCTGGCCATAGACCTGGCAAAGGTGGGATGGAACCAGGGCGACGACCTCTTTGCCTACATGAACCACCGCCTGGCTGCCGGCATCGAGTACGTGGCGGCACAGACACAGAGCATTGCCAACCTGCCGTGGGTGAACTACCAGTACGGCAGCAGCGGTTATTACTATAGCGACGCCAGAGCCTACATCATGGACGGGCCAGCCCTGGGCGCGCAGATGCGACCCTACTGGGGCTCTGTCATCGGCATCTACGAAGGGGTCAAGGGCGTCAGGATGCCGTTCTCCGAGGTGTCCTACCAGAAAATGGGCATCGACGGAGGAGGAGAAGGAGGCACCAGCGGAGGCTACGACCACTTGGGCTACAGCGTGCTCATGAACACACGCGACGAACAGCTCTGCCCCCCGGACCGAGTGCCCACGGAACTATCGCCCCGCATGGAATACAGCGGCACCATCTCGGCCAACCTGATACCATCGCTGGCGCAGGAGAAGACGCGCAAGCTCGTCGTCGGAAAGGTGATCAGCCACAACGAACTCGGAGGACTCGTGAACACATTTACGCCGAACAACAACACGTGCGTGCCGCCCGGGAAGACACTGAAGCTGATGCCGCAGCTGCCCGAGGGAGAAGAAGACACGGGCAACTGGCGATGGAACAACGGAGAGCAGACACGCGACATCACCGTGCATACCGACAGCAGCTTCATCTACCGCGTCACATACACCAACAAGAACGGCGTAGAGAGCCACCTCGCCTTCGCCATCGCCGTGGACGGCGACTGCACACCCGACCGCCTGACACCGAGCATCACCTACGCCGGCAACACCATCGAGGGAAACTACATCGAAGTGCTCTACGGAAAGAGCGTCACCCTCGCCGCCACGCCCTCCATGGGATGGGGCACCTTCAAGTGGAGCACCAAGGCCACCACAGAGAGCATCACACGGTCTGTCACCGCAGACGCCGAATACACCGTGGAATACCGGAATCAGGGCGGCGCCGTCAGCACACAGACGTTTCAGGTCAAGATGGTGGCCGCCGAACCCTACGCCATCGTCAACAGCGGTTCGCCCTACGCCACCCGGCAAGTCGTAGCCGCCACGGGCTCCGCCGTGACACTCGGACTCACACTGCCCACCGCCGTGAAGCCCGCCGACGTCCTCTGGAGCGACGGCACCACGGGAGCCACCCTGACCCTGGACAACGTCCAGACCTCCGGAACCTACAGCGCCTCCTTCAAGCTACGCGACGTGGAATACACCATCACGTTCGACCTCTACGTGAAAGCCGGTGAGAGCGCACAGGTGGCTCCGGGAACTTACCTGCTCCGACACATCGGCTCGGACACCTACCTCACCGCACACGACAAGGGGGAAGGCGTCACCTTTGAGCCGCGCGATGCCGACGGCCTGGCGCAGCTCTGGACCATCGAGCAGAACAGCCGCGCAGGCTGCAACTTCGTCAACCGCGCCGACGGCGACAGCCTCCTGCTCAGCGCTGCAGCCAAGACGACGACGTCGGCTTTCTACCCGCTTTACCTGGAGCAGGCCGTGGGCACCGACCGCTATGCACTCCACACGGGCACCACCGTCGCCTCCTACAAATTCTGGGACCTCGACGAGGATGGCGCACTGCAGACTGCTGCCTCCTCCACCCTCCAGGCCTTCCCTTTCCAGCTCATCGCCTATGATGCCACGGGCATCGGAAAAATCGAGGCTGCGGCCACGGGCCTCCCCCGCAGGAGTTCCGTGGACCTCAGCGGGCGCCCCGCTCCTGCCCTGCCCCCACAGCGCGGGGTGTACGTCGTAGGCGGGCGCAAGATTCTCATCAAATAAGGCATCCGCCGCCGGTTGTCGCATGAAGAATAGCGTATTCCTGTTTGTGCTGTGGGGGCTGTTGCCTGCCCTGGCACACGCCCAGACGCTGGAGAGCCCCGACGGGCGCTTCCGGTTCCACTACTGCACCGTGGAGGGGGCCATGGGCTACTGCGTCACCTTCTGCGGCGACACCATCGTGTGCCCCAGCCGTCTGGGGGTGGACGTCGAGAATCAGCTGTTCGAGTCCGCGCTGGCGGTTCCGCGAGGAAACAACGAGGACTGGAGCAGCGACCTCGAACTGCGCAGCAGCCGCCAGACGGAGCAGGACACCACATGGATCCCGCCCTATGGAGAGAACAGCCGCGTACGCGACCACTACCGCCAACTCACGCTCCACTTCGAGAAGGGGACGAACGGGCAGGGAGCCATCATTCAAGGCTACGACAAACGCAAGTTCTACGCCATGGACGTCGTCGTCCGAGCCTACAACGAGGGCGTGGCGCTGCGCTACCACTTTCCCGAAACCAGCAATGGCCTCTTCCTCCACGTCACCGGCGAACGCACCGCCTTCCGGATGCCGGAAGGCTGCATCGCATGGTACGAAGAATGGGCACAAGGGCCCTATGAGATGCGACCCCTGCGGCAGCCTTGGATGGAGAGCGAACGGCCGCTGCTCATCAGGCTGCAGAGCGGCACCTACGTGGCTCTGCTCGAAGCCGGACTCATCGATTTTCCACGAGGGAAGTTCATCCTCAAGGGGGACGACGAACTGCAGGTGAAGCTCTACGGAGACGTGGATCTCATCTCGCCCTACGACACGCCCTGGCGAGTCATCATGGCTGCCGAACGTGCCATAGACCTCATTAATCATAAAGAGTTGATACTGAACCTCTGCGAACCCGCCCCCGCCGACGTGGCAGCGTGGACCGCCAAGCTGCCCGGGCGAGCCTTCCGCAGTGCGCGCCTGGACAAGGCAAGCATCCTGCGCAGCATCGATTTCTGCGCCGACTTCGGAATCGAATATGTGGAGCTGGATGCCGGATGGTACGGACCGGAAGGGAAGGTGGAGAGCGACGCCCGACAAGCGGCCACCACACGCGACTTCCGGATGGAGGACATCTGCGACTACGCACGGAAGAAGGGAGTTGGCGTCTGGATATACGTCAACCAGCGGGCTCTGGCAAGGCAGCTGGACGAACTGCTGCCCATCTACCGACAGTGGGGCGTCAGCGGACTGAAGTTCGGATTTGTGCAAGTGGGCAGCGCGCAATGGACACAGTGGCTGCACGAGGCCGTGAGCAAATGTGCGGCCTACGGGCTGGCGGTGGACATCCACGACGAATACCGCCCCACTGGACTCTCACGCACAATGCCTAACTTGCTGACACAGGAGGGAGTGCGAGGCAACGAGGAGATGCCCGACGCCAAGCACAACACCACCCTCCCCTTCACGCGCTTCCTCTCCGGACCCGCGGACTACACGCTCTGCTACTTCAACAACAGAGTCCGTTGCACACGCGCCCACCAACTGGCGATGGCGGCCGTCTTCTACTCGCCCCTCCAGTTTCTCTTCTGGTACGACCAACCTTACCCCGAAGGATGGGACGGCCCGGAGTTGCAGTTCTGGCGCGACTGCCCCACCGTCTTCGACGAGAGCCGGGCCCTCGACGGACAACCGGGGGAGTTCATCGTGCAGGCCCGCCGCAAGGGCAACGACTGGTTCGTGGGCGCACTCAACGGCAACACCCCCCGCACCATCATCCTCCCCACAGACTTCCTGGAACCCGACCGCAATTACACCCTCACCCTTTTCACGGACGCTCCCCCCTCCCCCTCCCCCAGCAAACTCTCCTCCCCCTCCTCTAACGAAGCCTCCTCCCCCTTCACCTCTCCCGGTCGGGTGCCGCGCGTATTCGCGCGGGCATCCTCGTCCCCCGCCCCTCTCCCCTCCTCCCCTCCCAGCAAAGTCACCTCCCGCACCATAACCCTGAAAGCAGGCGCCCCCCTCACCCTCCCCCTGCTACCCAGCGGCGGCGCCGCCCTCCACTTCACCCCCACAAACAACCCATCCACCCGATGAAACGACTCTCCCTCACCCTCGTCCTGCTCTGCGCAGCCCACATCTCCCCTTTCAACTTCCAGTTCTCCCTCGCAACCCCGGTTGCCGCACAGACGGACTACTCCACCTACCAGATGGCCGGGCCCTATGAAGTCGTGGCCCGCGACGGACAGTACCGCAGCAGCAAGGCTGGCAGCGAGCGCGATATGAAAGCCGCCATGGTGCTGGCCCGGCAAGGGCTGCACGACAAAGCCCTCGCAATCATCAACGCCTACGCCGACAAGCTGCAGCGCTTCGACGGACACGATGCTCCCCTCTGCCTCATTCAGGCCTACTGGCTCTGCCGCGCCATGACCATAGAACGCGACCACAGCACCCCCGCCTGGGAGGCCATGATCAGGAGAGCCGTCATCCCCACCATCAGTCAGTTCGAGGCAGACTCGCCATACGCCAACGGCAACTGGGGCGCCATCGTCAACCGATGCCGGATGGCCGCTGCAATCTGCATCGAGGACAGCGCACTCTACCACGACGCCATAGACTACTTCCTCCACGCCAACGACAACGGCGCACTGCCCCGCTACGTCAGCACCACCGGACAATGCCAAGAGACGGGACGCGACCAAGCGCACGCACAGCTGGGATTAGGAGCCCTGTGCGACATCTGCGAGATGGCAGAAGAACAAGGTGATGACCTTTGGGCAGCCCTGGACAACAGACTCATGCTCGGCATCGAATACAGCGCGCGCTACAACCTGGGCTACGACGTCCCCTTCCAGACCTGGACAGACTGCACGGGGCTCTACAACGACTGGAACGAACCGGGCGCCATGGGACGAGGACTGATTCGCGACATCTACGACAAGCCCTACCAGCATTACGTCGGCAAGAAAGGCCTGAAAATGCCCTACACCAAGAAGCTCCTGGCCCTGCAGAAGAAAGCCGAGCGACGAGGCGAAGTCCACGAGGGACTGGAGGCCCGCGACTGGCGAGCACCCGGCGTCACCGAAGGCAAACGCCTGCATCAGGTTTTCACCTATCCCGCACCTGCCGGAGCGCCACTGAAGCACGACTACGACGTCTTCGTGCAGCCCCGAGGCAGCAAGGACTGGACCAGAGTTGACACCTACATGGCTAAAGTCAACGCGCCCATCGGGAATAACAAACACCGCATCTCCGAAATCTCCTACGTCCTCTTCGACTTCACGGGCGACGTCTTCGTGCGAGTGGTCTCCAAGAACCGCAAATTCCAGTCCGCACGTATCCGTCCCGACTACCGCGGCACGATAGCCAACGTGCAGAACGACTCCACCGTCCAGTTCCTGCTCTTCCAGCCCGAGAACCTCAGCCTCGAACTCGATGGAGACATCACCTCCAACCTCCTCCTCTTCACCTCCCGCCCGCCCATCAGCAAGGAAGAAGCCGAGGCACAGGCAAAGGCACAGGGCCGACAGTTCATCTACATCAAGCCTGGACACTACAACCCCGACGCCATCCCCGACATCCCCTCCAACACCACCCTCTACCTTGCCCCCGGCACCTACTTCACCGGCACCTTCGCCATCGAGGACGCCCAGAACGTCAGCATCATCGGCCGCGGCATCGCCCGCCCGGAGAAAGGCTACGAAGGTTGTCATGTCCACCGCTCACGCAATGTGCTCATCGACGGACTCGTCCTCAACACCTGCCCCGTTGGCGGTTCGGACCACGTGACGCTCCACGACGTACGCAGCATCTCGCATCCCGGATGGGGCGACGGACTCAACGTCTTCGCATCCTCCAACGTGCTCTACGACCGCGTCTTCTGCCGCAACTCCGACGACTGCACCACAGCCTACGCCACCCGCAAAGGCTTCGAAGGTTCTGCGCGAAATATTCGAATGCGGAACTCCACTCTCTGGGCTGACGTAGCACACCCAATCTTCATAGGACTCCACGGAGCAGCTGCCGGCCCCCACCCCGAGCGACGGGACACCGTGGAAAACCTCATCTACGAGAACATCGACATCCTCTGCCAGAGCGAGCCGCAGGTGGACTACCAGGGATGCCTCGCCATCAACGCCGGAGACAACAACCTCGTGCGCAACATCCTCTTTGACAACGTCCGTATCGAACAGCTGCACCAGGGCAGCATACTGCAAGTGAAGGTAGCATTCAACTCCAAGTACTGCGCAGCACCCGGAATCGGTGTCGAGGACGTCACCTTCCGCAATGTTCGCTACCGCGGCCAGCAGCCCTACCTCTCCATCATCAACGGCTACGACGAGCAGCACAAAGTGCGCAACATCACCTTCGAAGGACTGAAGATCAATGGTCAGACCCTCCACGACAAGATGCCAGGCAAGCCCGCCTGGTACTCCACCGCCGACTACATTCCCCTCTTCGTAGGCAACCACGTAGAAAACATCACCTTCAAAAAATAGCCCCAGCCCGAAACCAATTTCCCCTTCTCCCCGCCTCCCTCTCCTCCTCTCTTCGCTCCCCCGTTCCTCCCGTCTCCTCCCTCTCTGCTCCCCCTCGAAAGAAGTCAGCTTCCCTCTTCCCCCTCCCCCCTCAAAAGAAGGCAGCCTCCCTCTCATCTTTCCCTTCTCTAAAGAAGGCAGCCTCCCTCTCATCTTTCCCGGTTGGGTGCCGCGCGTATTCGCGCGGTCATCCTCCCCTTCCCCCTTCTTCCCTGCGAATTCCCCATCCGAAGGCCGCAAAGACGATGCTCGCCACCGGCGAGAGCAGGTTGAAGAAGCAGTAAGGCAAATAAGTCAGCGTGGCCACGCCCAGCACCGTGCTCTGCACCAGGCCGCACGTGTTCCAGGGAACGAGAACACTCGTGACCGTGGCGCCGTCCTCGCACGTGCGACTCAGCAGGCGCGACTCATAGCCCCGCTCACGATAAATATCCTTGAAGACACTGCTCGTCAGAATAATACTCAGGAACTGATCCGCGAGCGCCACATTGCAGAATATACCTGTCATCACCGTGCTTCCCACCAGCGTCCCCGTACCGCGGACAAAGCGCAACAGCAGACCCATCATATCGCGCAGCACACCCGTCGCCGTGACCACACCGCCGAACACCTGAGCACAGATGATGAGCCAGACCGTGGGCATCATCCCCGCCATTCCGCCCGTCCGGACCAGTTCATCGAGCATCTCCGAACCCGTCTGCAGGCGCGTCGGCGCATAAATCACCTTCATCACTCCTTCGTAGGAAGCCAGCAAGCCATCCTCCGCCCGCCCCGCAATCTGCGCAATGAGTTCCGGCTGGCAACAGCCGGCAACGACGGCGGCCATCAGCGCTGCCAGAAACAGCACCACCATGGCGGGCCACCGGCGCGCTATCATCACACCCGTCAGCACAGGCACCAGCAACAGCCACGGCGAGATGAAGAACGTGTCCTTCAGCTCTTCGAGGAAAGCGACGTCACTACTGCCCGAGACATTTATCAGCAGACCCGCCACCGTAAAAACCAGCAGCGAGATGCAGAACGTTGGAATCGTCGTCGTCATCATATAGCGGATATGAGTGAACAGCGGAGTGCCCGAGACACTGGAAGCCAGCACCGTGGTGTCCGACAGCGGCGACAGCTTGTCGCCGAAGTAGGCACCCGTAATGATGCTACCTGCCACCCATCCATCATCGAAGCCCAGCGCCCGCCCGATGCCCATCAGGGCCACACCTATCGTAGCTACCGTGGTCCACGAAGAACCGACCATCACACTGACCAGCGCACAGAACACACTGCTGCTGACCAGAAACCACTCCGGACGCAGCACCTGCACGCCATAATAAATCATCGTGGGCACAATCCCCGACACCATCCACGTACCGCCGATGGCGCCGATGAGCAGCAGGATGATGATACTCGGCATGCAGCTCGCAATCTTATCCGTCATCTCCCGCTCCAGCGCATCCCACTCCACGCGACCCGTCAGGTAGCCGACGAGGACACAGATAGCTGAGGCGATGAGCAGCGACACCTGCGTGGCGCCATCCAGCGCATCGGTGCCGAAGACCGAGACGCAGATGAAGATGAGCGCTATCAGGGACGCGAAGGGTATCAGGGAAAGGAATGATTTCATTTACAGATAAACAATTTCAACGACTTTTGACATTTCGGAGGCAAAAGTACACATTTATTTTCAATTGTATGCAACTTTATTGTATTTTCTGACAATTCTCCTTATCTTTGCACCCAGATAATTAAAAGAAACATGAAAAAAGCGCTGTTTACGTCCCCCAACATCGCCGTCTATGTGTCGTGGCTCATAGCTGCCGTGAGTTGCCAGACAGCATCTGCTCAGGGCACCCATTGGCTCATCGAAGCCGAGTCGCCGCAGACTCGCATCCTCCTGCGCGGCGACACCCTCGACATCACCTCGCCGCAGGGACTCTCGCTCTGGTGGGACCAGCCGATCGTCGCCCCCTGCACCATCCAGTACCGGGCGTGCGTGGTCATGGAAGGCGGTCCCTGCGATCGCCTCTCGGACCTCAACTGCTTCTGGATGGCCAGCGAACCCGCCGCACACCATTCCGTCCCTGCCAGTAAATTATCCAATGAAAAGAATCCCGACCCCGCCAGCGTTCCAGGACAAGCCCGTCGGCAGGAGTCATCGAGGAGCCTCTCCCCACTCCGTGGCATCGCCCAGCGCCGCGGCCGCTTCCTGCAGAGCTACCGCCTCCAGTGCTACTACCTCGGCTACGGAGGCAACCACAACACGACGACACGCTTCCGCCGCTACGACGCCGACACGCTGGCCATCGCCGACCCCGACCGCCGTCCCGCCATCCTCCGCGAGTACACCGATTCCGCCCACCTGCTGCGCCCCAACCAATGGTACGAAATCCGCATCGAGGTCACGCCCGAAGGCTCCGCAGCCCGCGTCCGCTACTCCATCGATGGCACCCTGCTCGTGGACTACCTCGACCCCCATCCCCTCCTCCACGGCTGGTTCGCCTTCCGCACCACTTGGAGCCACACCCGACTCACCGCCTTCCGCATCACCTCTGCCCCCGCAAACAACCGCAGCAACGGCCGATAGCAAGAATAATATTACTCTTAACCCAAATCGGCCAAATCATTAGCCCTTTTTCTGCATTTTGCCCCTCTTTTCCTTTCGATTACACGCCAGTGTTTCACCCCGAAACGCAGCGGGCTGCTCAGGCTCAGAGGTGTTTCTACGGACTATTTGGACTTCAAGGACGTCGTAGCTATTCATCACAAGTCCCCAAAGTCCAAATAGTCCGTAGCCTCAAGCGAGCTTGCATGCTCACTTAATCAAGACCTTCCTTCCATCCTTGATGTACAACCCCGAACTAGTCGGAAGCGTGGAGTGGCGGAGGCCAGAGAGTTCAAAATAATCTTGGCTTCCTGGATGTGAATTATTATCATTAATCCTTGAGATTAATGGATAATCTTTGCTTCCATCATATATAGTTTTGTATTCACCTTGTTGTTCACCTATTCCGAAAGAGACTAACCGAGCGGTCGTACGGACTGCCAAGTTGTTTGACACGACCTCTTCAGTAGACAGACTTGTGTTTTGATAGATAACCAATGTACCTATTGAATTGACGCAGCCGATACCTTCAATAATGATTAAGCCATCAGAAAGTTTAAGAACCTTTCTGAGAACATGGTCTTGAGTAGTGATCTGACTGACTTCAACGACCTTTGAGGCTTCAGCACATGGATAGATGTCACCAACTTTCAGGGTGAAGTCATAGAGCAACACCTCACCTTCAACTACTCCAGGAGCGATATAATAATCATCTTCTCCAGGATAAAGCTTATTAAGGAAATCCACATATTGACTCTTGACGGCATAGACTTTACCCGCATCTTCCCTAATACTAATGACGTTACCTGTTGCAACGGGAGTATCTGAATAGCTCCAAAGTCCTTTGACAGGAGCACCATCAATATAACCATAATCCCTGCTTAGAATATGATAGTTTCTTCCATCGATGATGGTGTCTCCGGCTACAGACCATCGCTCTATGCATGTATCATGAATCCAATTCGGATATTCGGATTGAAATGCAAATACCCAGACATTATTTTGCGGCCACATTGTAGTTGCTGCCATGCTTGTCTTTGGAGCCAAGAAAGACGAGAATAATAATACTCCTATCAAGGCTATTTGATTCTTAAGTAAATTATTTGTTTCCATAATAATCGTTATTTTTGAATTGACAGTGCAAAAATACATAAATTCACTCATTGAATAACCAATTTTGCTCCCTTTTCAACAGAAAAGCCACCATTCAGGTTGATTTCTGCATGTCTTTTTATAGAAAGAGTATGTCCAGCTGCCAGAGATAGGCAGAGGGTGAAAAGGAATTTCTTCATTTTGTTTTAGGTGGGTTAAGTTATTGAACTGGTTAATTAAAGTGGTTTCCTCTGAAATCCGGTGCAAAGGTAAACAATTTATTCCGAAACATCATTTCACTAAATTTCACTTTTTCATTTTTTCCCGTGCCCGATTTCACTAAATTTCACTTCAAAAAATAAAAAAGTAGGGTTAAAAGTTTGAGAATCGGATATTTCTGAGTACCTTTGCCGCCATAAAAAATATTTCGCAATGCTTGCAGGCGCAGATGATCAAACTTTATCCCACATTCATTCCTTCGCTGCAGCAACGAATTTGCCCACTGACAGATAAGGACCTGCACCTGGCCATGCTCATCAGGATGGACTTTCTACCGAGTGAGATAGCCATCCTTATGAACTTAAGCGCATCCGCTGTCACCATGGCGCGTCGCCGCCTCTATCAGAAAGCCTTCGGCAGAAGCCCCATGGCTCCGGAGGATGTCGATAAATGGATCATGGAAGTCGGGTGAGGAAGGTATAATCCCTTGATATATGAAACACATACTTTTCCTTCTGATAGCAATGCTCCCGCTGCTCGGCCACGCCCAGCTGCGTGTAACGGGCCTGACGGTGGAGCACATGGTGAATCCGGCTGTGGTGGACACCCGGCAGCCGCGCCTATCGTGGATCAATGAACCTCGTGACGAGGAGGCGGCGGGCGAACGCCAGACGGCCTACCGCATCGTCGTCGCCTCCACGGAGGAAGGGCTGCGGCGCGGACACTATGATCTCTGGGACAGCGGGCGCGTGCCCTCGGACTGCTCGGTGCTGGTGCCCTACGCTGGACGCGCGCTCGCCTCCGGCCAGGACTGCTACTGGAAGGTGCAGACGTGGGACGTCCGCGGCAAGCGATCGAAGTGGAGCCCCGTGGGACACTGGGGCATGGGGCTGCTGAAGGAATCCGACTGGCAGGCGCGCTGGATCACCTCGCCGCAGCCGTCGCAGGGCGCACCGCTACTGCGCAAGGCATTCCGGGTGAAGCGCCGCGTGGCGCGCGCCAAGGCTTTCGTCACGGCGGGCGGTTTCTTCGAACTGTACATCAACGGCGAGCGCGTGGTCGACGACTATCTCGTGCCGAACCTCACTAACTACTCCGTGCGCCAGGACCTGGACAAAGGCAACATACCCATCGACCCGCGCTTTACCGGCTACCGCATCATGTACCTTTCCTACGACATCACGCCGCAGCTCCGCCAGGGCGACAATGCTGCGGGACTGATACTCGGACGGGGATTCTACGACACCGAGAGCGGGCGCGTCAGGACCTTCGGCAAAGCCTGTGTGCTGTGCCAGATCGAGGTGACCTACGACGACGGCACACGCCAGGTGGTGGCCACGGACGAGTCGTGGCTCACACGTCCCTCGGCCATCACGATGAACGGCATCTACGAAGGTGAGATCTACGATGCAAGGCTGGAGACACCCGGCTGGGCAGAACCGGGCATCGACGAGAGCGGATGGCAGCGCGCCGTGCCGGCTACGCCCCCCACGGGCAAGCTGACCGCCCACACAGCACCCACCGACCGCATCACCGAAGTGCTGCAACCCGTGAGCATCCAGCGCCGGGACAGCAGCTTCCTCGTCACCTTCGAGAAGGAGGTGGCAGGATGGGTGCGCCTGAAGGACATCTGCGCCGCCGAGGGACAACGCATCGAAGTGAAATACATCAGCGAGTCGCCTTTAGGGCAGCAAGTCTTCTATGCAGGCAAGCCCTCATCTCTAAACTCTAAACTCTCAACTCTAAACTCTAATCCCTCAACTCTAAACTCAAGCCACAGCTATGCGCCCCGCTTCACCTGGTTCGTATTCTCGCAGGTGGAGGTCAGCGGCCTGGAGTCGCTGATCGCCGGGCAGATACAAGCCGAAGCCGTGAACACCGACGTGCGTCCCACAGCCACATTCCGCACCAGCAACCCGCTCATCAACCGCATCTACGCCGCCTGGGTGCGCTCGCAGCTGGACAACATGCACGGAGGCATCGCCAGCGACTGTCCCCACCGCGAGCGTCTGCCCTACACGGGCGACGGCCAGATTGCAGCAGCGATGGTGATGCTGAACTTCGACGCCGCAGCCTTCTATCAGAAATGGATTCGCGATATGCGCGACGCACAGAACCCCGCCACGGGCTACGTCCCCAACGGCGCTCCCTGGCAACCCACCTGCGGAGGCGGCGTGGCGTGGGGCGCGGCGCTGAACACCATGTCCTGGGAATACTACCTGCAGTACGGCGACCTCCAGTTACTGCAACAGGCCTACCGCCCCATGCAGGCTCAGCTGCGCAACATGCAGACGTGGCTGACACCGGACAGCACCATGTACCAGCAGATGCGTAACCCCGAGACGGGCGAAGCAATCTACTGGCTGAACCTCGGCGACTGGGTGCCGCCCTACGGCATGCCCTCAGACGAGATCGTACACACCTTCTATCTCTGGCTCTGCGCCAAGAACACGGCCAGCACGGCACAAGTGCTGGGCGACCGCACGGGCTACGAAGAAGCCCACGGCGTGGAGCTGCGCACCTGGCGAGCCTTCCACCGCAAGTTCTACGATGAAGCCACCGGCAGCTACGGCGACTTCGGCCCCAACATCCTCGCCCTGTACATGAGAGTGCCCGAGCAACGCCAGCAGAAGGTCATCCAGGCCCTGCGCCACGAAATCATGGAGACGCACGGCGGACACATCAACACGGGGTTCGTCACGACCAAGTTTTTCTTCGAAACCCTCACGGACTACGGCCTGCACGACGTGGCCACCACCGCCATGCTGAAGACCGACTTCCCCAGCTACGGCCACTGGCTGGAGCAGGGAGCCACGGTGACCTGGGAGCAATGGGACGGCCAGAACTCCCACAACCATCCCATGTTCGGCGGCGGCCTGACCTGGCTGCCCCGCAGGCTGGCTGGCATCAACGTGACGCCTGACGGCGCAGGCTACCGACATTTCGACGTTCTCCCCTGCCCTGCCGTCGGCATAGACACCGTCCACTACAGCCTCCCCACTCCCCAAGGCCTCATCACCTCCCACGTCATCAGCCACGACGGTCAGCTCCGCCGCCTGGAACTCCGTGTGCCCGTAGGCAGCACCGCCACCGTCCACCTGCCCGACCGCACCGTGCAGGTGGAGCAGGGAACGCACGTCTTCTACGCTGATTAATATCTCAACTATATGATCGAACCCGCCTAAAAAGCATCCCCGCTGAAAGAGATCAGCGGGGATGCTTCATGTTTAGAGGAAATGTACGTGGATTATTCCTTGCCGAGCAAGAGCTTCATCATCTCGCAGGCAGCCTTGGCCACGGAGGTACCGGGGCCGAAGACGGCAGCCACGCCAGCCTTGTAGAGGAAGTCGTAGTCCTGGGCGGGGATGACACCGCCGGCGATGACCATGATGTCCTCGCGGCCGAGCTTCTTCAGCTCTTCGATGAGCTGCGGGATGAGGGTCTTGTGGCCTGCAGCGAGGGAGCTGGCGCCGACGATGTTGACGTCGTTCTCCACAGCCTCGCGGGCTGCCTCGGCGGGCGTCTGGAACAAGGGTCCCATATCGACGTCGAAGCCGCAGTCGGCATAGCCGGTGGCAACCACCTTTGCGCCGCGGTCGTGGCCGTCCTGACCCATCTTGGCAACCATGATACGAGGACGACGGCCCTCCTGTTTTGCGAACTCTTCGGTGAGCCGGCAGGCTTCCTCGAAGTCTGCATCGGCCTTGCTTTCTGAACTATACACGCCTGAAATGGTTCTGATGACTGCTTTGTAACGACCAACGACGGCTTCGCACGCGTCGGAAATCTCGCCGAGGGTGGCACGGTGGCCGGCGGCGGTGACGGCGAGGTCGAGGAGGTTGTGCTCGCTCTTCTTGCCATCGGCAAACTCCTGTACGCAGGCGGTGATGGCAGCGAGGTCGCGCTTCACCTGCTCGTTGTCGCGGCTTGCACGGAGCTTCTTCAGACCCTCTTCCTGCTCGAGGCGGACGGCGGTGTTGTCAATCTCGAGGATGTCGATGGGGTCCTCGTGCTCGAGGCGGTACTTGTTCACACCTACGATGGTCTGAACACCGCTGTCGATGCGAGCCTGGGTGCGGGCTGCTGCCTCTTCGATACGCATCTTGGGCAGACCGGTCTCGATAGCCTTGGCCATACCGCCGAGCTTCTCGATTTCCTGGATGTGCTCCCAAGCCTTGAGGTAGAGCTCCTGCGTCAGCTTTTCGACGTAGTAGCTACCGGCCCACGGATCGATGTGCTTGCAGACCTGCGTCTCGTTCTGGATGTAAATCTGGGTGTTACGGGCGATGCGGGCGCTGAAGTCCGTAGGCAGTGCGATGGCCTCGTCGAGGGCGTTGGTGTGCAGGGACTGGGTATGACCCAGCACGGCAGCCATGGCCTCGATGCAGGTGCGGCCGACGTTGTTGAAGGGATCCTGCTCGGTGAGCGACCAACCGGATGTCTGGGAGTGCGTGCGCAGAGCCATGGACTTGGGGTTCTTGGCGCCGAAACTCTTGACAATCTTGGCCCAAAGCAGACGACCGGCACGCATCTTGGCGATTTCCATGAAGTGGTTGACGCCAATGGCCCAGAAGAAGGAGAGGCGCGGTGCGAAGGCATCGACATCGATGCCGGCGTTGATACCAGCGCGGAGGTAGTCCATACCGTCGGCCAGCGTGTAAGCCAGCTCGATGTCGGCGGTGGCACCGGCTTCCTGCATGTGGTAGCCGGAGATGGAGATGCTGTTGAACTTAGGCATCTTCTGGGAGGTGTACTCGAAGATGTCGGCGATGATCTTCATGGAGAAGGCGGGCGGGTAGATGTAGGTGTTGCGCACCATGAACTCCTTGAGGATATCGTTCTGGATAGTACCGGCCATCTCCTCGAGCTTGGCGCCCTGCTCCAGACCTGCGTTGATGTAGAAGGCGAGCACGGGGAGCACAGCACCGTTCATGGTCATGGAAACGGACATCTTGTTCAAGGGGATGCCGTCGAAGAGCACCTTCATGTTCTCGAGCGAGCAGATGCTCACACCTGCCTTACCGACATCGCCGACGACGCGGGGGTTGTCAGGGTCGTAGCCACGGTGCGTGGGCAGGTCGAAGGCCACGGAGAGGCCCTTCTGACCGCTGGCGAGGTTACGGCGATAGAAGGCGTTGGACTCTTCGGCGGTGGAGAAGCCGGCGTACTGACGGATGGTCCACGGGCGGAAGGGGTACATCATCGAGTACGGGCCACGGAGGAAGGGAGGAATACCGGCTGCGAAGTCGAGGTGTTCCATGCCTTCGAGGTCTTCCTTCGTATAGACGGGCTGGATATCAATCTGCTCAGGAGTCTTCCAGTTGGCAGTAATGCCATTCTCCCGCTGCCATTGCTGGCCGTTCTTCTGTTCAATGCCAGCAAAAATATCAATGTCTTTGAAATTCTTTTTCATTGCTTTTGGTTATTTGGGAGGTTTGACATTAGATTCCGAGTTTCTGATTGAGTTCCTTCAGCGTCTTGAGCTGGTCCACACGGACGTGGATGAAGTTCTCGATACCGGCAGCCTTGAGGTCCTCAGCGCAGGCGGGAGCACCGGCGATGATGAAGATGGCCTTGGGGTCGGCAGCCTTGAGGGCATTGAAGGCGGGCACGCCGTACTCAGCGTACTCGTCGTCGCTGGAGCAGAGCACCACGATGTCGGCACCGGCCTTGACGGCAGCCTCAACGCCTTCCTCCACGGTGGGGAAGCCGAGGTTGTCCATGACTTTGTAGCCGGCAGCAGCGAGGAAGTTGCAGCTGAACTGAGCACGAGCCTGACGCATGGCCAGGTTGCCGATGGTCAGCATGAAGGCGACGGGCTGCTTGGCGGCTTTCTCGGTGGTGAGACGCAGTGCCTCGAAGTCGGAAGCCAAGCGGCTGGTCTTCAGGGCGGCGAAAGCAGGCTCCTCTGCGGCAGCGCTGCAGCAATGACCGCAGCAGGGTGCCACGGGTTCCTTGCCTTCGCTCTTCTCGGTGAAGTTGGGGAACTGGTTGGTGCCGAGGAGGAACTCCTTGCGCTTGCCCACGTTGGCGTGGCGTGCGGCATCGGTGTCATTGATGGCTTTCTGGATGGAGCCGGCCTTGACGGCAGCGAGGAAACCACCTTCTTCCTCCACAGCGAGGAAGAGCTTCCAAGCCTGCTGGGCGATGGCCACGGTCAGCTCCTCGACGAAGTAGCTGCCGCCGCTGACATCGACGAGCTTGTCGAAGTGGCACTCTTCCTTCAGCAGCAGCTGCTGGTTGCGAGCGATGCGCTCGGCGAACTCCGTGGGCTGCTCGTAGGGGACATCGAAGGGAGTGACGACGATGCTGTCAACATTAGCGATGGCGGCGGACATCGTCTCGGTCTGCGTGCGCAGCATGTTGACATAGCTGTCGAAGAGAGTGAGGTTGTAAGTGCTGGTGGTAGCGCAGACGTTCATCTTGGCAGCCTCCTTGTCGTCGGTGTACTGCTTGACGATTTCTGCCCAGAGCATACGGGCGGCACGGAACTTGGCAATCTCCATGAAATAGACGCCGCTGATGCCGAAGTTGAACTTGATGCGGCGGGCTGCTTCCTCAGCGGGAACGCCAGCCTCCACGAGTTCATCGAGATACTCGCCAGCCCATGCCAGGGCGTAGCCGAGCTCCTGATAGACGTAAGCACCGCTGTTGTTCAAGAGGTCGGCGTTGACGTTGACGCAACGGAACTGCGGCAACTTGGCGAGAGCTGCGATGAGGGCGGGAGCGAAAGCGAGAGCAGGAGTGGTGTCCTTGCCCTTCTTCAGCATCTTCGAGACGGGGTCGAAGTTGATGCTGCCCTGGAGCTTTGAGAGGTCATAGCCTTTCTCGGTGAAGTAAGCGACGAGAGCTTCGGCCAGCTCCACACAATGACGCTGACAAGTGCGGAAGTTCAGTTCCACGCAGTCGGCGCAGATGCCATCGAGCAGGGCGGCAAGGTACTCCTTGTTGCACTGGTCGGCAGGCACGTGGAATCCGAGGCTGTTGACGCCCTTGTTCAGGATGTCCAGTGCCTTGGCGTTAGCGGCCTTGGCATCGACCTCTTCAATGTTCTGACGGACAAACCACTGGTTGTTGTCCTTTTTGTTGCCTCTGACGTAAGGGAACTCGCCCGGCAGGGCGTTGACGGTGGCCAGCTGGTCCACGTCTTCCTTGCGATAGAAGGGCTGCATGGAGAATCCTTCGTTGGTTCTCCAGACCATTTTCTTCTCGTAGTCAGCGCCCTTGAGGTCTACCTCAATCTTGTCGCGCCATTCCTGGCGGGTCGGGGCGGTGAAGTCCGCGAAGAGTCTTTCTTTACTATCTGCCATAAATTTTAAAAATAAAAAAGGATATAAGGTTGAGAATGATTCGGGCGGAAATGGAGCCTAAAAGCCCCAAAAAGCGAGCAAAAGTAGTAAAGTTTGTCCGAGCGGCCAAATTTATTTGGTAAAATCATCCTAAAAGAGGCTTTTTAAGTAAGGATTTCGGCTAAAGTGGCACTTTCGTCTAAAAAAATGCGTACCTTTGCAGCCACTTATGATAGTATGTATCGCAGAAAAGCCCTCCGTGGCGCGCGACATCGCAAACGTCTTGGGAGCGAAGCAAGATCGCGGAGGCTATATAGAAGGTAATGGCTACCAAGTGACCTGGACGTTCGGTCACCTGTGTGAGCTGAAGGAACCCCACGAGTACACGCCCATGTGGAAATCGTGGAGCCTCTCGCAGTTGCCTATGATTCCGCCCCGGTTCGGAATCAAGCTGAAGAAAGACCAGGGCATCGAACGGCAGTTCGCCGTCATCGAGAAACTTATGCAGGCTGCCGACAGCATCATCAACTGCGGCGATGCCGGCCAGGAGGGTGAACTCATCCAGCGATGGGTGATGCAGAAGGCGGGAGCCAAGTGCCCCGTGCAGCGTCTGTGGATCAGTTCGCTGACGGAAGAGGCCATCCGCGAGGGATTCCAGACGCTGAAGGACCAGCGGGAATACCAGAGCCTCTACGAGGCCGGACTCTGCAGGGCCATTGGCGACTGGATATTAGGCATGAACGCCACGCGCCTGTACACCATTAAATATGGTACGAACCGCCAGGTGCTCAGCATCGGACGTGTGCAGACACCGACCCTGGCTCTCATCGTCAACCGCCAGGCAGAAATCGACAACTTCAAGCCCGAAACCTACTGGGTGCTGACCACCGTCTATCGCGACACGACCTTCACCGCCGTGATGGAAGAGGGCGACCGCGGTTTCAAGAGCCAGGAGGAAGGACAGAAAGCCCTCGATGCCATTCGCGAGTTGCCGTTCACGGTCACCAGCGTGGAGAAGAAAGCGGGCAAGGAAGCCGCCCCGCGCCTGTTTGACCTCACCTCGCTGCAGGTGGAGTGCAACAAGAAATTCGGCTACTCCGCAGACCTCACCCTGCAGCTGATCCAGAGTCTTTATGAAAAGAAGGTGGCCACCTATCCGCGTGTGGACACCACCTTCCTGCCAGACGACGTGTACCCCAAATGTCCGCAGATCCTGGCAAACATGACGCCCTACGCAGGCTTCATTCAACCTCTGATGGCCAACGGAAAGAAGCTGGAGAAGAACAAGAAGGTCTTCGACAACAGCAAGGTCACCGACCACCACGCCATCATCCCGACGCCCACCCCCGTGACCTCCGTGGCGCTGACGGACATGGAGAAACGCGTCTATGACCTCATTGCCCGCCGCTTCATCGGTGCCTTCTACCCGGAATGCAAGTTCGAGCAGACCACGGTGCTCGGCGAAGTGCGCTGCGAAGGCCTGCGCGCCGGCACCTTCGACGACTTCGTGCCCTTCAAGGCTACGGGCAAGCGCATCGTGGATCCCGCATGGCGCGTGCTCTGGGAGAAAGCCCCCTCCAGTTCTCCCAAGGGGGAGGGCACCCAAGAGGATGAAAACGCCTCCCTGCCGGGGGAAGGGAAGGGACTCACGGTTGCCTTCAAGAAAGGCGAGAGCGGGCCGCACGTGCCCAACCTGGCAGAGAAGCAGACCACGCCGCCCAAGCCCTACACGGAAGCTACCCTGCTACGAGCCATGGAAACGGCAGGAAAGCTCGTGGAGGACGACGAGCTGCGCGATGCACTGAAAGAAAACGGCATCGGACGTCCTTCCACGCGCGCGGCTATCATCGAGACGCTGTTCAAGCGCAACTACATCAAGAGGGTGCGCAAGAGTCTGGCCCCCACACAGACGGGCATCCAGCTCATCGGGCTCATCCACGAGGAACTGCTGAAGAGCGCCGAGCTCACCGGCATCTGGGAAAAGAAACTCCGACAGATAGAGCGCCACGAGTACGATGCGGCCACCTTCATCGGGGAACTGAAACAGATGGTGACGGACATCGTCATGACCGTCATGAGCGATAGTTCCAACCGCCACGTGACGGCCACACAATAAATAATAAGGTACGCGCGTTATTATAGAGTGAAAATTGAAACGTGAAGAATAAAGGGTTCCATACAGACAGGTGTTTGCGCAGCGGTTTTCGTCTGCGCAACGTACTCCTATTCCTCGCGTTGCTCTCCTCCGCCTGCCTCTTTTTCGCCTGCAATGCCGAAAGCAACCTGAAGAAGGGTGACCAGTATTTCGCTCTCGGAGAATACTACGACGCCGCAGCCGAGTACAAAGCGGCCTACTCGAAAACCAAGACCCGCGAACGCGGCAAACGCGGCGAGCGAGCCCTGAAGATGGCAGACTGCTACCGGCGGATCAACTACACGGCCAAGGCCGTGGGTGCCTACCAGAACGGCATCCGCTACTTGGAGAAATCCAAGTCCGACCGCCAGAAGATCCGCGAGGCCGTGGAAGCCAGCCGGGGCGAACGACCCGTGATGGAGACACCTTTCATGGACATCCAGGATTCACTGGACGAAGCGGCCATCCTCAGCGCCACACTGAATCTGGCACGCCTCCTGCACAAGAGCGGCGACTACAAGAACGCCATCAAGAGCTACGAGCAGTTCATCGCCTTGAGCAAGGAGCACTACGCCAGCCACACGAAGATCTGCACGCCGCAGAACGACACCCTGGCCATGAACGGCATCATCGGTGCCCGCCAGGCCCAGCAGATGAAGCTGCGCCCCACGTTGCACACCGTGAAGAAGGAGGCTACGCTGAACTCTCGCCGGGCAGACTTCTCCCCTGCCCTCTTCGGCGACGACTGGGACCAGCTCTACTGGACCACCACGCGCCCCCAGGCCTCCGGCGACGAACTCAGCGGCATCACGGGCACCAAGTACGCCGACATCTTCTTCTCCAAGAAAGACGACAAGGGCAAATGGTCGGCGCCCGAAGCCGTGGAGGGCGAGCTGAACTCCGAACTGGAAGAGGGCGTCTGCTGCTTCTCGGCCGACGGCAAGACGATGTACCTCACCCGCTGCACCAGCGACCCCGACTATCCGCGCTACGCCCAGATCTACACCTCGCAGCGCAGCGACGCCTCGTGGTCAAAGCCCACGGAACTGAAGATTTCCAAGGACACACTCTCCTGCTTCGCACATCCCGCAGCATCGCCCGACGGCAACTGGCTGTACTTCGTCAGCGACATGCCGGGCGGCCACGGCGGCAAGGATATCTGGCGCATCGCCATCGAGGGCAAGACCCTGGGAGGAGCGGAGAACCTGCCGGCTCCCATCAACACCCCCGGCGATGAAATGTTTCCATCCTTCCGCCCCAATGGCGAGCTGTATTTCTCCAGCGACGGCCATCCCGGCATGGGAGGTCTGGACATCTTCGTCGCCACGGAAGACAGCACCACGCACCGGTGGACGGTCAAGAACCTGGGCAGCCCCATGAACTCCTCCGGCGACGACTTCGGAATGACCTTCGAGGGGCCGCACAACCGGGGATTCTTCTCCTCCAGCCGCGGCGATGCCCGCGGGTGGGACCACCTGTTCTCGTTCGAGTGCCCCGAAGTCCTTCAGACGGTCAAGGGGTGGGTGTATGAGAAGGACGGCTACGAGTTGCCGGCCGGACTCGTGTACATGATTGGCAACGACGGCACGAACCAGAAAATCAGTGTCCGGGGCGACGGCTCCTTCACCGCGGTCATTCAGCCGAACGTGGAATACATCTTCCTCGGCACCTGCAAGGGATACCTCAACCATGTGGAGCAGCTGACCGTGGACACCACCAGCGTCAGCCGCGAATATGTGCTGCAATTCCCGCTGGCCAGCATCACGGCTCCCGTGCTGGTGCGCAACGTCTTCTATGAATTCGACAGTGCGGCCCTCACGGAGAGCAGCACCGTGGCCCTCGACAGCCTCGTAGGTCTGCTCAACGACAATCCCAACGTGACCATCGAGCTGAGTTCCCACTGCGACTACCGCGGCAACGACCAGTACAACGAACGCCTCAGCCAGCGACGTGCCGAGAGCGTGGTCAACTACCTCATCGAACACGGAATCGCCGCAGACCGCCTCACGCCGAAGGGCTACGGCGAGAGCAAGCCTAAAATCGTCAAGCGGCGCATTGCCGAGCAGCACGACTTCCTGCACCTGGGCGACACGCTGACCGAGGCCTTCATCCGCGCACTGCCCACCGAGAAGCAGCAGGAGATATGCAATTCTCTCAACCGGCGCACCGAATTCCGGGTGCTCCGAACCACCTACGGTTTGTTCGAGCGACCCGCCGCTGCCAAGGAGCAGGAAGGCACTAAGGCCGAAGAAGAAGCCACGAAACCCGAGGAAACGGACGAGTCCGAGTCCGAATCACAACAAAATTAGCACCTCGCAGCAAAAAAAATGCCCTTTCCTTGCCGATTTCTCGCAAGAAAAGCGTACCTTTGCGCCCGTTAAACCATCCTTTATTCCGTAATGGACGATTATCATCAACGTAACACTGATTAAGGGACGGAGGTTCGCATCGCATATCGGGCCTCTGATGCCCGCTTAACCCCCGACGTTGAACCCTCAACGTTTAAAGAAGTAGAAGACTATGCGAACCTATTGGAACACTCATCGCGGCTTGCACACCCTGGAGCAGTGGCAGCCAAATTGCTGGGTACAGGTAACGTGCCCCACCAGTGACGACGCAGATTTCCTGCAGAACGAACTCAAGATTCCCGATTACTTCCTCGACGACATCGCCGATACGGAAGAGCGTGCCCGCTACGACTACGACGACGGCTGGATCCTCATCATCCTGCGCATACCCTATGTCAAGGAGGTCAAGTCACGCACCCCTTATACGACCATCCCCTTAGGTATCATCCTCAAGGGCGACGTCTGCATCACCGTCTGCAACTACGAGACGAACCTGATGATCGACTTCGTGACCTACCAGCAGCGGCGCGGACTCGGATTCACGGACTCCGTGGATATGGTCTTCCGCCTCTTCCTCTGCGCCGCCGTATGGTACCTGAAGCGACTGAAGCAAATCAATGCACGCATCGAAGCCGCCAAGCAGCACCTCGACCGCAAGATCGACAACGCCGACCTCATCAACCTCAGCCGTCTGCAGGACAGCCTCACCTATTTCGCCACGTCCATCCGCGGCAACGAGACCCTACTCTCGAAACTGAAGTTCAAGTTGCCCGTCGATGAACTCGACGCAGACCTCATCGAGGACGTCACCATCGAGATGAACCAGGCGCGAGAGACCACCGGAATCTACGCCAACATCCTGGACTCCATGATGGAGACCTACGCCAGCATCATCAACAACAATATGTCCACCGTGATGAAGACCCTGACCATCATCACGTTGTTCATGATGGTGCCTACGCTGGTGGCCAGTTTCTTCGGAATGAACCTCATCAACGGAATGGAGAGCCTGCCCTTCGGATTTTTCATCGCAATAACCATCTCTGTGGGCCTGACAGCGCTCTTCTGGTGGTATTCGAAGCGAGAATCATGGATATAAGGTGAAAAACTTGCAAAAAAGTTAGGTCGTTCCGAATTTTTTGTGTTAATTTGCTGCGCCTTAGGGCGCAAATGAACCATAACAGCTACTTAAACCGTAAGCAAAATGACTGAAACCAACGAACTGCAGCCTACCCTCGAGAACGAGGCTCAGGCAGCGGAAGTACAGACAACGCCTGCGCCGGACACACAGACGCAGGCCGAAGAGACCACAAACCAAGAAGCAACCACAGAGGCCGAGGCTCCGGCTGAGGAACCAGCGGCTGTGGAAGTCACGGCAGAAGAAGCAAACGCAGAAGAACCTGCCAAGGAACCCGCCGCTGAGGAGAAACCCGCTGAAGAGGCGCCCGCTGAGGAAGCTGCTGCGCATCCTGTCTATGAGACAAAGGAGCAAGTCGTCAATCGCCTGCGCGAAATCCAGGAGGAGAACGACGGCGGCGACAAGAACGAGCTCGACCTCCTGAAGCAAGTGTTCTACAAGCTACACAAGGCCGCGCAGATCGCTGCCCGCAACGCCTTCATCGAAGATGGCGGACAGCCCGAGGACTGGCGTGCCGAAGTCGATGGTGCCGAGGAGAACTTCAAGGCTATCATGGCAAGCATCCGCCAGCGTAGAGCCGAGATCGCTGAAGCCGTGGAGAAGCAGAAGGCCGAGAACCTCGAGAAGAAACTCGCCATCATCGAGCGCATCAAGGAACTGGTCACTTCGCCGGAAGAGGTTAGTCAGAACTTCGACGAGTTTAAGCAGCTGCAGGCCGAGTGGAAGGAAATCGGAGCCGTGCCAGCAGAGCGCGCCACGGAAATCTGGAAGACCTATCAGCACTACGTGGAGCAGTTCTACGACCTGCTGAAGCTGAACAGCGAAGCTCGCGAGTATGACTTCCGGAAGAACCTCGCTGCCAAGGAACGCCTGATCGAACTGGCAGAGAAGCTGGCCGACGAGGAAGACGTTATCACCGCCTTCAACAAACTGCAGAGCCTGCACGCAGAATATAAGGAAATAGGCCCCGTAGCCAAGGAACTGCGCGACCAGATCTGGGAGCGCTTCAAGGCTGCAAGCACCATCATCAACAAGCGTCATCAGGAGCACTTCGAGGCCATCAAGGCACGCGAAGAGGAGAACCTCCAGAAGAAGACCGCCCTCTGCGAGCAAGTGGAGGACATCAAGCTCGACGAACTGACAACCTTCGCCCAGTGGGAGGAGAAGACCAAGGAAGTGATCGCCCTCCAGGCCGAATGGAAGACCATCGGGTTCGCCAGCCACAAGCAGAACAACCTCATCTTCGACCGCTTCCGTGCTGCCTGCGACCGCTTCTTCACCGCCAAGGCAGAGTTCTACAAGGGCATCAAGGACGAACAGGGCGAGAACCTCGAAGCCAAGCGCAAGCTGGTGGAAGAGGCAGAATCCCTGCAGGAGAGCACCGAATGGCGCCGCACCGCCGACCGCCTCATCGAGCTGCAGAAGCAGTGGAAGACCATCGGCGCCGTGCCCCGCAAATATAGCGAGCAGCTGTGGAAGCGCTTCACCGCCGCCTGCGACAAGTTCTTCGAGGCTCGGCAGGCTGCCACGGCAGACCAGCGCAACGAGGAACGCGAGAACCTCGAAGCCAAGCGAAGCATCATCGAGCAGCTGCGCGCCCTCGTCGAGGACGCCACAGATGCCACACTCGACAAGGTGAAGGAACTGCAAGCACAGTGGAACGAAATCGGCCATGTGCCCTTCCGCGAGAAGGACCGCCTGTTCAAGGAGTACCGCGGTCTGGCCGACGAGCTCTACAAGCGCTTCGGCGCCAGCCAGGCTCGCCGCCGTCTCGAAGGATTCCAGAAGAGCGTACGCCAGGCCGTGGCCAAGGGCGAGAGCACCCTGGCGCGTGAGCGCGAGCGCCTCCTCCGTGTCTTCGAAGCACGCAAGGCTGAGATCCAGACCTACGAGAACAACCTCAACTTCCTCAACGCCACCTCCAAGAGCGGCAACAGCCTCGTGGCTGAGATGAACCGCAAGGTGGAGAAACTGCGCGAGGAACTGGATCTCCTGGCCAGCAAGATCAAGGCACTGGAAGTAGAGATGCGCGCCCCCAAGGCCGAGGACACCCCCGCCTCCACCGACACCACAGCCGACCCCGAGGCCCCCGAGGCATAAATCACCAGCCGTAGTGCCCTCGCCGTCCGGCGAGGGTCATCCCCCTCCCCCGAGGGCGCCGCCTTACACGCGCGCGTAATTAATAAATGTATATCCAAAGGCATGACGCTCATCGGCGTCGTGCCTTTCTTCTTCCTCCGCCCGCCAGTCAGCAGGATTCAACCAGGGGAAGAACACATCAGCTCGCTGCGGGGTATCGTGCACCAGCGTCAGGCAGAGTCTGTCGGCCTGCCGGAGCGCCTCTGCATAAACGCTGGCACCACCGATGACAAACACCTCCTCGTCCGCACCACAACTCGCCAGCGCCGCTTCCAAAGAAGGAAACAGCTCCGTACCCGGCGCTTCGAAAGAAGCATTGCGCGAGAGCACTATGTTCCTCCGATTCGGCAACGCCCCCTTCGGCAGCGACTCAAACGTCCGCCGACCCATCACGATAGTGTGCCCCGTCGTCAGCGCCTTGAAGCGCTTCAGGTCATTCGGAAGCCAATACAAAAGCTTGTTTTCCAATCCGATGGCACCATTCTCTGCCACCGCAGCTATCAAGGAAAGAATCATATATCTGTATATCTGTAAATCCGTAAATCCTCACACCGCCACATCCGCCTTGATATGCGGCCAGGGGTCGTAGCCTTCCAGCTGGAAGTCCTCGTAGCGGAAGGAGAAGATGTCCTTCACATCAGGATTCAGCACCATGCGCGGCAGCGGGCGAGGCTCGCGCGTCAGTTGCAGACGAGCTTGATCCAAGTGATTCAGATAGAGATGCGTGTCGCCCGTAGTATGCACGAACTCACCTGCTTCCAAGCCTGTCACCTGAGCCATCATCTGAAGCAGGAGGGCATAGCTCGCTATGTTGAAGGGAACACCCAGGAACGTGTCGGCACTACGCTGATAGAGCTGCAGGGACAGGCGCCCGTCGGCAACATAGAACTGGAACAGCGTGTGGCAGGGAGGCAAAGCCATCTGGTTCACCTCAGCCACATTCCAGGCAGAAACGATCATCCGTCGCGAGTCGGGATGATGCTTGATGAGGTCCACGACGTTGGCGATCTGGTCTATCGTGCCACCATCGTAGTCCGGCCACGAGCGCCACTGATGCCCATAGATGGGACCCAGTTCTCCGTTCTCGTCGGCCCACTCATCCCAGATAGTCACCTTGTTATCGTGCAGGTACTGGATATTCGTGTCGCCGCGCAGGAACCACAACAGCTCGTGGATGATGCTGCGCAGATGCAGTTTCTTCGTTGTCAGCAAAGGGAAGCCGTCGGACAGGTCGAAGCGCATCTGATGACCGAAGATGCTCTTGGTGCCCGTTCCAGTCCTGTCGGTCTTCACCGCACCCTCATCAAGGATGCGTTGCAGGAGGTTTAAGTACTGTTTCATGCTTTATTTAACAGATTTCGGGTGCAAAGTTAGTGATAAATCGGGAATTATCGCTAACTTTGCGCCATGAATTTACCAAAAGACTTCGAAAAGTACTTCCTTTGCCACTGGAAAGAGGAAGATGTGGCTGCCCTCGTGCGCGGTCTCGATGCGGAAGCCGCCACGAGCATTCGCCTGAATCCCAAGCGCCTGCCGCCCGATGCAGAGCCAGCAGGTGCCGACGGCAGAGTGCCCTGGTGCCAGGAGGGTGTCTATCTGAAGGAACGACCCGTCTTCACGGCCGACCCGCTGCTCCACGCCGGCGCCTACTACGTACAGGAAGCATCCTCCATGTTTCTCGCTCATGTACTGCGCACTCTCCGCCCGGCTCCACGCCTCGCCCTGGATCTCTGTGCCGCTCCGGGCGGCAAGAGCACCCTGCTCCGAAGCCTGCTGCCCGACGACTGCCTGCTCGTCTCCAACGAGCCCAATCGCGCTCGTTGTCAGGTCCTTGCGGAGAACATGGCCAAGTGGGGCAGTCCTCATGTCCTTGTCACCCAGGCCTACGCCGCAGACCTCGCCGAGGCCGTCCGCAACGCGCAGTTCACGATCCCCGACTGCGCTCGCACCGCACACGCCCAGTTCTCGGTCCCCGACTGCGGTCGCACTGCGCACACTCAGTTCTCGGCCCCCGACTGCGGTCGCACTGCGCAACCTCTCCCCTCCAGCTCCTTCGGCCTCATCCTCGCGGACGTCCCCTGCTCCGGCGAGGGCATGATGCGCAAGGAAGCAGAGGCCGTTGCGCAGTGGTCGCCGGCCTTCGTGGCAGAGTGTGCCGCCTTGCAGCGCAGCATCATCTGCGATATCTGGCCAGCCCTGCAGCCAGGAGGACTACTCATCTACAGCACGTGCACCTTCAATCCCGAGGAGGACGAGGGGAACGTGGAGTGGATAGCCCGCGAACTGGGCGCCGACGTCCTCCCGATTCCCGTTGACCCGTCATGGAACATCCGCGGAGACCTCCGGAATCATCAAAACCGCCCCCTCCAGCAACATCAAGAAGACGAGGCCGCAGAAAACGAGGCTGCAAAGAACGAAGCCCCCAAAAACGAAGCCGTAGAAAACGAGGCCAAAAAGAACGAAGCCGCAGAAAACGAGGCCCCAAAGAACGAGGACCCCAAAAACGAGGCCCCCAAAAACGAAGCCGTAGAAAACGAGGCCCCCAAAAACGAGGCCCAAAAGAACGAGGCCCCCAAAAACGAAGCCGTAGTGGCCGACGGGTCACCGTCGGTCCTCCCCTCCCCCCTCCCCTGCTATCATTTCCTCCCGGGCCAGATCCGCGGCGAAGGTTTCTTCCTCGCTGTTCTGCGCAAGCACGGCGGCACGGAGGCGACGGCGCCCGACAGCTTATCCGCCGAAGAAATCCCCTCGTCCCAGAAGGAAAAGAAAGCGAAGAAAACAAAAAAGAAGGCCAGGCAGCAAGCCGCCCCCACCTTCCCCATTCTGCCTACAGACCAACTGGACCACGAAGGCGCGCCGCTTGTGGAGCTCTCCCTCGCCGATTCCATCCGCTACCTCCAGCGCGAAGCCCTCGTCCTGCCCCCCGACACACCTCGCGGCATCGTTCAGGTATGCTACTGCGGACAGCGACTCGGCCTGATGAACAACCTCGGCAACCGAGCCAACAACCTCTATCCCAAAGAATGGCGAATCCGCAGCACCTACATCTCTCCCGCCTCCCTCTTTGATGCCGACAAGGAATAATCAAGCCGAAAACAATAACCTATCAGGCAGCTGACTAAGACCTATCTGGCCGTCAACGAAGACCTATCAGGCCGACAACGAAGACCTATCAGGCCGCTGACGAAGACCTATCAGGCCGCTGACTAAGACTTATCAAGCCAACAACAATGACCTATCAGGCCGCCGACTAAGACTTATCAGGCCGACAACAATGACCTATCAGGCAGCTGACTTCAAACGGCCATGGCCGTTTAATCATTCGGCCGTGGCCGTTCGTTCGTTCGGCCACGGCCGAACGATGATAACATCTTGGTCCACTATCTGTACTTCCGCGGTCTCTTGTCTGTATCACCGCAGCAACTTACCAATAATATCCCGGTATCTCGTTTGTTTTACCGCGGCATCTTACCTGCTTTACTGCGGGAGCCAGCCTCTATTACCGCGGCATCTTGTCTATTTTACTGCGGCAGCCAGCCTCTATTATCTCGGTATCTTGCCTGTATCACCCCTGTATGTGCTGCGCCACACGAGTCGTCAGGTCCACGAATTGAGCTACACTCAACTGCTCCGGCCGCAGATTGAAGAGATCGTCAGAGAGGAAAGCCGCGTGGTCCAGCGCGGGCGCCAATTCGTTGAGCAGCGGACGGATATTGTTTCTCAACGTCTTGCGACGCTGGTTGAACGTGGTCTTCACTACCTTCTTAAACAAAGTGGCGTCGCAGCCGAGCGCCTGTGTGTCGTTGCGCATCATGCGGATGACCGCCGAGCGCACCTTGGGAGGCGGGTTGAAGACACCAGGTTCCACCGTGAACAGATATTCGGGAGTGTACCACGCCTGAATGAGCACACTGAGGATGCCGTAGGCTTTAGTGCCGGGACGCGCACAGATGCGGTCTGCCACCTCCTTCTGGATCATGCCGGTGCAGCAGGGTATCAAGTCCTTATTTTCCAGCATCTTGAAGAATATCTGGCTGCTGATGTTGTAGGGATAGTTGCCTGTGAGCACGAAAGGCTGTCCGCCGAAGGTGCGGTCCAGGTGCATCTTCAGGAAATCATCCTCGATGATGTTGTCCTCCATCTGCGGCCAGGTGCGCCTGAGGTAGTCCACGGACTCGAAGTCCAGCTCCACGACCTTCAGCGGTCGCGGCTTCTGCATGAGGAACTGCGTCATGACTCCCATGCCAGGCCCTACTTCCAGAACTGGGAGGTCCGGAAGTGCATCTACGGTGTCAGCTATGCGCTCAGCAATGGTTAAATCCGTTAAGAAGTGTTGTCCGAGGAACTTTTTTGGCTTTACTGTAGGCATAAATCGGAGATAAATCCTTAAATTTGCAGCAAAAATACGGAAAAGAATTGAAAACACTGCGCTCAATCCTCAAAATTCTGCTCCCCGTGGCGCTCGGTGCTGCCATTTTGTGGTGGATGTACCGCGGCTTTGACTGGGCGACGCTGGAAACGGCCCTCACCAGCGAGATGAACTGGACGTGGATGTGGCTGTCGTTCCCCTTCGGCATCCTGGCCCAGGTGTTCCGTGCCCTGCGCTGGCGTCAATTGCTGCGTCCGCTGGGCGAGGAGGCACGCGCGCACACGAGTATCAATGCGGTGTTCCTCAGCTATGCCAGCTCGCTGGTGGTTCCGCGCGTGGGCGAAGTACTGCGCTGCGGGGTGCTGAAGCGCTACGACGGCTGCAACTTCACCCGCGGCGTGGGCACAGTGGTCACGGAGCGCGTGGTGGATATGGCGATGATCCTGCTACTCTCGCTGGGAGTCTTCGTGCTGCAGATTCCTGTCTTCATGCGCTTCTTCCACGAGACGGGGCTTTCCCTGGGCGGTTTTCTCGGTCGTTTCACCACGACGGGGTGGCTCGTCACCATCATCAGCGGGGTGCTGGTCGTGCTGACCGGTTACATCCTGCTGCGCCGTTTCCAGTTCATGACGAAGACACGCTCCGTGCTGAAGGAACTCACGGAGGGACTGCTCTCTATCCGCCAGGTGGAGGGGAAGGCTACATTCTGGTTCTACAGCTTTGCCATCTGGGTGTGCTACTTCCTGCATTTCTACCTGACTTTCTTCTGTTTCCGCTTCACCTCCGGCCTGGGACTGGGCGTGGCGCTCGTGGCCTTCGTCGTCGGCACCTTTGCCGTGCTGGTCCCCACTCCCAACGGGGCCGGTCCGTGGCACTTTGCGGTGAAGACGGTGCTTCTGCTCTATGGAGTCGATAGCAACGACGGTGCCCTCTTCGCCCTCATTGTCCACACGATTCAGACCCTGCTCGTAGCTGTCCTCGGGCTCTACGCCGTGGCTGCCCTCGCCCTGACCTCCGTTCCCCCTGCCTCCGTTTCCCCTGCCTCCGTTCCCCCTACCTCCGTTCCCCTTACCTCCGTTCCTCCTACCTCCGTTCCTCCTACCTCCGTTCCTCCGGCCTCCCCCGCTGTTCACGAGGCCGCAGTGCCCGACGGTTCCCCGTCGGGTCCCCCTCCCTCCAACTCCGCAACAAACCAATAACCCCATAAAATCAAACTAACTATGGCAACCATCCACGATCTTGAGCCGAAAGCCATCTTCGGCAACTTCTACAAACTTACCCAAGTTCCCCGCCCCAGCGGTCACCTCGAAAAGATTCAGCAGTTCCTGCTCGACTGGGCCAAGGAACGCGGCATCGAAGCCTTCAAGGACGGAGGCGACAACATCGTCATGCGCAAGCCCGCCACCCCCGGCTTCGAGAACCGCAAGTGCTGCACCCTGCAGGCACACATGGACATGGTGCCCCAAAAGACCGACGAGAGCACCCACAACTTCGAGACCGACCCCATCGAGACATGGATTGACGGCGAGTGGCTGAAGGCAAAAGGCACCACGTTGGGCTCGGACGACGGCATGGGCGTAGCAGCCATCATGGCCGTCTTCGAGGACAACAGCCTGCAGCACGGTCCCCTCGAAGCACTCATCACCGCCGATGAAGAGACCTGCATGTGGGGTGTCAACCACCTGGCAGCCGACACGCTGAAGGGCGACATCCTGCTGAACATCGACAACGAGACCGAGGGCGAGTTCTGCATCGGCAGCGCCGGAGGCGTCAACGTCACCGCCACCCTGGGCTATCAGGAAGTGGACACCGACAAGGAAGACGTCGCCGTGAAGGTCACCATCGGAGGTCTCAAGGGAGGCCACAGCGGACTGGAAATCAATCAAGGACGCGCCAACGCCAACAAGCTCATGGCTCGCCTCGTCCGTCAGGCTATCCAGGACGACGATGCGCGTCTGTGTACCTGGAAGGGCGGCAATATGCGCAACGCCATTCCCCGCACTGCCGAGGTCGTGCTCTCCATCCCCGCAGAGAACGAAGCCGACCTGCGCGAGCTGGCAGACTACTGCAAAGGAATCTTCACCAACGAGTTCCGCGGAGTGGAGGAAGACATAGACATCTGCGTGGAGCGCACAGAGCTGCCCGCAAAGCAGGTGCCCCAGGAGGTGCAGGACAACCTCGTCAGCGCCATTCTCGCCTGCCACGACGGCGTGCTGCGCAACATCCCCTCGATACCCCACGTCGTCGAGACCAGCAGCAACCTCGCCATCATCAGCATCGGCGAAGGCAAGGCAGAAGTGCTCATTCTCGCCCGCTCTTCCTGCGACAGCCAGCTGGAATATGAGCAGGAGATGTTCGAGAGTACCTTCGGCATGGCTGGCATGAAGGTGGAGTACGGCGGCGAATATGGTGCCTGGCAGCCCAACTTAGACTCGCCCATTGCCGCACAGATGGCAGCCCTCTACGAGCGGCTGGAGCAGAAGCCTGCCAAGGTGGAGGTCGTTCACGCCGGACTGGAGTGCAGCCTCATCGGACAGGTCTATCCGAAGATGGATCTCATCAGCTTCGGACCCACGCTACGCTCGCCGCACACACCCAACGAGCGCTGCAACATCCCCAGCGTAGGTCGTTTCTGGACATTCCTGAAGACCTTGCTGGCAGAGATTGCTGAGAAGTAAAAGAAGACTCTCCCCCCGAGGCTCTTCCCTCCGAGGACCCTCCCCCCGCCCTCCCTTCGGGGAGGAAATGGTTACCATTCAAGAAATGCCATCAATGCTCATTCTATGAAACGTCTTTATTCATTCCTTTTCCTAACAATACTGTTTATGTCTTCTCCCATTGCCCCCCTTTTCTCAAAGGTAACCACCCCCTCCCTGCCAGGGAGGGCGGGAGGAGGGTCCTCGGGGGGAGCGTCTTCTTCCTATTCTGCGCTCTGGAAAACCGAACAGAAACTCGAAGCCGAAGGCAAGCCCCAGTCGGCCTACGAGGTCGTACAAACCATCCTGCAGAAGGCCCAAGCCGAAGGGCACCAAGGACAAGCCATGAGTGCCCGTCTGCGTGCTGCCGGTCTGCATCAGGAGTGGGCGCCGGACAGTTTCTTCACCGACATTGCAGAGTTGGAAGCCTTGCGCGCCCGGGAAAAGCGCCCTGAGGCGAAGGCTATCTACGCCTCCATCCTGGCCGAAATCTACGAGCACAACCGACGTCGTGCCCAGGCCAGCCGGCTGCAGCTCGAGAGCGAAGACATGAAGGAATGGACGCGCGAGCAGTATGACAGCGCTGCCATCAAGAACTGGCAACTCTCGCTGGTGGACATACCGGCTTTGGGCGCTGCGAAGAGCAAGGACTGGCTGCCCTTCGTCGTCCAGGCGTCGCATTCATCTTACTTCAACCACGACCTGCTCCATATCCTCTGGCAGCGGGCACGGGACCAGCACCGCGATATCTGGAGAGATGGCGTGGACGGAACTGCCATCAAGACTGAATACCAACGACAGGGCAATCGCGAAGCCCAATTGCTGATGGATCTGGACCTCATCCGACTGGCTTACGAAGACACCTATGGCGACAACGCAGGCAGGAACGCTGAGGTAGATAAGTTGCTGGCTCTCACAAAGACCTACGCCGACCTGCCCCTCTGCGCAGAAATCTACGACCGACTGCTGCGTTCCGATGCGGAAGTGGCCACTGCAGCCAAGAAGGTGGAGTGGGCAGAGGAAGCCATACGGCGCTATCCACGCTACGAACGCATCGGGATGATTCGCAGTGCCCTCAACGAACTGCGCCGCCCGTCTGTAATATGGTCCGGCAATGACATCTATTATCCGGGCAAGACCTACACCTGGAAGCTGACCACCCAGAACGCCACCGCCGTGGAGCTGTCCATCTACCGTCTGAAGGATGACTTCCAGGAGGAGATGATCGAGAAGAGCAAGCACTCCGTCAACGAGTACTTCCGCCGCAATGCCACCCTCATCGAGACCTTGCGCCCGACCGTCAAACGCGGGAAACCCTATCAGACAATCGAAGACACCCTGCGGTGGACAGCCCCTGCCGTGGGGCGCTACGCCATTCTCTACTCCGCAACCACCGATGAGCGCGAAGCCTTGAAGAAGACCGTCACGAATCAGTACAGCCTCTTCCGCGTCACCTCGCTGAAGACCATGCACCGCTTCCTCACGGAGAATGAGCTGGAAGTCATCGTGGTTGATGCCGAAAGCGGACAGCCTGTGGCAGGCGCACATGCCGACCTCTACCAAGTAGAAGGCCGTTCGGGCAAGCGGACCCTCGTTTCTTCCCAGCAAGTAAACGCCAAGGGGGTAGCTCGATTCCGGCAAATCAACAAGGGCAACCGCAGCAGGCTGGTTCTTCAGGTCGCAGCAACGGTGCCCCCCTCATCTGCCTCGGGAGCAGCCGTCAAGGACCACTATCTCCCGGAAGAATCGCTGTGGGGAGGCGTGCCCTCGCTGGACGAGGAACAGCAGAGCCTGACGATTCGCCTCTACACCGACCGCGCCATCTACCGCCCCGGGCAGACGGTGCACCTCAGCGGCATTGCCTACAATCAATTGCACTGGGACGCCCAAGCCAAAGCCGGACATGCCCTCAACCTGCATCTTCGCGATGCCAACTGGAAGATCGTCGATGATCAAGACGTCACCACGGACTCCATGGGTGTCTTCACCGCAGATTTCGCCCTGCCGGAAGGAGGCTTGCCCGGTGTCTATCGCATTCAGACCGACGGCGGCAGTGTCAGCTTCCGCTTGGAGGAATACAAGCGCCCCACCTTCGAAGTGAAGATGGACGAAGCGCCCGCCCTGCAATGGCCGCAGGACAGCATCACCCTCACAGGCAAGGCCATCGGCTACAACGGCGTGCCCGTCCGCGATGCCCGTGTCACGGGAACCTATCAGTTCACCTACCCCTATTTCTGGTGGTTCCGCCACGACGATTCGCCGGAGTTCCCCATCGACACCCTTCAGACCGACGACAGCGGCACGTTCCTCGCGCGCGTACCTCTTAAAGATATTCCGGCCGAGGCGCTGACCTATGGACTGGTGCTTCGCCTGAACGTCGAAGTGCTGAGTGCTGCCGGCGAGACACGCGAAGGCAACTTGCGCGTGCCCCTCTGCACCACGCCCCTGCGACTGAACATCACCATGAACGAGCAGCAGGATCGCGACCGCCTCCAGCCGCCCACCTTCTCCCTCCTGTCTTCCACGGGCAAGCCCGTGGAGGGCGACATCCGCTGTGCCATCTATCCCGCCCAAGCAGCAGCCTCCTCCCCCTCCAACGAGGACTTCTCCACCTCCAACGAGGACTTCTCCAGCGCCGGCAAGGAATCCGCTTCAGCCATCGAGGCCGTGGTGGCCGACGCGTCCGCGTCGGACCTCGAAGCCGTCCTCCGCGCCCTGCCTTCGGGCGACTATGAACTGCGCGCCACAGCCCGCGCTGGCTCCGACACCGCCACAGCCCGCGCGCACTTCTACCTCTTCTCGATGGACGACACCCGCCTGCCCCGCAGCGCCGAGCAGTGGCTCTATTGCCCCACCGACACCTTCGACGCTCAGCATCCTGCCCGCATTCAGTTAGGCAGCAGCTTTGAGGACGTTGCCCTCTACTTCAGCCTCACTGGTCAGGACGGATTGATTCGCAGCGAACTCATTCCCCTGTCCAATGAACTGCGCACGATGGAGATTCCCTACCTACCCGAGTATGGCGACGGCGCCACCGTGCATATCGCCTTCGTCAAAAAAGGAACATGCTACACGAACAGCCACGCCCTGAAGCTGACCTTGCCCTCAAAGCAGCTGAAGTGGCAATGGACCTCGTTCCGCGACCGACTGCATCCCGGCGACCACGAGACGTGGACGCTGCGGCTGACCGATGCTGAGGGCAAGCCCGTCAGCGCCAACCTCATGGCCACCATCTACGATGCCTCCCTCGACCAACTGACACCTCACACGTGGGACTTCATCGTCCATCGCTACCACCGCCTGCGCTTCATGCCATGGCGCTCGCAGGACTTCTTCGCCAGCGGCAATGCCTCACAGCACCTCTACTTCGCCATGAAGGACTACAACTTCAAGGCTCTTGACTTCGATGCCTTTGACCCGAAGTGGACAGCCGGTCTCTCTTTCGGTTTTCCGATGTATGGCATGAGGATGATGAAATCCAGCCGGGCTGCAGGAGTGGTGATGGAAGAGGCCTCCATGGCCACCGCCGATATGCTCGAAGCGCCCATGCCTGCTCCCATGATGATGGCCGCGAAGGCTGCTCCCCAGAACGCCGCCCTGCAAGGACGCATTGCCGGAACTGAAGTCCTGCAAGGGCGCATCGCCGGAACAGAAGTCCTGGAAGACGAAGACGACGGAAGCCCCGTTGTCGGCGGTTCGTCCGCCGACGAAGCCCTCTCCGCAGCCCCCGCCTCCCTGCGCACCAACTTCAACGAGACTGCCGCCTTCCTGCCTCGCCTCCACAGCGACCCCGCCACAGGCGAAGTCACCCTCTCCTTCACCCTGCCCGAGAGCCTCACAACCTGGCAGCTACTCGGCATCGCACATACCAGCGACCTCCAGACGGCCAATATCCAGGCGCAAACCATTGCCCGCAAGGAAGTGATGGCACGACTGTACATGCCCCGATTCCTCCGTGCCGGTGACCAGGGCAGCCTGCGTGCCTCCATCCAGAATCTCACGGAGCAGCCCCTCAGCGGCAACGCCCGACTCGAGGTCTTTGACCCTGAGACGGAGAAGGTTATCCTCAAGAAGAAAGCCGCCTTCACGGCTGAAGCCAAGGGCGAAGCAGTACTCTCCTTCGACTACTCGCCCACGGAAGAACTGCCCATCGTGGCTGTACGCTTCGTTGCCGAGACCAAGGAGTTCTCCGATGGCGAACAGCACTACCTCGCCATCTTATCATCGAAGGAGCACCTCACAGAGAGTGTTGAGATTCAAGCCGACGGCCAAGGCACCTTCACCACCGACCTCTCGTCGCTCTTCAACCACAATGCAGCCTCGGCCACCCAGCGCCGCCTGACCGTGGAATATACCACACATCCCATCTGGAATGTCGTTCAGGCTCTGCCCGCCCTGCGCGAACCGCAAAACGACGATGTCCTCTCCATCACCTCCGTGTTCTACGCCAACACCCTGGCAGCCCACATCGCCGCCACCACCCCCCGCCTCCATGACATCATCGCCCTCTGGAAGCAGCAAGCTACGGCCTCATCCTCTTCCCTCTCTTCGTCCTCCTCGTCCTCTTCCAGGAGAAGTGTGCTTGGCGGTTCTTCCGCCAAGGCCAGCCCCCTCTCCACCGACGCCGACCTCAAGGAGCTCCTCCTCTCCGAGACACCCTGGCTGCGCGAAGCCGACAGCGATGCCGAACGCCGTGCACAGCTCATCGACCTCTTCAACGAGAACCTCGTAGCCAACCGCATCGGAGGCGCCCTCGAAAAACTTCGCCAGCGGCAGGAACCCGACGGTGGTTTCTCGTGGTTCCCGGGTATGCGCAGCAGCGAGCTGATGACTCGTCTGGTATGCATGGAACTGACACATCTGCGCACGCTTACGGATGACTTCTCATCGCTTTCCCCCGACATCCGCCAGCAAACCAATATCCTTCTGCAACAGGCGTTCACTTTCGTGGCCACGGAGAACGCCAAGATGATTCAGGAGATGAAGAAAGCTGAGGCCAAGGGTGCTACCATCAACACGGGAGCTCTCATGCACCTGCACTACATCTATATCTCCAAGCGGGCTGGCATATCGCTCTCGAAAGCCCAGCAGGCTGACGTGCGCTACCTCCTGGACCACCTGAAGGGCAGCGTGGCAGGCATGACCAACGATGAACGCGCCATGGCGGCCATCGTGCTGAAGGACTACGGTCGCGACAAGGAATCCAGTCTCTACTTCGACTCGATGAAGGAGCACCTGACGACCACCACAGCCCACGGCACCTTCTTCGACTACGCCGGAGGCAGCTTCACACCCACCGGGCATAAGGTCATCATACACACCGCGGCCATGGAAGCCATGCGCGAGCTGGCTCCCGAGGATCACACCCTCAACGGCGGCCTCCGTCGATGGCTGCTGCAGCAGAAGCGCACCCAGATGTGGGAATCAAGCATCTGCACCACCGACGCCATCTACGCCCTCCTCCACGGAACCGCAGGAGCAGCCGACCTCCAAAGCACCGCCAAGGACAACCTCACCCTCCACTTCGGCAAGCGCAAGGTCCCCGTATCCCCCATCACTTCCCCCTCAGCCTCCCAGTCAGGCACTCTCTCCCCTGTCTCCCAGTCTGCCTCCTCCCCCTCTGCCTCCCAGTCTGCCTCCTCCCAGTCAGTCTCCCGGTTGGGTGCCGCGCATATTTGCGCGGAATCTCCCTCCCCCGCCGCCCTCGGCTACCTCCGCGCCACCTTCACTGACGGTGCCGCCCCCACCTCCATCACCGTGGAGCGCCGTTCGCCCAGCGAAGCCTGGGGAGCTGTCTATGCGCAGTACCTCTCCCCCATCGCCGATGCCAGCGCCCACTCAACAGGCCTCACCATCCGCCGCAAGCTGAGCAGCACCGCTCCCCGCTTGGGCGACAAGCTCACCACCCGCTACATCATCACTGCCGACCGCGACTATGAGTACGTCTGCCTGCGTGCCGACCGTGCTGCCGCTGCCGAGCCTGCGGAACAGATCTCCGGCTACCGCTACCAAGGCGGACTCGGCTACTACCGTGCTGTGCGCGATGCCCACACCGACTACTTCTTCGACAGCCTGCCCAAGGGCACCTACGTCCTCGAAGAGACGTCCTTCATCGACCGAACCGGGCGCTATACCACAGGGCTCTGTCGGCTGCAGTGCATCTATGCGCCCGAATTCAGCAGCCACACCAACGCCGTGGAGCTCGACGTGAAATGACCCCTGCCCCTGCAACACATCAAAGTCACAACTGTCTCACACCACCATCCAAGAATAACCAATCCATACATAGTGAACACCCCTCTGATACTCATCACCAACGACGACGGCTACCAGGCCGCTGGCATACAAGCCCTTACGCGTGCAGTAGCTCCTTTAGGCGAAATCTACGTGGTCGCTCCCGACGGCGCACGCTCTGGCGCCGCCGCCGCCATCACCAGCACCACCCCCGTCAGCTATTCTCCCCTCACTTCTGACAAGACACAATCCCCCAACCCACTTTCCTCCCTAACCGCAGGGACCCAGGAAGGTGCCACGGTGCCCTCGCCATACGTTGAGGGTCTCCACCTCTACTCCTGCACCGGCACCCCCGTGGACTGCGTGAAGCTCGCCCTGGAACAAATCGTGCCTCGCAAGCCTGATCTCATCCTCAGCGGCATCAACCACGGTGACAACGCCAGCGTGAGCATCCACTACAGCGGAACGATGGGCGCCGTACTCGAAGGCTGCATGAAGGACATCCCCTCTATCGGCATCTCACTCTATCTCCAGCGAGGCCAGCGCTATGAGGACCACCCCGTCAGCGAGGACACCCTTGCTGCCGCGGCTGCTCTCTGCCGCCGGGTGCTGGAACAGGGACTGCCGCAAGATGTCTGCCTGAACATCAACCTCCCGATAGCACACAAGTTCCGCGGCTGGCAAGTCTGCCGACAGGCTCGTGGGCGCTGGAGTGCCGAATGGACAGATGCACACAATCCCCGCGGTCAACGCTGCTTCTGGCTGACGGGCGAGTTCACCGACCTCGAACCCGAAGCCACCGACACGGACTTTGCCGCCCTGCGCGCCGGCTACTGCTCCATCGTCCCCGTCACCGTGGACACCACCGCTTACCACGCAACCCAGCACATCAACACACTCTTATGAAGTACTACTTCATCGCAGGCGAGGCCAGCGGCGACCTCCATGCTTCCCACCTCATTGCCGCCCTGAAAACCGAAGACCCTGCGGCAGAGTTCCGTGGCTTCGGAGGCGACCTGATGCAAGCAGAGGGCATGACCCTCGTGCGCCACTACCGCGACCTGGCCTACATGGGCGTCATCGACGTAGTCCTCCACGCCCGCACCATCCTGCGCGGCATGCGCCAGTGCAAGAACGACCTTGCCGCCTGGCATCCCGATGTCGTCATCCTCGTGGACTACCCCGGCTTCAACCTGAAGATAGCACGCTACGTTCACGACCGCCAGCTCTGTCCCGTCTATTATTACATCGCCCCCAAGCTGTGGGCGTGGAAGGAAAGGCGCATCAAGGCCATTCGACGCGACGTGGACGAGATATTCTCCATTCTTCCCTTCGAAGTCGATTTCTTCGAACGCAAGCACCACTACCCCATTCACTACGTCGGCAATCCCACCGTGGATGAAGTGGCGGAATACCAAGCTCAAGCCCCAGAGTTGCACGGACCTATTGATCGCACATTTCAGGAAATTACGAAAGGAGCCCCCATCATCGCCATCCTCTGCGGCAGCCGCCAGCAGGAAATCCGCGACAACCTGCCACGTATGCTTGCTGCCGCCAAGCCCTTCGCCGACCGCTATCGCCTCATCATCGCTGGTGCTCCGTCCATAGGGCCTGCCACGTATGACAAGTACACTGCGGGCTATGAAGTAGAAGTCCTCTACGACCAGACCTACGCTCTCCTCTCCCACTCCACCGCGGCCCTCGTCACCTCCGGCACAGCCACCTTGGAGACGGCGCTGCTGCGTGTGCCGCAGGTCGTCTGCTACTATATGCAGGCAGGTCTCCTGGTCAGCATTGCCCGCAAGTTCGTATTGAAGATTCCCTACGTCTCACTCGTCAACCTCGTTGCCGGGCGCGAGGTGGTACCTGAACTGATAGCCAGAGGGATGACCGTGGAAGCCTGCCGACATCACCTCGAGAGCATCTTGCCCGGAGGATGTGCACGCGAGGCACAGCTCCGCGGATACGAGGAGATGGCTGCCAAGCTGGGCGAGCCCGGAGCACCACAGAGGGCTGCAAGACTTATGATACAAGCCCTCTCCTCCGCCAGCCCATCCAGCCGGAACACTTAGTCCCGTCTTCGGTCCGCCTTGCAGGGAAGATTGCATCCGCCTTGCCGGGAAGAACAGAATTACCAAACAAGAACAGAATCACATGGAGAGAAATTTGTTTCAAACGCCATTCGATATAACACCTCTCCCCCATAGCGAGGGGCAGGGGGAAGAGTCCGTGCATTCTTTCACCCTCCTCTCCCTCAACCGCCTCGTCCGCACAGCCATTGAGCAGACCCTCGACGGCGAGTACTGGCTCGAAGCAGAGTTGTCCGAAGCCCGGCTGGCATCCAACGGGCACTTCTACGTCGAATTCGTACAGAAGGACGACAGCGGACGCGCCCTCGTGGCCAAGGCGCGAGGCGTGGCGTGGGCGCGGACGTATAATATGATAGCGCCCCTCTTCGAGCGCGCCACTGGCGAACGTCTGCGTGCCGGGCTGAAGGTGCGCGTGCTCGTCGGCGTGGAATTCCACGAACTCTACGGCTACTCGCTGACGATCCTGAGCATCGACCCCAGCTACACCCTGGGCGACATGGCCGCCCGCCGCCGTGAGATCCTGCAACGCCTGGAAGCTGACGGCATCCTGCACGACAACCAACAGCTGCCGCTGCCCACACTGCTGCAGCGCATCGCCGTCGTCTCCTCAGCCTCCGCTGCCGGCTATGGCGACTTCTGCGACCAGCTGCAGAACAACGACTACGGCCTCCACTTCCACGTGCAGCTCTTCCCCGCCGTGATGCAAGGCGCCAACGTCGAAGAGAGTGTGCTCGCCGCCCTGGCTGCCATCTGCGACGAAGCCGACCGCTGGGACTGCGTCGTCATCATCCGAGGCGGAGGTGCCACCAGCGACCTCTCGGACTTCGACACCTACACGCTCGCAGCTGCCATCACACAGATGCCCCTGCCCGTCATTGTGGGCATCGGCCATGAGCGGGACGAGACCGTGCTGGACTATGTAGCCCACACGCGCGTGAAGACTCCCACTGCCGCGGCTGCTTTCCTCGTTGATTACCAGGCACAACAACTAGTGCGTCTGGAGGAACTCAACCGCCGCATCTTCCAAAGCACCAGCCAGCGTCTGCAGCGAGCCCGTGCCCGGCTGGACCAGCTGACGACCACCCTCCCGCGAACCTTCGTGCTCATCACTGAGCGACAGCGCCACCGCATGGACCTGCTGCAACAACGTCAGCGCTCTGCCCTGCACCGCCAACTCGAGCGCGAGCGCCATCGCCACGAACTCCTGCGACAGCGCCTCGAGACACTCGCGCCCGAACGACAGCTCCGCCGCGGCTACTCCCTCACCCTCATCGACGGCCACCTGCTGCGCTCTGCCCAGGACCTTCGCCCTGGCACGCACATCACCACCCGCCTGGCCGACGGCCAAGTGAAATCTGTTGTCAAATAAGAGCCAAGGGGTTATGCCAGCCACCCGCGCTCGAAATCATAGGAACTGCGCGCACGAGCACAATCAGGACAGATACCCTTGATGAGGTAGCTGGCAGAGGTGGCCTCGTAGCCCACCGGCAAATCCACCACGGGCACCGGAATCTCCTGCAGGCAGAACGTCCGATGGCACACCTCGCAATGGAAATGAGCGTGCTGGTCGTCGTCCGTCTCGTGGCTGTGGCTCTGGCAGAGTTCATAGTGAACCCCCTCGCCGCCGCCCTCGATGACGTGCACCAGATGCTGGTCGCGGAAGAGTGTCAGGGCTCGGAAGATGCTGGAGCGGTCCAACGTCACCAGCCGTTCCTCCAGTTCTGCCAGCGAGAGCGGGCGACGGCTGTCCGCCAAGGCGCGGGCCACCAGCTGACGATTGGCTGTCGGTTTGATGCCGTGGTGTTCGAAGAGTTCGTCGATGGAAATATCGTTCATGAGGCACTATGCTTTTGTTTTCGGGTGCAAAAATAGCCCTTTCTTCCATAAAAAGGTACCACTTACAGGAAAAAGTTTGCTCTGAGAGCACGTTTCTCGCCACTTTTTCGTACTTTTGCCTCATAAATCAGTAAATCCGTAACCAAGCTGAAGGATGCCCAACAGCTGCTGCAGTTCTGCCAGCAGAAACTCACCGCCGCCGAGCAGGAGGTGGAGAAACTCCTAAATGCGTCAAAAAGCGACGCATGAGTTCGCGCACGCCTGCACTTTCCTTACGTTTTGTGCGGCAGTTACATAGTTTTTATGTAATTTTGCAGCCGAAAACGCAAATTGAACCATAAAGATGAAAGAAATTGATTGGCAGAATCTGTCCTTCGGTTATGTGCCGACCGACTACAACGTCCGTTGCGTTTACCGCGACGGCAAGTGGGGTGAGATAGAAGTCACCTCCGACACCAATATCAACCTGAGTATCGCCGCCACCTGCCTGCACTACGGCCAGGAAGCCTTCGAAGGCCTGAAAGCCTACCGCTGCCCCGACGGCAAGGTGCGCATCTTCCGTCCCGAGGAGAACGCTGCCCGCCTGCAGGCCACCTGCCGCGGACTCGTCATGCCCGAGATTTCCACCGAGCGCTTCGTGGAAATGGTCAAGAAGGTCGTCCGATTGAACGAACGCTTCATCCCGCCCTACGAGAGCGGAGCCACCCTCTACGTGCGCCCGCTGCTCATCGGCACCACGGCACAGGTGGGCGTGCACCCCGCATCGGAATACCTCTTTGTCATCTTCGTCACACCCGTGGGTCCCTACTTCAAGGGAGGCTTCGCCACCAACCCCTACGTCATCACACGCGACTACGACCGCTCTGCCCCCCTGGGCACTGGATGCTACAAGGTCGGCGGCAACTACGCTGCCAGCCTCAAGGCCAATCAGTGGGCTCATGAGCAAGGCTACAGCTGCGAGTTCTACCTCGATGCCAAGGAGAAGAAGTACATCGACGAGTGCGGCGCTGCCAATTTCTTCGGCATCAAGGACAACACCTATGTCACGCCCCTCAGCCACAGCATCCTGCCCAGCGTGACGAACATGAGCCTGATGCAGCTGGCCGAGGACCTCGGACTGAAGGTCGAGCGCCGCCAGATTCCTCTCGAGGAGCTCTCCACCTTCGAGGAAGCTGGTGCATGCGGCACGGCTGCCGTCATCAGCCCCATCGAGCGCATCGATGATCCCCAGACGGGCCACAGCTACGTCTTCGCCAAGGACGGACAGCCCGGACCTGTCTCCACACGCCTCTACCACAAGCTCGTGGACATACAGTACGGCATCGAACCCGACATCCACGGATGGACAAAGGTCGTTATTGAATAACTGACTCTCCCCCCGCCCTCCCTTAGGGAGGGAGCGGTCACCTTCAAGGCAAGAGGCATTATATCCAATTAACGGATTGTACGATGAGCAAAGGCAAGTTAGCGAAGTTCGCCGACATGGCGAGCTACCCCCACGTCTTCGAATGTCCATTCAAAGCTATTGGCGCTCCAGGGTCAGAAGTATCTACTCCCCTCCCTACAAGGGAGGGGCAGGGGGGAGAGTCTGAGTCTCGTCCTGTCGGGAATCTCATTGGCCGCTGGCACGAGGACTTTTTCCACAACCAGAATCCCATCGTGCTGGAGCTGGGCTGCGGACGTGGTGAGTACACCGTGGGGCTGGCTCGCCGCTACCCCGACCGCAACTTCATCGGAGTAGATATCAAGGGAGCCCGCATGTGGACGGGCGCCACGGAATCCCTGCGCGAGGGGCTGAAGAACGTAGCCTTCCTGCGGACAAACATCGAGATCATCGACCGCTTCTTCGCCCCCGGCGAGGTGCAGGAGCTGTGGCTCACCTTCTCCGACCCGCAGATGAAGAAAGCCACCAAGCGCCTGACCTCCACCTACTTCCTCCAGCGCTACCGCCATTTTCTGACCGATGGAGGCATCATCCACCTGAAGACCGACTCCAACTTCCTCTTCACCTACACCCGCTACGTGGCCGAGCACAACCACCTGCCCGTGGAAGCTTGCACGGAGGACTTGTACGCCTCTGCGCCCGAAAGTTCGAAGGCTGCAGGTTCTTTCGACCTCAACATCCGAACCTACTACGAGCAGCAATGGCTCTCCCGAGGCATCACCATCAAATACCTCCGCTTCCGCCTGCCTGCCGAGGGCGAGCTCACGGAGCCGGACGTGGAAATTCCCCTGGACGACTACCGCAGCTACAACCGCGAAAAACGCAGTTCGCTCACTACCGGCAAATAAAACAGACAGAGGGGCGTGTATATTGTTCATACCCTTCATGAATAATAAGCAATCCCCATCGCCTCTAGGAAGAGACGATGGGGATAGTTGTATTTGTACAATAATTGTCCGACAATGTCAAGAGACTGCACCATCATCCTCAGCCGCCTGCAGCCCCGGCAGCCACACCGGACTGGAAGGCGAAGCTGAGGAGGAGGCAGAAGATGACGATGAAGAAGATGGCGTACATGCAGAGGACGATGACGCCGAAGCGCCAGGTGGTGCCCCAGAGGCTGTAGCCGAAGAGCTGGCGCAGCGCCAGGATAAGCAGGGGAACGGAGAGCCAGTTGGGCATGGGATAGAAGTAGCCGCCGACCAACAGTTCGCCCGTCAGCAGGACATAGACGGAGGCCACGAGAATGAGGGCGGCGTCGAGGTAGAGCAGGGCGAAGAAGAACTCGGGCATGCTGGTATGCGGGCGCCGGGGCGTTCGGCGGAAGCAGAGGGGCAGCACTATCATCAGGAGGAGCTTGGAGAGCATGAGGGAATAGGCATAATGCTCGTTGCTCCAGGCATCGTAGTAGGCGAGGAGGTCGTTTATCCGCTGGGTCACATCGATGGCCACGTGCTCAATGAGTTCGTCTCCTGTCAGCGTCGGCCGCGAGTCTATGGCGAGCTGGAGGCTGTCTGCTTGGGCCAGCAGGAGGCTGTCCGAAGGAGTCAGCAGGAGGCTGTCCGCATGAGCAGTCCGGATGCTGTCCGCCCGGACGAGCAGCAGGCTGTCTGCCCGCTCGCGGGCTACGGTTGCCGAGTCCGTGTCCACCCCTAATTCCACGACATCATCCCATTCGGGAAACTCGAGCCCGCGGATGTACATGCAGAGTCCGAAGATGAAGCAGGCGGTGACGAGCGAGAGCACCGGGGAGAAGTAGAGCTGACGGCGGCCGTTGAGCCAGTCGTTGATCATGTAGCCGGGTCGCCAGAGCAGATGTTTCATGGTTCGGAACACGGCGCTGCTGCCGAGGTTCCAGATGTTCAGGAAGTCGGGCACGGAGGAGCGCCAGGTGACGTATTTCAGCTCGGGCTCCAGTCCGCATTGGGGGCAGAAATTACCTTCGTACTCTTCGCCGCAGAAGGGGCATGTGTGGTGCTCGCTGCTGCGCACAACCTGAAAGCCGCTGTCACGCTGGCGGCGGTCGATGTGCAGTAGCCAAGCCTTCAGGCGGCGTAGGCAGGGGATGCGTCTCATCTTCTTCTTGCGAAAGTGAAGGAGGCGCAGCCGCAGCTGCGGAGCGCCTCCCTGGAATGTGCAGTTAGTAAACTGAAATGTACTATCTAATAATTAAGGTATGCGCTCACACGCGCACACGCGAGAGCCTTCTTAGCCGAGGAAGCTGAGGAGGATACCTGCTGCCACGGCGGAGCCGATGACACCTGCCACATTCGGACCCATGGCGTGCATGAGCAGGAAGTTGCGGGGGTCGGCCTTGGCGCCTTCGGTCTGGCTGACGCGGGCTGCCATGGGCACGGCGCTGACGCCGGCGCTGCCGATGAGCGGGTTGATCTTCTCCTTCAGGAAGAGGTTCATGAACTTGGCCAGCAGCACACCGCCTGCGGTGCCCACGCCGAAGGCGACGATGCCCACGCAGAGGATACTGATGGTGCGGAAGTTCAGGAATGCCTCAGCCGTGGCAGTGGCGCCGACGGTGGTTCCGAGGAAGATGACGACGATGTTGTTCAGCTCGTTCTGTGCGGCCTTGCTGAGGCGCTCCACGACGCCGCTCTCCTTCATGAGGTTGCCCAGCATGAGGCATCCGATGAGGGTGGCAGCGGAGGGGAGGATGAGGCTGACGACGATAGCCACGATGATGGGGAAGAGGATCTTCTCCTTCTTGGAGACCGTGCGGAGCTGGGACATACGGATCTTGCGCTCCTTCTCAGTCGTCAGGGCGCGCATGATGGGCGGCTGGATGACGGGCACGAGGGCCATGTACGAGTAGGCAGCCACGGCAATGGGACCCAGGAGGTGGGGAGCCAGTTTGGAGGTCAGGAAGATGGCGGTGGGACCGTCGGCACCACCGATGATGCCGATGGAGGCTGCCTCAGCGGGGTTGAAGCCGAAGAAGTCCATCTGGGTGACCAGGAAGGTGGCGAAGATACCCAGCTGGGCAGCAGCGCCGAGGAGCAGGCTCTTGGGGTTGGCGATGAGGGGACCGAAGTCCGTCATGGCACCCACGCCGAGGAAGATGAGGCAGGGATAGACACCGGCCTTGACGCCGATGTAGAGCACATCCAGGAGACCACCCTCGGCCATCACGTGGCGGTAGGAGTGGTAGTAGGGGCTGGCGGGATTCAGGAACTCATCGTTCCACATGGAGGTGTGGAAGAGGCCTGCGTCGGGGATGTTGGAGAGCAGCATGCCGAAGGCGATGGGCAGCAGCAGCAGGGGCTCGTACTCCTTCTTGATAGCGAGGTAGAGGAGGAAGCAGGCGATGCAGATCATCACGGCGTTCTTCCATCCTTCGCCGACGAAGAAGCTGGTGAAGCCCATCTCGCCGAAGAACTTGCTCATAGCTTCGCCGAAGGAGAAGTCCTGAGCCATCACCATCGTGGGAATGAGCAACATCACAGCCAGAAGGCTCGAATATTTGAAGACTTGTTTCATCTTTTCAATTTTTCAATGTTTCAATCTTTCAATTATTTATGCGAGCACCACCATTGCCTGTCCGCTCTGGACCTGGTCGCCCACAGCCACGTTGATGGCGGTGACCTTGCCGGCGAACTCAGCGGTGATGTTGTTCTCCATCTTCATGGCTTCCATGACGACCACGGTCTCGCCGGCAGCCACTTCCTGACCCACGCTGACGAGCACCTGCTTGATGGTGCCGGGCAGGGGAGCCTCGACGTTCTTGGAGCCGGCAGCGGCGGGAGCAGCAGGAGGAGCGGGAGCAGCGGCAGGAGCAGCCTTCGGAGCGGGAGCAGCAGGTGCGGCGGCAGGAGCGGCATCGGCCTGGAAGTCCACGAGGACATCGCCCTGGTTCACACTGGCGCCCACGCTGGTGCGCACCTTCAGAATGGTGCCGTCAGCCTCTGCGGTGATGGCGTTCTCCATCTTCATGGCTTCCATGGTGATGACGGTGTCGCCCTGCTTGACCTTCTGGCCATCGGAGACGAGCACCTGCTTGATGGTACCGGGCAGGGGAGCCACGATGCTGCCGGCAGCAGCGGGAGCAGCAGCGCGGGGAGCACCTGCGGCAGCGGCGGGAGCAGCTGCGTGGTGCACAACGGGTTTGACAGCGTGGTGGGCCAGTGCGGGCACCTCCACAGCATAGGTGTTGCCATTGAGTGTTACGGCCAGGACGCCATTGTCCTGCTCGGCTACTTTGGCTTCGTAGTCCTTGCCGTCTATTTTAAACTTGAATTCTTTCATGATTTCAGACCCACCTCCCGCTCGGCCCGTCGGGGACGCCCGTCCCCATCGAGAACCCTCCCGTGATGGAGGGGCGGCTGGCGCTTGGAGGTTTTATAGGGTCATTCTTTTAAATGTTAATAATTGGCTACTTAATCCACCCCGCAGGCTCTCCCCTCCATTGCGGGAGGGGTTGGGGGTGGGTCTTCTTTACAGATGTCTGTTCAGCTCGGCATGCCAAGCGGTGTGGTCGGTGTGGTGAATGGTGAGGATGCCACTCTCCTCGTCGTGCTGGTTGCCCATGTAGAGGTACACGGCGGTGGCAAGAGCAATCTTGTCGAGCTCGGAAGCAGAGGCGATGTCTGCCTGCTTCGATTTGACGAAATCCGCACCCGTCAGCACCTTGGGCTTCGCAGCAGACTCGGTCTTGGCAGCGGTACCTGCGGCAACGAAGTGGAAGACGTAGAGCACGAGCACCAGCAGGATGAGGATCACGAAGACCACGCCCACGCTGATGCCTGCCATGCCCCAGGCCAGGCCCCAATCGGTTGATAGTGTTGTAATCATAATAGCAGACCCACCCCTCTGCCCCTCCCTGCGAGGGAGGGGAGTAAGATGCTTTTTACAGCAGAAGGGCGTTTAGGGTCATTCTTTAATAATGTTTTACAATTCTTGAAAGGTATCCACTCCCCTCCCTTCAGGGAAGGGACAGGGGGTGGGTCTTTTTTACAGAGGAATGTTACCGTGCTTCTTGGCGGGGTTGGTCAGGCGCTTGTCTGCCAGCTGAGCCAGTGCGCGGATGATGCGGAAGCGGGTGTTGCGAGGCTCGATGACATCGTCGATGTAGCCGTACTTGGCAGCGTTGTAGGGGTTGGCGAAGAGCTTGGTGTACTCGGCCTCCTTCTCGGCGATGAACTCGTTGGCAGCCTCCGGGCCCTTCTCTTCCTTGATGGCCTTGGCCTCCTTGGCATAGAGCACAGCAGCGGCACCGGCAGCACCCATCACGGCAATCTCAGCCGAGGGCCATGCGTAGTTCATGTCGCCGCGCAGCTGCTTGCAGCTCATGACGATGTGACTGCCGCCGTAGCTCTTGCGCAGCGTCACGGTCACCTTGGGCACCGTGCACTCGCCGTAGGCGTACAGCAGTTTGGCACCATGCAGGATGACAGCGTTGTACTCCTGACCCGTGCCGGGCAGGAAGCCGGGGACATCCACGAGGGTGACGATGGGGATGTTGAAGGCGTCGCAGAAACGCACGAAGCGGGCACCCTTGCGGCTGGCGTTGCAGTCCAGCACGCCGGCCAGCTGCTTCGGCTGGTTGGCCACGATGCCCACGCTCTCGCCATTGAAGCGGGCGAAGCCGACGATGATGTTCTTGGCGTAGTTGGGCTGCACCTCGAAGAACTCGCCGTTGTCCACGATGCTGGCGATGACCTCATACATGTCGTAGGGCATGTTGGGGTTGTCGGGGATGATCTCGTTGAGGTAGTCGTCCTTGCGGTCGATGGGGTCGGTGCATTCCACGCGCGGAGTCTTCTCCAGGTTGTTCTGCGGAATGTAGCTCAGGAGCTGCTTGATCATGGCCATGGCTTCCTCCTCCGTCTTGGCGGTGAAGTGTGTGACGCCGCTCTTGGTGGAGTGTACGCTGGCACCACCCAGTTCTTCCTGAGTGACGACCTCGCCCAGCACGGTCTTCACGACGGCGGGACCGGTGAGGAACATGTAGCTCGTGCCCTCCATCATCAGCGTGAAGTCCGTCAGGGCAGGACTATATACAGCACCGCCGGCGCAGGGGCCGAAGATACCGCTGATCTGGGGAATCACACCGCTGGCCATGATGTTGCGCTGGAAGATCTCCGAGTAGCCGGCCAGGGCGTTGATGCCTTCCTGGATGCGGGCGCCGCCGGAGTCGTTCAGGCCAATGACGGGAGCGCCCACCTTCATGGCGGCGTCCATCACCTTACAGATCTTCAGGGCCATGGTCTCGCTCAGAGAACCGGCGTTGACCGTGAAGTCCTGGGCGAAGACATAAACAAGGCGACCTGCAATCGTACCGTAGCCGGTGACGACGCCGTCGCCCATGTACTGCTTCTTCTCCATGCCGAAGTTGTGGCAGCGATGTGTTACGAACATGTCCATTTCCTCGAAGCTGCCGGCATCCAACAGCATGTCGATGCGCTCGCGGGCAGTGTACTTGCCGCGCTCGTGCTGCTTCTCAATGGCTTTCTCGCCACCACCCAGGCGGGCTTTGGCGCGGAGCTCGATGAGCTCCTGAATCTTTTCCGTTTGTTTGCTCATTGCAATTTTAAATGTTGAACTGGTTATGTAATGTTTGTTATTTTGTTGAGTGAATATCGTTTCGACGGAAGCTATCCTTGGAGGACCAAATCCTAAGGTTCACGTGCGCGCGAAAACCCTAAATTCCGTCCGCCGGAGGGCGGTCGGAAGTGCTTTTTCTCCGAAATTCGGCGCAAAGTTAATCATTAAATAACGAACACGAAACCTTTTTGCGTTTTTTTTTCAAAAAAGTCCCCGATTCCTTTGTCCTTCGCCCACTTTGTGCTATATTTGCAGCAAAATTGCAACATCCACTGCATGGAAAAACAACCAATAATCATCACCAGCGACCTCGCGGCAGACCTCAGCGCTGCCATCCGGCAGCTGTCGCCCGATCGCCTCTTCGTCCTCTGTGACCAGACGACCGCCCGCCTCTGCTGGCCCCTCCTCTCCCCTGCCCTTCATCTCCCCGAAGCCCCCTCCTCTGTCTCGCAGCCCCCCTCTCCCTCCCCTGCCTCGCAGTCCCCCTCTCCCTCCTTTGCCCCGCAGTCCCCCTCTCCCTCCCCTTCCATGACCCCTGTTGACGGCGGTCCGTCCGCCGTCGCCCCCACCTCCCCCGCCTCCCTCGTCCCCTCCCTCATCACCATCCCCCCCACGGACGAGGCCAAGACCCTCACCTCCCTCGCCAGCGTCTGGGAGTCCCTCAGTCAGGGCGGCGCCACGCGCCACAGCCTGCTCATCAACCTCGGCGGAGGCATGGTCACAGACCTCGGCGGCTTTGCCGCCTCCACCTTCAAGCGGGGCATCGCCTTCATCAACATCCCCACCACCCTGCTGGCCATGGTCGATGCCAGCGTAGGCGGCAAGACAGGCATCAACTTCTGCGGCCTGAAGAACGAGATAGGCGTCTTCCGCAACGCCTCCGCCGTGCTCCTCGACACCCATTTCCTCGCCACCCTGGACCGCGAGAACCTGCTCAGCGGCTATGCCGAGATGCTCAAGCACGGACTCATCAGCACCCCCCAAGAGCTGCACGCCCTCCTCCGTTTCGACATCGAGCAGCCCGACCTCGCCGAGCTCCAGCAGATGGTGGCACGCAGCGTGGCCGTCAAGGAGAATATCGTCTTCCAGGACCCCCAGGAACACGGCCTGCGCAAGGCTCTGAACCTCGGACACACCGTGGGCCACGCCTTCGAGAGCCTGGCCATGGCCAACCACCGCCCCGTGCTCCACGGCTATGCCGTCGCCTGGGGACTCGTCTGCGAACTCTACCTGAGTGTCAAGCGGTTGGACTTCCCCCGCGAGACCTTCTACCAGCTCCTGGACTTCGTCCGCGACCACTACGGACGCTTCCCCTTAGACTGCCGCGAATACGACCGCATCTACGAACTCATGACCCACGACAAGAAGAACACCGCCGGCATCGTCAACTTCACCCTCCTCGGCACTGTGGGCGACATCCGCATCAACCAGACCGCCACCAAGGAAGAGATCTTCGACATGCTGGACTTCTATCGCGAGAACTGAGAGCAAGAGAGCCTAAGAAGCCCTAGAAAAAGCCTAGGAAATCCTAGAAGAACCTAGGAAGCCCTAGAAAAACCTAGAAAATCCTAGGAAATCCTAGAGATCCCTATCCAGAAACCAAAAACGACAACAATAATGAAAAGACACCTCCTCCTCACCGCAGCAGCCCTCCTGCTGCTTGCCCTTCCCGCCATTGCCCAGCGCAGCCGCCAGCCGCGCATGAGCGGCAACCCCATCCTGCCGGAGTTCCACGCCGACCCGGAAATCATCTTCTCCAACCAGACGGGGCGCTTCTACATCTACTCCACCACCGACGGAGTCCCCGGCTGGGGAGGCTACTACTTCACCGCCTTCTCCTCGCCCAACCTCGTGGACTGGAAGCACGAGGGCATCGTCCTCGACCTCGCCACCAGCCAGGTGCCCTGGGCCACCGGCAACGCCTGGGCACCCGCCATCATCGAGAAAGAGGTGGGCGGACAGTTCAAGTACTACCTCTACTACAGCGGCCACGACCCGCAGACCAACCGCAAGGCCATCGGCGTAGCCGTGGCCGAATCCCCCACGGGACCCTTCTACGACCACGGACAGCCCATCATCAACAAACTGCCCAAGGGCGTCAAGGGAGGCCAGCAGATTGACGTCGATGTCTTCCAGGACCCCCAGACAGGCAAGAACTACCTCTACTGGGGCAACGGCTACATGGCTGTGGCTGAGCTGAACCACGACATGGTCAGCATCGACACCACCACCATCCGCGTGCTCACCCCCGAGGGAGGCACCCTGCAGGACTACGCCTACCGCGAGGCACCCTACGTCTTCTTCCGCAACGGGCTATACTACTTCCTCTGGAGCGTGGACGACACCGGCTCGCCCAACTACCACGTGGCCTACGGCACCGCCTCCTCCCCCACGGGTCCCATCAGCGTGGCGGCCAAGCCCATCGTGCTCCAGCAGAATCCCCAGCAGGACATCTTCGGACCGGCGCACAACAGCGTCATCTGCGTGCCCGGCTATGATGACTGGTACATCGTTTACCACCGCATCAACCCCGCCTACATCGACAAGAAGATGGGCCCCGGCTTCCACCGCCAGGTGTGCATAGACCGCCTTCTCTTCGACAAGGACGGGATGATACTGCCCGTGCGAGTCACCCACTCCGGAGTGGAGCCCGTCAAACCCAAGATGCCTAAAAGAAAGAAGTAGAAAGAACATAGGATGATGACATTCTTCAAGACCACCACCTCATGCAGCCTCGCCGCTGCCACCCTCTTCCTCTGTGCCGCCACTGCCGTCGCCCAGCCGCGCATGGACATCGCCAACGACATCCTCAACCTGGGCGAAGTGATGTTCCAGCAACCCAAGGCCGTACACTTCGAGCTGCGCAACAGCGGCACGGAGCCTCTGCTCCTCACGGCCGTCCATGCCTCCTGCGGATGCACACAGGTCACCTACCCCCGCGAACCCATCGCTCCCGGAGCCTCGACCAAGATCGAGGCCATCTACGATGCACAGCTCCTCGGCACCTTCCAGAAGGAGCTCGAAGTATATACCAACGCCTCCAGCGAACCCACCTACCTCACCCTACAGGGACGCGTGGTCTCCACTTTCCAGGACTCTGACTACACCGACTTCCCCATCGACCTGGGCAACGTCCGCCTGAGCTCCAACGTCGTGGAGTTCGACGACGTCAACAGCGGCGACCACCCCGAGGCCGTGCTCCAGGTGGTCAACGTCTCCCGCGAGAGCTACAAGCCCGAACTCATGCACCTGCCGCCCTACCTCTCCGCGCGCTACCTGCCCGAGAAGCTGGCCGGAGGACGCATGGGGCGCATCATTCTCACCCTCGACAGCGAGCGCCTGAAGAACTACGGACTCACCGAGACCAGCGTCTATCTGGCGCGTAAGCTGGGCGACCGCGTTTCGCCCGAGAATGAGATCACCGTATCCACCGTGCTCCTGCCGGCCTTCTCACACCTCACCGCAGAGGAGATGGCAGCAGCACCACACATGGTGCTCTCGCAGGACAGCCTCGTCTTCGGCGACCTGGGGAAGAAGAAGAAAGCCACCCAGACCATCCTCGTGCGCAACGACGGACGCTCGCCGCTCATCGTTTCCAACGTCCAGGTCTATGGCCGGGCCCTCAACGTCAGCCTCAGCAACCGCACCATCCAGCCCGGAAAGACTGCCAAGCTGAAGGTCACCGTCCTGGCCCAGCACCTCCGCCAGGCCAAGTCCCAGCCCCGCGTGCTCATCATCGCCAACGACCCTGCACGACCCAAGACTACCATCCGAGTGAAATAACAAAGACCACGGATTTCGCGGATTACACGGACAGGAATCATCAAGGAACCGCGTAATACGTGTAATCCGTGGTCAGAAAAAACCAACAATCATGGAACATCCAGAGAACAACGAAGAATACAAGGGACTGGTCGTCAACAGCGGCGTAGAACAGCCCTCCATCGTCAACCCCTACCTGCAGCGCGGCCGCTTCGCACGCCGCCGCCTCACCGCCGACGACTACGTCGAAGGCATCCTCAAGGGCAACACCGCCATCCTCGGTCAGGCCGTAACCCTCGTCGAGAGCACCAACCCCGAGCACCAGGCCGTGGCGCAGGAAGTCATCGAGAAATGCCTGCCCTACAGCGGCAACAGCATACGCATAGGCATCAGCGGAGTGCCCGGAGCCGGCAAGAGCACCAGCATCGACGAATTCGGCATCCACGTGCTCCAGCGCACCGGCGGACGCCTGGCCGTGCTCGCCATCGACCCCAGCTCCGAGAAGACCAAGGGCAGCATCCTCGGCGACAAGACACGCATGGAGAAACTCAGCGTACACCCCGACTCCTTCATCCGACCCAGCCCCAGTGCTGGCTCCCTCGGCGGCGTGGCACGCAAGACGCGCGAGACCATCATCCTCTGCGAGGCTGCAGGCTTCGACAAGATCTTCGTCGAGACCGTGGGCGTGGGACAGAGCGAGACAGCCTGCCATTCCATGGTCGATTTCTTCCTCCTCATCCAGCTCGCAGGCACCGGCGACGAGCTCCAGGGCATCAAGCGCGGCATCATGGAGATGGCCGACGGCATCGTCATCAACAAATGCGACGGCGACAACGTCGATGCCTGCCACCTCGCCGCCCGCCAGTTCCAGAACGCCCTGCACCTCTTCCCCATGCCCGACAGCGGATGGCTGCCCAAGGTGCTCTGCTACAGCGGCTTCTACGGTCTCGGCATCAAGGAGGTGTGGGACATGATCTACGAGTACATCGACTTCGTCCGCCAGAACGGCTACTTCCAGCACCGCCGTGCCGAGCAGGCCAAGTACTGGATGTACGAGAGCATCCACGAGCAGCTGCTCAGCGGTTTCTACAACAACGCCACCATCGCCTCCCTCCTCCCCCGTGCCGAGCAGAGCGTGCTCGATGGCCAGAAGACCTCCTTCATCGCCGCCAAACAACTCCTCGACACCTACTTCGCGCTGCTGTAAACACCCTCGACCGCCAGACGAAGCAGCACACCTGCGTCATTGAGCAGGCATAAATTCCTATTTAGCAAACAATAAACATATACGAGTGGCGTGAACGCTGCCCGCGAGATAGAAGGCAATGCCAAACTGCAGGAGGCTTTCGACCTGGGAAAGAGCATCGGCTGAGACTCTGAGTATCCAAAAACGGATACGGACTGGACGGAGAACGACGAATTAGCCGGAGCAGCGGCGGCGGTCAGGCAAAGGTGTTGTTGAGGATGAAGTCGCGGCATTGCTCCATGAGCCACTTCGGAGTGGAGGTGGCCCCACAGATTCCCACGGAGAGGGCTCCCTTGTCGAATCCAGCAAAGAAGGCCTGCTGGATTTCGGCAGGGGAGTCTATCATATACGAGCGGGGATTGGCACGCCGGCACTCGGCAAAGAGCACGCGCCCGTTGCTGCTCTTGTGGCCGCAGACGAAGAGGACGACGTCGTGGCGGGCGGCGAACTCCCGGATGTGGGGCATGCGGTTGGCCACCTGGCGGCAGATGGTGTCGGCGTAGGTGAAGGTGGCCGTGGGAGCTATGTGCTGCTGGATGAAATCGACGATGCTGCGGAAGGTGTCCAGGGGCTTGGTGGTCTGGCTGTAGAGACAGATGTCGCGCTGGAAGTCCAGGCGTGCGGCATCCTCCAGGCCCTCGATGACGATGGCGGTGCCTCCGGTCTGCCCCACGAGTCCGAGGACCTCGGCATGTCCGGGCTTGCCGAAGATGACGATCTGGCGGCGGCGCGCGGGGTCGGACTCATACTCGCGGCGGATGCGCTCCTGTAGGTGGAGCACCACGGGGCAGGTGGCGTCGATGAGGTTGATGCGGTTGCGGGCGGCCTGCCGGTAGGTGGAGGGCGGCTCGCCGTGGGCGCGCAGCAGGACGTTGGCGTCGCGGAGCCGCGCGAACTGGTCGTGGTCGATGGTGACGAGGCCCAGCTGCCGCAGGCGCTCCACCTCGCGGCCGTTGTGCACGATGTCGCCCAGGCAGTAGAGGGGACGCCCCTGCTGCAACTCTTCCTCGGCCTTGCCGATGGCGCGCGTGACGCCAAAGCAGAAGCCGGAGCCGGTGTCAATCTCGATGGTCAAGGGAATGATGCGTTATAACGTAATATCGATATCCCGGAATGCCGGGATTCCGGAATATCGAAGAAGATTAATCCGCTATTTCGTGGAACTTGTCCAGCAGCCATTGTTTCTGCTGGGGGATGGTCATGTGGCTGTTGTCGAGCACGAGGGCGTCGTCGGCCTGGCGCAGGGGAGCCACGGCGCGGGTGCTGTCGATGTGGTCGCGCTCCCGCAGGTTCTCCAGCACCTGCTGGAAATCGGCGGCCTCGCCCTTGGCCACGAGTTCGTCGTAGCGGCGCTGTGCGCGGATCTCGTCGGAGGCGGTGACGAAGACCTTCATCTCGGCATGGGGGAAGACGGCGGTGCCGATGTCGCGTCCGTCCATGACGATGCCTCCCTCGCGGCCCATGAGCTGCTGCTGCGCCGTCATGGCAGCGCGCACGAAGGGCAGGGCGGCGATGGGGCTGACGTGGGACGACACCTCCATGGTGCGTATCTCGCGCTCCACGCACACGTCATTTAAATAGGTGTCCGGGCGCCCCGTCTCGGCATTGAGGCGGAAGCTGACATGGATCTCGGGCATGCGGCGCTCCAGCTCGTCGGTCTGGATGCTGCCGTCGGGCAGGATCAGTCCCTGCTGCAGGGCAAAGAGGGTGCAGCAGCGGTACATGGCGCCGCTGTCGATGTAGATGTAGCCGATCTCGCGGGCGAGGTCCTTGGCCATGGTGCTCTTGCCGCACGAGCTGTGGCCGTCGATGGCGATGGTGATCTTCTTCATATCGGGGGAATTATTTTGATTTCGGGATTTCGGGATTTCGGGATTTCGTTATTTCGATATTTCGAAGTTTCGATGTTTCGAGTTATCGATGTTTCGAGAATTCGGGTTATCGGGCCGGGGGTGGGCTCTTTTTTTCACCTGAGGCTGTACTGCGCGGTGATCATGAAGCTGGGCACGGAGAGGTGGTACTTGGCGTAGGCCAGTCCGAGGCGGAACCGCTTGATGTCCAGTCCTGCACCGAAGCAGAGTCCTGCGGCATGGCTGCCGCCGGCCGCCTTCATCTCGTAGGCGCGGCGGAAGTTATAGCCCAGGGAGATATATACCTGCTTCACCGGCAGGACGTCCACGCCGAGGACGATGTGGTTGGTCAGGATGCGGCCGGCAGAGGGGTCGCCGTCGGGGCTGTAGTACTGGCGGGCACGCCAGCGCGTGAGGTCCACGAGGGAGAGAGAGAAGCGGATGGGCGCGTTGGCCAGCTGCTTGGTCAGGCCCAGGCGCAGGTCGTAGGGCAGCGCCTCGTGGCTGTCGCCGAAGGCCTTCACCTGTCCGCCCAGGTTGGCTCCCACGAGGGAGAGCGAGAAGTCGTGGTCCTCGTCGTAGTAGTTCAGTCCGAGGTCCACGGCCAGGGCGATGGAGGAATAGGGTCCGTAGTGGGAATAGATGAACTTGCCCGCGGCGCCTCCGGCCAGGTGCTCCGTGAGCACATACGAATAGCCACCGGAGAGGGCCATGTCCATGGCCGAGAAATTGCCGAGCTCCACGCCCTCCACCGTGGTCTCCTTCATCGAGCCATAGCCCACGAACTGGGCGCCCACGCCCCACGTGCCCCGTTCGCCGTGGGCCATGGTCCAGGCCGCGGAGCCCGCCTTGCTGCCCTGCATGTAGGTGAGGAAGCTCAGGGCGACGGCGCGGTCGCTGGCATCGGACATCAGCGCGGGGTTCAGGAACAGCAGCGTGGCATCGTCGTCCGGGAGCGAGAGGTTGTTGCCGCCCAGCGCCATGGCATGGGACGAGGTGGGCAGGCTGAGGAAGTCGAAGACAGAAGTGGCAGCACTCTGCGCCCCTGCACGAAGGGTGCCGAGGAGCGCGGCGGCGACTGCTATGATGTAGAATTTTCCTTTCATGACTCAAAATCGTGTGCAAAGGTAGCGATTATTTCCATAATATAACGCAAGAAAAGGCGGTTTTGGGGTGCAAGAGGGCATTTTTTTGAAAAAAAAAGCCTCCAAACGAAAAAAAAGTGCCCAAAGGAAAGCACATCTGAAAAAAAAGTGTTACTTTTGTCGCGTTAAGGCACCAAAAATGCCCTTTCGCCATCGAATAACAAAATAAAAATAAGATAAAATCATGGAAGAGACAAAGTCTATGACCGAAGAGTTGCGCAACCAACGCGGCACAAGCCTCCTGCTGGGCTACGTGATGGTACTGGCGCTGATGTTCGTGGCTTTCGAGTACACGACACGTGACATTAAGTACGAGGAACTGGAACCCATCTACGAAAGCAATTTCGAAGAGGACATGATTCCTATCACCACCCAGAAAGAGCAGATGGCTCCTCCCCCAGCCGCTGCACCGAAGGTCGCCGAGATCCTGAACATCGTGGACGACGAGACCGAGCTGCAGGAAGAAGAGGTGCAGACCTCCGAGGAAGTGAACCAGGCCATCTCCACCGTGTCGGGCGAGGGCGCTCCCACAGCCGTCGTGGCAGCTCCCGTGATGGGTCCCGTGCGCGAGGAAGCCGATGACGACAACATCTACGAAGTCGTGGAGGAGAACGCACAGTTCCCCGGCGGCGATGACGCTTGCTACAAGTGGCTGGGCGAACACATCAAGTACCCCGCCATTGCGCAGGAACAGGGCATCCAGGGCCGCGTGTACGTCCAGTTCGTGGTGAACAAGGACGGATCCATCGTGGACGTGGAGGTCATCCGCTCGCCGGACGCATCGCTCTCCAAGGAGGCTGAGCGCGTGGTGAAGCTCATGCCGCGCTGGCGCCCCGCCAAGCAGGGCAACAAGACCGTACGCTCCCGCTTCCGCCTGCCCGTGCTGTTCAAACTGCAATAATCCTACACCTTTTATATATATAAAGAGGCTGCGCCGACCAAGCGGAGCCTCTTTTAGTTCCAAAACGACGCTATGAGATCCGCATCAGAAATCCTCAGCTACTTCAACCAGGCCCTGGCAAACATGCCCTTCGACCGCCAGCCCGCCAGCCTCTACGAACCCGTCAAGTACGTCCTCGACATGGGCGGCAAGCGCATACGACCCGTGCTGCTGCTGATGGCCTATGAGCTGTACCGCGACGACACCGACCGCGTGCTGCCCTCAGCACTGGGACTGGAGACCTACCACAACTACACCCTCCTGCACGACGACGTCATGGACCGCGCCGAAGTGCGCCGCGGACGACCCACCGTACACAAAGTATGGAACGAGAACGCCGCCATACTCAGCGGCGACACCATGCTCGTGATGGCCTACCAGCTGATGGCCAAGGCCGACGCCCCGCACCTGAAGGACGTGCTGGACCTCTTCACCGAGACCGCACTGGAGATCGGCGAGGGACAGCAGATGGACCTCGAGTTCGAGACGCGCGACGACGTCCGCGAGGAGGAATACATCGAGATGATACGCCTGAAGACATCCGTGCTGCTGGCATGTGCCCTGAAGTTAGGTGCCCTGCAGGCCGACGCCCCGGCCGAGGACGCCCAATGGCTCTACCGCTTTGGCGAACAGCTGGGACTGGCCTTCCAGCTGCAGGACGACCTGCTGGACGTCTATGGCGACTTCCGCACCTTCGGCAAGAAGATCGGAGGCGACATCCTCTGCAACAAGAAGACCTACATGCTCATCAACGCCCTGCGCCGGGCCGACGGAGAGCAATATATGCAACTGACGGAATGGCTGGGGCGCGAGAAGTACGACCCGCAGGAGAAGATACAAGCCGTCACCGCCCTCTACGACGAGATCGGCATACGCCCCCTGGCCGAAGCCAAGATCAACGAATACTTCGAGGCGGCACTCCAGAGCCTGGAGCACGTGAACCTGCCCGCCGAGCGCAAGCAACCCCTGCGGGAACTCGCACTCAACCTGCTCAATAGGGAGAACTGATAACAACCATGCCCATTAAACTCTAAACTTTTAACTCTAAACTTCACAACTGCTCTAAACTCTAAACTCTAAACTCCCCCAAAACTTGACCTACATCGACACCCACAGCCACCTCTACGACGAGCAGTTCGACGACGACCGCGCGGACGTGCTGCAACGCGCCTTCGCGGCCGGGGCCGGGAAGATATTCCTGCCCAACGTCAACGCCGGGACCATAGCCCCCATGCTGCAGCTGGCCAGCGCCTACCCCGGGCGCCTCTACCCCATGCTGGGACTACACCCCGAAGACCTCGGAGACACCTGGCGCGAGACCCTGCAGCAGATGGAGACACTGCTGCAAGAGCAGGACCACCCATACATCGCCATCGGAGAGGTGGGGCTGGACTACTACTGGAACCGCTCGAAATACGAAGAGCAGCAGGAGGCTTTCGCCATACAAGTGGAATGGGCCGTCAAGTACGGACTGCCGTTGATGATCCACACCCGCGACGCACACCGCGAAATGGTGCAAGTGCTGACTGACGTCCGAAATCGGAATCGCGACATCTCGGAATCCCGAAATCCCGAAATCCCGAAATTCTCCGGTGTCTTCCACTGCTTCGGCGGCAGCGCCGAGGAAGCCGCAGAGCTGCTGGGCTTCGAAGACTTCATGCTCGGAATAGGAGGCGTGGTGACCTTCAAGAAGAGTCCCCTGCCCGCAGTGCTCCGCGAGGCGGTGCCCCTGGAACGCATCGTACTGGAGACAGACGCGCCCTATCTGGCACCCGTTCCCCACCGCGGAAAACGCAACGAAACGGCCTACGTCACGGACGTCATTGCGAAGCTCGCCGAAATTTATGAGCGAGATGCACAGGAAGTGGCACGAATAACGACAGAAAATGCCCTAAAAACATTCCCGAAAGCCAAATAAATGGCACTTTATGCCACAAAAAACAAGAAAATTACCCCCGAAAGCAAAGTTTTTTGAGGAAAATGGCGGGAGTAAGCAAAAAAAAGGATATTTTTGTAGCGAATTTACGCGAAATAGAGCGAATAACAAACAATAAAAATAACAAATCATTCATCATTAAACCAAAAACAAAATGAAAAAGTATTTTGCAATTGTTGCAATGGTGGCTGCCTGCACTTTTGGCATGACACCCTCCGTGATGGCTCAGGACGAAGTAGCTGACGAGGCTGCTGCTACCGAGCAAGTCGTTGACACCGCTGAAGCTGTCGCTGACAGCGTAGAGGCCGAAGCACCCGCACCCGCTGTGGAAGAAGTGGCCGCTCCCGTGGAAGAAGAACAAGGCCTGCACAAGACCCTGAAGACAAAGTTCATCGAAGGTGACGCAGGCTTCATGAGCCTCGTAGCCATCGCACTCGTGCTCGGCCTCGCATTCTGCATCGAGCGCGTCATCTATCTGACCCTGGCCCAGGTGAACACCCGCAAGTTCGTGGACACCGTACGCAGCAAGGTCGAAGCCGGCAAGCTGCAGGAAGCCATCGACTACTGCGCAGGCACACGCGGCCCCGTGGCTCAGATCTCCAAGAAGGCTATCCAGTGCCTCAACAGCACCGACCAGAACGACATCGCCACCATCGAGCGTAACATCAACACCGAGGCAGAAGTGCAGGGCGCTTACCTCGAGGAGAACTGCTCATGGATCACCCTGTTCATCGCCATGGCACCGTCACTCGGCTTCCTCGGAACCGTGATCGGTATGGTCCAGGCATTCGATGACATCGAGCGCGCAGGCGATATCAGCCCGACAGTCGTTGCCGGAGGTATGAAGGTTGCACTTATCACCACCATCTTCGGTATCATCGTCGCCCTCGTACTCCAGGTCTTCTACAACTACATCCTCTCCCGCATCGAGGCCCTGAACTCCAACATGGAAGAGACCGCTATGGGTCTGCTCGAGATGTGCGTGAAGTCCCCCAAGTGTCAGAAGTAAGTTTATTTGACGATTTCACCATTTCACCACTTCACCCAATCACGTCCCCTGCGGGCATAACGAGTGAAGGACGAAAAGCAAATCGTAAATCGTAAATCGTAAAATCGTAAATTAAACTATGAAACTCGAAAAATTGTCAAAAACAGCACTGTACACTTGCATCGGAATCGGTGTCGTCTGTTTCGCCTTGTTCTTCCTGGTGGACTACAGCAACATGGATTTCGACGGCGTACACGTGTCTCCGGCACTGACGGATCTGATCCTGATTCTCATGTATGCACTGTTCGTTGTCACCGCTGGCCTGACCATCTGGAGCCTCATCCGTGGCGGCATGGTCAACTCGGGTAACAACGGCCCCAGCCCCACAGGCATCGCCGGCGGCAAGGTGGCTCTGTGCACATGGGGTGCTGTCATCGTCGCTCTGGTCATCGGCCTCGTTGCCGGCATGGGCGAGGAGCCCTACACCACCAACTCCGGCGTGACCACCTCTGCCGGAATGGTCACCGTGGTCGACATGTGGCTCTGGGCCATCTACATCCTGGCCATCGTAGCCATCATTGCAGTCGTCGTCAGCATGAGCGGCTACCTCACCAAGAGCGCTACCCCGAAGGAATAACAATTCGTAAAGTTGTAAACCTTTTAATTGTCCAATTAAACTATGGCAAGAAAGAAAAAGAAAGTGCCAGGGTTGAATTCCAGTTCTACTGCGGACATCTCGTTCATCCTGCTCATCTTCTTCCTGGTGACCACCTCTATGGACACCGACATGGGTCTGGCCCGTCGCCTGCCCCAGCCCCCCGAAAAGGATCAGGAAGATGCACAGATCGACGTGAAGGAGCGCAACGTGCTGAACGTCCGACTCAACGCCGCCGGCAACCTGATGTGCAACCACGATTTCATCGACATCAAGGAGCTGCGCTCGCGTGCCAAGGAGTTCATCGAGAACAAGAACAACTCTCCCAAGCTGCCCGAGAAGCATGCAAAGGTCATCGACCTGCTCGGTACCTGCTACGTCACCGACAAGCATGTCATCTCCGTGCAGACCGACCGTGGCACGCCCTATAACATCTATTTCCAGGTGCAGAACGAGCTCGTGGCTGCCTACAACGAGCTGCGCGACGACTTGGCCATCGCCAAGTTCGGTCACCCCTACGCCCGCTGCAGCGAAGACCAGCAGATTGCCGTCCGCACCTACTATCCCCAGAAGATTTCTGAGGCCGAACCTAAAAACTATGGAGGAAACTAATCATGGCAAGAAACAAGGAAAAAAGAGAAATGCCCGAGATGAACACTTCATCTCTGCCTGACTTGATCTTCACCATCCTGTTCTTCTTCATGATCGTGACCACCATGCGTGAAGTCACCCTGAAGGTGAAGTTCACCGTTCCCTCTGGTACGGAACTCGAGAAACTGGAGAAGAAGTCGTGTGTGTCGTTCATCTACGTAGGTCCCCCCACCGACCAGCTGCGCGCTCAGATGGGTAGCGGTACACGTATCCAGCTGAACGACCGCTACGCCGAGCCCAAGGAAGTCATGGACTTCGTGGCCCAGGAGCGTACGACGATGTCTGACCCTGCATCGCAGGTCATGTCCATGAAGATTGACCAGCACACGCAGATGGGTATCATCACCGACATCAAGGAAGTGCTGCGTAAGTCTTGGGCGCTGAGGATTAACTACTCCGCCACACGCCGTAATTAATCCGCGGAACCCGCGACTTTGAACATACAAGGAAGCGGCGACCTCACACCTGGGGTTGCCGCTTTCACTATCATACATGGATTATCAACATTTCACACTCTAATCTCAGCTCATTGCAATGATCCAAGGAACCATCGACCAGTTAGACCAACAGATATTAGAGCTCATCGCCAGCGATGCACGCAAGCCCTTCCTGGAAGTAGCCAGGCAGTGCGGAGTCAGCGGCGCTGCCATCCACCAACGCATACAGCGCCTCTTCAAGCTCGGCATACTCAAGGGCTCGCAATTCATCCTCGACCCGGGCAAGATCGGCTACGACACCTGCGCCTACGTGGGTATCTACCTCAAGGAGCCGTCGGACTTCGACCGCGTGATGGAAGAGATCACCAAGATCCCCGAAGTCGTAGAATGCCATGTCACCACCGGCGGCTACGATATGTTCGTGAAGCTCTACGCGCGCAACAACGCCCATCTGATGGAGATCATTCAGGACAAACTGCGCCCACTGGGACTGCAGCGCACCGAATCCATCATCAGCTTCCACGAGGCCTTCATACGCCAGATGCCCATTCCGCAACAACAAGGATAGAAAAACGAGGCACCCCGGCCGGGGCGCCTCGTCCTATTTTTTTGATATTCTGCCTCAGAGCAGCATATATTGCTTGGGAGAGTAGCCGGTCATCTTCTTGAAGAAACGGCCGAACATACTCTGCGAGGGGAAGTTCAGCTTGTCGCTGACCTGCTTCACGCTCATCGTGCCCTCGCGCAGCAGGGCCTTGGCCTCCAAGGCCACATAGTCATCAATCCACTGCATACCATGTTTGCCGCTGACCTCCTTGACGATGGTCGAGAGGTATTTGGGTGTGAGACACAGGCGGTCGGCATAGAAACTGATGCTGCGCTCCTGCGTGAAGTGCTGCTCCAGCAGCGTCAGGAAATCACGGAAGATCTGTTCCTTGCGGCCCACGGGCTTGCGCAGTTCCGGATGATGCACGCCCTCCCTGGAGGAGACGCTCTTCAGGATCCATATCTCGCAGTAGCGCTGGAGGACCTCTTTCTTCATCTCATAATCCGGCTGCCGCAACTCCTCCTTGATGAGGTGGTACATTTTCAGGCCGATGGCCTGCGTCTCCTGCGGGACATCATTGACGGAGAAATTATAGTAGCGATGCGCCAGGTCGATGTGTATGCCGAAACTCTTCTGGAAGGAGTCTATCACCTCCGGCGCCAGCATCATGCAGTAGTAGCGCAGGGACTCCGAACGCTCTAAGACCTGAAAGATGCAGCCGGGAAAGAGACTCAGCGTCTGGCCACCATGGACCTCCACATCCTGCAGGTTCACCTTCAGATGCATATAGCCCTCAACCAGGTTCAGCGTCATCATCGACTCGCTCTTTATGGGGAACCGGACTTCACGGGAGCGGATGTTCAGAAACGACAACTCATCAGAGAGATTATCGAAGAAGAGGTAGAGATTGCCCAATCGATACGCTCCCATGTTCTTGGGAATCTGAGAGAGGTTGAATGATACTTGCATATATAGTTCTGTTCTTTTTGCGACCTTCTATTTTGTTCGAAAAGTCGGAATAATCCGAGATTCCGCCACATTTCGGCGGCAAAAATATACAAAAGTTCCGAGTTAGACAAATCAGGGCATCCACTTTTCAACTTTTTTAAGGATATTCAGAACATTATGTCAGTCTGACAGCAATTGTTGGCTCTCTGCATCCAGTTCCTGGCGGGGCCAATTGACGAGATACACCCGGTCCGTGGCGCGCGTGAGCGCCGTATAGAGCCAGCGGAAATAGTCGGCCGAGAGCATATCCTCCGTCACGTAGCCCTGATCGATGAACACCCGCTCCCACTGCCCACCTTGGGCCTTGTGGCACGTGACGGCATAGGCATACTTGATCTGCAGGGCGTTGAAGTAAGGATCCTCCTTCACGGCCTTCATGCGCTCGCGCTTCGTGGTCAGTTCCGGGTAGTCCTCCCAGACGTGCTGGAACAGCGACTCCTGCTGCTGGCGCGTCAGGGCCGGTGCCTCGCTATGCAGCGTATCGAGAATGGCCGTCGCCTCCACCTCCAGGTCATCGTAGTCCGGGAAGCTCAGCAGGATGTCGGCGAAGCGGAAGCCATGCTCCTGACGCTCGCCACGCATACGGCGGACCACGGCCACGTCGCCGTTGGCGATGAAGTCCATCGAACTCTGGCGAGGGCTCGGAGTTGTCGGAGTAATCGGATTAGTCGGAGTAGTCGGAATACTCTGATTACTCCGATTACTCTGATTACTCTGATTAATCTGATTACTCTGAATACTCTGATTACTCTGATTACCCCGCTCTCCCTCAGCCTCTGGCTTCAGCCAGTGGTAGTTGTTCTTGACAATGATCACCTGATCCCCGCTGGCCAGTTCGGAGTCATAGTCCAATATGCGCGCGCGGATTCCTTGATTATATACGTTCGCGCGTGCATTGGAGCGGGTGACGACGATGGTGCCATCCGTTCCGCACTGATAATAGGCCTGTTCCAGCGCCTCTATCAGCTCCGAACCCGGCAGGTGTACGATGTCCGCGAAGCCGGCCAGGCGCAGCTGCGGGAAGGCATAGAGATCATCGTCCGCCAACATACGCCGCAGCCGCGTGGCATTCCAGAGGATGCCCGAACCCTCCAGCTGGCGCACCACCTCCGTCAGCGTCATCTCATGCACCTGCAGCCCGTAGCCCTGCAGCATCTGCGTGGCGAGTGCGGGACTCTCCTCCTCCCCCACCGGCGGCAGCTGTGCCGTGTCGCCCACGAGCATCAGGCGGCAGCCCTCGCCCGAATAGACAAAATGCACCAGGTCGTCCAGCAGACAGCCCGACCCGAAGGCCGTGCCGCCGGCACCGGAGTTGGCAATCATCGAGGCCTCGTCCACGATGAACAACGTGTGGCGAAGCAGGTTCACACCCTGCAGGAAGTCGGTCATCTCCCCCGTGAAGGACTTCTGGCGATAGATTCGGCGGTGGATGGTGAAGGCAGGATGACCGGCGTGCAGGGCAAAGACCTTGGCGGCACGCCCCGTGGGAGCCATGAGCACCACCTGCTGCTTCAGCTGCACCAACGAACGCACCAAAGCCCCCACGAGCGACGTCTTTCCCGTGCCCGCATACCCCCTCAAAACGAAAATGCTGTCAGCATTTCGTTGAAAAAGGAAATACGACATCATTTCTGCCGCAATTTCCTGCTCTTTGGTGGGCCGAAACCCGAAATTCTCGAGGATTAAACCCCTCATTTGACTATTTATTGGCATAAGAAGTAAAAAAAACGACCGAATATGAGGTTTATTTCAATAATTCTTTCTATTTTTGCGTTGCAAAAGTAATAAAAAAGATTCATATACACGTCATGAAAAAGGTTTTTAACGTGCTTTTAGCACTTTGTGTCGCCGGTCTACTGTTCATTTGCTGGCGCAGCATCCAGGACGACATCGACTTCAGCAAGGAAGTCACAGTTCGTGAAAACGCCGTCAAGGCCCGTCTGCTCGAAATCAAGGCAGCGCAGGAAGAGTACAAGCTCCAGAACCCCGAGGGTATGTACTGCGACAGCCTCTTCAAGCTCGTAGAGTTCGTGCGCAACGGTCGTATTCCTAAGATCGTGAAGGAAGGCGTGCTCTCCGACGAGCAAATGGAGAAAGGCCTGACTGAGCGCAAGGCCGCAGAAATCGTCAACAGCGGCGACGCTGCTGCCATCGCAGCCAACGGCCTGCAGGGATTCCGTCGTGACACCACATGGGTGAACCTCGCCGACTCCCTCTTCGGCCCCGGCTACAATGCCGACTCCATCCGCTACATCCCCTTTGCTGAAGGCGACACCTTCCAGCTGCAGGCTCAGGCCACCGTCACACGTTCCGGCACCATCATGTACGTGATGGAGTGCGCCGCACCCGACACCTCCTTCCTCAAGAACATGGGTCGCAACGGCGAACGCCTCATCGTTAACCGTGCACAGCTGGCCGACGACATGGGAAGCTATCCCGGCCTGAAGATTGGTGACCTCTGGAACTGGAACAACAATGCCGGCAACTGGGAATAAATCCTATCACCCCCTTAGTCTATCCATCCGCCTACGTGCGGATGGATTCTCTTTTTTTGTCTGTGACCTCCAGACCAGCAGCCTCATCCGCGGCGAGCACTTTCGCCTGACGGACAGTGTGTCGCTGGCCGAACAGTTGTCCCAGGAACTGACCCGTCCGGACTACTTCAACAGGCAGATAGACCAGTGCTTTGTGCTCGTCTGCACGCCCTCCACGCGCGTACCCCTCGAGGAGTTCCATCGCGAGGAGACCGCTGCGCTCTATGACTTAGCGTTCTGCCAGAAAGAAAATGCCGGGCAGCGCGTGGCCTACAACATCCTGCCGCAGTTGGAGAGTGCCGAAATCTACGCCATTCCCTCCGATGTCGAGGAAGCCATCCTCCAGTTCTACCCCACCGCCCGCTTCTTTGCCTCGAGAGCCATACTCATGGAACGACTGCTCCTGCTGGAAGAAGACATGCCACAGCAGCAACAGCGCCTCTACGTCTGCGCCGAGGACGAAGCCTACAGCCTCTATGCCTTCGACGGCCGACGCCTGCGCTTCGCCAACACCTTCCAGCTCTCTTCCGTGCCCGACGCTCTCTACTTCATCCTCAACGTATGGAAGCAACTGGAGCTGGACCAGCAGAAGGACTGCCTCAAGCTCCTGAACCCACAGGGCGAGCACGACGAGCAGCTGCGTCAGGCACTGAGCGAATACCTCGTCAACATAGAGGTTCTAAACCCCACCGACATCTTCCCCCGTGTGCCCCTGGCACGCGAGAAGCAAGTGCCCGTGGATCTGATGGCACTGCTGCTCAACCGGATCTAACAAATCCACCAAATTTGTAAATTCGTAAATTCGCAAATTTGTAAATTCGCAAATTCATAAACCCATAAATCCCCTTCATGCGAGTCGTTGCAGGAAAATACCGGGGTCGCCACTTCGACGTCCCACGCACTTTCAAGGCGCGTCCCACCACGGACTTCGCCAAGGAAAACCTGTTCAATGTCCTGCGCTCCTATATCGACTTCGAAGGCGATGCCCCACGTGCCCTGGACCTCTTTGCCGGCACCGGCAGCATCACCCTTGAACTCCTCTCCCGCGGCTGCTCCCACGTCACCTCCGTGGAGCTGGATCCCCAGCACATCAGTTTCATCCGCCGCTTCCTGCAGACCCTGCAGGCCGAAGACGACGTCACCCTGCTGCGCGCCGATGTCCTGCGCTTCCTCAGCCGTGCCTCCGGCCCCTACGACTTCATCTTTGCCGACCCGCCCTACGCCCTGCCCCAGCTCACCCAGCTGCCCGACCTCGTCTTTGCCGACACCGCCAGTCCCCTCCTTGCGGAAGGCGGTCTCTTTGTCCTCGAGCACGGCCAGAAGCAGGATTTCTCCCAGCACCCCCACTTCGTTGACCACCGCGCCTACGGCAGCGTCAACTTCTCCTTCTTCCAGTAAGAATGAACCTGATACGCATCACCTATATGAACTTATAGAAGAAAGCCATGAAGCACCATCTTATTTCGCTCCTCATAGGAATCTGTTTCTGTAATTGCTGTTTTGCTCAGAGTATGAGAATACTTCCATACGTGAGTGGAACAGATACGGCCTATGTCTATGCCGCACAATCTTTTATGGAAATTGAGGAGCAGGTGGTACTTGAACCTTCCACACAGACATTGACGTTCCAAGAGTTTGAGCTGGTGGGGAACTTGCTGAATAGCACTACGAGCCTGAGTAGAGAACGTTCTATGATTTCTCTTGATGATGGCTTTTTCGTTGAAATAAGACATGGCTCAAACAAGCCCTTCGGGTGTTTCTTCAATAGAAAGGGATACACCCCAGTCCCAGATGGCAGGAATCTTTTCATCAGGACTTACCGTTACCCCCCAAAGCAGAAAGAGGTGTTCCTCGCCCTTGTGGAGAAATACAAGAGGCATAGCGAAAGTCGGAAGCCATATCTAAGGTTGGATTCGTTTCCTGTGAATTGTACTAATGTAGGTTCTCTCACAAGATGCCTATTCAGCGGTTTCCGCTCGTGTCTATATGTCGACTTCTATGTCAGCAAAGACTCATTGTATGCATTCCCAATCAGTTATAAAATAGGATATAAACAAAAGAAGATGGTGCCAACCTTCATCTCACGAGAGTATTACCCATGGGAAGAAAGACCTCTTTCCCGAATAGATCAAGACGGGACACTTTTCTTCTTTAATACCCAAGGGGAAGAATGCAGTGCAAAAACATTCAGGCATAAATCAGATGAAGCCCTACGAACCCTCATGGCCTTGTTCCCCTCATGGACTCAGATGACTGAACAGGAACGCATGCGTATGATGGATGATTTCATTATCAATCAATCACGCAAATCTGACAATAATCAGTGAGAGGCATCTGGATATGAACTCGGATGTGATGATTAGAGGGGGGATAGAAGGGCGAAATGCAGTAAAAAGGGAGGAAGAAAAGAGAGCAGAAACGGAGTGATTGATGCCGGTTCATTCCTCCGTTTGAATGTTCAATAACTTGCATGTTTTTCTCGCCATGACAACATTTGAAGCGAGCTTCATATTACGCATTTGTCTTGCCGAAAATGTTCTTTTTTTATGCGGTTCGCCCTCTTCGAACACAAAAAAAGAAATATGCGCGAAGCTAAAAGGATAGAATGAACATTTTCATGGCAGAATCGAACATCGGAAATTGCCGAGAAATATCTACCTTTGCGGCCGAAATTGAACATCGTGCAAAATGTCAGATAGCATAACCACCATCAGTGGTGAAGAAGCCACCTCGGTGATAGGACGTGAGGTCCTCTTCATCAACAATCTCCAGGAGCTGCAACGGCTCTCGGAGGTGCTGACCGTGAAGATGGAATACAATGTCATCCTCCACTGCAACAAGGGTCATATCCTGCTGGATCTGGGCGGTGAGCACCACGTGGAAGTCTTGGCAGGCGAGCTGTTGCTGGTTCCGGCCTACAAGCTACTGCTGCCGATGATGGTCAGCACCGATGTGGAAGCGCGCGCCATCCTCTTCAGCGACCGTGTGCTGAAGACCACGCTCGGCCCGCAACAGGAGATATGGAACCGCGCAATGTATATGCAGCAAATCCACACCATCCGCAGCTTCCCCTGGATTGACGCGCTACAGTCCTTTGCGAGTTCCCTGATTCGCGACACCGAGCTGGAACTCCAGGAGGAGATCATCTTCTCCTTCATGCGCACGTTCCTATTATTTATATGCGAGAGCCTGCTGAAAGGGCAGGAGAACATGGAGCATCCCACGGGCTCTTCGGGTCGCGAGAAGATGCTCTTCGGACAGTTTCTCGATGCCATCGCCCACGAGTCACAGAAGTACAGGCGGGTGGCCTACTATGCCAACAAGCTGTGTATCACGCCCAAGTATCTCTCTGCCATCTGCCGCAACGTCAGCGGAAAGAAGCCGTTGCGCTGGATCACGGAGAGCGTGGTGGAGGAGTGCTGCCTGCTGCTGCGCACGACGGACCTCTCGATGAAGGAGGTGGCCCACCGCATCGGGTTCCCCAACCCCTCGTTCTTCGGTCAGTACTTCCGCTCGGAGATAGGAATGACACCTGGCGAATACCGCCAGAATTGCCTGAAAGGCACATTGAGCACCGATAATCACAAGTAAATACAAGAAAAAAAGAATAATTATATGCAAAACAGAGTAGTTATCACCGGCCTGGGCATCTGGTCTTGCCTGGGCACCACATTAGAAGACGTCCGTCAGTCGCTCTACGACGGCAAGAGCGGCATCATCTTCAGCCAGGAGCGACAGGACGCCGGTTTCCGTTCGCCGTTCTGCGCCGATATCCCCTCGGTGGATCTGAAACCTTACATTGCCCGCAACCAGCGTCAGTTCATGCCCGAGGAGGCACAGTATGCCTACATGGCCACCCGCAGTGCCCTGGAACATGCCCGTATGGACCAGGACTACATCGACCAGCACGAGGTGGGCATCATCTACGGCAATGACTCCGTGGCCGAGGCCACGATGCACGCCCTCGACAAGTTCCGCCAGGCCGGCAGCACCGCCGCCTGCGGCAGCGGTGCCATCTTCCAGTCCATGAACTCCACGGTGACGATGAACCTGGCCTGCCTGTTCCACCTGAAGGGCATCAACCTGACGGCCTCCGCCGCCTGCGCCTCCGGTTCGCAGAGCATCGGCCTGGCCACTCTGCTCATCCGCAACGGTCTGCAGGAGTGTGTGGTCTGCGGCGGTGCTCAGGAAGCAAACATGTACAGCGTGGCATCGTTCGACGGCATCCAGTCCTTCGCCCTGCGCGACGTGGCCGCCGAGGCCAGCCGCCCCTTCGACCGCGAGCGCAACGGTCTGGTGCCCGGCGGCGGTGCGGCCACCCTGATTCTGGAGAGCTACGAGAGCGCCGTGCGCCGCGGAGCACCCATCCTGGCAGAGATCCTCGGCTGGGGTTTCTCCGGCAACGGCGACCACATCTCCACGCCCAACGTGGCCGGTCCTGCCCGCTCGCTGGAACTGTGCCTGAAGGATTGCGGACTGCAGCCCACCGACATCGGATACGTCAATGCCCACGCCACCTCCACCCGCATCGGCGATGCCCGCGAGGCAATGGCCATCGCACAGGCCTTCGGCGACTACCGCGTGCCCGTCACCTCCACCAAGAGCCAGACGGGTCATGAGATGTGGATGGCCGGCGCCTCCGAGATCATCTACTCCCTGCTGATGATGAAGAACGACTTCATCGCAGGTTCCATCAACTTCCACGAGCCCGACGAGGAGACTGCCTGCATCAACGTGGTGCCCGAGACGCGCGCCGCACACTTCGATACCTTCCTCAGCAACTCCTTCGGCTTCGGCGGCACGAACTCCACGCTCGTGGTCAAGAACATCGAATAAGGCATCCCGCACAAACGACGGCAATGCCAGAGTCAATGAATTCCCAAATAAATACATACTCATTTTTTTAATCGTAATTTATCAACATGACACGTAATGAAATCATGGAGCAGGTGAACGAGCTGCTCGCCAACGAATTTGAAGTAGAAGTCAGCGAAATCACCCCCGAGTCCAATATCAAGGAGACACTGTCGTTAGACAGCCTGAGCCTGGTGGATATGATTGCCCTGGTGCAGGTGAACTACAAGGTGAACATCCCCGCCAGCGATCTGCCTAAGATCCAGACCTTCAACGACCTCTACGACTACATCGAGAGCCATCTCCCCGCATGATCCACGGCGAGGACATCAAGCAACTCATTCCTCAGCGTTTTCCGCTGATGATGGTCGATGAGTTCGAGCCCTGTGACGAGAACGCTGCCAGCACGTCGCTCACCATCCGCAAGGACAACTACTTCCTGCTGCCGGACGGAACGATGTCCCCGACCGGCGTCATCGAGCACATGGCACAGTCCTGCTCGGCACTGGCGGGGTACAATGCACGATTCCGCCGGTCCGAGGGCAGCGACAGTGCCCCCATCGGCTTGCTTGGCGAAGTCAAGTGCTTCGAGAACCAACGGCTCGTCAGGCTCGGGGAACAGGTGCGCACGGACATCCATTTCGACCTCACCTTCGGCAGCGTCACCATAGCACGGGCCGAGAGCACCGTGGACGGTGAGGTGGTGGCCACGAGCCAGCTGAAGATCTTCATGCAATCCTGACTCCACTCATCAACGAATGAAATACGACGTAGTCATCATCGGCAGCGGCCTGGGTGGTCTGGCCTGCGGCAGCCTCCTCGCAGAGGCCGGTTTGCGGGTCTGCATCCTCGAGCGCTCCAACCAGCTGGGCGGTTGCCTGCAGAGCTATCGCCGCGAGGGCTTGGACTACGACACCGGTCTGCACTACGTCGGAGGCCTCGATGAAGGCGGCTCGCTGCACGAGGCTTTCCGCCGGCTTCACCTGCTGGAGCTGCCCTGGCAGAGGATGGACGGGTGCTTCGACCACGTGCTGCTCGGCGACCGTCACTATGCCCTGGCTCAGGGTTTTGACCGCTTCACGGCTACGCTGTCCCGCGACTTTCCCCACCAACAGGAGCAGCTGCAACGCTTTGCTGACCGCATCCACCGGGCCTCGATGGAGGATATGGAGGTCAGCGCGTGGGACTATCTCCACGAGTGTTTCCAGGACGAAGAGCTCATTCAGGTGCTGGGCGCCACCGCCATGCGCGTGGGTCTGCACCGCGAGAGCCTTCCCCTCTTCTGCCTCGCCCACGCCCTGAGCAGCTACATCGAGAGCAGCTGGCGCCTGCGTGGCAGCGGCAATCAGATTGTAGAGCGACTGGCCCGAACCATCCGCGAGGGCGGCGGCGAACTACGCTGTCGCCACGAAGTCACAGGACTGAGAATCGCAGACGGACGAGTGGAGGCGGTCGCCTGCTCCAACGGCGCGACCATCGAGGCCGAGAACATCATCTGCGATGCACATCCTGAACTGCTGGCCCGCCTGCTGGAAGGCCAACCCGTACGCCGTTCCTACCTCCAACGCATCCGTTCGGGGGAGAACACGTTCGGGATTTTCACCCTCTCCCTGCGGCTGTGCCCAGGCGTCATCCCCTATTTCAACCACAATGCCTACGTCTTCCGCCGTGGCAGTGATGTCTGGCAACCCGAAGAGTGCGGCGAAGAGGCCACGGCCGTGATGCTCAGTTGCCGTGTGCCGGAGGACGATTCTCCCTTCGCCCGCCAGGTGGACCTGCTCTCCCCGATGTCATGGAGCACCTGTCAGCCCTGGGAGGCCACGACCGTGGGACACCGCGGCCCGGACTACGAACACCTGTGCCACACACGCAGCGAATCCTGCCTGCACCTGGCCGAGCGCTATCTGCCAGGACTCTCCGCAGCCGTGGAACGCAGCTACACCTCCTCGCCCCTGACCTACCGCGACTACCTCGCGGCGCCCCAAGGTTCAGCCTTCGGACTGCGCAAGGACTGGCGACGCCCCCTGCAGACTTTCCTGTCCGTGCGCACGCCATTGCCCAACCTGTTCCTGACGGGGCAGAGCCTGGTTCTACCAGGAATTGAGGGCACCACCCAGACGGCCCTGCAGACCTGTAGCGCCATCCTGGGCGAAACAAACAACAACAAGATTCAACAATGAAATATGCTTTAGTCACAGGAGGCAGCCGCGGCATCGGACGTGCCGTATGCCTCCGCCTGGCCCAGATGGGCTACCAGATTCTCATCAATTGCAACACCGGCACCGAGGCTGCTGCCGAGACCCTGCGACTGGTTCGCGAGAACGGCTCGGACGGCGAAATCATGCCCTTCGACGTCGCTGATGCAGCCCAAGTGCATGCCGCCTTGGAGCAATGGACCAGTGCCCACCCCGACGAGTACATCGAGGTACTTGTCAACAACGCCGGAATCCGCGACGACAGTTCGCTGATGATGATGCAGCCCCAGGCCTGGCAACGGGTGCTGGACATCACACTCAGCGGTTTCTACAACGTCACACAGTCCCTGCTGCTGCCCATGCAGACCCACAAATTCGGGCGCATCATCAATATGGCAAGCGTCAGCGGACTCAAGGGTCTGCCCGGCCAGACCAACTATTCTGCCGCCAAGGGAGCCATCATCGCAGCCACGAAGGCGCTGGCACAGGAGGTGGCACGCCGTGGTGTGACGGTGAATGCTGTGGCTCCCGGATTCATCAAGACCGATATGGTCGAAGGCCTGGACGAAGACGCCCTGCGCCGCCAGATTCCCGCCAACCGCTTCGGACGTCCGGAGGAAGTGGCCGCCCTCATAGGTTTCCTGGCCTCGGCCGAGGCTGCCTACATCACCGGCTCCGTGGTCTCCATCAATGGAGGCCTGTACACATAGAATTCGCATCCCGTAAAAAAAGAAAGATAACACCTTGTTAAACAATAAGATCCCCAAGCTACTACTCTCGGGGCTGCTGCTTCTGCTGACCTATTTGCCAGCGGTAGCCCAGCGACTGACGGGCACCGTCGTGGACGCTCGTTCGGGCGAGAGCATCCCCTTGGCCAATGTCTTCTACAAAGGCTCGGGCAAGGGTGTCGTGGCCGATATCGACGGACGCTTCAGCATCGAACGGCGCAACGGCCGGGAGCTGACCATCTCGTTCATGGGCTACGAACCCGTCGTGATGAAAATCACGCCGAAGACCAAGAGTCCTCTGAAAGTAAAGCTGAAAGAGGTGACGGCACAGATGCAGGAGGTCGTGGTGAAGGCCGAGCGCAAGCGCTACTCCCGCAAGAACAACCCCGCCGTGGAACTGATGAAGCGCGTGGTGGCAGCCCGCCAACGCACCCAGTTAGAGAACCACGACTACTACCAATACACACGCTATCAGAAGATCTCCCTCGCCCTGAACAACTACCGGCGCTCGGCCGTGGACTCGACGGCCGTGGACACCTTGCAGAGCAAGAAGTTCAACTGGAATGCCCACACGGAAGTCAGCCCCTACACCGGCAAGGTCGTCATGCCACTCTCGGTGAGCGAGACCGTGGCGCAGCATATCTTCCGCAAAGACCCTCGCGTCGAGAAGAATATCATCCATGGCGAGCAGGACACGGGTATCAACCAGCTGCTGACCACAGGTGAGATGATCAACACGGCCCTGAAGGAGGTCTTCCAAGATGTGGATATCTATGACGACTACGTCCGCCTGCTGCAGTTCCCCTTCCCCAGCCCCATCGGCAGCGCCGCCGTGGGATTCTACCGCTACTACATCCAGGACACCGTGATGGTGGACAACCAGGAGTGCTACCACCTGGAGTTCGGCCCGAACAACGTTCAGGACTTCGGTTTCAGCGGTGACCTTTATATCCTCACGGACAGCACGCTGCACGTGAAGCGCTGCAGCCTCTCCATTCCCAAGCAGAGCGACGTGAACTTCGTCGAGAACCTGCATATCGACCAGGTCTTCACGCAGTTGCCCAACGGCGAGTGGGCGCTGACGACGGACGATATGTGGGCCGAGATGGTCGTGGTGAAGCTGAAGCTGCTGGCGGTGCGCAACACCCGCCTCTCGGACTACTCCTTCGACCCCATTCCCAACACCCTCTTCCGCGGCAAGGCAGAGACCAAGACCGTGGCCAACGCCCGCAACCGCGAGGATGACTTCTGGAACCAGTACCGCACAGTGGAGCTCAGCGAGCAGGAGTCCGGCATGGACCGCTTCATCCAGCAACTGCAGCAGCACAAGGGCCTGCGCATTCCCCTGCTGCTGGTGAAGACTGTGGCGGAGAACTACATCGAGACCAGCGTGGGCGGACGTCCGAGCAAATTCGACTTCGGCCCTGTGATGAGCACCTTCTCCAGCAACTTCGTCGATGGCTTCCGCCTGCGCCTGAGCGGCCGCACCATGGGAGCGCTGAATCCCCATTTCTTCTGGGAAGGCTACGGGGCCTACGGCTTCCGCTCCAAACAACCCTACTACGGTTCCAAGTTCACCTATTCCTTCAACAAGAAGAAGAACTCCCCCTTCGAGTTCCCGCAGCGCAGCATCAGCCTGGAGTCCTCCTACGACGTCATGTCGCCATCAGACAAGTTCATGAGGAACGACAAAGATAATGTCCTGATGGGAATCCGCACGGAGCGCGTGGACCAGATGTATTTCTACAACCGCCAGCGTCTGACCTTCACCTGGGAGACGGACTACGGTCTGCATCTGACCAGCTACCTCAAGACCGAGAGCAACCGTGTGGCAGGCAACCTGCACTTCCGCCCCGTGGATGGTTCCGAGGAGATTCCCAAGTTGAGGACCACAGAGTTGAACGTCGGCCTGCGCTATGCGCCCGGTCAGACTTATATCAACACGAAGCAGAACCGCTATGCCATCAACTTCGACCGACCCACCTACTACGTGCGCCACACCATGGGCTTCAGCGGCTTCCTTGGCGGGCAGTACCGGATGAACATGACGGAAATCGGTATCTATAAGCGCCAATGGCTGGGCAGCTGGGGACACCTGGACCTGCACCTGGACGCCGCCGCCCAGTGGAATCGTCTGCCCTTCCCCCTGCTGATGACGCCGCCCATCGCCCTCTCCTACATCGAACAAGAAGGAACGTTCAACATGCTGCACAACATGGAGTTCTTCATGGACCGGAAACTCTTCTGGTCTGTGGCATGGGACATGAACGGCAAGATATTCAACCGCATACCGCTGCTCAAGAAGCTGAAGTTCCGCGAGTACATCGCCTTCAAGGGCATCTGGGGAACACTGACGGACAAGAATAATCCCACGCTGGCCCAAAACGCCGGCGCTACAGACCTCTTCATGCTGCCCGACCGCACCTATCCGATGGATCCTAAGCGTCCGTACCTGGAGATGGCAGTGGGCATCCGCAATATCCTGCACTTCTTCTCCGTAGAGTGGATCCACCGTTTCAGCTACAACGAACATCCCGGCACCCATCCCAATGGCGTCCGCTTCGGCCTTCACGTCACGTTCTGATTTATTCGTTAATCGCACTAAACTCTAAACTTAGAAACTCTAAACTTAGAAACTCTAAACTTAGAAACTCTAAACTTAGAAACTACTCTAAACTCCAATCCCCGACCCTATGCGTCAGTTCCTTCTCTCCCTATTCCTCTTCCTCAGCCTGAACCTCCAGGCAGCCGATCCTGCCGGCAGGCTGTTCCGCTTCGAGCGGAGCACCAACCGCAACTACATCTGCTATGACATCCAACTGGCGGATGGTCATCTGGACATGAAACATCCCATTCACGTCTATTGGATTCGCGCAGAGGAGGACGGAAGGCAACAGGAGCTCAATTATCTCCAGCGCAAACTCGCCTTCGGCTACAAGGTCATCAGCCGCGGCAATGAAGAGGTCACGGTTCACCTGACGGCCTACAAGGACCTGCCCATCCGCATCTGCCGGCGCGATGGCCGATGGGTCGCTTTGGTAACAATCAACGGGCAGGAGGCGGAGCTCAGCAAGATGTTTGCCCAGATGCGCTCGCCCAACTCGCTGCATGTGGAGTACGTGGATATATTTGGCCTCAGCAGAGCTACGCATACGCCGATTCGCCAACGTATCACCCCATAAAAGTAGCCAAAAATCCCCTCTGCTGGCACGAATCGGACGCATAGGACAAAAAAAGCGAGATTACGAACGAACGAATCTGCTCAAAAACAACTATCTTTGCGCCCAAAATCTTCTTGTGCCACACAATGAAGGACGCGTAGCTATGCAAAATATCGAAATCAAGAAAATATCTCCCCCCGAGGGACTGCATGACTTCATCCATGTAGTCTATGACATCTACCGCGACTGTCCTCAGTATGTGCCAGACTTGGAGAGCGACGTCCGAGGGCTCTTCGACGTGCGCACAAATGCGGGTTTGGCCTTCAGCAGTGTGCAACCGTTCGTTGCTTACCGCGACGGCAAAGCCGTAGGCCGGGTTGTGGGCATCGTCAATCGTCGCGCCAACGAGCGGTGGAAGCAGAGCAACGTGCGCTTTTCCATGATTGAGTTCGTGGATGATTTCGATGTCTCGCGTGCGCTGCTCGACGCCGTGGCTCAGTGGGGCCGGGAACAGGGGATGCACCGGATGCAGGGGCCTTTGGGTGTCACGGACTTCGACAAGGAAGGCATGCTCATCTCGGACTTCGACCTCCTGGGTTCCATGAACACAATCTACAACCACGAATACTACCCCCGCCACATGGAAGCACTGGGACTGCAGAAAGAGGTCGATTGGGTGCAGATCCGCATCGAAGTGCCACGAGAGATTCCGGCACGCTACGCCCGCGTGGCAGCCTACTGCAGGGAGCAAATGCAACTGCGCGTGGTCAAGATCACCAACGCCGACATCACCCATGGCGGCTACGGCCAGAAGATCTTCCAGCTGCTGAATGCAGCCTACGAGCCCCTGTTCGGCTTCTCCGCCCTCTCTCAGGGGCAGGCCGACAGCTTCATCCATAAGTACCTCCGCCTCATAGACAAACAACTGATGCCAGTGGTGCTCAATGAGCTGGACGAGGTTGTCGGCGTGGGCATCACCATGGGCAGCCTCTCCCACGCCATGCAGAAAGCTGGGGGACACCTGCTGCCGACGGGCTGGTACCACCTGCTGAAGTCGCTCCGATGGAAGCGCGAAAACAATGCCGAGATGCTGCTCGTGGCCGTGCGCCCTGACTATCAGGGCAAAGGCGTCAACGCCATGTTCTTCGACGACCTCATTCCCATCTACAACAAATATGGTTTCCAGTGGGCCGAGACGGGTCCCCAGCTTGAGGACAACGTACGCGAACTCACCCAGTGGAAGCCCTTAAATCCCCGCTACATCAAGCATCGTCGCTGCTACTACAAGGATATTGATTAGCACCACGGCGAAGACCATCATCACTTCCACCCTGCGATTGATGCGCACTGCCCGCCGCATATCTGCGGTGGTCAGTTCGCGCTCGTTTTCACCGATGTAGGGTTTGTCAAAGAGCTCCCCAAAGTAGTAGTGAGGACCTCCGAATCGGCAATCAAGGATTCCAGCCAGTGCTGCCTCCGGATAGCCGCTGTTGGGGCTGGCATGTCGTCTGCCATTCTTGCGGACGAAGCGGAGCAGCCCCCTTTTCCACCCAGAACTCACAATCATCAGCAATGCCGTCAGACGGGCTGGCAGATAGTTGGCGACGTCGTCGATGCGGGCTGCCACGCAGCCGAAGTCGCGGTAGCGCTCCGTGCGATAGCCTATCATGGAGTCCAGGGTGTTCACCATTTTATAGGCCAACATTCCGGGAGCGCCTAAGAGTGCAAACCAGAAGAGCGGCGCCACGACTCCGTCGCTGAGGTTCTCGGCCAAGGTCTCGAGGGCCGCCGTGCGCACCTCCTGCGCCGAGAGCTCGCTGGTGTCACGTCCCACGATGCGTGCCACCTGCTTCCGGCCTTCGTCAAGCGAGCGGTCCAGGGCGAGGAACACGGATCGCACCTCACGGACGAGGGTGGTGCCTGCCAGGCAGTAGAAGATGACGATCGCATTGAAGGCGACATACAAGGTAAAATGCAGCATGCAAAATACGTAGTTCAGCAGGGCTGCGAGGAGGAAGGTGGCGGCAATGAGACCTGCAGCTACGAGCCCCCCTTTCAGCTTGCGATGGTTGTCCCGGTTCCAGCGATGCTCGCAGGCTGCGATAGCCTTGCCGAACCACACGATGGGATGCGGCAGACGGGCAGGGTCGCCAAAGCTGAGGTCCAGCAACCAGCCGAGGAGAAGGGCGAGGGAGGGGGAGAGGGCGAGGAAAAGGGAGAGAGAGGAAGCGGGCCACATAGCTATATGATCTGTATTTTCGTAAATCCGTAAATCTGTAAATCTCAAAATCTCCTCATTTTCTCATTATTTCATAGAGCCGCTCCAAATCCAGGTGCAGGCGCACGTGGTCAGCCAGGCGGTCGTACTGTTCCTCCTTAAAGGCGGCATAGTCGAAGGGCGCAGCCTCGGCGGACAGGCGGTCGGCGAAGGGAGCCAGCAGGGCGTCCACGACGGGGGCGTTGTCCAGCACGCCGTGGAGGTAAGTGCCCCAGCAGCGGTCACTGACGAAGTAGCCGTCCGTGCGGCCGTCGTCCAGCAGGGCAAAGGGGCGGGCGGGAGCATCGCCGAAGGGCCGCGTCTCGCCCATGTGGATTTCGTAGGCGGAGAGGGAGAGACCCGTCGGGGAACCGACGGGCACCGCAGCTTCATTGATGGAAACTGGGGACACGGGGGTATTTTCGGGGGAGGCGGAGGAGAGGGGTAAATTACCGGACGAGGAGGGGGCAATATCAAGGGAAGTGCGGAGGAGGCGGAAGCGAACTTGGCGGGTGATTTTTTGGCCGCTCATCTGGGTTGTTGTGGGCAGGAGGGCGAGGCCAGGAAGGCGCTCGAGGTCCCCTTCCACGCGGTCGGGATCCAGAACCTCAAGGCCCATCATCTGGTAGCCGCCGCAGATGCCGATAACCGTCGTCCCTTGCCGGGCAGCCTGCTGAATGGCCTGTGCACAACCATTGCGGCGCAGCTCGCGCAGGTCATCCAGCGTGGATTTGGAACCGGGGAGGATGATGATGTCTGCCTTGCGGAGCTCGTCGACATTGTTTGTATAATAAAGATGTACGCGCGTGTCCTGCTCCAGGGCATCGAAGTCGGTGAAGTTCGAGAGGTGGCGCAGCAGCACTACCGCCACATTCACCAGCCCCCGCTCAGCCTGCGATGCCTTGCCCGCCAGCGACACGCTGTCCTCCTCCTCGATATGAATATCCGTAAAGTGAGGAACGACACCCAGCACTGGCACTCCGCAAAGTTCCTCCAGCAGGCGGCGTCCACTGTCGAACAGGCGCAGGTCGCCACGGAACTTATTGATGATGATGCCCCTGATGCGGGCTCGATCCTCCGGCGACTGCAGGGCGATACTGCCATAAACAGAGGCGAAGACACCCCCGCGGTCGATATCTGCAACCAGGATGACGGCCGCATCGGCGTGGCGTGCCATGGGCAGATTCACGAGGTCTGTGTCTCTCAAATTCAGCTCCGAAATGCTGCCTGCACCTTCCATGACGATGGGATTGTACTGTGCCGCCAGGCGGTCGTAGGCAGCACAGACCTCGGCACGGAAATCCAAGCCTCCGCCTCGGGAGGAATCGGAAGCGGTTTTTCTTCTCCAGAAGTCATACGCATCGCGGTTGCCGATTGGTTTGCCATGCAGCACCACCTGCGAGGTGTGGTCGCTCTGCGGTTTCAGCAGCAGGGGGTTCATGTCCGTGTGGCATGGGATGCCAGCCGCCTCAGCCTGCACCGCCTGTGCGCGTCCTATCTCCAGTCCCTCAGGTGTGGCGTAGGAGTTCAGCGCCATGTTCTGCGCCTTGAAGGGAGCTGGGTGGTAGCCGTCCTGGAGGAAGATGCGGCACAGTGCCGTCGCCAGCACGCTCTTGCCCACGTCGCTGCCTGTGCCGGCGAGCATCAAGGGGCGAAGGGAACGAAGGGAGGCCCCAGACTCTCCCCCCGCCCTCCCTGTTAGGGAGGGAGCGATTTCCAACCAAGACTTGTCATCCTTTTCTGCCACAAAGGTATCTGCTCCCTCCCTAACAGGGAGGGCGGGGGGAGAGTCCGGGGTGGGCTGATGGGAGATAAGGCATTCTACCAGCAGGTCATCTTCCTCCTTCGTCTGCGCAGCCACCCGGAAATGCCAGGGGGTGAGGCCCCTGAAGTTCGAGGCATCGCGGATGAGGATACCGTGGCGTGTGGCCAGCAGGTTTTTCAGCTCGGCTGCCTTCATCCCCCTTTCAGGCTCCAGACGACAGAGCATGAAGTTCGTCTGTGTAGCCTCAACGCTGATGCCTGGCAGAGCAGAGAGTCCGTTGCGCAAGCGCTGAGCCTCAGCGAGATAGGATGGTATGTCCGGCACCACCTGCACCTCATGCCTCAGGAGCCACATCGCCGCTTCGATAGCCAACGCGTTCACCGACCAAGGCCGCAAACGACTGCGCAGTTCACGTACAAGCGCAGCATTCCCCACGACAAATCCCACGCGCAAGCCTGGTATGCAATAGGTCTTCGTCAGCGAATGCAGCTGCAGGATATTCCCAGCCTCCACAGCCTCCTTGGCCGAAAGCAATGGCTCCAGCGTGTAGTCCTCATAGGACTGATCCAGCACCAGCAACCGCACCTCAGCCGCCAGCCTCAGCACCTCCTCCTTCGGAAGTACTGCGCCCGTGGGATTGTTCGGGTTACAGAGCCAAAGCGTGGCATCTCCCCTACCCTCCCTCACAAAGGCGGAGATGGCAGAGGCATCGAAAGGAACGAACTCCGTCGGATGGCCAGCCAACCGACAGGCATCCTCGTACTCGCTGAAGGTCGGTTCGGCGATGACTGCGCGCAGCCCCTCCCCTTCTTGGAGGGAGGGGTCGTTTCCTGCTATCATATAGATTGCCTCCGTGGCTCCGCTGGTGACCATCACGCAGTCCTCCCCCACCCCATGGCGCTGAGCGATGAGTGCCTCCAGCGCCTTGGGTTCCGGTTCCGGATAGGTACAGATGGAGTCCAGGCGTGTGGCCAGATAGGTCTGCAGGGCGCGCAGGTCGGCGTGTCCGTAGATATTGCTGCTGAAGTTATGGCGTATGGTGCCGTAGCGGAAGGCATCGTCGCCGTGGCCGTTGAGCATAATTGCTGCGTTTTTCTCGTTTACGGCCGCAAAGTTACTGAAAACTTTCCACACTCAGCCCCTCCGCCGCAGGAAATGTGGCGAAGCGGCAGACGCAGAAGGCTTTTTTTCAGTGCTTGGCAGGCTTCACGTCCATCCGATAGAACAGCGAGAAGAGCACATAGCGAGGGATGCCGCGCTGCCAGGTGGAGGTATAGCCGGTGTCGTTGATATGATAGGTGTTCAGGCACACTTGCCCGAGCAGGTCGTAGGCCACCGCCTTCAGTGTGAAGCGGTGCCTGCGGTCCAGCGCACGGGAGAGCTGCATGTTCCAGATGAGGTCGTTGGTATTCATCTCCGCGCTGCCGTAGCCCCGGCGATGGTACATCTTGGCGTCCGTGGCCAGCTGGATGTCCAGGGGCAAGGTCCAGTGAAGGCTGAATCCATAGCTGAAGTCGCGGGCGTTGACGGCCTTGCGGTTGAGCAGGCTGCTGCTGCCGTGGTCGAGAACATAGCGCACGGTGGGCTGTATGTCGAAGCGGGTGCTGAGCCGACAGGTAAAGTCCACTTTGGCATCGAGGCGGAAGCGGTGGGTTACGGTGCGGGCGGGTTCGAGGGCTGTTTTGTCTGAACTGAGATAGACAATGTCCTGCCACGTCATGCCGAACGACGAGGAGAGGACGTGGCGGCGGTTCTTATCTACGTAGAAGGTAGTGCCTGGCGTGAGGCTGAGTTGCCAGTTGCCATTGACGTTCTCAGTGGTACGGAGGTAGCCGCCCGTCTGGAGGTTGTAGCGCAGCGACGGGGCGAGTTGATTACGGGTGGTTTCTACGTGGTAGCTGACATTCACCGAACCGCGGTTATAGCCCTTGATGCCCTGCCTTAGCTGCCCTTGGACAGAGTGGCGAGTCGTAGGACGCAACGAGGGATTCGCGAAACTGACGGACAGCGGGTTGCTGGTGTCGCGATAGCCTGCCTGCATGGAGAGTGACGGAAGCTGCCGGGTCAGTTCATAATTGGCGCTGACACTGAAATGAGCAGGATTGTTCTGGTAGTTGAACGTGGATTTCACGGTGGGCAGCCAGCGATGGCGGCGCATGAGGGTGTCCACGGCATCGCGGATGAAGTGCTCGTTCTCGTATAAGTCCCTGACTCCGGCATAGGTATAGAAGTCGAGGCGGCTTCGCGGGAAGTTGGCATCGTTGCCTCGATACGTCTCGTGCGAATAGCGCAGCCCCAGACCTAACTGCCCTTCATTGTGCGTGTTGTCTGTCCACTGGCTGTTCTCATCGTCCAGCAGTCGTCCCAACTCGGCCGGTGTCTGTCCCAAGGCGGGGGCAGCAGCGAGGAATGTAGAGTCCTGCTCCAGGCGCCACAGCGGATTGTCCTGCTGACTGCGGCCATGGTCGAAGTCGGCTTTCAGTTCCAGCTGCCACCAGGGCGGCAACGCCATCGTGTAGGTTGCGCCGAGGTGAACGTTGTGCACGGTGCCTTCGTTCCGACGGTAGTGGAGGCGGTGGTCGCGCGAGGCATCGTCGAAGAGCAGCAGGTCGTAGTCCTGGAAACGGCGGTCGCGGCTGCTGGAATAGCTGCCACTGGCGTTGAGCCCGATGTCATCTCCCCAGGGGAACTTGTAGCGCGCCCAGAGGCGTTCGCCAAGACTCCAACCGTTGCCGTGATTGTAGTGTCTGTTCATCGTGCGGTTGACGTCCACGGTATCGGTGCTCACTCGCGCGCTGTCTTCCTCCCACGTGCGGTTGCGGTTCCAGGCGAAGCTGGTGTTGACGTTGAGGAAGAAGGGGTTGCGCATCAGGAACTGGTGATTGACGTTCGTGGCGAAGCGCTTGCCGATGCTGCTACCTGCCGATGTGCTCCGCCGTATGGTCTGCTGGTATTCATGCATGGAGAAGCTGCGCGTGGCGTTCTCACCGCGCTCCCACTCCACGCTGCCCTCCAGCGTCTGTTCCCAACGGTTCTCAGGTCCATAGAACTGGAAGTCAGCGTCCACGCGCTCCAGCTGCTTGATGCCCGCAGGCTGGTTGGCGGGCGACCAATTGCCGTTGTAGCCTGGTTGGCGGTTCTCGTTGAGGTTGTTCGCATTGGCGATGAGCGTCATGCGCGAAGCATCGCCATAGCGGAGTCCGAAGGCCCGTGCCAGCCAGCGATCCTGGGTTCCATAGCCCGCCTCGGCGTTCGCCATGTAGCCCCGGCGGTACTCGCGCTTCAGCTGCACGTCCATGACGTAGTCGTTCTGCTCTGCCTGCCGCCCGAGGTAGCGGTTGAGCTCGCTCTCGCGCTCATAGACCTTCAGGTCCTTGACCGTGTAGTACGGCAGGTTCTGCATCAGCACCTTGTTGTTCCCGCGGAAGAAGTCGCGGCCGTTCAGCGTCAGGCAGTCCACACGGCGACCATTGACCCTGATCTCGCCATTGTCCAGCAGTTCCACACCCGGCAGTTGGCGGATGAGGTCCTCGAGCATGGCAGCTTGGGGCAGGTTGAAGGCATCGGCATGGTAGATGAGCGTGTCGCCGTGCCACACGAACTGCACCTTCGATGCTTTCACGGCCACCTCCTTCATCGTCGTCTCCATCATCTCCTCGGAGCCCAAGGCCGTGCGTTTCTGTTTGAGCTTCAGGTTGATGGACGGCAGGTGCATCTCCGAGCTGCGTCCTTTGCGAGTGACGGTGAAGTTCACGTAAGTGGGTTCATAGCCATCGCACTCCACACGCACGATGTAGGACTTGCCCAGCTCCATCTTACCCAAGGAACTCTCGGCTGCTATGTGCCCGCCCATTCGGCTCATCATCCCATGGGAAGAGCGCCTGATGACCGTACTGTCTGGCCGCATGATGACAAGACTGTAGCGGCCTCCCAGACCGCTCTTGTTGAAGGAGTCCTGAATCGAGGCATAGACATTTATCCAAACGGGACGTTCCTGCTTAGTCACCCTCTCAGTTTGGGCCGCAACGGGGAGGCTCATCAGCAGGAGGATGAGCGCCAGGAGTAGGTGTTTCATAAGATTATGAGGAGGTTAGAACGATGCTATCACTTGTTCCAGCGGAACGGCAGGGTCGGTGACTCCGAAGCCTTCCTTCTTCAGTTTCTGCTTGCGATGCTGCACGGCCGAGACGGTGATGGCGTAGATACTGGCCAGCGCGTTGTTCGAGAGTTTCAGCCGTGTGAGCATACACAGCCGGATGTCATCCTCCGAGAACTGGGGATGGCTCTGGCGCAGGCGTTGTGCGAATCCATTGTCCATAGTGTCCAGCGTGGCTTCGATCTCGCGCCAGTTGCGGGCATCGATGACGGTGCGCCGGGTGCCTCCGGCTCCCTGTTCCAGCCTTTCCAGGATTTCGCTCTTGTCCATGATATGCCCGCGCAACATGGCGATCATCGTGTCCTTCTGCCGCAGTTGCTCTGCCAGACGCTCAGCTTGCTCCGCAGCTCGGGCAGCTTCGAAGGCTCGTTCTGCCTGTTCCGCCTCATGCTTGCGGCGCTGGCGGGTACGCCAGTTCCAGAGGAGGAGGAGCAGCAGGACCACCAACGCCAAAGCCAAGGCTGCAATGATAGCTACCATCAGCCGCGACTGCAACGCCGAAGCCTTGAGGGCATAGCCGGCAGCGATGTAGTTCCTGATTTCGATATCAAAGACGCGCGCACATTTCTGCTGATCATCCCTGAACCATTTATCACGAGTCGACTGTGGGTAATAGGCATACCGATTTGATGCGACATTAGCGTCGTGTGCTGCCTTCTTCTCCTGGAACCTATCGAAGCGCTGGACTACATCTTGATTTTCTATGCACCAACCGGCCTTTGCCATTTTCGATGAATAAGCAAACCTTGTGTCGCGCAGAAAGGGCAATACATGAGCATGCTGAACACTGTCTATCAGCTGGAAGACAGCTTCGTAGGGAGGTCCTGCCCGACGGGAATATGTCAGTTCCGCCGCACGAAGCAGCATCGGGAAGTTGCGAGGGTCGGTGTTATGCAAATGCAGGAACAACCGCCCATAGTCATTGATGAGCCACAGGAAATTCTGAGGGCAGTCCCGACTGAGATCGTAGCACTTCAGGGCCTGACAGGCCGACCAATAGGCCTCACGAAGTTTGGAATCTCCATGAGCAAAATAGCCATGCTCCGACCATCGGTGATAAGCCCGATAGGCGGTTGCCCAGTCCTCAGAGGCTTCGGCAGCATGAATGGCCTGATGGATGAGCATGTCGAACTGCAGGAGAGAGTCGGTGTCGGTGCAGCGGCGGCTCAGCGCATAGCAGACGCGCCCGAAGCGGCGCACGACCTCCTTGTCGTCCGAGGTGCCACAGAAGCTCTCGCGATAATAATATTGGTACGCGCGCAGGAGGCTGCTGTCGGCGAAGAGTGTGTCGTCCTCGTACATGAGGCCATGTTTCAACTGGTTTTTGACGACGCGATGAAACTCCCACGCTGTGTCCGTCACTGCCAGGCAGACCGCCGTATCACCGAAGCGGTGCTGCCACTCCTCTTCATGAACCAGCGCCCGCGCCAGCGCCAGATGCGCCCGGGCGCGCTCGCTCAGGGCAGAGGTGTCCACCTGCGCGAGCAAGCGAGCAGCACTGTCGAGGTTGGTATAGGCCAGCGCCTCAACCTCTGCAACCAGTCGTTCGCTGCGGCTGCTGCAAGCGGCAGAAAGCAGGCTGCTTGCCAGGAGCAGCAGCAGGACGAAGGAGGGGAACTGTAGCTCTTTGTGTTTCATAAGACTGCATTCTTTTGTTTTTGCGCTGCAAAGGTACGGCGAAATTTTGCATCCCACAAGAAAAATAGGTGGAAACATGCTTTCCACCCCGAAAGTCCTCATTCTCAGAGCCTCTTCCCTCTATTTTCCACCCTTTTTCCACCTCCGCGGGGTGGAGACCATATCTCGCCCCGCCTCTCGATTTCAGTAAAAATCATCCTTTTCCTCCTTCCTACTCCATAATATTTTCTAAAAATCCTTCTAGAACGAAAACTTTTTGCTACCTTTGCACCCAAAGAAAACAACTATGCCACAAATAAGTTTCTTCTATGGGATTATTATTCTCATGAACTTCTCCGATCATGCTCCTGCACATTTTCATGCTTGGTACGGAGACTATAAGATTATTGTCAGCATAAAGGACGGGATCGTTAAAGGTGAAATGCCTGGTCGAGCCTTGCGCATGATTCTAGAATGGCTTGACCTACATCGTGAAGAGTTACTCGGGTGTTGGGATAGAGCCCAAAAGGGAGATCCCTTAGGAAAGATTGAACCTCTCAAATAAGATAGAGTTATGTTTTTGGAAGTTATCAAGGCAGAATACATTGCAGATTATAGGATCAAGCTGTGGTTCAATAATCAGGTTACGAAGATTGTAGATTTGCAGTCCTCGCTTCATGGACGTATGTTCGAACCGTTGAAGGATATGAACCTCTTCAAATCTTTTACCATAAAGTACAACACGATAGAATGGCCCAATGGTGCGGACTTCGCCCCTGAGTTCCTATATGAACTTCCTGATTGTAGCGAGGAGGATGAGTTCGACCATCTCCGTGTGGCAGAGGAAGCCCTGACATACAACGGGCAACCCCTCTCCTGAACACACGACCTACGCCTCCGCCGACTTCGCGGAGGCTTTTTGTTTTATGGAAGCGAGGCATCAGTTATCGTGGGGAAAGATATGACCTTCGTCATCGATGAGCAGGAGGGTGAGGTCGCCGTCGGGGAGCAGGGGCCGACAGTGGCGAAGGCAATGGTCGAGGACGGTGTGGACGAAGGCGGGCAACGAGTCTGCCGGCAGGAGGTCCCAGAGCTCGCGCACGAGGGTGATGCGGTCGGCCAGGGAAGGATCACAATGAGATTCATCGAGTAGCTTCCGGAGGAACTCGCGGTCGAAGGTGGCGTGGCGGCTGTGGGTGTCCAGCTGTCCGGCAGCCAGCTTCACGGCCTTGCCGAGCATCACACCGAGGGTGACACTCCGGATGTCGAGGTCCGTTGCCATGCACAGCGTTCGCCCCACGAAGTTACCGTATTGTACAAAAGCCTGCGGGGGCAACTCGGGGTAGAGCGCCCGCAGGGCGTCCTCGCTCTTGGCACCGCTGCCGAGTACGATGCGCGGTGCCCCGCTGGCACGGGCGACCTCCATGCATTTGCGTATGCTCTCCAGGAAAGCCTCCTCGGAGTAGGGTTGCACGATGCCGGACACCCCGATAACCGATATCCCGCCTTCAATACCCAGGCGGGGGTTGAAGGTGCGGCGCGCCAGCTCCGCTCCGCCTCTGACGCTGATGGTGACGATGTAATCGCCCGGTATGTTGTCCCGCAGCATCTGTCGAGGGCCGCGGTTGATGGCAGCTTCGCCCGGCGGGTAGTCGAAGCCGGGCAGCGTGAAGCGTCCCACTCCCTCGCCGCCCCGGATTTCGAAGTGGTCGGAGGGCTGCAGGCTGGCCTGCACCTCCGCGCCGTTGGTCACGTCGGGGTCGTCGCCGGCGTCCTTGATGCAGAAGGAGAAGCCGTCGGACGCACCGACGGGAACAAGGATTGTCTCTCCGTTGGGCAGTCGGACGGGGACTTCAGAGGGTGTCTGCCCAGTTTTCAGTCGGCAGAGGGCAGCCACGGCGGCTGCGGTGGCGCAGGTGCCCGTGGTCAGTCCGCTCCTGAGCGGGAAGAAGTCGGGAAGCAGGCGTTCCACCATGCGGCGGAGACCGTGGGGGCCGTTGACAACGCCCCCCTCCAGCTCCCCCCAAGGGGGGAGGGTTGCGTTTCCACCTGCCACGTTTTCAGAGGAATTGAGGCCCTCCCCCCTTGGGGGGAGCTGGAGGGGGGCTTGAAGCTGGAGGGGGGCATTGATGACAAAGACCTTGATGCCCGCCGCCTTCGCGGCCTCCACCTTTTCCACGAAACCACCGCTGATGCCGCTTTCCTTGGTGAGGATGGCTTCAGGGCGTAGGGAAAGGAGCAGTTGGGAATCCAGCTGTTGGGCGTCCTGTTGCTGGGGAGCCAGTTGTCGGGGATCCGCCTGCAGTAGCCGTTCCTGCGGGAAGCCGTGTGCGGCGGCTATCTCACGGGAACTGTCACGGTCGAGGATGCGGAACCAGGTGTCGTGGCGTTGCCAGTAGGGCTTCAGGCGGCCTATGGTCTGCACGCCCGTCAGCGCCAGCAACCGCCGGACCCCCGCGTCCTCCAGACGGCGGATGGCATCGGCGTAGTCGCTGCACCACGTGATATCGTCGGTGTGAGGAGGATAGATGCGGTCGTAGCGGATGAGGGGGATGCGTATTTCCTCTGCCGCCACGAGCAGGTTGCGGTGCAGTTGCTCCGCAAAAGGATGCGCGGCATCCACGATGAGGCGGATGGACTTCTCGCGGCAGAACGCCACCACGGCGGCCGTATCCATGGTGCCCGAGAGTCGCACTCCATGCACGAGCTCCACTTCCTGCCCGCTGCCGCGGGTAGAATAATAATAAGGTGAGCCTGCCTGCTCCAGCACGGCGGCCGCCCTGCGTCCTTCTGTGGTTCCTCCGAAAACGAGAATCAATGAAAAATAGAAAAATAAAAAAATATAAGAATTAAAGAATTATCGCAGCAGCCGATAGAACGTGGGTTGATAGTCCCTGGGCATCAGCGCGGGATGGAAGATGGCGATGAGGTCGGCCAGCAGCACATCGGGCTGCATGGGCGAGAGCTCGTAGTAGGGCGTCTGCTTCATGTTACAGTAGATGACCTTGCGCTCGCGGAAGGCCCGGAAGAGCTTGTTGCGGGGCTCGCTGGCCTCCAGGGATTCGTAGCTGAAGTCGCCGGGATAGCTGTTGAGGATGCGCCAGTAGTCGGCCTCGGCGGCAGCGGCGTAGAGTTGCTCGAACTCGATGTTCACGCCTCCCGTGTTCCCGTCCTTGATGACGTAGTCCGCACCGGCATCGCGGAAGAGCTGCGCCAGGGCGCTGCGCCCACCCACGGCGTACCAGTTGCCACCGTGCATCTCACCGGAGAAGACCGTGGGAAGCCCCTCTCCCCTTTCTGCCGAGAGGGATTGGGTCTTTTCTTTCAAGCTATTGTATCTCTCTTCAATCTGCGCGAAGAGGCTGTCGGCCTCGTGTTCCTTGCCGAGGAAGAGGCCCACGAACTTCACCCATTCCGCCTGACCGAGGGGATGGAGTTCCTTGTAGCCGAGGTGAGGGATGAGGGTGATGCCCGTCTCCTTGATGGCATCGTAACCACCTCGCTTGAAGGGCGAGATGAAGATGACCTCTGGCTGTGCTGCCAGGATGAGCTCCGTGTCGAAGTTGCCTTCCATGCCTATCTTGACGATGCGTCCGTCGTCCACTCGCGCCCGTACATCTTTATTAAAAAGATTCTTGGTACCCGTGATGCCACGCACGACATCCAGCGCCTCCAGCGCCGTGAAGTTCGAGAGTTGCAGCATCGTCATCACGATGGTGCGGTCTATGGGAACGTGGACGGGGGTATAGGAAGAGGGAACGGGGGCGGAGTCTGTTGGCATCAGTGCAAAGTGGTAGCTCACCGGCATCCGGTCCTCGTCGGCCTGAGGATCAGCGACGTCCACCAGCCGTACGCCGTTGGCCAGCGTCCGCACCCTGAAGCCCCGGGCATAGTGCAGCTCCAGCGTATCGACGACGACCAGCGCAGAGTCTGCGTCGCCTGCCGGACGGGGTGTGTGGCCGCAGGCGGCCAGGGCGAGTACGATTGCCGGAATGAGGAGAGGGAACAGGAGGAAGTGTCTTTTCAGAGTGATCATAGGAGCATGCGTCTGGATTAGTTCAATAAATTACACCTTTTCTCGGGTGCAAAGATACACTTTTTTTCGGGATTATCGCGTCATCCGAGGCACAAAAAAACTTAAAAACAACGTTCGGTCAGGCATTATCGGAGGATAAACGAGCCAAAGCGACTTCCGGGCGGCCGGCAGGAGAGAGGAAGTCTCCGCTATCGTATCCGGATCTTTCGCCCGCCGCGGACATAGATAGCCCCGGGACGCGGTGCCGTGGCGCGCCGTCCCGCGAGGTCATAGACTTCAGTGTCCTCCTTGCTCGCCATGAGGCTGCCGCTTTCTGCCCGTTCGCCGTGTTGACCAATCATGAACGTGTAGCTCACACCGGCCGTGGTGGGGAACGCGAGCAGTGCAGGTTGCCCCTCGTTGCAGGCCAGGAGCTGTCCCTGGGCATCGCGCACCTCCGTCCACTCCTCACCGGTCTGCAGCCGGCACGTGCTGCCCGCCAGCGACCGGATACTTCCTCCTGTCACCTCTGCATCCCAGCGCATATCGACCTCAAAGGCACCTTCGGCCCGCAGCCCACGCACCTCTCCGCCCGCAGCCCACGCCTCTGGCAGGGCGGGTAGCAGGCGCAGGAGCTCGCCCTGGCTCTGGAGCAGCATCTCAGCCAAGCCCGCCGTGGTGCCGAAGTTCCCGTCGATCTGGAAGGGCGGATGGGCACAGAGGAGGTTGCAGTAGAAGCCGGCATTCTTCGGGTCCGTGCTCACGTTATAGGTGGCGGCGTGCTTCAGTGCGCTGCGGAGCACCTCGTAGGCCATCGCCCCGTCGCCCATGCGCGCCCAGAGGCACAGCTTCCAGGCCATGGACCACCCCGTGCCGCGCTCTCCGCGCAGGAGCATGCTATTCCGTGCGGCCGTGGTCAGGGCCTCGTCCCCGCCCAGAAGGTCGAAGGGATAGACGCACATGAGGTGCGAGACGTGGCGGTGCCGGGGTTCTGCGGCAACGGTGTAGGGCTGGTGTTTCCACTCGCGCAGCAGCAGGTCCCCCGTGCGCACGCCATTTACCTCGCTGCCGTAGGCCCCCGTGTAGCGTTCCGTGTGCAAGCCCTTGTCCAGTTCGCTGAACTTGCGGCGGATCTCCGTCAGGCGTGAGTTTGGGAGCCCTGCAGCCTGCGCCCCCACGATGTCCAGGGCCTTCAGCGTGATGTCGAAGAGGTTCCAGACACACTGCTGCGTGTGCGGTGTGCCGTCGTCCAGCGGTCCCTGCTCCGGGCTCCATTCCTGCGGCGCCACCCAGAGGCCGTCGTCCCCGTCCCGCACCAGCCGCCGCATCCAGAAGTCCACGGCACCGAGCATCACCGGCAACGCCCTCTGTCGGAGGAAGTCCCTGTCCTGGGAATAGACATAGTGCTGCCACAGATGCCAGCACAACCACGCCGGGGTGGCGCAGCAGGAGTGTTCCGGGTACCACGGGTCGCCGTGTCCCATCGGGGTATTGACGAAGGAGCAGACCCAGCCCTCCGCGATGCCAGTCATCCGCCGCGTGTACTCGCGCCAGTAGGGCTGGATCATGGCCCCGGTATATACGTAGTCCAGCAGGGGCATAGCCGTCTCGCCCAGGTTGGCGGGTTCTGCCGGCCAGTAGTTCATCTGCACGTTGATATCCGAGATGATGGCACAGTGCCAGGGGGGCGTGTTCGAGTTGCACCAGATGCCCTGCAGGTTGCTGGGCACAGCACCGTCGCGCGAGGAAGCAATGGCCAGGTAGCGCCCGTAGGCGAAGACCAGCATCTCCAGCGCCTTGCGCTCGCTCTCCGAAGCCATCTCCGCACCCGTCACCAGCTCATCCGTGGGGCACTCTGCCCTGGCTCCCTCCAGCGAGAAATCCATGCGGCCGAACAGTCGTCCATAGTCCTCCTGATGTTCCTCGCGCAGGGCTTGCCAGTTGCGCCCGGCTGCCGCCAGCGCCCGCTGCTTCGCCCTGTCTGCAGCCGCCGCCGCCAAGGCCACGTAGCCCACCGTGGCGGGGGCATAGTTTGTCTCGGCAGCCAACACGATGGTCAGTTCCGTGGCCTCCGTCACCATCAGTCCCTGCTGCGTGCTGCGTATGCGTGCGCCGCCGTCGGCCCGAAGTTGCACGATGGTGGTCGCACTCAGCGCCGTCAGCCGGGTCTGCATCGTGGCCTGCACGCCGTCGTAGCGGACCTGCTCGTCGTGTGTACCTTCCAGGCGGACGAGCAGGTGCATGGCCCCTGCCTCAGAGGCCACCTGATGAATCACCAGACACCTCGACGGCCAGCTGCACAGGTACTCCCTGCGGAAGCTGACGCCCCCGGCATTCCGCCACTCTGCCTCCGCCGTGGCCGTGGTGAGGTCCAGCGCAAAGTGGTAGTCCGAGGCCGCCGAGGGTCGCTGGTCCTCGATGTACAGGTAGCCCAGGTTCTGGTAGTTGCCGTAGATGGTGGCGCTGCCGTCCCAGAGCGTCTTCTCGTTCAGCTGCACCCGCTCGCACTCCACACCACCTCCCACCATGGCTCCCAGGTGGCCGTTGCCCAGTGGCAGGTAGTACTCCATCCACGCATCCTTCACCCCGTGGCTCTCGGCGGGCTGGAGGTACCACAGCGTCTGCGCATTCCGAGGCCGGTAGCTGGCGCTGCCGCGCACGTCCTCGGCCGCCTGAGTCACTCCGCTGCCGCAGAAGCAGCAGCCCAGAGCAAGCAGGATGAGCACACCCTTGATGAAATCTATTTCCGAATAATGGTGCAGTGTCTGGCTCATAACGTAATCAGTTTATTTAGCATCGATAGAATCTTGCGGCAAAGATATGGATTTATTCCAGCACCACAATCCTTTCCATGGTAGAAAAGACATCCCTTGCGTCCCCTCCCGCAAACGCCTCGCCTTCACCCCATTGACCGAATCTGCCCATGCCGGCCCCATGGAAATTTTTCAGGGCAGGGGGTGGAAAGGACAGTAGAAACTTGAAAACAGCTTAAAAAGATTATACGGATCAGGGGTCATGTAAACCCGGAATCCGTATAATCTGACAAAAGCATAGGCTCCGGAGCAGCCGGTCAGCGTCGAAATAAATCTATACGTCAATCGACAAAAATCTAATCTTTCAGGAACTGATGCGGAACCCTATAATTAAGATAGATTGACGTAAAGATTGACGATGATTGACGTCCCAATAAGTGTGCGATTAAGTCGTCAATCGACGTAAATCTTATCGTCAATCGATATAAATCTTTTAATGTGACTCAATGCAGCCTGTCCCACGGCTTTGACGGCGATACATCGTGACTCGGCGGCACCTGCCCCGCGGCTTTGGCGGCATCACACCGCGGCTTTGACGGCGATACCCCGCGGCTTTCAGGACGATACCCCACGGCTTTCGGAGCTGTACGCCATGGTGTGTAGGGTCAGACGCCGCGGTAACCCTGCGAAAGTTAGCAGAGTCCACAGTTACTCACGCCTGCGCCAGCGACGCTTCAGTCGCGGGAACATCTTGCGCACGCGCAGGAGGTGGTGGGTGATGCTGCCGCCGGCGATGATGAGTGTGACACTCGCGATAACAAGCGAGATGCCGACAGCCAGGCGCAGGGTCAGCGCCTCATGGAAGACGAGGATGGCAATGGCCACGGCCGTCACGGGTTCCATGGCTCCCAGGATGGCTACGGGCGTGCTGCCTATCTTGTGGATGGCGGCACTGGTGCAGATGAGCGACACGGCCGTGGGGAACAACGCCATGGAGAAGGCCGACAGCCACAGCCACGGGTTGGCAGAGAGGATGGCGAACGTCTCCAAACGGAAACGGAAGGCAAAGAGCAACAGGCCGAAGGCGATGACGTAGAGCGTGAGCTTCAGCGTGGGGATTTCCTTCATCTGCCCGCGATTGACGGCAACAAGATAGATGGCATACGAGAGGGCAGACAGGAACACTAACAGCAGGCCGCGGGCATCGAGTACCGCGCCGTCGCCACCCCGATAGAGCAGACCTATACCTGTTGTAGCCAAGAGGATGCAGAGCACCGTCATCAGTCCTACGCGTTCATGGTAAACAGCAGCCATGATGATGGTGACAAGGATAGGATATACAAAGAGCAATGTCGAGGCTATGGCGGCACCGATATAAGTATAGCTGACATAGAGCGTCAGGGACGAGAAGGCCATGAGGATACCCAGCAGGGCCAGCGGCACTACCTGACCACGACGCAGGCCGAAGCCGCGCCCGCGGGCTATCATCATCACGGCCAGCATGGGCACGGCAAAGAAATATCGAAGGAAGAGGACGCTGTAGGCATCCACGCCTGCGCTGAGCAACGGCAGCGCAAACAACGGGTTCAGGCCATAGCTGGCAGCGGCTATGACACCAAGTGAATATCCCTTGAACGTATCGGTCATGTATTGGAATCTGTGTGTATAAGATTAGGTCATTCTTTCTTCCGGAATAGCACGGCGGCGATGACGGGAGCGCCGACGAGGGCGGTGACGGAGTTCACGGGCAGGGCACCCTCGAAGCCGGGCATTCGGGCGATGAGGTTGCAGAGCAGGGCCAGGGCAGCACCGGCGAGCATGGTGGCGGGCATGAGGATGCGCTGGTCGCTGGTGCGGAAGAGGGCACGGGCCAGGTGGGGCACGGCCAGCCCGATGAACATGATGGGTCCGCAGTAGGCCGTGACGATGGCCACGAGCACACCGGAGGAGAGGATGACCAGCGAGCGGGCACGCCGGATATTGAGGCCGAGGTTGCGTGCATAGGCGTCGCCCAGCTGCAGGAGGTTCATGGTCTTCACGAGCAACATGCTCAGCGGCAGGAGCACCGCCATCAGCACCACGAAGAGCACCATCTGGTCGCCCGAGACGCGGGCGAAGGAGCCCAGCCCCCAGACGACGTAGGCCTTGATATCCTCCTCATTGGAGAAGAACTTCAGCACACCGATGATGGCATTGGCCAGGTAGCCGATCATCACACCGATGATGAGCAGCGTCACTCCCGACTGCACCCGCTGCGCCACCCACACGATGAGCCCCATCACAGCCAGGGCTCCCGCAATGGCAGCCAGCGACATCGCCACGTCGCCGAGGTAACCCAGGCGGCTCAGCGCCACGCCGCCCAGTGAACCGGACATCAGCACCACCAGCGCCACGCCCAGCGAGGCCCCGTTGCTGATGCCCAGCACCGAGGGACCGGCCAGGGGGTTGCGGAACACGGTTTGCATCTGCAGGCCGCTGACCGCCAGACCTGCGCCAGCCACCAGCGCCGTCAGCGCCTGCGGCACACGGGAGCTCCAGATGATGCCGGAGAAGACAGAAGCACCTCCTCCCCCTGCCGGCGCGGGCGGGGAGAGGAGGATGGACAGGACGTCCCGGAAGGGGATGTGAACGGTGCCCAGCAGCAAGTTCAGCACGAACAGCACCGCTATGAGTGCTGCCAGCGCGAGAAACCACATTTTCTTCATTGCGGGCGCAAAGGTACGAAGAAAAGTGCATTCCACGACACTCCACAGTCACAAAAAGTGCTTTGGGGTGTCCTCAAGAAGGTATTTTGTTGGTGTAGCAGCCCGCAAAGCGTCTGTAGCAAGCGCTATCGGCAGCAGTTCTGGCGGTTCTTGCGCACCAGCGCCTTGATGGTCTCCACGCTGGCGGCTGTGGTCAGCCCGTCGGCAGGCGTGTGGAGGCAGTAGTCGATGAGGCGGTCGAGGCTGCTGACGGCGACGTGCAGACGGGTGTCGGCCGTGGCATAGTAGATGAGCACACGCCCGTCGTCGTCAAGGATCCATCCGTTGGAGAAGGCCACGTTCATCACGTCGCCCAGATACTCCTGTCCCTCGGGCACGAGGAAGTAACCTCCGGGCTGGGCGATGACGCGTGTGGGGTCGTCCAGTGCCGTCATGTACATATAGAGGACATAGCGCAGGCCGTCGGCAGTGCCGCGCACGCCATGCGCCAGGTGCAGCCACCCATGCGGCGTCTTCAGGGGGTGAGGTCCCTCGCCGTTCTTCACCTCCATGATGGTGTGGTAGTGGCGTGCGTTGATGATGGTCTCCTCGCGCACCACGGCATGTGTGATGTCGTCCACCAGCGCCCAGCCGATGCCTCCGCCGCTGCCGGCGTCGATGAATCCGTCCTGCGGGCGGGTGTAGAAGGCGTACTTGCCCTGGACGAACTCGGGGTGGAGCACGACGTTGCGCTGCTGGGAGGGCGAGCGCAGGTCGGGCAGTCGCTGCCACGTGATGAGGTCCTTGGTGCGCGCGATGCCGGCGGTGGCGGTGGCAGCGCTGAGGTTGGCGGGCTGCGAGTCGTCGTGGCGCTCGGCACAGAAGACACCGTAGATCCATCCGTCCTCGTGCTGCGTCAGGCGCATGTCATAGACGTTAGTGGCCGGCACGACGTCCTCCGGCATGGTGATGGGTTCGTCCCAGAAGCGGAAGTTATCTACTCCGTTGGGGGACTCCGCCACGGCGAAGAAGCTCTTGCGGTCGGCTCCTTCCACGCGGCAGACGACGAGGTAACGGCCATCCAACTTGATGGCACCGGCGTTCAGCACGGCGTTCATCATGATGCGCTGCATCAGGTAGGGGTTGTCCTTTTCGCAGAAATCATAGCGCCACTCCAGCGGCGTGTGTTCTGCTGTGAGGATGGGATAGCGGTATTTCTCGTAGATACCATTGCCCCAGGGCAGAGGCTCGTTCTTGCGCGTCAGCAGCTGTTCGTGGTGTGCACGGAGGGCATCAGCGGCCTCCTTCCATCCTCCCTCAGCGGGGAGGTCTGTTCTTTCTTTCGTGTAACTCATATCCATAAATTATATATATTATTCAAGTTTCGCTTTAATAACGCCCTGAAAGGGCTGCGATATGTTAGCCCGGGTATGCGGACAAATGTGAATTTCGCCCTGTAAGGGCAAAAGATTTATATCTGATGACCATTCTTTTGCCCTTACAGGGCGTGTATATGGCTGTAATCTGCTACCCAGGGCGATGCCCTGGGCTGACATCTTATTGCCCCTTCGGGGCGCTCCCTTACTGACTGTTGACATCTTACGGCCCCTTCGGGGCGCTCCCTTACTGACTGTTGACATACTTGCGAAACTTGAGTATATTATTGTCGCTTGGGTTTATTGCCCCTCCCCCTTGGGGGAGGCAGGAGGGGGCTCTTTATTGGCTTATGTCTTTCAGCATGAGTATTCTCTTGTCTTTCACCATCTTGCAGAAGTCTTCTGCATCCTTGGTGTCCTTCGCCGGAGCGAAGTACTGCCTGCGGTCGGCGTTGCGCCAGACGAGGAAGTAGCTGATGGGGAATTTCGCAATCTGCGGCTTCAGCACGCGCGTCCACCACGTGGGATCCGGGATGTTCAGGAATCCGCATTCTGTGAGAGCCACGAGTCTTCCGCTCTTCTTTGCCATGTTGCAGAGCGTAGTGAGGTCCTTGTTCAGCTGACTGACGAATGCCTCCTCGCCGCCCCGTTGCTGGTAAGCATCGAGTCCGATGATGTCCACGCGTTCGTCGCCGGGATAGGTGTCGAGTTCGTCCGGTTCAAAACCATAGTTGGGGCTCCAGCTCCAGAGGATGTTGTAGGGCAGTGCCTGTGCGACGAAGTCCTGCGTCATATTCCAGAGGGCACGGTACTCCTCGCTGGAGCACAGCCCGCGTCCCCACCAGAACCACGCTCCACTGTTCTCGTGCCACGGACGGAAGATGATGGGAATCTGACGGCCCTGCTCGTCCTTCAGCGATGCCAGGAACGTCGTGAGACGTCCCAGCCAGAGCTGGAACACTCCATGCACCTTGCCTCCAGGCAGCACGGCAGCGACAGTGTTCTTGCTGCGCTCCTCGCCACTGACCCATGCAGTGCCTCCCGTCAGCGGATTGCGGGGATGCCAGGAGATGGTGACGATGCCACCGCGCTGGTGCTGGGCAATGATCTCCCGGCGCATGAGGTTGAAGGGCACACTGTCGAGATTCTTCTCGTCGCCGACCTCGATGCCTCCGAGTTCGAAACCCATCACTGCAGGATAGTCGCCTACGAGGTCGCGGACATCGCTGCGACCCGCTTCATAGCTCCAGTCTAAGCCATAGAAGGGATCGTCCTGGTGGCCGAACATGATGCCGCGCTTCTGCAGGCGCTGCAGGCGTTGGCGCAGCAGCGAGGCTGCGGTGGCGGAGCTCTTGGAGACGGGCGAGAGGCGGTAGGAGATGACATCGCGGGCAGGCACTGTCAGCGTGCGCCACACCTTGTCGGCGGTCTGCGTGCGGCCCTCGTCGGCGTGCGTCCATAGGTTACGGATGGAATAGGTCACCAGGTCGAAGTAGGTGCCCAGACGGCTCACCTCCGTGTCGATGAGGTTGAAGTGCTGCCAGTTGAGGTCATAGCTGACAGGAGACTGCGTGGGGTTGAGGATGGTGAAAGCCCAGTCGCCGCCCTTCAGAGGCTTGAACCAGAACTCCAGCCCCTGCTCCGTGCAGTGGCGCAGGCCCTGGACTCCCAGCTCGTCCTGGTCCACGGCAATCATCTCGCGATTCATGAGGATGGCCTTGGTCTCCTCGCTCATCGAGCGCAGGTCGTTGCCCAGGATGAGCGGCGAGGCCATCATGCACCACATGGTGAAGTGCGCGCGGTCCTCGTTCACCGTCATGCCATTGCCCACCTCCAGCATATCGGGGTCGTTCCAATGACCAGGACCGGCGTACTTACGCAGAGGCTCGCAGAGGCGGATGCACTGCATGACGCCTACATCGGTGAAGCCGCCTTTGTGCACGCGTGTGGAGTCGAAGTTGCACCAGATATCAGGACCTATGCGCCAGCTGTGGCCGATTTCCGAAGCCCACAGCCACGGCTTGTTGCTGCCCCACTCACACATACTCAGGAAGATGGGCCGTCCGGCAGCGCGCAGGGCATCGCTCATCAGCTTGTAGGCCCCGCGCGCATTGATATTAGCGGTGTTGCACCAGTCCTCCTTCAGGTAGTCCACCTCCCAGCGGGCGTACTGCAGGGCGTCCTGATACTCGTGGCCGAGGCTGCCTGGCCGCCCGGCACAGGTGGCGGTGCCGCAGTCGCTATAGATGCCCAGCTTCAGCCCCCGTGCATGAACGTAGTCCGCCAACGCCTTGATACCGCCGGGGAATCGCTCGGGGTCTGCCTGGATGAAGCCGTCGGCGTCGCGCTGGCCGTGCCAGCAGTCGTCCAGGTTAATATAGGTGTAGCCGGCATCGCGCATTCCCGTTTCCACGAGGGCGTCGGCAATGCCGCGCACGAGTTCCTCGTTGATATTGCCGCCAAATTTGTTCCAGGTGTTCCAGCCCATCTGCGGGCGGTCACCGATTTTCTCCCACTTCTGCGCCTTCAGGCTATAGCAAGCCGCCAGGACGAGGATAATGAATGCAAGTTTTCTCATGATGACTCAAATTTATTCTGTACGATTAATATTTAGGGCAAAAGATTTATATCTGATGACCATTCTTTTGCCCTTACAGGGCGCGTATATGGCTGTAATCCGCTACCCAGGGCGATGCCCTGGGCTGACATCTTATTGCCCCTTCGGGGCGCTCCCTTACTGACTGTTGACATACTTAAAGCTGACATCTTACGGCCCCTTCGGGGCGCTCTCTTACTGACTGTTGACATACTTGCTCTCTTACTGACTGTTGACATACTTGCGAAACTTGAATTAATTTTCTTTTCGACGCATGTCCCCTGCCTATCTGAACGCCAGTGTGTGCAACGTGCATACCGACTTGTCCTCCACGGGGGACGTGAACTTGAGGAAGATGGCGTGCTTGCCGCTGAGTTCAGCGATGGCGGGCAGGGGCAGCGCCAGTTCCACGGGTTCCTGTGCCAGGTCTGACTTCAGGGAGAAAGAACCCAACACCTGTCCACCCTGCGATTCCCATGGACGGTCGGCCATGACGGTGATGGTGCCGTCAATGCCTTCCGGTGTGAGCAGCAACACCATCTGCAAGTCCTTCCGTCCATGTGTCTTGCTGAAATTGAAGTACTTGTATCCGACGATGGAGCCATGGGTGTTGTTCACCACGGGATTGCTGTTGTTGCAGAGGTCATAGGGAGCCTCGAAATTGGTCTCTGTGCCATAGGAAGCTGCTACGTAGGAACCGTAGAATGTCTTGTTCGGCCAATGGTGCTCTGCGGGTCGCGGACCTGTGTACCAGCAGGCGATTCCCGCCGAGTGGGTCTCCAGGGGGTCAAGCCCTTCGAGGGCAAAGCCCTCTGAAGTGTACTCCCCCTCCGTGATTCGTACGCTGCCACCCGGTGCCTCGTCCACCTCAACCTCAATGGGTGCCACCATTGCCTGGCGTGCAAACTCATTGGTGCCAGTCTGCCGGTGATAAAAGACATACCACTGGTCTCCCACCTGGCAGATGCTGCCATGGGTGTTGCCCGAGGGTGTTGCCGATGCTATGACCTCCCCAGCCTCGTTCTGCTCACGACCCCGACCGTCGATGATGGTGCCTCCGTAGGTCCAGGGACCCAGGGGATTGTCGCTGTAAGCATAGGCCAGCGTGTAGTTGGAGTCAGGCAGTCCGAACTCACCCGGCAGGGTCCAGCGGCTGTAGATGAAGACGTATTTGTTCTTGATTTTGCGGATGGACGACGCCTCGAAGAAGCGGAACGGACCGGGCTGGTTCATCGACGGAATCATGTCCTCCACCACCTCTGTGCCGGGTTTCACGGTGGCCATCGTGGCAGGATCCAGTTCTGCGCCGAAGGACTGCTGGAATCCCCAGTAGCCATAGACACGGCCATCGTCGTCCACAAATACCGCGGGGTCGAACTTCAGCACTCCGTCAGTCACATTCGGGTCGGTCTCGCTCCAGTTGCAGACCTCGAATGGTCCGTCAGGACGTGTGCTCCTGGCCACGAGTCCATTGCGTCCCCAAGCCTGGTCGTTGGGATAGAGATAGTAGGTCTTGGAACCGTCGGCCTCCACTTTCAGCGCCACGTCTGGCGCGTAGAGTACATCCGCCGTTGCGGCCGAGTCGAAGGGGAGGCCCCGGGCATTCTTGTCCACGACCAGGATGACGCCGTCATAACGCCACTGGCTCAGGTCTTCCACAGGTGCCGACCACACCACCTGGTCGCGACCACAGTATTCTGTCCGGAGATTGTCGTGGGAGCCATAGATATAGACTCGCTGGTGTCCGGGGTTGTCGGGGTCCTCGAAGACATAGGGTTCGCCATCGGGGATGTGTTCCCACAGGGGCAGATAGGGATTCCCGACCGTGATGAGCGGCGTCTGGGCCGCGTTGTCAGTGCGAGGGGTGCAGGAGAGCATGGCCAGTGCGAGCACCGCGATGGCACTCTGGGAAATAGTTCTGTACATCGTTTTCATAAGGCTAAAGGCGAATCGTTTTCAGGAAGCTATAGACTTTTCGTTTTCAGAAACTACAGGCGAATCGTTTTCAGACTTCAGTTCTTGCTCAGTGGCGCACCTTCAGCGTACGCAGGCCGTTGCTGATGACGTAGATGCCACGTGGCATGCCGGCGAGGGTGAACGCCTGGCTGCTGCCATCCAGTTGGAATCGGCGCAGGAGTTTGCCTGAGAGGTCATAGACGCACAGCGTTCCCTCGCCCTTGGCCAGGATCTCGCCCTGTTCCATGCGCAGGTACTCACGGTCCTGCTGCTGCACTGCCTGCACGCTGGTCATCACCGCTTTGAAATCCTCGCGTGTCAGCACATAGTCCTGCGCGAAGGCATCCTCCCACCAGGCGGCATTGGCATGAATGTGCTCAGTGCTCTTGAAGGCCTCACTATTGGGATTATTCGTGCGCTCGTAGTCATACCACGGAGCGAAGTACAGCCACTTGCTGCCCGTCTTCCACTGCCTGCTGATCGTTGCCAGATTGCCGCACTCGGTCAGTGCCACGAGTTTGTCCGGCGAGTTCTTTTTCAACATCTTGAAGCACTTGGAGTTTATGTCGGTGGCAACGTTGTTGTTATAAATGTCGATGCCCACGATGTCCACGTACTCATCGCCTGGGTACCAGTAATAGCCGTCGCTATATGGCTTATTCCACGCAGCAGCAGACGTCCAGACCCAGATGAGGTTGTCGAGGCCCTTCTCTTGGAACCGGCGGTACATCACTCTCCATAGTTCGTTGCAGGCCTCGGCGTCCATTCCCCACCAGAACCACTTGCCGCCCGCCTCATGCAGCGGACGCCACAGGACAGGAATCTTGCGGTTCTTCAACAGTTTGAGGTAAGAGGCGACTTTGTCGATATCCTTCAACATCTGCTTGTATTCTGCCGACTCGGGCTCAAAGATCTTCTTCACGTCGAAGCTCGTCTGGCCACTGGCTGTGCCTGGTGTGCAGGTCCAGTCTTTACCATCGTTCGTGGGCATGTTCCAGTGCCACATGCACCCAACGATTCCCCCCTGCTTGTGCCAGTTCACGACCTCCGTGATGGAGGAGTAGTCAATCCAGCTGCCGGAAGATGAAAATGGCAGGTGGATATAATCAAAGAAATTCAGGGCAGGCCACTTGCCCGTGTGCTGGTGAACCCACTTGGCCTCGTTGAGGTTCCAGTTGACGTTGGCCGTGGCACCGGAAATGATCTTTTCGCCGTAAATCTCGCGGAAGCACTGCAGCAGCGTCTCGGCCTCGGCAGAGCGCTGGGGCACATCCTGAGCCCAGACGCCGGAGCAGGCAAACAGCAGCAACAGGAAGTGCAGGAATCGTCTTTGTTGCATAGGTATGATTCTGTTTTGTATTCTGTTTATAGGATTATTTCAGATAGTTGGCAATGAAGTCCAAGCGCGGCTGGAGGTAGTCCTGGCGCCAGGAGGGATGTTCCTCGGACGTAGGCCAGGAGTGAGTGCGGTAGGGTACGCAGTTGATGGTCTTACGCCCCGGGGCAGCGTTGAGCGAAGCCCAGACGCTGGCGGGAGGACAGGTGGTGTCGATGAGCCCCATCTCGCAGAAAATCTCTGCACGCGAATGGCGGATGAGCAGAGCGCCGTCGAAGTAAGGCAGCGTGGCATCCAGCATGGAGGCATCCAGCTGCGGGTGGTTCTCGATGGGCTGTGGCCATCCGCTGCGACGCCCTGCACGCGCTCCGCCCAGATCCTGCATGGCAGGCACATGGACACAAACGGCAGAGACGCGCTCGTCCAGCCCGGCAGCAGCCATGGCCTGTCCTCCACCCTGACTCTCGCCAATGACGATGATGCGCTTGCCGTCCCACTCGGGCTGGCTCGCCATGTACTCGATGGCACGCAGCAGACGCAGGTACATACCGCGGAAG
>ONJJ01000028.1 GCA_900318115.1 uncultured Prevotellaceae bacterium | reverse complement strand
CCGCCTTCAGCGCTTCGTCCGCCGCCAACACCTCGGCCAGCGGTGTGTCGCTGCCGTCGTAGGCGGTCTGAGCGCGGTCGATAGCGGCTTTCAGGTCGCTGGCCCCGCGTCCGCTGCCGTCGCCGTACAGTGTGTTGGCGGTTGCGAGCGTCTTGCCGAGCTCGAGCTTGCTCTCGTCCATGCTCTTGACGAAGATCTGTACGTAGTCGATAAGCAGGTTGGCCGAGCTGCCCGACCCGGTGTTCTCAGCTGCCTTATATCCAATCTGTATCTTACCTTGAGTCTCTTCGGTCAGCGTGAAGGTAATCTGATCGAGGGTCCACGTCTTCGAGGGGTAGCTGCTGAGGTCGGAGATGACGGCCTCGCCGGTTCGAGGGATCCAGGCCAGTCGGGACTGCCCTCGAGTGGCACTCTTGCCGTTGTAGGTGGGGGCGCTGATGGTGTAGGTTCCGGCGGGCAGAGTGACGTTTTGGGCGTAAGTCATTTCGACGCCCCATCCCGTAGAGAGTGCGAGAGCCCCTCCCTCGCTGCCTTGGTAGCCCTGGGCAGGCACCTCGCCGCCGTTGAAGGTGCCTGCGAAGCCATACTGGTAGATGCCCGTGATGGTGTAGTCAACCGTGAAGCCGGCGGTCCATCCGGGGATAGCCTTGATTTCCTTCTCCACCTTCGTAGTCTGCCCGGCAGTATGATGAAAATCGCTGTCGAAACGATAGTTCTTGAGATAGCTGGCGGTGACGTCGGTCTGTGCCGCTGCCATCATTGTCGCTCCGGAGATCAGGAGCAAAAGGATTCTTTTCATATACTATTAGCTATTTCCGATTAGTGATGTCCTGTTGTGGCCGAGAGGATGAATCCGAAGCTGTGGGGGCGGTTGCCGTCAATGGTGTAGGCTGGCAGCGTGCGCTTGCCCCAGGTATCGGTTCCGCCGACGCCATGGATATTCCGGTTAATGTTGACGCAGACGCAGCGTCCACGGGGCACCTGGTGGGGGTGTAGGGGGCCGAGGTCTTCGTCGCCGTAGTTCCACGCGCTGACGCAGAGTGGCTGCAGACCCTGAATGAGGACTCTACAGTCAGGCTGTTGGTCAGACAATCGATCATCTACGGCCGGTTCATTCCGCCTGAGCTGGCTTTCAGCAGGCCTCGCGAATTCTATCCATCGCACGTCGCAGCGGTTGCCGTTGTCCTGAGGATGGATATATTCGGTCTCGAAGTCGCTGAGTGGCATCCGGTAGTGTCCGAGCATGGCGCCGAGCTTGCGGTCGGGATAGTTCTCCCAGGGACCACGGCCGTAGAAGTCCACCTGCGTGAAGTCCGATGGCAGGCGCAGCTGCATCCCGAAACGCGGCATCAGTGGCAGGGTGCCCGCAGGGGCGGTGGGGCGGTAGTCGGCATGAACGTAGATGCGGCCGCCGTCGGCGAAGCGGTAGGTCAGTGTGTAGTCTGCACCGACGGACAGCTTCATGTTGCAGACGACCACCACTCCGGAATCTGTCTGTTCGATGTCGAATCCGCCCACTTGCCGCTCTGCTGCGGCATCCTTCCATACTGCCGTTCGCTGAGCGAAGTGGGCTGCGGTCTGATTGTCGTTCTCCGGCTTCCAGAAGGAAGGCACGAGGGGTGCCTGCAGCAGTTCCACTCCGTCCACCTTCCAACTTGCGAGGGCTCCGGTGGAGTCGATAGTGGCGGTTGCCGTGGGAGAGGCTATGGTGACGGGCAATGTAGAGCGTAAAGTGAACCATTTGTCGTTGGCAGGAACGTTGGACGATGCTCCGCCCCTCATGTTCCACCCCCCGCTCTCTGAGAGGAGGAACTGCTCATGGGCCACAGCGAAGCCAGCCTCTGCCCACGGCGTCGTTTTGCGCAGGCGGGCATAGACATTCACGGCCACCTCGCCCTCTGGATTCGGAAGCTGCGGCAGGTGAAGTAGGCCGTCCTGCAGTTGCAGCGAACCTTCTTCGACGACGTCTCCATTCACCAACAACGCGTAGGTGTAGTCGTATTCACTGAGGTCGGTGAAGAAATCGCAGTTGACGACGCGAACGCTACCATCATCCCCCCGCAGGAACTGTACCGGTGCGTAGACATGTTGTACTTCGTAGTATTGCGGATGCGGTGCGCGGTCGGGGCCTACGATACCATTGATAAGGAAACGACCGTCGTTGGGCCTGTCGCCGAAGTCTCCGCCGTAGGCCCAGAATTCATCTGGCTGCAAGGACAACTCTGTGGAGTAGCGCAAGGGTGAGCCGTCAATGGGTTTGGCCAGCCCCTGGTCGGCCCAGTCCCAAATAGCTGCGCCCACGATACTGGAGTCGGCATAGATAATGTCCCAGTACTCCTTCAGGTTGCCCATGGAGTTTCCCATGGCGTGGCAGTACTCGCGCATCATGAAGGGTCGGTCGCTGACGCGCTGGGCCACGCGCTTCATCTCCTCCGGATAGAGGTAGCTGTCGTCATAGATGGCAGAGCAGCTGCGGTCGCTGTCGTAGAAAGGAGGACGTGTGGGATCGAGGCGTACGATGGTGTCGCGCATAGCCTCCGCATTGCCCCCTCCCCCAGCCTCGTTGCCCAAGCTCCAGAGCACGATGCTGGGGTGGTTGCGGTCGCGCAGCACGAGCGAGGCCGCACGATCCACGTGCGCCTTGCGCCAAGCGGGGTTGTCGCCCAGTTCCTTGTTGCCGATACCATAGCCGTGGCTCTCATTGCACGCTTCGTCCATGACGTAGAGACCATAGCGGTCAGCAAGCTCGTACAACAGCGCCATGTGAGGATAGACGGTGGTGCGCAGGAAGTTGATGTTCGCCTGCTTCATCAGGCGGACGTCCAACTCGCAGGTGGCATCGTCAACGTAGCGTCCCATGCGGGGGTGATGGTCGTGGCGGTTGATGCCGCGGAACTTGACGTTCTGTCCGTTGATCTTAAACACCTCGCCAACGATGTCTATGCGTTTGACGCCGAGATGGTAGTCGAAGTGCTCGATGGTTTTTCCCTTGCGGTCGCGCAGTTCGATGGCATAGGGATAGAGGTTGGGCTTCTCGGCCGACCACAGGCGGGGATGGCGGAGCTCGCAACGGAGTTGTATATGCGTGGTATCGCAGGCGGCGAGGCTTTGCAGGCGGCCTGTAATCTCCTTCCCTCCGATGAGGAAAGCCACTGTCAGGTCTTTCGCCTTCTTGCTGCCGGTGTTGCACAACTCCACGTCGGCATGTATCGTAGCGCTGCTGTAGTCGTCGGCGAGGTCGGCAGTAACGTAGTAGTCGCTGATGTGTGTCAGCGGACGCACCCATAGTTGCACGGGACGGAAGATGCCGCTGAAGCGCCACATATCAACATCTTCCAGATAGGCACCGTCGCTCCAGCGATAGACCTCCACGGCCAGGCGGTTCTGCCCCTCGCGGACGTAGCCCGTGATGTCGAACTCGGCCGGCGACATGGAGTTCTGACTGTAGCCCACACGCAGCCCGTTCACCCAGACATAGAACGCCGACTTCACTCCGGCGAAGTGCAGGATAAGGTTCTGCGCCCGCTGCGCGCGCGTGATATTAAAGAAGGTGACGTAGGAGCCCACGGGGTTGCGGTGGTCGTAGGAATACCAGTCCTGCGGCGGCTCGTCGGTCACGCTGGGTGCGTTGCGCTGGAAGGGATATTTGGAGTTGGTGTATATAGGCTTGCCGAAGTTCTGCATCTGCCAGCAGCCAGGCACGCTGATGGTGGCCCACCGGCTGACGTCGAAGTCCGTGCGGAAGAAGTCCGCCGGACGCTCTTCGGGGTTGGGGGACCAATGGAAATGCCACTGGCCGTCCAGCGAAACGATTTCCGGACACTCGGCCTCGCGCGAGGGCAGTTGCAGCGAAGCGTGGTAAGGCAGTTTGTTGATGCCGACCACCTGCGGATTCTCCCAGTCGGGAGTCGTGGCCTGGGCGATGGCCATCGTCTGCAGGACGACGAGCAAGGACACTAAAGAGATGAACCGTTTCATGCGATAAATGATTTCGTCTGCGAGGTTTGCTCAGCAAAGATACACGCCAACACGGCATCGACGAGCAACCATCGGCAATTTACTCGCTTATTAGCAGCTAATCTGACACAAAAAGTCGATATAGTGACACAATCGTGTACCGAAAAGCTCTGAATTGGCATGAGAAATGCCATACCGGGAGCAACATCTTTGCCTTTTCTGGCGGTCGTGCTGCAAAAGAAGGTCTTTTTCTTTTGACGAGGACCAAAATTTACGTATCTTTGCCCCCGCAAAAACGAAATCGCCGATGAACTACGACTTCACCCTACTCAGCATTGGATATGCCCAACAGAATGGCGACTGGAACTTCGAACACATCTGCAGCTCCTTCACCCGGATCTATTGGGTGACCGAAGGATGCGGCGAGGTGACCCTCGCCGGGCACACACACCGACTCACGCCCGGCAATCTCTATCTCATCCCGGCACTCGCCAGCCACAGAGACCACAGCAACAGCCGCTTCTGCCACTACTACCTGCACTTCCTGGATACCTCCATGCAAATCTATGAGTTCTACCAGCAGTACCGCCTGCCCTTCTGCATACCGGCCACAGAGGTGGATCAGCGCATCATACGCTACCTGCTGACGCTGGCGCCCGACCTTGCCCTGCAGGACAGCGACCCCGCCACCTACGAGACCACGACGAAAATGCTGCGAGTAGTCAAGTCCTTCCAGAACCGACCCAAGGCCGCGCAGATGGAAATCAACGGACTGCTGCACGTGCTCTTCGCACACTTCGCGGCCAAGGCCGAGTTGCGCACAGCCATCAGTGACCAACGCATCATCAACGCTCTCTGGACCATCAACAACGACCTCGCACACGTGCCCTCGCTCAACGAATTGGCGGACCAAGCCTGCATGAACAAGGACAGTTTCATCCGGCAGTTCCGCCGTCAGACGGGTTCCACACCCACCGATTACATCATCCATCGCCGAATCATGAGGGCACAACTGCTCTTCATCAACGGCAGCCGGTCCATCAAGAAGGTAGCCCACGAGGTGGGATACGACAACCCCTCTTACTTTACACGAACCTTCAAGCGCATCGCAGGCATCACTCCAATAGACTTCATCCGCCAAAATCGGTAAGAGAAAAACATTTTTTAACTCAGAAAAGTGCGCACCTGTCACGGATTCGCGTCAGGGCTCCGCCTGGCGCAGCGTGTACACACGATGGCTGCCACGTCCCTGGATCTCCAGCAGCGCGTTGGCTCCCTCGGTGAGCGTGCGCAGTTCCTTGCCGGCCGCCGTGTGGGGCATCTGCACCAGCTCCTCGTAGGCCTTGCCGCTGATGAAGGGCGTCTCCTTCAGGTAGGCCGTCAGTTTCTGCAGCCGCTGCTCCAGCGTGTAGGGGCAGGCATTCGGCCGGATGGTCGGCACATAGGGCGAACGCTCCAGCGTGCAGTGCTTGTCTGCATTCAGGATCAGCGCCTTGTCCGGCCGGAATCGCACTCCGCCGACTTCTATACTGCGGGCGTTGCGGTGGGTCTGCTCGGGGTCGCTCTCCTCTCGCTCGCGCTTGAGGGCCAGCGTGGGCGTGAAGGTGCCTAGGTCATTGATGTGTACGCTGGCGCCGTGGAACCCCATCAGTTCGCCAACGCAATCCACCACGCTCGCCAGCACGCCTTCCACGGCTCCGGCATCGTAGCCGCAGTGCTTGGCCACGTATTCCACCAGTGCCTCGTGGCTGATGCATCGGCTGTCAATCAGTCTCGGGAACAGCCGCTTGCGTCCATCCCCGTGAGGGATGTTCATTTCTTCCATCACATAATGTGCCATAATCCTTCGTCTATATCTGATGTTCTAATCCTTTATAAAGATCTGATGTTCCTTCTTCAAAGTTTGCCGTCCACAGGTACATTCTTCAGACGCAGCTTGCGTCTCTACAGATGCAGCTTGCGTCCGTACAGACGCAGCCTGCGCCGCTACAGACGCAACTTGCGTCTGAACTTTGCATCCTATTCCGTAGGACTTTCTTCCCTGGCGCGGCACGTTTTGCAGCCGCCTTCGCAGAGAATTATCTCTCTACTTAATCACGACCGTGAGCAGATAAAAAAAACAATTTATTTACATTTCTGACACAGAGGCACGGAGAACATCGTGCCTCGCGTCTCTGTATCTGAAATGTAAACTAACGTCCTAAAGATTAAAATAGGCTTTCTCGATACGTTGCGATGCGCTTCGCCACGTTGTCCTTTATGTTATTGTAGAAGAACGTGTAGTCTTCGTTGTGGAGGCTTGCCGGTCCGAAGATGTCGATGAAGAACGCGGGCATCTGGCTGTGGTCGGCTTCGCCATTCGACACGACGACACCTCGGCCGGGCACTACCTGCGCGTCTGCGCCGAGGTCGCCAATCTCGAGTGTGCGTTTTTCCGCATCAATCACGAGCGATCCCAGGTTCTCGCTGGCCGGGGCATAAGTGCCGTCGAGCTTCCAGTTCAGCGGGTTGATGCTGATGGCGTTGGGCAGCAGCACCAGGTTCGGGGCATTTTCTTCCACGCTTTTCCGGCCCTCGGTATTCCAGCTGATGATGACGCCCGTGTCGCCCTCGCCGGTGGCGAACTTCAGGTGCGGGTTGGCCTGCAGATCTTCCTTGGTGACAGCGAAGCCTATGACGTAGGCAGCAATCATGCGCTGGTAGTAGTCGGCGTGCTCCTTGAAATATTTCTGCAACACGAGGCTGGCCATTGCCGAGCCTTGGCTGTGGCCGGCGATGATGAACGGGCGGCCCTGGTTGTAGTGCCGGAAATAGTAGTCGAGGGCTGCAGTGATGTCGGTGTAAGGAAGGCCGGTGAGGGCTGTTCGCATATCGCCGCTAGCCTTCCAGGCATCCACCTCTTTCTTCAGGCCGGCTTGGCGGTAGTACGGCACGAACACGTTGGTGCTCTCCTCAAACACGCTTGCCTGCAACAGGTATTCGCCTGCAATACCTTCCTGCATCTCGGCATTGTCGAGCGTGGCGAACTCGGGGGCACCCTCATTGTAACTCGAAGAGATATACTCCGTGGCGGGTATATAGAACGTATCGAAGCCCTTCGTGATTACCGGAATCTGAAACCAGCTGGACGTCTGGGAATAGTCTGTCACCTTGGACTCCTCAGGATTTGAAGGAACCGAGTTGACGTCTTTGTCACTACAAGAGGGGAGTAGCATCGTCGTGCCACAAATAAGCAGGGCAGCGAGCATGCATTTTTCTAATTCTTTCATTCTGTACATTGTATTATTTCTCTTATTTAATCAGTCTTTTAACACCTTATATGGATATATATGCCTGCGCTGTGCCGGCTTGTCTGCACATTGTGTGCCTATAATCTTAGCGGCTCTCTGCCTGTTCAGGGCAGCTGCGTCTGCTTCTATGTGATGCTATTGGATATTTGGAGTTTATACTTGCGCCTTAGCACCATTCGCGCTGCAAAGATACATCATTTTTCTCATTTAACGCCGGGAATTACAGAGTTTAACGTGGTCCGAGACCGGGAAACAGAAAAAACTGCCTTTTTCCTTGGCTAACTGAGAAAAACGCACTACCTTTGCCGAAAAAACAAACAACGATGCATACACGCAGCCTACACATCCTCCTCGCGATGTTCCTACTCGCGATCACCACCGCCTGCCACCACCGGCAGGCCGACTACAAACTGGAATACACCGTCAGCCCCGACACAGCAAGCCATTACCTGAACGTCTGCCTCACCTACACCGCCGACAGCACCCTGCCCCACCCCACCGACGTGGTGCTGACGATGCCGCGCTGGGCACCGGGGTACTACGAGATGTTGGACTTCGCCAAGCACCTGACCGACTTCTGTGCACGGGACACCCAGGGCGAAGAACTCGCCTGGAAGAAGGAGGGCCTGAACCGATGGCGCGTGGCCCTGCCCGAAAATGGACGCATGGAGGTCAGCTACCGCGTCTATGCCAACCAGCGGGATGTGGCCTCCAGCCGCGTGGAGCGGGACATCGCCTTCGTGGCACCCAACGGCGTCTTCATGTACGTCGCCGGCGAACAGACACACCCCGTCAACGTCCGATTCCTGCTGCCCGACGGATGGCAACACATCGCCACGGGCATGAGGCCGGATGCAGGTGACAGTTGCGCCTTCACCGCTCCGGACTTCGACGTGCTCTACGACTCGCCACTGCTGCTGGGCAACTTCTATATAAAAAGGTTCGCGCACGAGGGACACGACTATGAGTTCGCCCTCGAGACACCCGACGGCGCCGAGGAGATGGAGCTCGAAGAGAACTTCAAGCGCATCGTCTCGGCCGCCACGAAAATGATGGGCGACGTGCCATACGACAACTACTGCCTCATCCACATGGGACAGGGCGGAGGCGGACTGGAGCACCTGAACTCACAAGCCTGCTACACCGACGGCACCTACCGCTTCGCCACACGCCGCGAGGAGGTGAAGTTCCTGGCGTTCGTGGCCCACGAATACTTCCACCTCTACAACGTCAAGTGCATCCGGCCCGCCGAGCTGTGGCCGCTGGACTATGACCACGAGGCGATAACGCCTATGCTATGGGTCAGCGAGGGTCTGACCTGCTACTATGAGTTCCGGCTGCTGCGCAATGCCGGAATCACCACACCGGACGAGGCGCTGCAACTCATCTCCACCTACTTCTCGCTCTACGCGCCCTACGAGGGTCAGCGCCACCAGAGCCTCCGCCAGTGTAGCTACGACATCTGGCTGAACTTCATGAACCCCGACGACAACACCCGCGACGTGCGCATCAACTATTACTTCAAGGGTCCCGTCATCGGGCTGCTCCTCGACATCGACATCCGCCGCAAGACGCAGCAACAGAAATCGCTGGACGACGTGATGCGCCTGCTCTATCAGCGTTACTACCACGAGCTCCAGCGCGGATTCACCGAAGAGGAGTTCTGGAACGCCTGCGCCGAAGTGGCCGGGCAGCCACTCACGGAAGTGCGACACCTCGTGGATACCACGGACGACATCCCCTACGACGACTACCTCACTGATGCCGGCCTGCGCATCGACACCACCTCCTGGGCTATCCTCCCCGTGGAGAACCCCACACCCGCCCAGCAACAGTTCCTGCGTGCCATGAACCTCGCAGAATAGCTCCTTAGCTCCTCACCGCTTTGCCCGCCCTCTCCTCCGCCGCAGTTGCCCGCGCTTTTCACCACCGCAGTTGCCCGCCCTTCACAGCGCCCCGCCATGGTGCCCGCGCTTTTCAGCGCGGTTCCCCCTTCCCCTCTCTCTCCTCCCCCTCCTCTAAAAAACGCCCCAAAAAGACAATAAAATAAATGCCTACATCAAAAGAAGAACTCCTGCGCAGAGGACTGACACCCCATGACATCCAGCACAACCAACACCGGCGTGCACTATGGCAGGACTATGCAGGCAGCGGTCTCTACATGATAACCCTTTGTGTCGAAGGGCGCTCTCCCCTCTTCGGTCACCTGGAAGGAGACATAAAAGCCCCACGGGGGCAGGCAAGTTTCCCACACATCGTCCTCAGCCAACTCGGCAACATCATCCTCACAGAGGAACTACCCAAGCTCCATCGTCTCTACCCACAGATAGAACTCTGGCAGGCATCCATCATGCCCGACCACCTCCATCTCCTCCTCCATGTTGCCGCCCCCCTTCCGCCCAACAAAAAACTGGGCGACATCCTCCGCCTCTTCAAAGGAGGTTGCACCCGTGCCTGGTGGCACCAAACTTCCCAAACCTCCACCGCAGTGCCCGCCCCTTCCTCCGCCACTGTGCCCGCACTTTCCAGCGCGGTTTCCCCTTCCCCCTCTCCCTCTCCCCCTCTCCTGCGTCTCTCCCTCTTCGAGCCCGGCTACCACGACCGCATCATCAAGCGCCCCGGCATGCTCGACACCATCAAGCGCTACATGGCCGACAACCCCCTTCGCGCCCTGATGCGCAAACGTCTCCCTCACCTCTTGGAGCGTCGCCTCCACCTGCGCATCGGCACCCGGGACTACGCCGCCTTCGGCGCCCTCTTCCTTCTCAAGCGCGCGGAGAAAGAACAAGTGTTCTACCATCGTCGCGACAGCGCCACAGGCCTCCCTACTGAGCAAACAGATACCTACCGCCACGAACATGACCGCCAGCTCTCAGAAGCTCGCGAAGGCGTCGTCCTCGTCTCGCCAGCCATCTCACCTGGTGAGCGCCTCATAATCAACGCCGCCATAGACGAAGCCCTGCCTGTCATTCAGCTGCAAAAGGAACCCATCATGCGCTATTGGAAACCGGAGCGCCGGCGCTTCGAAGCCTGTGCCCGCGGAACACTGCTAATCTTGGCACCTTGGGGGCTGGATGAAGAACTCATGAAGACCGCACATCAATGTGCGGGCACATCAGCCACCGCCCCCTCAGACTATGCCCGTTTTCATCATCTCAATGACTTAGCTGCCGAGATTTGTGCCACCACCGACGTCTCCCTCCTCAACCTGTCCGACATTATCATTAAATAACCTACATTCACCACATCCCCCTCGCCGCGGTACCAGCGTTCCTCCGGTCTGCCGAGGTGCCCGCGCTTGACCCCTCTGCCGCGGTGCCAGCGCTTTCCAGCGCGGTTCTCATCATTTCCTTTTGGATCAGCGCAGCAGACCAAAGCGCCTCCGCGCCATGAACTTGGAGGAATCGGGTTGCGCCCGTGATGCCAGTGACAGGTGCGGACTTTTCTGAGTTAAAAAATGAAAAAATTGCGCTCGGTTCTATCATGAGCCGAGCGCAATTTTATAGAATAAGATGTCCTGCAGCGGAGGGGAGAATAATATTTCCTGCAGTGGAGTGGATTGCCCACTGCCTGGTACCCATCAGTTGTTCTCCGGACGGAGCTGGCGGACGACGGCAGCGGTGCGCCACATCTCGCTCTCGCGCAGAGCCTTGAGTTCCTGCTCAAGACCTTCGCGGTAGCCAGGCTTGCTGTTGCTGTCGATGCTGATCTGTGCCTCGTGGCCGCTCTTCACGCTGGCGTAGAGCTTCTCCATCACGGGCTTGATGGCATCGTGGAAACGGGGGAACCAGTCCAGTGCACCACGCTGTGCAGTGGTGCTGCAGTTGGCATACATCCAGTCCATACCCTTAGCAGCGAAGAGGGGCATGAGGCTCTGTGTGAGCTCCTCTACAGTCTCGTTGAAGGCCTCGGAGGGTGTGTGGCCGTTCTCGCGCAGCACTTCGTACTGAGCCAGCAGCAGACCCTGGATGGCACCCATCAAGGAACCACGCTCGCCGGTGAGGTCAGAGGTAGCCTCGCGCTGGAAAGTGGTCTCGAAGAGGTAGCCCGAACCAATGCCGATACCGAAGGCGAGCACCTTCTCCAAGGCATGGCCGGAGGCATCCTGATAGATGGCGTAGCTGCTGTTGAGGCCGCGGCCTTCGAGGAACATGGTGCGCAGGCTGGTGCCGCTGCCCTTGGGGGCAACCATGATGACGTCGATGTCGGCAGGAGGAATCACACCCGTGCGGTCGTTCCAAGTGATGGCGAAGCCGTGGCTGAAGTACAGCGTCTTGCCGGGAGTGAGGTGGGGCTTGATGGTAGGCCAGAGCTGCATCTGGGCTGCATCGGAGAGTAACAGGCAGACGATGGTGCCACGCTCTGCGGCCTCCTCGAGGGAGAACAGTGTCTCGCCAGGTACCCAGCCGTCGGCAACGGCCTTCTCATAGGTCTTGCCCTCGCGCTGACCGACGATGACGTTGAAGCCATTGTCGCGCAGGTTGCAAGCCTGACCAGGACCCTGCACGCCGTAGCCGAGGACAGCGATGGTCTCGTTCTTCAGCACCTCACGTGCCTTCTCTAAGGGGAACTCCTCGCGGGTCATCACTTCCTCGATGACGCCGCCAAAATTCATTTTTGCCATGATGATAGACGCGGCTTGCGCCGCAGTTTAATGGTTAAAGTTTATTTGTTTCGCGTTTTCTGCCGCAAAGATAGACAATTTGACGCAGAAAGTCGCACAAATGCTTAATCTTTTTAAGCGAAAGCGCGGTTTTTGTTGATTTTTGTCATATCCGCCCCACCCCACTCTGCCTTTTCGGCCCAGTACCGCTGCTTCATCTCCTCTTCTGCCGCCACCGGTATTCCGAAGCAGCAGGAGTCATCATGCACTTCATATAATCTCCCGGCCGAACGGCGTGAGGGCTATCTCTGCCAACTTGAAATGCTGCTTGCCGAAGGGGATGCCAATGATGGTGATGCAGAACACCACCCCCAGCAAGATGTGATGCAGGAAGATGAGGAAACCACCGAACAGCAACCACACCACGTTCATCAAGGTGTTCAGGCACCCGCTCGTTGGTTTCTTCCTCACATCTGCCCCGAAAGGCCACAGCGCCAGTATTCCTAACTTCAGCGTCTGCAACCCAAACGGAATCCCCACGATCGTAACCATCAGCGCGAGGCTGGAAAGTACATACTGAAGGGCAATCTCCAGACCGCCGAACAGCACCCAGATAATATTTCCCAAAGTCTTCATAACATCTAATTAAATTCGTTATTTCCTGAGTCAACGAAGCCGCTTTTAGCATCACCGAGCTGTAAATTCACGGCTTCTGCGGGGCAAAAGTACTAAGATTCCTCCGAAAAACGAGAGAAAGTTCCAGAAAAGTGTGGCCTGTAGAAGAAGTTTTCCTATTTTTGCAGCACCTTAATGAACATTTGAACTACTAACTCACATTAATTAATTGCATTTATGGTAAACAGATTTATTCTGAATGAAGTTTCGTACTTCGGTCCCGGTGCTCGCAAGGAACTGCCCGGCGTGGTGAATCGACTTGGTTTCAAGAAGGCCCTCGTGGTCACGGACAAGGGACTGATGAAGTTCGGAGTGGCCAAGATGGTGCTGGACGTGATGGACGAGGCCGGCATCGCCTATGAGATTTTCGACGACGTGAAGCCCAACCCCACCGTGACGAACGTGAAGAACGGCATCGAGGCCTGCAAGCAGGCCGAGGCAGACTTCATCGTGGCCATCGGAGGCGGTTCCTCCATGGATACTGCCAAGGGTATCGGTATCGTGGTGAACAACCCTGAGTTCGCTGATATCGTCTCATTAGAGGGCGTGGCCGACACGAAGAAGAAGTCGCTGCCCATCATCGCACTGCCGACCACGGCCGGCACGGCAGCCGAGACGACCATCAACTACGTCATCATCGACGAGACGCGCCAGGCCAAGATGGTGTGCGTGGACCCCAACGACATCCCGTGCGTGGCCATCATCGACGCCGAACTGATGTACTCCCTGCCCAAGAGCCTCACCGCCGCCACGGGTATGGACGCAATGACGCATGCCATCGAAGGACTGATCACGAAGGCTGCCTGGGAGCTGAGCGATATGTTCGAGGTGAAGGCTATCGAGATGATTTACAAGTACCTGCCGATGGCCGTGGACGAGCCCACGAACCCTGTAGGACGCGACGGTATGGCTGTGGCTCAGTACGTGGCAGGTATGGCATTCTCGAATGTAGGCTTGGGCGTGGACCACGGCATGGCTCATCCGCTGTCGGCCCTGTTCGACGTGCCCCACGGCGTGGCTTGTGCTATGCTGCTGCCCACGGTGATGCGCTACAATATGCCTGCCGCCATCGACAAGTACGCCGAGATCGCCAAGGCGTGCGGTGTCTATGAAGCCGGCATGAGCAAGGAGGAGGCTGCCGAAGCTGCCTGCAAGGCTATCGAGGACCTGAGCGCACGCGTAGGAACGAACAAGCGCCTGACCGACCTCGGAATCACGGAGAAGGACATCGAGGCACTGGCCGAACAAGCCATCAACGACGTCTGCACGCCCGGCAACCCGCGCCCGGTCACTAAGCAGGACATCATCGACCTGTACCACCAGATCCTGTAAGCGCACGAGTACACCAATACGATTCAGGCAGGAGTCAAATGGGGCAGCAATGCTTCATTTGACTACTGCATAATGACGAACAATCCCATGAACAAGAAACTGATTTTGGCCTGTGTCTGTCTGTTATGCACAGGCTTCGCCAGCGCACGCACAGAGCGCCTGACGATTCAAGGCGACCACGGCAAGCTGGTGGCCGAACTGCAAACACCCGACGTGATGCCGAAGCACTGCCCCATCGTCATCCTCTGCCACGGCTTCGGCGGCGCCCGCAACAACGGACTCTCGAACGGCATCGCCGACGGACTGGAGAAACACGGCATTGCCTCCATCCGCTTCGACTTCAACGGCCACGGCGAGAGCGAGGGCGACTTCCAGCAGATGACGGTGCCCAACGAGGTGGAGGATGCACGTCGCATCTACGAATACATCAAAGCCGACCCGCGCTTCGGCCGCATCGGCATTGCCGGACACTCACAGGGCGGCGTGGTCACAGCGATGCTGGCCGGCCAACTGGGCAAGAAGGCGCTGAAGGGCGGCGTGGTGCTGCTGGCGCCTGCCGGCGTGCTGCGCGACGATGCCATCCGCGGCACCGTGGCCGGACAGCCTCCCTTCAAGGGTGACCCGCTGGATCCGCCCGAGTACGTGGAAGTCTGGGGCCACCGCCTCGGACGCGACTACATCAACACGGCCTTCCGGCTGCCCATCTACGAGACAGCTGCCGGCTACAAGGGTCATGCCTGTGTCATTCATGGCACTGCCGACCGCGTGGTGCCCTACACCTACGGCCTGCGTTTCCATCAGATGTGGAAGGGAAGCGAGTGGCATCAGCTGGAACGCTACGACCACGGCTTCGGTCCGAATCCCGCCGAGGCTGTCCGCCTGACCATCGACTTCTTCGTAAAGGAGATGAGATAAGGGGAAAGGAAAAAATGAGAAAATTAAAAAATTAAAGAAGACGAGATGTCGAGATATCGAAGTATCGAGTTGTCGAGTTGTCGAGATGTCGTGATGCCGTGATGTCGAAGTGTCAAGATGTCGAAATAACGAAAAAAGAAGAGAACAAAGAAAACATCCACCGCAGGGAAACGCTGCGGTGGATGTTTCTTTATTAAAGGTTGGAGAATTACTCCTTTATTTACAAAAGTGAGGGGATTACTTCTCCACGCGGGATGACTTGTCGCCGTAGTTACCGTAGGTGCCGTAGTGACCATAGCGGCCATAGTAGGTGCCGTACTTGCTGTAGCCGCCATAGCGACCGTAGCCGTAGTAGAAGCCGTACTTCTTCTTCTTCAGGTCCACGCCGTTGAAGACGATGTTCATCTTCGGCAGCTTGCCCTCGGCCTGAACTCGGTTGATGAGTTCCACGTCGGCCTTGGTGGTGACTTCGCAACGCACGACGAAGAAGGTGACGTTTGCCAGACGGCCCAGTTCGAAGGTGTCGCTGACCAGTCCCACGGGCGGGGTGTCGAGGATGATGTAGTCGTACTTGGTCTTAAAGTAATCGATGGCCTTGTCCAGCAGGTCGCGGGTGATGAGTTCTCCCGGGTTCGGCGGGATGATACCTGCCGGGAGCACGTCGAGGTTCTCGTTGGCCACGCCGCGGAAGATCTGCTTCTCCAACAGATCGAAGTCGGCCGACTCACCGATGAGGTAGTTGGTGATACCCTGTTTGTTGGAAGGCAGACCGAAGAGCTTGACCAGACGCGGCTTGCGGATATCCAGACCCACGATGATGACCTTCTTGCCCAGCAGAGCAAGGGACATAGCGAGGTTCGTGGCCACGAAGGTCTTACCTTCACCAGGCATAGAAGATGTCGTCAATATGACCTTCTCGCCCGGTGCCAGGAGGAAGCGCAGGTTCGTGCGCAGTCCGCGGAAGGCTTCTTCCATCATATTATTCTTGTTCTCGCGGACCACGATGGCGCGTTCGCCCTCGCCCAGTTCGCGGGTGAGCGGGATGTCGGCCATGACGCTGACCTTGGTGAGTTTCTCCAGATCCTCGCGTCCTTCGATGCGGAAGCGCAGCATCTCACGCAGATAGAGCAGAGCGAGCGGGAAGATCATTCCGAGGATGAACGCTGCCAGCAGAATGATGCTGGTCTTGGGGCTCACCTTGGCTCCACGCTGGGGCAGGTCGATGATACGGGCCTTGTTCGCTGTGGAAGCCAGGGAGATAGAGTTCTCCTCGCGCTTCTGAAGCAGCATCAGATACAAGCCTGCCTTGATTTCCTGCTGACGGCCCATATTGTTCATGGTGCGTTCCTGGGTAGGCGTGCTGCTGACCTTGCCGGCGAAGAGAGCATACTGCTGATCCACACTGGTCTTCTGGGTATGCAAGTCGTTGTAGAGGCTGCGGAGCTGTTTGCCCACGGCATCCCACATAACGGCAATCTCCTCTGTCTTCTGGATGACGAGGGGCGAGTTCTCGGAAGAACTGCGGATGAGGCGTTCGCGATTAAGCACCAAGGTGTTATAATCTGCAATCATCGTATTGATTGCCTGATTGGTGATGCCGATATTAGCAGGAATGAGGCTGTTGCAGTTGGCAGGAATCATGACAAAGTCGATGAGGGACTTGACGAGGCTCATCTGTGTCTGGATTTCCACCTGGCGTTTCTGGAACTCGGTGGTCTGGGTCAGAGCCTGGGAAGCATCCGTCGGCAGGTTGATGAGTTCGTTCTCGCGCTTGTAGCCTTCAATCTGGCTCTCGGTCATGTCCAGTTCCTCGCGGATGACCTCTATGCGCTCGTTGATGAAGTCCTCTGTCTTGCGGGCCACCTCGTTCTTGTCCTCATTAGCATCATCGTTGTAGGATTCCACGAGCTGAAGCAGGTAGTCCTTGGCACGTTCCACGTGAGTGTCTAACAGCGAGAGGTTGGCCACGGTAGTAGTCTTGCTGGTGGGCGAGACGTCGAGGCTCTTGGAGTAGCCGCGTCCCACTGCCACGGGCGGATAGATGATGGCAGTCACCTTGTTCTCGCCCATGTTAAAGCCAGGGTTCTGAGTGAACATAATCTTGCCGAGCTTGGTGCTGAGCAAACAGGGGAAGCTGGTGAGGTCACGCTCCAGCAACTCAGGTTCCTCTCCCTTCGACGGGAGTTCCACCTTCACATGAATACCCTTGTCGATTTTCGTCATTTCGATGGGGATTGCCACTTCCAGCAAATCCAGGCGAGACTCCTCCAGATCCACCAGGTAGGGAGAAGTCTTGTAGAGCTCGTGCTCAGAAATGCGACCCTGAATGTAGTAACTGACATACAATTTCAGAGCCTTGACGGCACGCGTGGCAACAGCTGTGGAGCTGATGATTTCCAATTCGTTGTCGAAGCCGTTGGAGTTGGTGATGAGACCCAGCTGATCGAGTGCCATCTCCTGGCCGCTGGATTTCTTGCCACGTTCATCCTTGATCAGGATCTTGGTGGAGGTCTGATAGACCGGTGCCTGATAGCGCAGGTAGATGAATGCAGCGGTGATGAAAAGCACGGTGGACAGGATAATCCAGTACCAGTTCAGGACCACCAGGGACCACAATTTGCGATAATCAAAACCTGACGACTCCTCGGTCTCAAGTCTTTCATTGTCGATGAATTCTGCCATATATAATAATAAGGTGTAGTTTTCGGAATAGGGAAATACGCAAGACACGCTTTGCGGGTGCAAAGATAGGCATACTTTTTCAATAATCGTGCTTATTCGGACGGAAAAACGAAAAAAGAAGCTAATTTTTTTGGATTTAATGCCTTTTTAGCGTACTTTTGCACCACGAAAAGCTAAATTCACATGAAAGGAATAGTTCTTGCCGGAGGTTCCGGCACCCGTCTTTACCCCATCACGAAGGGTGTTTCGAAGCAAATGCTTCCGATTTTCGACAAACCGATGATCTACTATCCAATCTCTGTTCTGATGATAGCAGGCATCCGCGAAATACTCATCATCTCCACTCCCCACGACTTGCCGGGTTTCCGACGTCTGCTGGGTGATGGCTCGGACTTCGGCGTACGCTTTGAATATGCCGAGCAGCCTTCGCCGGACGGTCTGGCTCAGGCGTTCCTCATTGGCGAGGATTTCATCGGCGACGACAGTGCCTGTCTGGTGCTGGGCGACAACATCTTCCACGGTGCCGGTTTCTCCGGGATGCTGAAGGAAGCCGTGCGCACGGCTGAAGAGGAGAAGAAGGCTACGGTCTTCGGCTACTGGGTCAACGATCCCGAGCGTTATGGCGTAGCCGAGTTTGACCGCGAGGGCAACTGCCTCAGCATCGAGGAGAAGCCTGCCAAGCCCAAATCCAACTATGCCGTCGTAGGACTCTACTTCTATCCCAACAAGGTCGTGCGCGTTGCCCATGAGATCAAGCCCTCGGCCCGTGGCGAACTGGAAATCACGACCGTGAACCAGCGCTTCCTCGAAGATGGCGAGCTGAAGGTGCAGACCCTTGGACGCGGCTTCGCATGGCTGGACACAGGCACCCACGACAGCCTCAGCGAAGCCTCCACATTCATCGAAGTCATCGAGAAGCGCCAGGGACTGAAAATTGCCTGCCTCGAAGGTATCGCCTACCGCAAAGGATGGATCAACGAGGAAAAGATGCGCCAGCTGGCACAGCCGATGATCAAGAACCAGTACGGACAGTACCTGCTCAAAGTCATCGACGAGCTCAAGGACTGCGAGCCGTCCAGGCTTTGAACCGAGACTCGAGACTTCGGGATTTCGGAACTTCGACGCATCGGAATTTCGAGAATCCGGGATATCGAGACATCAAAACATCGAAAACTTAAACCCAAGAAAGAATAAATGTCATTCTTTAGTAAACTCTTTGGCCGGAAGACGGCCGAGACAGAGACCAAAGTGGGCGGCATGGAGGATTTCATGACGCTCATTCGAGTATATCTGCAAGCAAGCATTGCCGCACAAGTGGGCATCAGCAACCTCGCTGTCCTGCCCGACCTCCGCGTGTTCAAACAAACCCTGAAAGTCCCCACGGTCAACAACAAGCTGGGTGTGGGCGAAAAGAAACGCTGTGCCAAGATGCTCAACGAAATCTACCACGTCAGCGAGACATTCCCCACGGAGATTGACACCAGCGTCAAGAAGCGCTGCAAGAAATTGCAGGACGTGCAACCCTACATGCTGCAATTCCAAGGATTCTCACAAGACCTGATGATGGTCATGGGAAATCTCATGCAGTGGAAATTCCGGCTGCCAGCATTCATGCGCAGTGCCCTGAAGACAATGACTGAGAAAACCGTGCATGACTTACTGACGAAGAACGATTGGAAGGACGAGAACGTCCGCCGCACCGTGGCGCAGATTCGTCTGTACCAAGAGAAGCTTGGCTTCTCAGAAAGCTGGATGAGCGAGTATGTTTACACCACTGTGATGCTCGCAAAGAAGGAAAAGCGACCCAATATCGAAGAAGATAAATAAAAAAACAGCCACAAACTTGCACAAACGGAAACTAAATGTTACCTTTGTGCCGTTAAAGCCACATCCGTGGCACAAAATTGGCTCATAAATGACCCCCGAAGAAGAGAAAACAATACGCCTGCTGGAAACACGGACACGGCAACTCATCCTCAAGTTCACACAACTGAAAGAGGATAACGAAGAGTTGCTGGAAGAACTCGTGAGGAAAGACAGCGAACTTCAGGAGATCAAGAAGCAGAACAAACTGCTCGAAGCCAATTATGCAAACCTGAAAATGGCCAAGATGCTGGAAGTCGGCGACAAAGACATCGCCGCCGCACGACAGCGGATTGCCAAATTGGTGCGAGACGTAGATAAGTGTATCGCCCTGCTCAAGGGCACGGGACTCGAAGCCTCCTGACACACGGAGAAGAAGGACTGAACCCGAGCAAACAAGAACAACAACAGAAGAAAACGATAAATGGAAGTCAGCGATACCCTAAAGATAACACTCAAGTTATGCGGTCAGAATTTCAGCATCGACGCCAAACGCGATGAGGAAATCTACTACCGCAACGCCGAGAAGCTCATCAACAAGCAGTACACACACTATGTGAACTCCTATACAGGACAGAGCACAGCGGTGTACCAACTGATGACGCTCATAGACATTGCCGTGAGGTTCGAAAAGAACAAAGCCAGCGGCAACCTCGAGCCTGTCATGGCACAGCTCAATGGCCTCATCCATGAGATCAACGATGCCCTGAAGTAATAACTTGCAAATTCTCTCTACGACGCACCTACCCTGGCCTGCTCCCCATGAACGTGGGGAACGAGTGGGCTTTGGTCGGTGCGTTATCATTTATCTAAATACAACATTTAAAAACAACCATGTCACTAACAGGATTGATAATCACCATCGCATCTGCCGTCATTGCCCTGGCAGCGGTCATCTACCTGCTCATCTGGTACCGCCGCATCAAGCCCGCACAAATGAAGCAGTTGCATGAAGAGGCCCAGAAAGAGGCCGAAGTCATCAAGCAGAAGAAACTGCTTGAAGTCAAGGAGAAATTCCTCAACAAGAAAGCAGAACTCGAGAAGGAAGTGCAGCAGCGCAACCAGCAGATTCAGCAGAGCGAGAACCGCATCAAGCAGCGCGAACTAAGCCTGAACCAGCGTCAGGACGAGCTCAACCGCCGCAAGAACGAACAAGAGAACGAGCGCAAACGTATGGAGCAGCAGCAGGCATTGCTGCAGAAGCGCGAAGAAGAACTGAGCCAGCGACTGGAGAACCTCATCAACCAGGAGCGCACCCAACTGGAAAAAATTAGCGGTCTCACGGCCGAAGAAGCCAAGGAACGACTCATCGAAACCCTGAAGGACGAGGCCAAGACCAACGCTGCAAGCTATATCAACGAGATCATGGATGATGCCAAGATGACCGCCAACAAGGAGGCCAAGCGCATCGTCATCCAAACCATCCAGCGAGTGGCCACAGAGACCGCCGTGGAGAACAGCGTCACCGTCTTCCACATCGAGAACGACGACGTGAAAGGTCGTGTCATCGGTCGCGAAGGGCGCAATATTCGAGCCCTCGAAGCTGCCGCCGGCGTGGAAATCGTCGTGGACGACACGCCCGAGAGCATCGTCATCAGCGGCTTTGACCCTGTGCGCCGTGAGATTGCCCGTCTGGCTCTGCACCAGTTGGTGGCCGACGGTCGCATTCACCCCGCCCGCATCGAGGAAGTCGTAGCCAAGGTGAAGAAACAAGTGGACGAAGAAATCATGGAAGTGGGCAAGCGCACCGCCATCGACCTGGGCATCCATGGCCTGCATCCGGAACTCATCCGCATCGTGGGCAAGATGAAATATCGCTCCAGCTATGGACAGAACCTGCTGCAGCATGCTCGTGAGACAGCGAACCTCTGCGCTGTCATGGCCAGCGAATTGGGCCTGAACGCCAAGAAAGCCAAGCGCGCAGGACTGCTCCATGATATCGGTAAGGTACCCGACGAAGAGCCCGAACTGCCACACGCACTCTACGGTGCCAAGCTGGCCGAGAAGTACAAGGAGAAGCCCGATATCTGCAATGCCATCGGTGCTCACCACGAAGAGATGGAGATGACATCGCTCATCGCTCCTATCGTGCAGGTCTGCGATGCCATCAGCGGTGCTCGCCCCGGTGCACGTCGCGAGATTGCCGAAGCTTACATCAAGCGCCTGAAGGATTTGGAGAATATTGCAATGAGCTATCCCGGCGTTACCAAGACCTACGCCATCCAGGCTGGTCGTGAACTGCGAGTCATCGTGGGTGCAGACAAGATTGACGACACCCAGATTGAGAAGCTCTCGACTGACATCGCAACGAAGATCCAGAACGAAATGACCTATCCTGGTCAGGTGAAGATTACTGTTATCCGTGAGACGCGTGCCGTGAGCTACGCCAAGTAATACCATCTGGATACCATCTGAAATCTAAGGTTTAAAGTTTAATGGGACATGCTTCATCTCTGAGCACCATTAAACTTTAAACCTTAAATTTTATACTCTATAGCTTATAGATTCCTGAATCTTGCCTCTACGCAATACTTCAGGCCTCACTTAGTTCCTAAACCTGGAGCCATCAAACTTCTACACCTTAGCCTCCTCAACCTCCCAAAACCTCACTCGGCCATCAACTCAGCCATCGATTCGCGATGATGGACAATACTATAGACCACCACAAAGAAGATGATGAACAGCGCCACGTCGAGGAAGAAGATGACTGTGATGGGAACCATCGCCAATTCCAGCCAGATATTCAGCAGCAGGAAGCAGAGCACCAGAGCCAGGATGACGCCAAGGGCCTGATGCATATTCAGTCCTGCCGACATCAGCACGTGGTGAATATGGCGCTTGTCAGCCTTGAACATCGGTTCGCCCACGGCCAGACGTGTCAGTGCCACACGCACGAGATCGAATACGGGGACAAGGAACAATGAAATGGGGATGAGCAACGGATTGGCATCCGTGTAGATATCATTCTCGGAAACAAGCATATACTTAATGCTAAGGTAAGCGAGCACATAACCGAGGATGAGGCTGCCCGCATCACCCATGAATATCTTCAGACGTCCTACTTTTCCAAAGACATTGAAGAAAAAGAACACGCTGACGGCTCCCAAGAGTCCCACCGAAGCCACGGCAAAGACAATGTTACGAAGGTCGATGAAATAGTAAGTGAAGACCGACAGGGCGATAATGGAAATTCCCGACGAGAGGCCATCAATACCATCAATGAGGTTGAGCGCATTGACTATAGTCATGATGACGAGCACCGTCAACCCATAGCCCAACCACATAGGCAGTTCGTAGATGCCAAAGAGCCCGTGCAAGTTACCGATGACCAGGTTGCAAGAGGGCATGAAAGCCGAGGCCACAAACATAATGATGAACTTCGTCGTTGCCGGCAGGTCGAGCAGGTCATCCAGCAGCCCCACGAAGTAAATGATGGCAGCGCCGAGTGCCATCACAGCAGCAGAGATATGAAAGCTGTCGAGGTTGCCGGTGGAGGACGCATAGGCCAACAGGGTTGACATGAAGCTGATAGCCAACGACGGCAGGAAAGCCACGCCTCCCAGTCGGGGGATAGCAGCATGATGTAGCTTCCGCTGGTTCGGTTGGTCAAAGAAACCAAACTTCCGGCAGAAAGCTATGATCAGCGGGATCGTGATGAGCGTGCAGACTGCTCCTATCACATACGCCATCAAGATATAAAAGCTGTTCGACGCCATGCTTTCATCTATTGTCTATTATAATAACGCTACGCGCGCGCATTTATTATATAAGGTGAAAACATTTTTCGGTGAGTCCTACGAATTAGCTGTGAATCTGCACCTTTAGGAAGTGCAAAAAAAGAGAGCTTCCCCGCGGGGAAACTCTCGATGGATGAAATCCTTGTCTTCGCTTACTTGCGGCTGCGAGCATAGCGGCTCATGAACTTGTCAACACGACCAGCGGTGTCAACGAGCTTGCTCTTACCAGTGTAGAAGGGGTGTGAGCTGCTGGAGATTTCCAGCTTCACAACGGGATAAGTCTCGCCTTCGAATTCCACGGTCTCAGTGGTCTTGGCAGTGGAGCGGCTGAGGAACATGTCGCCATTGCTCATATCCTTGAAGACAACAGGACGATAGTTCTCGGGATGAATACCTTTTTTCATTTGTTTGAGTAGAGTTGTTGCCGGGCTTGTGTACCGGCGGGTGAGTAATTGCCGGGCTTGTGTACCGGCGTTTATTTAAATTGCGGCGCAAAAGTAGTACTTTTCTGCGACGTAGCCAAACATTTTCGTTGTTTTTTTCACTTCGCGAGGTTCAGGATGCTCTTTTATAGGTTATTGGAAGCCCCAGGCGGCTGGTGTCACGTTGCTTTCCACCTGATTCTCGATGCCATCTGGCAGGTTGCAGAAGAAGTCGATACCCGTCAGGCGCTCCAGGTTATCGATACTGACCACATAGGGTGCCAGGTTCTTCTCGTCTTCGTAGAAAGAACGATGTTCCATATAGAATCCGATGGCTTTGTAGCCGCCGTTGACAGCACTCTTGTTCTTGCAGAGGATGGCCATAAAGAAGTACTTGGGCACTCGAAGTCCCGTGCTGGTGATCTCGATGAGGTCAGAAGTGTGGTCTATGGTGCCTCCGCGGGCGACGTAGAGTGTGTCGCGGAAATCTGCCGTGTTCCAACTGCGTACTTTCATTTCCAAGTTGGCCCAGATGCCACCATTGAAGCTATATAGCTGAGGTTGCATATTGCTGTAGAGGAAGGTCTGGCGATTGGCCTCGAGGGAGTTCCAGCGGTCGGCACTGGCACACATGTGACCTCGGGTATAGCCCGATCCGCGATAGTGATCATAGGTGGTTCTGTATTCGAGCGGGATGTCAGTGTCTTCGATGAAGTTGTCCTCCCGCTTGATGTAGCCTCCACTGTTAGTGTTGTCCCACCGGAAGGCACTCCATCGCTGCGCTTTCTTGGCGATATCCCATTCGACGCAGAAATTGACTTCGCCTGTGCTGAGCTTCTTTACAAGAAACATATTCACGACTCCACCTTTGAGTTTGGGTATTTCCAGGCGCGCCGCATCAGGGCCGTCGGCTACCAGATTGGCATTGGCATTAGCCGTCAGGCTATCTTGTTCATCGTCGTCCGAAGAACAGCTCCAAAAACACAGCGGCATCATCGCCGCGAGCAGGAGAAATGATTTCAGTGTTTGTCTGTACATATCATGATTCATTAGTAACTGCATGAGTGGAACGTGATTGCAGAGCACGGAACGGGGCAAAAACAACCGTCATCCTTGCAGCTTGGTTTCTTAGCGCAAGCCGCAACGATGACGGATGCATGCAGCAGTTAGTAATTAGTTCTTGGTGATGGTGAAGTCATCAATGAGGAAGTTCTTACCAGGCTTCTTGGGATTCATAATGACGAGATTGACTGTGGTAGCAGAACTGAGAGAGAACGTGTGGGTAATCTCGGTCCACTGCCCCGCAGGAATATCATTGGTGTAGTCACCATAGACATAACTTCCTACCTTGCCATCCGTGACAGGCACGTATCCAGGACGGACGCTACCACCGTCAGCTTCGGGTTTCACGAAGAACTTCATGGTGTATTCACCGGCTTCCAGCGCCAGCTCCGTAGAACCCAGACGATTGTTTCCACTGGTGGTTCCTGCTACCTGTACAGAGTAGGAACCGGAATGGGCATCCGTGCTCTGGAAAATAGTATTCTTGGTACTTGCAGTAGTCGTGGACTGCCACTGATCAGGCACTCCATTGGTCCAAGCCTCGAAGCCACCATTGGTAAACTGAGCAAGCGTCGTACCATCAGCACCGGGTGTGGGACCAGGTTCCTCGCCACCGCCAGTACCGTCGTCTTCAGTCTTGCCATTGAGGCTGTAGATATAAGCTGCGCCCTGAACGGTTTCAGGAGTATTGCCCTTGTAGTTCGTCAGCTGAGCATAAACCACGACTTCGTCGCCAGCCTTAATCTGATGGTTGCCGCTCACCCATTTCTGGTTGCCCAGATAGAGAGCACGGAACACATAGAACTGACCAGCTGAGGTGCCATCGTCAGAGATGTAGAACGTTGCGTTGCCATACTGCTCAGAGAAGCTCTCCTTCACACTGACGACCTTACCCTTGATGTAGTAGCTCTGCTCACTCTTTGCATCGGCAGCCAAGGCGCTGGCGATATTGTTGGCAGCCACGGAATTAAAGGGATCTTCCAGAGTACCGCTTCCCTTGGCTTCACCAGGAGTGGGCTCAGGAGTTTCGCCGCCCTCTGTCTTGCCATTAAGGCTGTAGAGGTAGGTCTCGCCCTGTACTGTCTCAGGTGTATTGCCCTTGTAGTTCGTCAGCTTTGCACAGACGACCACTTCGTCGCCCACCTTAATCTGGGTGTCGCCATTTGTCCACTTCTTATTTCCGAGATAGAGGCTGCGGAAGATGTAGAACTGACCCGTTGAAGTGCCATCATCAGAGAGGTAGAATGTGGCGTTGCCGTACTGAGCAGAGAATTCTTCCTTGATGCTGGAAATCTTGCCTTTGATATAAACCACATCGCTCTGTGCATCGGCAGCCAGCGCACTTGCAATAGCATTAGCCGCAGCGCCGTTGTAGGGATCTTCAAGCGTACCGCTGCCCTTGGCTTCGCCAGGATTATCGCTGCCGCCAGCAGTCACACCATTGAGGCTGTAAAGTTCGCTGCCCTGAGTGAACTCCATGGTCTTGTTGTTGTAATAGACCACCTGACCATAGACGATGACCTCGTCACCGACTTTGATACCGCCGGCCTTGAACTTCTCGCCACCGAGACCAAAGCCACGATAGACTTCCAGTTGATCCTTGGTGGTGCCGTCGTTGCTGATGAAGTAAGTGGCATTGCCGTACTGGTCGCTGATTTCATCGACCTGCGATACAATACCCTTCGTGTAGATTTTCGTGGAGGGAGGACCGGCTGCAATGAGCTTGATGGTGGTGGGAACATCATAGGGATCGTCCTTTGTGCCGGAACCGACGCCTTCGATGACAGGCGTTTCGATGACGCTGGCTTCAGGTGCCGTTCCCTTGGCCACCTTGAGGCTCTTCACTTCCCACGTAGAGGAGTAATCGTTGTGGGCCGTGTGCTTCAGGGCAAGCTGGATCTTTTTGCCCATGAACTCATCCGGAATCTGGATATTCTGGGTGAGATAGGTGAAGGAGGTGCCGAGGCCATCAAGGCTCATAGGAAGCTCCGTCCAGTCACCTTCACCCACACGAATGAGCAGGTGGTGATCCTCTGCCAGGGTTGACTTGGCGTAGTTGATGGCCTGCTCGATGATGACGTAAGCGCTGTCGGCTTCGGTGAGGTCGATTTCAGGGCTGATGAGATAGGTCTCGCCCGGTTTGTTCTCCTTGTTGCCGTCGCCATCAAAGTCCTGATAGCCTGAAATAATGGCACCATAGCGTGTGTCTGAAGTCCACGCGAGCGAGCCGCTGGTAGCCTGGCTCTTGAAGTCCCCCAGGCTGGAAGTGAACGTTTGGTTGATGATGTAATCAGCCGTGGGCAGGGATGGTGTATTTCCCTCCGTCGGGATGTTGTAGGGTTCGGGCACGTCCTCGCAGGCCGTGAAGATTCCGATACCAGCTGCCATGAGCAGCAATTTCCAATACTTCTTCATTGTATATTTGTTTTTATTCATTTATCAATTTTAATGTCCTCTTCCGCACGGATCAGAATCTGCCACGTATTGCGGTAGCGAGTGGCGATGCCATAGAGTGTGACAGGTTTCTGAGGAATGACGAGAGCTGCGAAGTCTGCGTAGGTGCTGGTTCGCAGCAGCAGGGTGTTCATGGACTCGCCGTTGAGGGTGTGGTGCACATACCCGTTGGTGCTGCCGTTGTAGGTCAGCGTGGTGCCGGAAGTGTACTCCGGGGCAAGGGTGGTGGTGCCGTCGGCATCGCCGATTTGCACGTCCTTGAGGCAGACGAGGTGTCCGCAGTAGCGTGCCATGTCGCTCTTGGCCACGTTGTAGAAGTCGATGGTGTCGATCTGGCTCATGTCGTGGCTGGGCAGGATACGCACGTGGTCTTCCCATTTGGAGGTGGACATACGGCCGATGCTTCCGTTGTACTCGTCGCCCAACTGTGTCTGCTGACCGTAGCCGCCGATGCAGAGGTCCTTCAGGTTGATCAGGATTTGCTGTCCCACGCTAAGGAAGGGGAAAAGTCCCGTTCCATTGATGCCGACAATCATGGCACCTGTGGCATCCTGGACGCAAATTTGCTTGTAGATATTTCCGCCGATGTCGTTGCCGATAACGGTGCACTTGAGTTGCAGGTCATCGGTGATGCGCTGGAAGCCGCTGGCATTGATGACGCTGGCATAGGTCGTCTTCAGTTGGTCTATGGTCACCAGTTTGGCTTCCACTTCCTCGATGGAGTTGTTTCCATAGGCCGGACGTGTGGTATCTGGCGTGTCCCATTCTTTATCCATGCAAGAGGCCAGGGCCAAAAACAAAGTCATGAGTGCCAACCCTTTGTATATTGTCTGTAGTTTCATAAAGATAGAACTTATATTCGTGTGATTCGTATTATTCGTTGAAAGAAAGATTCAGAAGCGGTAGTTGAGGTTCAGCATGAAGTTGAATCCTTGCACGTAGCACTTCATCGGGTTCTTCTGGAAGTTGTAGGTGCGGATGGTCGATTTCTCACCCGTAGTCTGGTCGGTGGTGTAGCTGCTTCGGCTCTGTTCCCAACCGCGGTTGACGAACTTGCGGTTGTTGAGGATATTGGTCAGCATGAGGTTCACGCTGAGCGGGTGGCCAGCGATGCGGAACTGGTGTCCGATGCTTCCGTCGAGCATGAATCCGCCATTTCCCTTGGCCTGCTCGGGAACGATGAGCGAGCCGTCGTTGTCCACAGCACCAGAACGGATGAGCGTGCTCTGGTAGCGCAGCGAGGGAGCGTAGCTGAGGTAAATGCGGTCGTAGTAGTTACCCTTGAGGGTGAACCACCAGCCACGCACGTTGTAGTTCAGAGCGACGCCAGCCACCGTGAGCGGCGTGGCGGCCTCGCGCATACCTTTATTATATAGGACGTCCTTGGTGACCGTTCCTTCCGTGGAGAGGAGGTAGCTGACGTCCGTGTTCTTGGTGTACTTGGCATCGCCGATGGAGCCGAGGACATCGATACTGAAAGCGGAAGTGACCTTGAATTTGATACCGAGCTCGACACCGTAGTAGTCCTTCTCGGCGCCCGTCATGCTCACGTAGGTGAAGCTGTTGACATCATCATAGTAGTAGTTCTGCCACTCGTTGAGGCGAGTGCCGTGCATATAGTAAGCCGTCAGGTTGGCGCGCATCCAGCTGAGCGTCAGCGCATAGCCGAGTTCTGCAGCTGCCATGTGCTCCACCTTCAGTCCATCGACGAAATTGTTGTTCATCTCAGGTGCCTGGAAGGCTCCCGTCCCCCAGCCGGAGGCGTAGGGGGCGTTGGTCATGTAGCTGACGCCGAAGCCAACGACGTGACCTTTACCGAAGTTCAGGTTTGTGCCCATTTTGAAGCCGCCGTCGAGGAAACGGGCGGTGCCGCTCTTGCCGTAGCTGTTGTCGGCAAAGAGGCCGTTGCGCATCTTGCCGTCGCGCCACATCTGGGTGCCACCGATCTTGGCACTGATGAAGCTGTGGCTGATACCCTGGTCCTTGGTGAACTGAGCCCAGGCTGTAGCCTTCTGGACTACGATGTTGTAGTCGTAGCCGAAGCGGTCGCCCTTGCCCACAGCCCCTCCGGGATTGTTCAGGTCATACTGCACACGGGGGTCGCTGCCAGCGTAAGTGCCGATGGCGTAGTTGTTGACATTGTGGAGGTTGTCGGCTCCCATCATGTCAGAGACGGTCTGATAGTGCTTACCCGTGTTCGAGGCCAGCTGGACGCCCACCTGGAACTTCGTTTGGGGATTGATGTCCCAGTTGAGGGTGGAACCGAGGTGCAGGGCGAACTGGTCGCTGTGGCGCTTGAGCATGTAGTAAGCAGCATCGCCGCCCACGGCGTTCATCTGCTGATTGGCGTAGTAGAGCTTGTCCCACTGAATCTGCCTGTTCTCTTCGGCTGCCGTCCAGAAGTCATAGCTGTCTTGCCAGGCTGCGAGGTCGTTGTTGCTGCCGTCGGTCAGGCCCCATACATCGTAGTTGTAGCTGGGGAAGGCCTTCCAGTAGTCGGGTTTGGGATTCAGGGAGTTGTTGTACTGCAGACGCGAACGGCTGTCCATGCCGTACTTGCCATAGAGGGAGGTCACGAGCTTCAGGTTGTCGTTGATCTTGAAGTCCCAGGTGAGCAAGGCCGACGGCTCGAAGGTGTTCACCACGCGCGAGTTGCGTTTCTTGCCATCCTGATAGCCCCAGTAGGGGTTGTACTGGTAGTCGTTGGCGAGCCAGTAAGCCTCATCGGTGCTGATGCCCTGCTGTCCGCGCTCCGTGGGCGTTCCCCAGGTGCTGAGGCTGAGGCTGTGGCGGTCGTTGAACATCTTCTGCAGGGTGAGGAAATAACTCAATGAGTTGTAGAAGGTTCCTTTGACATATCCCTGGTTGGCCCATCGGTAGCCCACGGTTCCGAAGAATGACCATCCCTTCTCGCTCACCCCTGTGCCGAAGGAGTAAATGGCACGCACGCGGTAGTTGCGGTTGGCACCGGAGAGGGTGATCTTGTGGCCTGCTGCATAGTTGCTGGCTCGGAAGTTATAGTTATTGCTTCCGCCGAAGGCTGCCAGGCCGTAGGTGTTCGTCTCGAAGGGCGAAGAATAGTCGCCCGAACGGTTGTAGGCATCATTCAGTCCGCCGATGCTCTGCGAGAAGCCGAACGAACCACTTTCTGCGCTGTTGACCAGCACACCATTCATGTAGGTATCGTTGTACCGCTGGTCCAGTGCACGGAACTTGAACCACATCGGACTGAAGGTGTAGCTGATGTTGCTGGTGTACATATTGCTGCTGGAACTGATTTGAATGACGTCCTGCGAGACATCAGACTCCTCGTTCACATCCAGCTCCGACTCATCGAACACGAAAGCGGCCTCGTCGTCGCTCTCGGTCTTAGGGGTGTCGCCAGTGGCTGGTTTCTGCGCCCAACCGTGCAGCGCTAAAGCCAGCGTGGCAATCGTCAAAAGAAGATTTTTTCTCATTGGTAGATAATAGAAAATGTATGATTTTCGCCACAAAGGTATGCAAAATTATCTTAATGTAGCAACTTAATTGCATTTTTTTTTGTTCGGAGACAACTTTTTCGCCTTTTATATTTTCCTTTCAACAAAAAAGGAGTATCTTTGCGGCCGAAATCATACATATAAGCACCAAATTCTGCCTTATGCGCAAGACTATTCTTCTCTCGTGGCTGATTTTCCTGGCAACGACTGCCGTGGCCCAGGACCGCAAGCTTGGTCTCTATGCCATCGGCTTCTACAACATCGAGAACCTCTTCGACACGGAACATGACCTTGACCCCAACACGGGCGAGGACAAGAACGACTATGAGTACCTCCCCGACGGTACGAACCATTGGACGCAGATGAAGTACGAGCACAAGCTCTCCAACATGGCTCGCGCCCTTGCCGATATGGGCACCGACCGCCTCAAGGGCATAGGCTGCGCCCTCATCGGTGTCAGCGAGGTGGAGAATGCCCACTGCCTGAGCGACCTCTGCGCCCAGCAGCCCCTGGCGGACCGAGGTATGAAGTTTGTCCACATCGAGGGTCCCGACAAGCGAGGCGTGGACTGCGGACTGCTCTATAACCCGCGCTTCTTCCAGCCCGCAAAGATGTGGCTGCAGCCCTACATCCTCAACGAGCACATCACCCGTCCCACGCGTGGCTTCCTCACCGTGCAGGGCACCCTGGGTGGCGACAGCATCACCGTCATCGTCTGCCACTGGCCCAGCCGCTTCTCTCCCTCCCCCGCTCGCGAGGCTGCCGGCACGATGGTCTGTGCCGAGAAAGACAGCATCCTCCAGGCCAACCCTGCCATGAAGGTTCTCGTGATGGGCGATATGAACGACGACCCCTTCGACGCCTCCATGGCCAAGTGCCTCAAGGCACGCCGCAAGATCGAAGATGCCACCGAGGGACAGATGTTCAACCCCTGGTGGCAAATCCTGCTTGACGGCCACGGCACCCTGAGCTATCAGGGCGGATGGAACCTCTTCGACCAAATTGTGATGACCCCCAACTGCCTCGACGTCAAGGGCAAGAAGGACTACGACAGCCTCACTTTCTTCGAAGCCAAGATCCAGCGCTTCCCCTACCTGCTCCAGAGCGAGGGTAAATACAAAGGAACGCCCAAGCGCACACACGCCGCAGGCGTTTGGCTCGACGGATACTCAGACCACCTGCCCGTCGTCACCTATTTCGTCAAGAGAAGATGACAGACCAAGAATCCGGAACTGGAATTGATATTCTATATTAAACTTAAACATTCATCTATTAATTTTAAACAAGAAAAAAATGACAAGTTACAAAGAACTGGGTCTCGTGAACACTCGCGAGATGTTCAAGAAGGCTGTTGCCGGTGGCTATGCCATCCCCGCCTTCAACTTCAACACCATGGAACAGATGCAGGCCATCGTACAGGCTGCTGTGGAGACCAAGTCTCCTGTCATCATGCAGGTCAGCAAGGGCGCTCGCAACTACGCCAACGGCACCATCCTCCGCTACATGGCACAGGGTGCTGTGGAATATGCCAAGGAACTGGGCTGCCCCAATCCTCAGATCGTGCTTCACCTGGACCACGGCGATAGCTTCGAGCTCTGCAAGGAGTGCATCGACAATGGTTTCTCCAGCGTGATGTTCGACGGTTCCGCTCTCCCCTACGAGGAGAACATCCGCATCACCAAGCAGGTGGTAGAATACGCTCACGCTCACGACGTCACCGTCGAGGCAGAGCTGGGTGTGCTCGCCGGCGTTGAGGACGAAGTAGCCTCCGAGGTCAGCCACTACACGAAGCCCGAAGAGGTTATCGACTTCTCCACCCGCAGCGGTTGCGACAGCCTCGCCATCTCCATCGGCACCAGCCACGGCGCTTACAAGTTCAAGCCCGAACAGTGCACACGCGACCCGAAGACCGGCAGGCTCGTACCTCCTCCCCTCGCCTTTGACATCCTCCACCAGATCGAGAAGAAGCTCCCCGGCTTCCCCATCGTGCTCCACGGCTCCAGCTCCGTGCCTCAGGACGAGGTCGATACAATCAACGCCTACGGCGGCAAGCTGCCCGATGCAGTAGGTATCCCCGAGGAGCAGCTGCGCGAGGCCAGCAAGAGCGCTGTCTGCAAGATCAACATCGACTCCGACAGCCGTCTGGCTATGACCGCCGCTATCCGCAAGTATCTCGCTGAGCACCCCGACCACTTCGATCCTCGCCAGTATCTGAAGCCCGCTCGCGAGAACATGAAGAAGATGTACATCCACAAGATCGTGGACGTCCTCGGCTCCAACGACAAGCTCTAAATCCATTCATAGCAAGGAGGGTGCACCTCGCGGTGTGCCCTCCTTTTCTGTTTATGAAGTACCGGTCCCTTCTGCTACTTCTCGTGCCGCTGGCCACGTTGGCCGGCTACTTGCAGACAGGCAGTTTCCTACTGCGGTCGGGCACCACGTTGTTGTGCCTACTCCTTATTATTATACGCACGCGCGAGGCCGTAGTGCGAAGTGCCACTGGGTTCGTGGCAACGGCCCTCTTGCTTTCGTTCATGGGAGACTTTGTCCTGGGGCACTGGGGTGGCTCGTTCGAGGGGTTCGTCTGCGGCGTGGCCTTGTTCCTGCTGGCTCATCTGGGCTACGTGGCCTATTGCCTGTGCCTTGGGCGTCTGAGGCGGGGCTGGTTAGCCGGGCTCGTCGCCGTGTTTGGTGCGGGCTACTATGGTTTGCTGCTCCGACCCCGAATCGGCGATGCAGTCACCAGCGGTGCCGTGCTGGCCTACATCCTCGTATCCTGCCTGTCGATGGCGGCAGCATTAGGGTTGACGGGGAGCTCCAGGGAATCAAGGACCTCAGAATACTCTAAACAATCAGGAGAAACAGGAGGCTCCGACATTTCCGGGGACAACAATTTTCCGACCCTTCCTTGCCTTGCCCGCGTCCTTTTTGCAGCAGGCATCGCCAGTCTTCTCTTCTCCGACCTACTGATAGCGCAAAAGCGCTTCCTGGGCGACGACACGCTCTACCTGCTGATGATGCCCACCTACTTCACCTCCCAATTGCTGGTGACAGCTTCCATCCTCACTAACACACGACCACAATGAACACAGAAATCCCTACCAACACGACCAAGAAGATGAACATCTGGGACTTGCTCAAGAACATCCTGCCCTATGTACTCCCCTACCGCTGGCTCATCGGCGTGACTCTGGTGCTCACCTTCGTGGGGTCACTCATGGCACAGGTGAACGCCGTGGTGCTGGACCGCGCCGTTGACGCCATCAACGCGCTCATCCAGCAGCCCGAAGGCTTCTCGTGGAGCCAGGCAGCGCGCATCCTCACCGTCATCAGCATCATCCTGCTGGGCAAGGAGGTCATCGGTGCGCTGGTGACGTTCTTCCAGCGCTACTACGGCGAACGCATGCGCATTCTCGTCAGCCGCGACCTCTCGTTGCGAGTGGTGGAACGTATCCTCTCTTTCCGCATGGCATTCTTCACGCAAGAGGGCAACGAGACGGGCAAACTCCAGTCGCGCATCGACCGCGGCATCATGAGCCTCTCGAACACCGTAAACAATTTCTTCATCGAGATCCTGCCGTTGTTCACCAGTGCCGTGCTCGCCTTGGTCTTGATGTTCATGGCCAACGTATATGTGGGGCTGGTGGCCCTGGCCATTGTGCCCATCTATTTCTGGGTGACTTACATCCAGGCCAACCGCATGAAGGGCGGTCGCCGCAGCATCTTCGGGGGCCATCAAGCGGTCAGCCAGGGCATCCTGAATATTCTGGAGAGCATCACGGTCATCAAGTCGTTCAACCGCGAACAAATCGAGGCCGAGCGGCAGGCTGCCATCCAGACGAGTATGACGGACCTGCAGCTGAACACACGCAAGCAGAGTTATATGTTCAATGGACTGAAGAGTTTCCTCGAACAGATCGGCACCGTGCTGATCATCATCCTGACGGCCTACCTCGTGCTCATCGACTATCCCGGAATGTCGATAGGCAAGATCATGTACCACGTGATGCTCTTCGCCAACGTCAGTGCTCCCATCCGCCAGCTGCATCGCATCTACGATGACATGAACGACGCGCTCATCTATGCCGAAGGTTTCTTCGGAATCCTCGATGCCCAGGAGGAAGTGGAAGCCACGGGAACGCACCACCCCTCGGGAGTGCAGGGCGACTTCGAGCTCTCGGGCGTGGATTTCACCTACAGCAATGGCACCCAGGCCCTGTTCGACGTCTCGATGCACATCCCGGCCGGAAAGATCACGGCGCTGGTGGGTCTCAGCGGAGCCGGCAAGAGCACCATCGTGAACCTCTTAGACAAATTCTATTCGCCCGACAAGGGCAGCATCAAGCTGGACGGCGTGGAGCTGAGCCAGTGGGACACGCAATGGCTGCGCGACCACGTAGGACTGGTGCTGCAGAAGAACCATATCTTCGACGGCACCATCGAGGAGAACATCCGCTACGGCAACACGCAGGCCACACACGAAGATGTCGTCCGCGCAGCCAAGCAGGCTTACCTCTACGACCAGGTCATGCAACTGCCCCAGGGCTTCGAGACCTCTGCCCTGCAACTCAGCGGCGGGCAGCAACAGCGCGTTGCCATTGCCCGAATGTTCATCAAGAACCCACCCATCATCTTCCTCGACGAACCCACAGCCAGCCTGGACGCCATCGCCACAGAGCAAATCAAGAATAGCATCGATGCCATCAAGGCTGGACGCACCGTCATCATCATCTCCCACAACATCGGACAAATCATTGATGCCGACCAGATTTATGTGCTCCAGCAGGGCCACGTGGTCCAAAGCGGCTCGCCCTCAGAGGTGTATCACCAGGGAGGCGTGTACAAGGAAATATTCGATGCCAGTGCACGCAGCATGAACGTCGACAAGATTGCCAATACCATCGGATGAGCCGACACGAGCGGTCATAACAGCGAACACAAGCGGTCGTGAAGGCTCATGCAACCTGTTGCATCGGGCTATGCAGCAGGCTGGATCGGGCTATGCAGCAGGCTGTAGGAGGCCATGCACCGAGGGACAGGAGGCTATAAGTCGTGGGACAGGAGGCTATACGCCGTGGGGTATCGGTTTCTGCTGCCTGCTGTATCCTCAGTCAGTTTGCCCCCAAAATCGGGTTGCATGCAAAACAGAATTTCAAAAACCTTGCTAACCTTGCTAATTATGTTAAATTATGTTTAAAAATAAGGCAGCGGCCATTAAAGGTTTTTTAACATAATTAGCAAGGTTAGCAAGGTTTTTGAAATTCTAATTTGCATGCAACATCAAATTAGCCTCATCGGACCATTCGCTTTTCCTTCGTGCAATATTCCGAATCAGCTTTGCCGGACTATTTCTGAATCTTGTAAGTTCCGGCTTCGTACTCCTTGGATTCCGTCTCGCCGGGCAGAACCACGGTGGCAGTGGCTCCTTCGGGAATGGTGAAGTTCCAGTTCCAAGTGTCGCCGTCGTAGCTCCATTCGCTGCTGATGAGCCCTGCTGCGGAGTGGTATTCAGCCTTCAGGCTACCCAGTCGCTTATCCGGCTGCGGACGCATGATGATATGCTTGAACCCAGGCTGGGCGGGGTCGGCAGCAATGCCTGCAGCGTTCTCCCACAGCCACTGACAGACACAGCCGTAGGCATAGTGGTTGAAGCTGTTCATGCCGCGCGGTCCCATCCCCTTGTCGAGCATATAACTATTCCAGCGCTCCCAGATGGTGGTCGCACCCTGGTCGATGGAGTAAATCCAGCTGGGGTTCTTACGCTGCAGCAACAGGGTGTAGGCCACGTCGCTCATGCCGTTCTCCGTCAGGGTGGGCATCAAAATGCTGGTGCCGAGGAATCCCGTCTGCAGGCAGTCGCCGTGGTCCTTGAAGTTCTGGCGGAGACGTACAATCATGCTGTCCTTGGCCTCGCCCTCCACCAGATGGTTGTGGAGTGCAAAGAGGGCGGGCGTCTGCATCGTATTGAGGATCTCGTTGACGAAGGTGCCATCGGGCTTGATGAATTTTTCGAGCAGCATCGTGCGGGCTGTGGCGACCATGGCCTCGTAGGGAGCAGCATTGCGCCCCGTGGCAGCGGCCATGTCCTTCATCATCTGTGCATCCATCATCCAGTAGTTCAGGCTGAGGTAGTTCCAGTAGTCCACGGCGTCCTTCTTCGGTCCGTGTTCATCGAAAGCTCCTCCTCCACAACTCTCTAGGGGTTCGTAGCTGAGCCAGTCGGCCCACTGGTAGTTTCCGTTTTCCCCGATGAGTGCCTGGTGGTCATACTTCGTCTCGTTGATATGCTGGATGAACTTCTCCATGGCCTCCCAGTTCTCATTGATGATTTCCTTGTCGGCAAACTGCTTCCAGATGGTCCATGGCACGATGATGCCAGCATCAGCCCATCCCAGTCGCATACACTCTCCTCCGTACTGAGCCGTAGGAGCCACTCCGGGGAATCCGCCCCACTCGTTCTGCGAGTCGCGCATGTCACGCGTCCACTTGTGGAAGAAGTCGCGCGTGTCGGCGAAGAAAGTTCCCGTCTCGGTGAACACCTGTGTGTCGGCCGTCCAACCTAAACGTTCGTTGCGCTGAGGGCAGTCCGTGGGCACGCTGAGGTAGTTCGAGCGCTGGCCCCAGATCGTGTTGGAGATGAGTTTGTTCACATCTTCGTTGCCCGTGGTCAGTACGCCCGTCTCGAGGTGCTGGGCAATGGAGGTCACGGGCAGCGAGCGCAACCGGCGGATGGTGACATCAGCCGTCGCCGTGATGCTGACATAGCGATATCCGAAGAAGGTGCAACGAGGATGATAGCTCTCATAGTCTTCGCCTCCGGCAAAAGTATAGACTGCGCGGAAGCCGTACTTGTCGAAGCGCAGGTTGTCGCGATGCACACTGCCCTCGGGACCATCCATGCCACGGCTCTTGGCGCCACAACTGTCGTTGAGCAGTTCACCCGGCAGGCAAGTGAGCACGGTGCCCTCGGCCGCCTTAAAGACGAAGTCGGGTACGGCGGCAGCGTTCTGTCCGAAGTCCACCACCAGGGTCTCGCCCGGCGCGATGGTCATTTCCTGCCCGTCGGTGTACTCGCGAAGGATGCATACTTTGCCGAACGCCTCGTCCGTGGCTCCTTCGACGTCCTTCCATACGTAAGCCTTCACGGGTGCCAGGGCGAGGTCCTCACGCAGATAGACCTCTGCGCCCGCAGAAGGCAGTATTTCGCCCTGGAACTCAGTGTTCTCCTCGGGCTTGCTCAGCAATTCGGGGGTCTCGTAGCCCGGTCGGATCCGTGCGTCGTACTCCTCGCCGTCAAAGATACCGGCGTGGGTGACAGGACCCGCGATGCCCGCCTTCCAGTTCTCGAGGTCGGTGCCATAGAGCTTGGTGCTGCCGTCTGTGAACGTCAGTTCCACCACGCCCCGGAAGGCACACTTATGACCAATCATACCATCGTGGCCCCAGGGAGTCACAATCTTGTCGGCCCACCAGCCCGGGGTGACCTGCACCGCGAAGTAGTTTTCGGCGTCGGCACTCGTGCGGATTGCTTCTGTGATGTCGTAGGTGAAGGAACGCTTGGTCTTCTCGCGATGGGTGAATCCGGGTTTCAGCACTTCCTCGCCCACGCGCTGGCCGTTCACATAAAGCTCATAGACGCCCAATCCGGCGGTCATCCATTTGGCCTGCACCACTCGAGCTTCGTTCTTCAGGGTGGAGGTGAACCAGCTGGCTCCGTCGGCAGAGCGGCCATTCTCCTGATCATTGATTCCGCCAGTGACGACGGGACAGTCGGCCACGGAAATCCATTTCGAGACCTCCCAGGCATCATCGTTCAGGGCTGCTGTGCGCTGGCCTATAAATGCGGGAGCATGGCTGCATCCCGTCATAGCCACTGCAGTCAGGGCTACGGCCAGCATTTTCTTTAGGTAATTTGTTGTTTTCATCTGTAAGTGAATTATGAGGTTTCAGTTTGTTCATGGATGCGGAGGAGGGGACAGAGGCGCTTCAGATGACCTCTATCCCCTGCTCCTCACAGAGTTTCAGACTCAGTTCCTTGAGTTTGAACTTCTGGATCTTGCCAGACCCCGTCAGCGGGAACTGATCGACGAAGAAGACGTATTTAGGAATCTTGTAGCGCGCAATCTTGCCGCGACAGAACTCGCGGACATCCTCCGGCTCCATCTTGGCGCCTTCGTTGAGGATGATGAATGCACCTACTTCCTCGCCATATTTCTTCGATGGCACGGCAGCCACCTGCACGTCGCGGATTCCCTCCATGTGGTAGAGGAACTCCTCGATTTCGCGCGGATAGATATTCTCACCGCCACGGATGATCATGTCCTTGATGCGTCCGGTGATACGATAGAATCCGTTCTCGTCCTTCACGCCGAGGTCGCCGGAGTGCAGGAACCCATTCTCGTCGATGACTTCTGCCGTGGCCTGCGGGTTCTTGTAGTATCCCTTCATCACGTTGAAGCCTCGGCAGCACATCTCGCCCTGTACCCCCACGGGACATTCCTCGCCCGTGGAGGGGTCGAGCACCTTCACCTCCACGAAGGGGAAGTCGCGTCCCACGGTGGTGCAGCGCTGTTCGAAGGAGTCGTTCAGGCACGTCTGTGTCATTCCGGGCGAGGACTCCGTCAGTCCATACACGCTGGTGATGGTCATGAACATCTTCTCGCTCACCTGCTTCATCAGTTCCACAGGGCACAGCGAGCCCGCCATGATTCCCGTGCGCAGACAAGTCAGGTCAAACATCGAGAACATCGGATGATTCAGCTCGGCGATGAACATCGTCGGCACGCCATAGACGGCGGTGCAGCGCTCCTTGTGAATCGAGGCGAGCACCACCAGCGGGTCGAACTTCTCCACCATCACCTCCGTGCAACCGTGGGTGAGGCAGTTCATCGTTGCCAACACAACACCGAAGCAGTGGAACAGGGGCACACAGACACACAGCTTGTCGGCCTGCGTGAAACCCATGTTCTCGCCGGTGAAGTAACCGTCGTTGGCTATATTGAAATGCGTGAGCATCACTCCCTTCGGGAAACCCGTCGTGCCGCTGGTGTACTGCATGTTGCACACATCGTGGCAGCTGACTTGCTTCTTCACCTTGTCGAGTTCCTCATCCTCGATGTTCTGTCCCAGCAAAAGGAGTTCCGCTGTGTTGTACATCCCGCGGTATTTCTCCATACCGATGAACACCACGTTCTTCAGGTAGGGGAAGCGCTCGCTGTTGAGGTGACCGCGTACGCAGTTCTTCAGTTCAGGAAGCATGGTGTACGTCATGTCCACGTAATTGCAGTCCCAGGTGCCGTCGGTGATGCAGAGGGTGTGCATATCCGAGTCCTTGCAGAGGTACTCCAGTTCGTTCTGCTTGTAGTTCGTGTTGACCGTCACCAGCACGGCTCCAATCTTGGCTGTGGCATAGAGGAACGTCAGCCAGTCGGGTACGTTCGTGGCCCAGATACCTACGTTGGAACCACGTTTCACGCCGATAGCCAGCAGGCCCTTGGCGAGGTTGTCCACTCGCTCGTTGAATTGTCGCCATGTGAAGCGCAGGTCGCGGTCGCTGTAAACGATGTATTCTTTGTCGGGCGTCGTCTCGGCCCAATGCTCCAGCCACTGACCCAGGGTGCGTTCGTGCAACTGATAGCCTTCACTGCCGGTTTCTGCGGGATATGTTCTGTCTGGCAGCGGTCGCCCTGCCATGTCATATTTCACGTTGCTCATACCTTATTTAAAAAGGAATATACACCAGCGCCAAGATCTTGGCAGACTTGCCAGGAGCTCCATGTACATGGTGCTTCACTATCGAATCGTAATAAATGCTGTCGCCCTCGTGGAGGTGGTAGGTTTCCTTGCCGTATTCGATTTCCACCTCACCGCTCATGACGTAGATGAATTCTTCGCCCTCGTGAGCCGACAGTTGGAACTGTGGAGTCTCCTCGGGATGGATATCAATGATGAACGGTTCCATGTGACGGCCCGTCTTCTGCTGGGCCAGAGGGTGATACTCCATATGCTTGCGTGCATCGGTGGCTCCGTTGGAGAAGCTGATGCTGTGTTCTTTCTCCCGGTCGGCAGCGCGGCAGACAACGGGGCCCAGCGAGTCATTATCATCCAGGAAAGTACCCAGTCGGACGCCCAGTGCACGGGCGATCTTGATGAGCGGACCCAGTGAGGGAAGATTTTGGTCGGTCTCGATGGAGACGATTTGAGATTCCGAGAGACCACTGCGTTCGGCGACCTCTGCAACAGAGAGGTTCTTAGACTCCCTGATTCCTTTGATTTTTAATCCTACAATAGGCATAACCAATCTGAAATTGTATCTGTGTTTGATGAATTTGGCGACAAAGTTACAACGAAATTCCGAGATTCTGCGTATCTGAGTTGAAAAAATTTCGTCTTCTCGCTCTTTTTCATTAACTTTGCGCCGCAAATTCAATAATTCTACATCTTCCATCACATGAACGAACTACAACTCAAGTACGGGTGCAACCCCAATCAGAAGCCCTCTCGCATCTTTATGGCCGACGGCAGCGAGCTTCCAATCCAAGTTCTCAGCGGCCGTCCCGGCTACATCAATTTCCTCGACGCCCTGAACGCGTGGCAGCTCGTCAGCGAGCTCAAGGCCGCCACGGGGCTGCCCGCCGCAGCCAGCTTCAAGCACGTATCGCCCGCCGGTGCTGCCGTGGGGTTGCCCATGAGCGACACCCTGCGCGACGGCGACGTGGCGCTGGTGACCCGCTTCGACTACCTGGGCGGCAGGACGCCCGACTTCGGCGACGTGGTGGCATGCCGATTTCCCGGACGGGCGGACACCTATCTCAAGCGGGTGGCCGGGCTGCCGGGGGAGACGGAGGCGGATTTTGCTCATACCATGGCGGAGGCGGAAAGGCTGAAGCCGGAGAGCCTGACCGTCCATACCCTGGCCATCAAGCGATCTTCCTACTGGACGGGGCAGGCGGAGCTGCTGCCATCGGGCGACACAGCGGCCCGGATGGTGCGGATGGGGGCGGAAACCGCGGAGAAGCTGGGAATGCGGCCCTATTATCTGTACCGGCAGAAGAACATGGCAGGTAACTTTGAGAATGTGGGATATGCAAGGGAAGGATGCTTTGGAATATACAATATCGTTATCATGGAAGAGGTAACGGATATTGCCGCAGCATATGAGAAGAATTCATTTGATGAAGAATTTGTTTTAAAGCGCGGAAAGAAGAATTTCAGAAAGATAATTATGAAATAATAAAGTTATATTGATTCAACGAAGAATAACGGTTTTTATTCAGTCAGGAGGATTATAATGGCAGGAAGTCATATAGCGATACCGACCATACTTAAGGTTGGTAAAGGTACTATGGAAAATCTCGGAACATATCTTAAGGATAACGGTTTTGATAATGCCGTTATATATTTCGGAAACGGTCTTATAGATATGTTCGGAAAGGATATTATTAAAAATCTTGAAAAGTCCGGAATAAATCTTCTTGATTATATGGAACTTGATACAGTTGATATAAATGATATTATCAATCTTGCTTTTGATATTGATTCAAAGGCACAGGTGATTTTGGGTATAGGCGGCGGAAAGGTTATAGATACGGCAAAATATGCAGCATATCTTCGTAAGCTTCCGTTTATAAGTATACCGACATCCGCATCCAGTGACGGTTTTTCTTCGGCAAGTGCATCGCTTATTGTAAACGGTAGAAGAACCTCCGTACCGGCTCGTATGGCTTACGGTATTGTTGTTGATACGGATATTATTAAGAGTGCACCGGAAAAATTCTTATATTCCGGAATAGGAGATATGGTTGCCAAGATTACATCTCTTTATGACTGGTTGTTTGAATCAAATAAAGGTTATTCGGTATTGAATGACTTTTCCGTTATGATAGCAAAAAAGGCAGTAAACAGTTTTGTCAGAACGCCTTTTGAAAGCATAAGAGATGATTTGTTTTTAAGAGAGCTTGTGGATTCGCTTGCAATGAGCGGTATTGCCAATGAGATAGCAGGTGGCAGTACACCGACCAGCGGAAGTGAGCATCTTATTTCTCATGCACTTGATAAGATGCTTGAAAGACCGCAACTGCATGGCGTTCAGGTCGGAATTGCAACTTATATTATGAGTAAAGTTCAGGATCACAGA
>ONJJ01000054.1 GCA_900318115.1 uncultured Prevotellaceae bacterium | reverse complement strand
GTGAATTTCGCCCTGTAAGGGCAAAAGATTTATATCTGATGACCATTCTTTTGCCCTTACAGGGCGCGTATATGGCTGTAATCCGCTACCCAGGGCGATACCCTGGGCTGACATCTCACGGCCCCTGCGGGGCGCTCTCTTACTGACTGTTGACATACTTGCGAAACTCGAATAGATATATAATCTCCCATCTTCATTTTCAGCATGTAAGCCGTGACCGCCTCTATTTCAGGCCATGATCGCCTCTATTTCAGGCCATGATCGCCTCTTCTTCAGGCCGTGTCCGCCTCAACGTCAGGCCATGTCCGCCTCTACCTCAGGCCGTGTCCGCCTCTGCTTCAGGCCGTGACCGCTTCTACCTCAGGCCATGATGCTTGACGACCCAAGGGACGTCAAAGGAAACATCAGGCTCTTTCGGCCGATACATCTGCATCTTTTGCTTGACGACCCAAGGGGCGTCAAAGAGAAGACCGTGGTCTCCTTTTCTGCGTCAAAGGGAGTCATTGTTTTCTGGACAGCCAAATTTTTCAGTCATTGCTTGCCGCATCTCCTCCGTGAATCTCCTTATTTCCTTCACATTTCCTTTGCCATCTCCTTATCTCCTTCGCATCTCCTTCACCATCTCCTTCAATTTATCCGCTTATCTGTCAGACTGTTACCTTGTTTTGAAGGAGATGAGGAGATTTTTTGGGAAAACAAACATTTCAGAGATCAAAGAGCGCAGCGCGCACATAGACCGATGGGGCGGATGGGTCGGATGGGTCGGCACTTTTTTAATACTTCACGCACACGCGCGCAGGAACTTTTATTTTCGATGCAAAATTGTTCACGTACGCGCACACAGGAACTTTCGAAAAATCGCCGCCCCATCCGCCCCATCCGACCCCATCCGGCAGGTGGTGCGACACCATATGTCGAGCCTGAGGATGGACTGCACGGATATCCATATAGCGGCTTGGCCGGTAGATTTATTTGAACTATGCGCTTTCCCACAGCTTTTGGCGTCCATCTCTTGAAGAATCGGAGGGCGCTGTGTGGGCTATTGCCCTGACCTTCCGTCTTGTGCTATCTTAAAAACATTGCTTTATTCAACGTTTTTCAGCGCAACGCGCCCTTTTTTGAACTATTTCCCTTATTCACTTACTTTTTCTCGCATTTTATTTCATTCCCGCCATATTTTTTCCTATATTTGCAGCGTCTTAACCGACAATAGAAGCTCTTTGACATTCTGTAGTATCATCTTTTTTGTGAAATGATTGAATTTCTTCATCTTTAAGCCATCATAAACACCCCGCAACCACAACGGCCGCGTCGATAGCCGGGAACGCATCAAGGAGTGCTCCTGCTTCGAAGCCATCGAGGAGTTCCGGGACATCTGATGAAACAAGAAAACGGTCAGCCCCAAACGGAAGGAGGCTGGCCGCGCGGCTGTTATCGTTCCCGATGCTGTCAAACAATAAGAACTAACGGACAGCCATGAGGCGGCGCCCGATGGCATGCAGCCCATCTACGATGCGCTGGCGCTGTGCCGGGCGAGGGGTCTTCACGCCGTTGGCATAGTGGCTGAGCTGCGTCTGGTTGATGCCTGTGGCACGGCTGATGGCGGCCAGGGTGAGGTCGGGGCTGTAGATGTGGAGCAACGTGGCAGCATCGAGGAAATTGTACTCAAACTCATAGTCGTGGTCAAGCCACCACTGAGGAGCTTCGCCGTCTTCGGCATATCCCTGAAGGTGGAAGTCCAAGGTCTCCTGAGCCTGGCGCTGGAGCTCATCAAAAGTCTTGGCCGTAAAGACGGCAGCACCTGGCACGTTTTCGCTGAAGGATGCGCCGAAGTTCTTGCCGCACCACGACACATTAACAATAATCTTTTCCATGATTCTATGATTCTTTGGATGACTTTTATATTTGATCGGAAGTGCGGGGCTATTTCCACCCCGCTTGCTTCCAGATGCAGTTCAAGAGAAATTGACTGAGGACTTCGCTCTGCTGGCCCCTTACCGTCACGCGGCCTTTCTTCGTGGGGTGCTTGAACTGGCGGTGGTCGCCGACTGTGGTGACGAGGTACCAACCATCTTCTTCCAGCAGCCTGATGACTTCTTTAACCTTGTAGCGTTTCATTATTCGCTGTCCTTATTGTTAGACGATGCAAAGGTAATACTTTTAATACCATTATGCAAGTTTTTTGAGAGAAAAGTTATAAAATTAATGCCATTTTCTCACTTTCTTCCCTTTTCCCTTGCATATATCACCGATTATGGTCGTGAATTGCTTGCAATTTTTCATCTTTGAACCATCATAAACACCTTTTCGGCTTGGTGAATAAGTGCTCGCATGTTGTGAATTGCTTGAAATTCTTTATCTTTGAACCATTATAAACACCAGGCGCACACAGCGACACGCATCTGGACGTGTTGTGAATTGCTTGAAATTCTTTATCTTTGAACCATTATAAACACCTGCAGGACGATTCGTAGAAGGGGTGGCGCTGTTGTGAATTGCTTGAAATTCTTTATCTTTGAACCATTATAAACACCCGAAAGACCGCAAGCCAATAGCCGTGACGCGTTGTGAATTGCTTGAAATTCTTTATCTTTGAACCATTATAAACACCCCTCTGCCGGTATGGGATTTCGGGAGGTAGTTGTGAATTGCTTGAAATTCTTTATCTTTGAACCATTATAAACACCTTTGGAGTACGACATAATACACCCATAAAAGTTGTGAATTGCTTGAAATTCTTTATCTTTGAACCATTATAAACACCTGTACGACTCGGTGAAGTCCAGAAAGTCACGTTGTGAATTGCTTGAAATTCTTTATCTTTGAACCATTATAAACACCACGTGCCCGCCAAAGATGTTCTCCACTTCCGTTGTGAATTGCTTGAAATTCTTTATCTTTGAACCATTATAAACACCCGCCTCCGGTATAAGCCTGGAGGTAATAGAGTTGTGAATTGCTTGAAATTCTTTATCTTTGAACCATTATAAACACCTCCAGGTAACCCGCCCCGCCGCCGTCCCTGGTTGTGAATTGCTTGAAATTCTTTATCTTTGAACCATTATAAACACCGCTTATATCCATTATGAGGATAAGGTTCCGGTTGTGAATTGCTTGAAATTCTTTATCTTTGAACCATTATAAACACCCATATAGAGACGGAGAAATCGTTATTCAGGTTGTGAATTGCTTGAAATTCTTTATCTTTGAACCATTATAAACACCCCATCTGCTACGGGCTGAAACAAGTAAACGGTTGTGAATTGCTTGAAATTCTTTATCTTTGAACCATTATAAACACCTTCGACCATGCCTTCCACACCGTATTTTCCGTTGTGAATTGCTTGAAATTCTTTATCTTTGAACCATTATAAACACCACGATGTGCGTAAGATGGTATAATACAAAGATTTACGTCAAAGATTAGAAATAAAAAAAGAATGATGGAATGATAGCGGATTCTGCCTTAGAAGACGGAATCCGCTATCCAAAGATGATGCTTAAAAGAGTTCCAGTTGTTGGCCGGGAGTAGAGGGCGCAGTCTCCTTCAGTCCGTAGAAGAGCTGTATTTCAGCAAATTGTTTGTCTGTGATTCCCAAGATGCCAACTTTTCCGTATTCCGGCAGGAGTGCTCGAACCCGCTTCATGTGCACTTCCATATTTTCCCGGCTGGCGCAATGGCGGATGTAGATGGAGAACTGGAACATTGTGAAGCCATCGCCCATCAAGTCCTTGCGGAACTTGGCTGCTGCCTTGCGTTCCTTCTTGGTATCGGTTGGGAGGTCAAAGAATACGAGAATCCACATAACCCGGTATTGGCTGAAGCGAGAGGTATCGTCAATCATCATAGCGCATTACAATTCCATCTGAGGATAGCTGAGTTTGCGCAGTTCACCGCTGAAACATTTGTAGAGAGAGGCGGTGGTCTGTGAGGCTGCAATCATCAGTGGACTGCGCTTGCCCTCGATGGTGACGTCGAGGACAGGTATAGTCAGCAGCTCGGCCTTCAATTCGCGTGTCAGCTCGGAATAATCAGCATGCTTCCGCATTATCTTGATGATCAGCTCGTCGACGTAAGGTCGATAGGGTTCCATGATGTCATCCGCAAGGCAGTAGGCGTTGTAGCGGTTGTGGTGATGAATGCCCAGAGTCGGTAGGAGACCTGTGCTTACGAGCGCCCGTGCTAAGACAGCGCGCAGGATGGCATATCCATAGTTGAGGAGGTTGTTGGGCGGTTCGCCCTCCCGTCCCCGTACGAAGTTAGGAATCTGCGGAAAAAGGTTGCGCCAGTAGTATGCTGCCGCACGTGCCTCGAGGTTGTCGGCATCGCCGCTGCGCACGTCGTCCACCCATACTTTCATGCATCGGGTCTCGGCGTCCGTGTTGCGGCGGAGCACCACTTCCTGGTTGGCAATCTTCTGGCGGATGGTCTGCTGCCACAGTTGTTTGCGCAGGGGGAGTGAGGCTTCCAGCTGATCGCGGAAGCGCTCATTCTGCAATGTGTTGCCATAGAGTGGCAGCAACAGTCCCACGGGCATGCTGCGGCTGTCGCAGGTGATGACAGCCGCGTTGTTCTCCAGGAGTGCTTCCATGACTCCCGTGGTAATGGTGATGCGTTTGTTGTCAAGCACCACCACGCCGATGTCCTCGATGGGCAGGGTGCGCTCGTTCATCTTCTTGAACTCTGGCGTCACGGAGTCGTTCTTCTCGATGTCTGGAATCTGGATTACCAGTTGTCCGTTGCGCAGGCTGAGGTAGGCAGGGTTGGAGAAGCAAAGGGTTTTCTTAATCATAGATAGTTAAGGATATTAAAAGAGCCTGCACATGCAGGCTCAGATTCGAATTGTTAGTTTTCTTTTACTGAAAGTATGTCGCCCAGGTGGTTGACGCGGACTTTGACGATGCCTTCAAGGGATGATAGTGATTTAATTCTCTTAAATGCAATACCTTTCAGTTCTTTGTTGTCCTCTACGGACGTCTCTAAGTGATGTCTGAAGAAATAATCACGTCCTCCTTCCGTCTTTGACATCTTCTGCACCCTGTAGAGATGCTTGCTTATCTCTGCCTTGTTTTTCGGGTCGAACAAGTCAATGGCCTGTGGGTCAAATCCATGTTCTAAATCAGGGAAGATGAAGTATTCGTTCTGTTTCATGGAGAAGAGGAAGTGCCATCCTTCTGCTGCATTATATTCTGTATCTACTACAGGGATGCCCAGCGCCTTGCGTGTTGTCGCTTCGAGGAAAGATACGGCGACATCCTGCAGATTGCCAGCGGCATCGCGGTAGACTGCAATGTGGTGGGTGCTGGCTGTCTGCACGTAGTCCACAGGGCGCCTCCGGCCAGAGTCATCTGTGATTGGTCGGCCGAAGTGGTCCTTGGCTTCGTGCAGCGGAATGGCACTGAGGACTCCGCGGATACGCACGCTCTTGATGGTGATGCCTTTTTCCTTATTTAAATAAATTGGATTCTCCTCCAGGTCGGCAAATGCCTTTTTCGGGTCGCCATTAAATTCCTCCAATCGGGCAAGCAAGATGCGTCGGATACCCGCATCGATGACTTTGTCCACCTTGAGGTCGGGGCTGATAGGTTTGCGGATGGGGTAGTAGTCCTCGAAGTAAACCAACTTGACTTTAGGAGGCACTTGTTCCGCGTGTTGCCCGTTGAGCCAGATGGGATTCTTCTCGGGTGAGTTCTTGCCCGTAAATGCTTTCTTGGGGTCGTTGTCGAATTGTGCGAGCCGCGCGAGCACGGCTTCGCGAAAGACTTTCTTCGCAATGAGCAGGGCGCGCTCCGGTGTCATCTTGCCGTCCACTTTCACTTCTTCACAGACGCGGTGGCGTGTGTGACCATAGATGGTTTCGTTGTGTAACTGCCCGCGGGGCGTCAGCTGCACCTTCTTCCGGCTTCCTCCTTTGACCTTGCTCTTGTTGACATTCTGCGTCATCACCTTGTTCTTGGCCTTGATGGATATGAGGATGTCTTCGAGCTGTCGTCTGGCTTCGGCACGGAACAGGTCGAGTGGCATAGGTGCACGGAAACGAAGTTTGCCGTGGCTGTCGCGGTAGAGGCAACGCTGCTCAATCCCATAGATACTTCCACTCTTGTCGCTGCGGGCATTCAGGTTGTTGAGATATTGAATGAAAGCGGGTTGCGTGAAAGCGATGGTCAGCGCGTCCATGGCGTGGTGGCGATGGTCATTGCGCTTGGTCCAGTCCTTGATACGCCGGATCGTGCGACCGTCTTTGTCCTGATAAGTCTCTGTGAGTCCCAACCGGTCATACTTGTCCCAATTCAGTTCCTGCATGATGTCTACGAGCTGCCAGTCTTCACGCAAGCGGTCGGTGATGCTGCCGACGGTGGGGATGACCTGCGGCACCAAGTCTTCCAATATCTCACGTGCCTTCTTGGCAATGTATTGCGAGTTGCGAAGGTCGCGGTCAATGAATCCTTCGGGGATGTCTGCCTCGCGCATGAGCAGCTTGTCGTGTTTTGCCTTGCTGATGGTGCCCTGTTTGTAGAGGTCATCAATCGTATTCTTGTATTCTGCAGCTCTCTGCTCACCCCATTTGTTGAGGATATAGTCGTAGGCTGTGGCGTTGCTCTTCTCGATATTGATGTCGCGCGCTTCCAATGTCTTATTGGAGAATGAGTCGTCGAAGAGACGTGCCTGCGGAATGATGTGCTCGATGTCGAAGTCCTTGCTGAACAGTTTTTCCTTGGGAATGTAGGTGCCGGAGTAGAGGGTCTTGAAGCCATTGTCCTTTAGTTCCAGATAGAGGCGATAGCGCAGGATGTCGTTGCGGCTGACATGCTGGATGCCGAACTCGCTTTCGAGTGTGCTGCGGTATTTCTCGTTCTGGGTGTTGGCTTCGTTGATGGCCTGGGTCATGGCCTCGCGTTCCTTGGCATTCTTCTTCAGTTCGCGTGCCAGCTCTATGCGAACCTCATCGGGCTTCCCGTATTCCTCACAGATGGCATTGACCACGTTAATCATCTGGTTGAGAATCTTCTCAACGACGGGATTGCGTAGGGTGTTGCGTGGAAGCAGCTCAAGGCGGTCAGAGTATGTGAGTTCTGCCAATTCTTCCTTCGTGCGGGAACGCTCGGAATGCCTATAGCCTGCGTACTCGCAAGCTTCACTATAATCATGACCGGCTTTCATGAACGGAAGGATCTTGCGCATGGCTTTAGAACTGAGACTCCCGTAGTCTTCCTGGAAGGTTACGTTCGCCAAGATCTGTGCGTACTCCCGTTCGCAGTGGCATAGCTCTTGCAGTCTGGCAATCAGCGACTCGTTTCCTGTCTTGGAGTTGTCGCCCTCGTATGAGTACAGCAGGTGCCATAGTCGGTAGAGCGGCTGCCGGTCGAAAGCGTGACCTTCCAATTCGGAGTCGAAGTGAAGGATTTCGCTATTGATGCCCAGAGTGGAAAAGACTTGGCCGACGACTTCCTCTAACTCTTGAGCATGGAGTTTGTTTATATCGTATTCGTGGTGTCCGGAGCGGCTGACGATGTCGAGGAAAGCCCGGTAAAGTATGGTGAGTGTCCGGTTGCCCTCTATCTCTTTATAATTAAGGTCATATTTCTTGGCAGCCTTGCCGAAGAGTAGAGTCAGGACTTCGCGCTTAGAGAGTTTTTCTTTGTAGGTCAGTTCGCGTGCCAGTAGTTCCTTTTCCTCGAGGTCAAGGAAGCGGCGCTTTTCGGTCGTGGCGAATAAGTCCAGGCTTGTGTCCTCGTATTCCACTTGCAGGTTATTCAGTATCTGCCAAACCTTGAACTCCTGAAAAAGGGGGGAAGACTTGGGACAAACCTTGAGGCCAATAGTCTTTTTCCTTGTTTTTCCTTCCTCCGTGACCTCAATCTGTCGGCGCTCGAAAGTGCAAATGTCCAGCATCGCTTTTTTGCTCTTGAGTGGGCGCTGGTAGAAGATGATGCAGTCTCGGACCGTTTTTCTCAGTTCTGGCGTCAGCTCATGATGGAACCGAGCCTGTGTTTCCCAGATGCGGTCGAATTCGTCCAAGTAGTCCTGCCGGTAGAAGGTCTGCTTCTTCAAGCTATAATGTGGGTCGGCATCCAGATGCTGAAGGATGTATTGTCCGATGGTCTGCTGGTTGAAAAAGAGTTCCTTGGAACGATCGCTGATCTCTCCAAGATAACCGCTACTGCCTGTGATTGCTCCGCTGATGTCTGCTATTACGTAAGCCAGTTCCTCCCGTGTCAGTTGTCTTTTGAGGGCTTCCTCGCGCCAGCGATATTGCTGAAGCCGGCGGTCTGCTCCCTTGTTTTCTGCCGTGTAGATACCATACTTCGCGAGGAATATCTTGGTGGTTTGGGTCTTGGACTTGTTTTGCAGCTGCTGGTAAAAGTCGTCCGTGAGAACATCTGAGTGAAATGTTTGCTGGAATGACCAGACAGCATCCATTTCTTCCATTAAGTCTGAGCGATAGAAGTCCGGGATATACTTTTTGCCATCACGAAGAAGGGTATAGGCATATTGGCCTGGAGTGAGGTGCTGATCGTGGAGAAGCCTTGCCACTTCCATACCATCAATCAGTGTTCCTTCCTCGGCAGACTTGGCTTTCCGACTGCTCTTATAGCCGCGTTTCTTGTTAATCATCAGAAGTATGCGGGCCAATTCCGGTAGTGTTACCTCTTCACTGGCGGCCTTGGCCCGTGCCCGGAGGGTCTCGAAGGTCGAGCGGGGACCTGCTTCCGTGAGAATAGTGTCGTCCGTGATGATGCCGGCTTCCTTCAGCGTAGAAATCAAGAAGGTGCGACGTAGTTTGTAGCGTTGGAGATTCCGACGCATACTGCGTTTAAGCGTGCGGTCTGCGTTGGTGGTAATACTCTTGCCCTTCTCGAAATTCGTCTGCTCGTCGACGGTCAGCGGGACTACTCTCACTCCCAATCGGATGATGGAGGATTGCTCCTGCTCGTTTTCTGCTTCATTTACCAGAGCCCAGCCAATGCTGGTAGTACCTAAATCAAGTCCTAAGATGCGTTTCATGTGGCTATTTTGTATGATTTTGGTGCAAAAATAGCAAAAAAGAATTGTTCACAAGCAAAAAAGAAGGGAAAAGTTTGTCTGGACGCTCAAGAAGTGCTACTTTTGTACCGAATTTCAGCAATTCACAATAAGGATTATTCCGTTGTGAAGACATTCAGGTTCCTGCCCTCGTCCTCTAACGGGGGCTTTTTGTTTTCTCTTTTCCATAATATGCTTTTGAGTTGAAAATCACATCGTAGGACCAAATCATTGGGGCCGATGAGGGGAATTGGGAAGTTCGGTTGATGATTACAGGAAGAATCGGAACGTCAACTTCCGGTTTATCGTCTATACCTCTATCTTCTTGATAACCTTGGCGGGCACGCCGCCGACGATTGTGTTTGGCTCCACGTCTTTTGTGACCACGGCGCCAGCAGCAACTACAGCTCCATCGCCTATCGTTACTCCTGCGAGGACTGTTGCATTTGCTCCGATCCATACGTTCTTGCCGATGTGAATGGGCGCGTAGGTCATGCTCTGCCGCTTGGCCGGGTCCAGGTCGTGGTTGATGGTGGCCAGGACGACGTTGTGTCCGATGAGTGCGCCCTCGTCGATGGTGATGCCGCCTTGGTCCTGGAACTTGCAACCCATATTGATGAACACGTGTCCGGCCACGATGGTGTTCTTGCCGCAGTCGGTGTGGAAGGGAGGGAACATCCCTACCGTCTCTGGCACTTCGCGCCCCCAAAGCCGCTCCAGCAATGTGTGCAGCTCCTCGGGTGTGTGGTAGCTTCCATTGATTTCGGCAGTTATCCGCAACGCTTCCTGCGAGAGTTGATGAAACATCATGTGGACTTCAGAGCCGCCGATGACGGGCTTGCCCGATGCCATATAGTCACGAAATTCTTGTATGCTCATGTTGTTCTCTATTAGCAAATTACGCGTCCCGTCTCACTTTCCCACAGCCTCTGGCGTCCAGCTCTTGAAGAATCGGAGGACGCGCTGGGGGTTATAACCCTGACCTTCCTCCAGGAAACTGGAATCCTGAATATGAAGGACACGCCCGTGGGTGTCTAACACCACAAACACGGGAAAGCCGAAGCGGGCGGGGTTGTTCAGCCGTTGCATCAGCGCGCGGCCCTGCTCTTGCTTTTCTGTCCCCTGGGACTTGCGGGGATTGTAGTTCACGTGGGCATAGATGAAATTGTCGGCAATGACGCGGCTGATGGTGGTGTCTTTCTCGATGAAATCGGCAAAACGGAGGCACCAAGGACACCAGTTTCCTCCCACCTGACAGACGACGAACTTACTCTTGGCGCGGGCTTTGGCCACCGCTTGGTCTATCTGCTGCAGGGGATTGATTTCTTCATCATAGACTTTCTTCAGGGCAGTCTGGGCATTTGCCGTGATACAGGACAGGGCAGCGACGAGGGCTGCAACGAACAATCTTCTCATAATGCTTGTGCGGATGTTTGATTCTTGGCGCAAAAGTACAAAAAATCGTCGAAAAGAAGGCGGTTTCGCATTGAATGTGTGTCCGCGGCGCGCTTTTCTGATGGATTTTGCGTAATTTTGTGCCCGAAATAGCAATCAGAACATATAATAAACACGCAAGGCCATGATTAGAAAGGCAGAAAAGCAAGACATCGGGCGCATGATTGAATTGTTGCACCAAGTGAATATGGTGCATTACCGGATTCGCCCCGACTTATTCAAACCCCACACGACGAAATACACGGAGCAGGAGCTGGAGGCCCTGCTGCAGGATGAAACGCGTCCTGTGTTCGTCTTCGACGATGGGCAGGTGCTGGGTTACGCGTTCTGCCAGATCACGGAGGTGAAAGACCACGGTCTGCTGCAAGATGCGAAGTCGCTGTACATCGATGATATCTGTGTGGACGAGCAGGCACGCGGCAAACACGTCGGCACCGCGCTGTACGATCATGTGCTCAAATTTGCAGGTTCCATCGGATGTCACAACATCACCTTGAACGTCTGGGAGGGGAACGAACCGGCCCTGAGCTTCTATCGGAAAATGGGGATGGGGGTTCAGAAGACGACCATGGAAGTCATCCTCCAATAAGAACACAATCCACCAGCACTATGCAACGGACAATTCGAGAAGCACGGCCTGAGAATATGGCCGAAATCATGGCAGTGATGGATGCCGCCCGGCAGATTATGCGTCAATCGGGGAACATGCACCAATGGGTGGCAGGCTATCCGTCCGAGGCCGCCATCCGGAATGATATGAATGTGCAAGGTGGCTTCGTGGTGGAGGACGACGGCCGGCTCGTTGGCTACTTCGCGTTCCTTCCCTCTCCCGAACCGACCTATGAGAAGATCTACGGGGGAGCATGGCTGGACGATGAACAACCCTACCACGTGGTGCATCGCATCGCCAGCTATCCGGAGGTCCGCGGCGTCTTCGGCAGCATCATGGATTTCTGTTTCTCCCGCGACCGAAACCTCCGCATCGACACCCACCGCGACAACCTCATCATGCAGCACCTCATGACCCGGCACGGTTTCGCCTACTGCGGCATCATCTATCTGGCCAATGGCGACGAGCGTTTAGCTTATCAGCGTGTCGTGGATTGAACCGGCTGCTTCCCGCGATTTGCGAGGACTTTGGCGGACATAGAGAACCCCGATGAATCCGTCGGGTTTGTGGACTTTGGTAAAATTTGGTAAAGTCTCAAGTGAAATTTAGTAAAGTCCCAAGTGAAATTTAGTGAAGTCTTGATGAATTCACGATGAATTCACGATGAATTCCAGGTGAATTTTTCTTTTTAATCGGCGATGGAACCGCGATTTTCGGCGGTTCGGTTAATAAGCCAGCACGTTCCAGAGCTCGCGAATTCGCGCTTCGGGGTCCCATTGCTCGCGGAACGTCCAGCGTGCGGTGATCTGATGTGGCTCGGGCGCGCCTTTCATCTGGTTGAGGTTGTTGTGCAGCCAGCCGCTGTCGCCTCCTTCGCGATAACAATTATGGTAGTACGCGCGCAGGCCAATCATTTCGTTTTCAACGTGTGAGGAAGTCATTTGTCAGACGCGCTCCCGCCGCTCCTGCGCTTCAGGTAACGGCAAGTCACGCTGCCGTTCTGGTCGCGGCCCACGATCATTTCCAGCTTGTCGTGCTTCTTGTTGGTCGTTGCGTAGATTGTATCTATCCGGGGATGGATCTCGAGTTCCTTCCTCAACCTTTCTGTCGCCCTCTTCTCGTCGAAGTATCTGCTGATGAAATTCTCCACGGAGTCCCGCATTTCGGGGCGGTAGGTGACGCCGGACCGATCTACCAGCACTTCCGACGACTGAGGATCATTAACCATGAACAGCGTGTCGCCCTTGATGTGCCAAGTCCCCCCGCTTTTTATTGTCCAGTGGATATCGCCATCGTAGAACACATTGCTGTAGTGCTCCCGCAACTCCTGGCGGAAAGAGTCGTTTTGCAGGTATTCGCAATAGTAGTCATCTCCCCCGTTCACCTTGCGCTCCCATTGTCCGATGAGTTCACGCCTGCCCACGGGCTCGCCACTCCGCTGGCTATCCTTGATATACTCAGCCAGTTCTGCGTCATCGATATTCATGATGAATTTGTTGCGGTCGCTGATGTCCCTCCATCGCTGTGCAAAGGAGCGATACGCCCGTGCCCTGCTCATTGAATAGTCGATATGAAACCTGACCCGCGGCTCCATGAGTTTCTCTTTCAGGATGGCAGCATAGTCGAGTGAGTGGTCGCTTACCGGGGAGTTGTATTTCATCTGGCTGTATTCGTCGAAGGTGATGGGTTCCACAAAAATCGGGTCCAGGGCAATCTGGTTCTGGAGATAACTCCTCTCGCGGTAGAACCGCTCCATATTGTCCACAAATGCCATATTATCCAGATTGCTCCAGATATCCTGGCTGCTATTGAATATCTTCTCCTTGGAGTCGTCGAAGATGGTGTTGTCGCCATCGGTGTCGGCAATCATCTTCAGCGCCAGCGCCAGCGTGTCGGCGGGCAATGCGTCTATCTGGTCCAGATGCGCCAGGACGTACTGCACGGCTTGGTTCTTCTCGTCTTCGTAGTTGGCGATATCTTCCACCAATTCCACGGACGCGTCGATGTCGTGAATCACCATCATGGCGGTCTGTCGCTGGATGTCGGCCTTCATCTTGTGCTCCAGCAGCGCCGAGGTGCCGAAAGTCAGTACGATAGACAAGGTGGTGCCCAGCAGGCTGGTGAGGAAATCCTTCCCCCAATGGCTGGACGTCTTTCCGGCGTTGATCTTGCGGGCGTTGAACTTAGATATTTGCATTTCTTTTTTTATTTGAGATTTTCTATTTATTCTGATTCCTGTCTCTTCGGTAGGGCCTCTCCTTCTGCAGGCTGCGTGCTGGGCGGTAGGGCCTATCCTTCCGCGTGCAGCTCGCTTGTCGCTTTGGGGCGGTAGGTCCTTTTATTCTAATGCAAAGATGCCAAGTATCTTTGTCTCAGCCAAATATTTCGCCTCCTTTTTTTCTTTCCCGCTCGTTTTTTTCGTCTTTTTGGCCTTCTGCCGTGCCGTTTTGCTCTGGGCTGGCTCCCTCCTTAGTGGGTTCCCTTCCGATTACGGGCCTCCTCCAGCTTTGCTTCCCCGGAAAAGAAAGTCATAAGAAAAGGGAACCAAGTTTGCTTGGTTCCCTTTGATATAAAGTTTTAGGTGTTAGACTTACCTGATGAACAACAGTTCGCGGTACTTGGGCAGAGGCCAGAGGCCGTCGTCAACGATGAGTTCGAGCTTGTCTATCTGGTAGCGAATCTTGTCGAACATCGGGGCGCTCGTCTGCAATCTTGTTGGCAACCTTGCGGGCCTCGACAAGCTCCTCCACCTGTGTTTCGATGGTGGCTGTGCGCTCTGCTATCTCCTCGATGAGCTTGAGGTTGCGCGCATTCAGTTGGCTGGCCTTCTCCTTTGGGAACACACCCGATATGCGCTCAACGTTCCTCAAGAGTTGGCTCTGATAGCTGGTGGCGACAGGAATTATGTGGTTCATGGAGAGGTCGCCAAGCACACGAGCTTCCAGTTCCTTCTTTGTCATCACACCGAGGCTCTCGAACATACGGATGCTGTCCTCGTCGAGATAACGCTCGAAGATGACGGGGCAGGAAGTTTCTGTGTCCAGCCCACGCTTGGCGGCTTCTGCCTTCCACGCGTCGCTGTAGCCGTTGCCATCGAAGCGGATGGGCTTGCACACCTTGATGTCCTCGCGGAGGATGTCGATGATGGCGTGGTAGGTGGTGTTGTGTTCTGAATGCTCAAAATCCTTTGCTATCTCTTTTATGCGGGCATCTACGCGCTTCTTGAACAAAACAAGTGCCTCGGCTACAGCACTGTTGAGCGTAATCATGGCGCTGGCACAGTTAGCTTCGCTGCCCACGGCACGGAACTCGAAGCGGTTGCCGGTGAAGGCAAACGGACTGGTGCGGTTGCGGTCGGTGTTGTCAATGAGCAGTTCTGGAATCTCTGGAATATCAAGCTTCATACCCTGCTTACCATCCATGGAGAAGAGGTCTTCCTTGTCGGCCTTCTCGATATGGTCGAGCAGTTCGGAGAGTTGCTTTCCGAGGAACGAGCTGATGATGGCTGGTGGAGCTTCGTTGGCACCGAGACGATGGGCATTGGTGGCCGACATGATGCTGGCCTTCAGTAATCCGTTGTGCCTGTAGACGCCCATCAGCGTCTCCACGATGAAGGTGGCGAAACGAAGGTTCTGTTCCGCCGTCTTGCCTGGTGCATGGAGCAAAACGCCTGTATCTGTCGAGAGGCTCCAGTTGTTGTGCTTGCCCGAGCCGTTGATGCCAGCAAAGGGTTTTTCATGCAGCAGAGCACGGAAGCCATGCTTGCGGGCCACACGCTTCATGAGCGACATGAGCAGCATGTTGTGGTCAACGGCCAGATTTGTGTCCTCGAAGATAGGAGCCACCTCAAACTGGTTGGGAGCGACCTCGTTGTGACGTGTCTTCACAGGGATGCCGAGCATCAGGGCTTGTATCTCGAGGTCTCGCATGAAGGCTGCCACACGCTCGGGAATGGAACCGAAGTAGTGGTCGTCCATCTGCTGGTTCTTGGCAGAGTCGTGCCCCATGAGCGTGCGGCCTGTCAGCAGCAGGTCGGGACGTGCGGCATAGAGTCCTTCGTCCACGAGGAAGTACTCCTGCTCCCAGCCGAGATTGCTTGTCACCTTCTTCACAGCCGGGTCGAAGTAATGGCAGACCTCAGTTGCAGCCATGTTGACGGCTTTCAAGGCACGCAGGAGGGGCGCCTTGTAGTCGAGCGACTCGCCGCTATAACTGATAAAGACTGTGGGGATGATGAGTGTGTCGTCAATGATGAAGACGGGGCTTGTGGGGTCCCATGCCGAGTAGCCACGAGCCTCGAAGGTGCTCCTTATGCCTCCTGAAGGGAACGAGGAGGCGTCGGGTTCCTGCTGAACGAGGAGCTTGCCGCTGAATTCCTCAATCATGCCGCCTTTACCGTCGTGCTCGATGAATGAGTCGTGCTTCTCAGCAGTGCCTTCTGTCAGGGGCTGGAACCAGTGCGTATAGTGTGTCACACCGTTCTCCATGGCCCATTGCATCATGCCGGCAGCCACAACATCGGCCACCTTGCGGTCGAGGCGGGCACCATTGTCGATGACGTCTATCATCTTCTCGTAGACGTCCTTGGGCAGGTACTTGTACATCTTCTCGCGGTTGAATACATGCTTACCGAAGTATTCACTGGGGCGCTCTGCCGGCGCTTCCACGCAGAGGGGCTTCTTCTTGAAGGCCTCTCCTACCATTTGAAATCTGAGGTTGCTTGTCATTGTTTCAGTCTCGTGTTAATGTGGTTAATAGAATTGTACGATTCTCTCTAATGCCTCCTCGGTGCGTTCGTGTGAGCCGAAAGCGGTGAGGCGGACGTAGCCCTCGCCCGAAGGTCCGAAGCCCACGCCAGGCGTGCAGACGACATGGGCGTCGTAGAGCATCTGCTCGAAGAAACGCCAGGAGGTCATGCCCCCGGGCGTCTGCATCCAGAGGTAGGGTGCATCGTCGCCGCCATAGACTTGCAGACCGATCTGGCTGAGCACCTGCTTCATGTGGCGGGCGTTCTGCATATAGTAGCCGATGGTCTGCTGCACCTGCTGCCGGCCCTCGGGCGTGTAGATAGCTTCGGCCGCGCGTTGGCTGAGGTAGCTGGTACCGTTGAACTTCGTACACTGGCGTCGGTTCCACAGCGGATTCAGTGGCAGGCGCTCACCAGTGAGGGTGCTGGCGGTCACTTCTTTAGGCACGACGGTGTAGCCACAGCGGACGCCTGTGAAGCCCGCCGTCTTGGAATAGCTGTGGAACTCTACCGCCACCTTTCGCGCACCCTTGATCTCGTAGATGCTGTGAGGTACGTCGTCGTGTTGGATGTAGGCCTCGTAGGCAGCGTCGAAGAAGATGAGGGCTTCGTTCTTGATGGCGTAGTTGACCCACTGCTTGAGTTGCTCACGGGTGAGGGCAGTGCCCGTAGGGTTGTTGGGATAGCAGAGGTAGATGACGTCCACGCGCTGGCTGGGCAGTTCGGGCACGAAGCCGTTCTCGGCAGTACATGGCAGATAGATGACGTTGGACCAGTGCCCGTCCTCGCCCTTGATGCCAGCGCGGCCTATCATCACGTTGGAGTCGATGTAAACGGGATAGATAGGATCGGTGACGGCGATGCTGTTGTCCCAGCGGATGAGTTCCTGGAAATTGCCTGTGTCCGACTTCGCACCGTCGTTGACAAATATCTCATCGCGATCCAGGTGGATGCCACGAGCCAGGAAGTCATGCTTCAGGATGGCATCGCGCAGGAAGTCGTAGCCCTGCTCCGGACCATAGCCGCGGAATCCACTGGTCGTTGCCATCTCGTCGGTAGCACGGTGCAGTGCCTCGATGACGGCCGGGCAAAGCGGTTGCGTGACGTCGCCGATGCCGAGGCTGATGACGTCTGTCTTGGGGTGCTGCGCCTTGAAGATGTTCACCTTCTTGGCGATATCCGCGAACAGGTAGTTGTTCGGCAGCTTGAGGAAATGGTCGTTGACGAGAGCCATATTGATTTACAATTTACGGATTTACAGATTTACGGATTTAGGTAACCAATCAAAATTAACTGACACTATCTTTAGGACACAGAGTCACAGAGACACAGAGTTTATATATATTCTCTGTGACTCAGTGTCTTTGTGTCTAAAATGTAAACTAATTGTTTTCATCTATTTACTATTTACCATTTGTTCATTTCAATCTCGCCATCGTAGACGAAGGTGGCGGGACCGGTCATGAGGACGTGGTTGTCTGCTTCGCGCCATGCGATGTCGAGAGTGCCGCCGTCCATGATGATGCGGCACTGGCGCGTGGCACGTCCAGCCCGGGCAGCAGCCACAGCCGTGGCACATGCTCCCGTTCCGCAGGCCATTGTGATGCCACTGCCGCGTTCCCAGACGCGCATCCGAATGCCGTCAGGACGCATTTCGGCAAATTCGATATTGCAGCGTTCCGGGAACTGCGGGTGGTGTTCGAGGCGTGCGCCTTCTGAGGCGACGTCCACCGCCTCGATGTCTTCCACAAAGATGACGTAATGGGGATTGCCCATGGAGACGAAGATGCCGGAGGATTCATGACCCGTAGGTCGATAAAGCCTATCATCTGCGAAAGCGGGTTCGCCCATATCCACCGTGACGCTCTCCACCTTATTATTATTGATATGGAGCTTCAGCAACTTAATGCCGGAGAGGGTGAGGAGTCGTAGCTCAGTTTGCGGGCGGCCATATCCCGCCGTCAAAGGAAGTGGCCATGGGCGGGTCCTCTCGTAGAGATATTTCCCTACGCAGCGGCTGGCGTTGCCGCACATCATGGCCTCGGAGCCGTCGGCATTGAAGATGCGCATGGTGAAATCCGCTTCTGGGATGGGAGAACGACCGATGAGCACAAGGCCATCGCTGCCGATGCCTTTGCGGCGGTCGCTCCATGCGATGGCTGCCGACTGCGGATCGGGGATAGGACAGGCGGAGGTGTCGACGTAGATGTAGTCGTTACCGCAGCCGTGCATCTTGGTGAATCTTATCTTGGACATCATTCGGTGTGTGCTACTTGTTCGAGAGGTAAGCGTCTACGCGGTGGGCAGTCTCGATGCCGCTGGCTATGGCGCGCACGACGAGCGAGGCACCATTCTTGGCATCGCCGCAGACGAAGACGTGTTCAGGATATTCGGGATGCTCGGGCTTCAGGAAGCCCATGGCCAGGAGGACGAGTTCGGCCTTGATGACCTCGGGCTCGCCCTTCTCAACCATAATGGGGCGCCCAAGCCCCCCTCCCGTCCCCCCCTGGGCGGAAGCAGGCTTCCAGTCAATCTCCTGCACACGGACGCCCGTTAGCTGACCATTCTTTCCTATGAATTCCAGCGTGTTGATATTCCAACGGCGTGTGCAGCCCTCCTCATGCGACGAGGTGGTCTTGAGTGTCCGGGGGTAGTTGGGCCAAGGGTTCTGCGGGTCCTCAGGACCTTCGACGGGACGCGGCATTATCTCAATCTGCGTGACGCTCTTGCAGCCCTGACGGTGGGCCGTGCCGATGCAGTCGCTGCCCGTGTCTCCGCCGCCGATGACCAGCACGTCCTTGCCTTTGGCGGTGATGCGCTCGTCTCTCGCAAATTCCATGCCCGCCAGCACGCGGTTCTGCTGCGAGAGCAGTTCGAGGGCGAGATGCACGCCTTTCAATTCACGGCCGGGGATGTTGAGGTCGCGGGCCGTGGGGGTGCCGGTGGCGAGGACGATGGCGGAATAGTCAGAATATTCCGAAAAATCAGAGAACTCCGAATTATACCTGAACTCAATGCCTTCCTGCTCCATCAAGGCTATGCGGCGGTCGATGATGGCCTTGTTGAGCTTGAAGTTGGGGATGCCATAGCGCAGCAGTCCGCCTGCGGCTTCGTTCTTCTCGAAGACGGTGACGGCGTAACCCATCTGGTTGAGGGCGTCGGCACATGCGAGGCCGGCGGGACCACTGCCTACGACGGCTACGCGCATAGGGCCTGACGATAGGGCATTGGCGGTATCTCCGGCAGCCAGCCGTCGAGCGGCGGGCACACGTGGCTGGATGTAGCCTTCGCGGAACGCGCCCTCGGTGATGGCGGCTTCGTCCTCGCGGTTGGTCGTCGGTTCGTGGTTGAAGCGGTTGATGACGCACGCCTTCTCGCACAGAGCCGGGCACACGCGTCCCGTGAACTCCGGGAAGGGATTGGTGGCTGCCAGCAGCCTATAGGCCAGCTCCCACTCTCCACGCGCCAGAGCTGCATTCCACTCAGGCGGCTTATTGCCCAAGGGACAAGCCCAGTGGCAGAAGGGCACGCCACAATCCATGCAGCGAGAGGCCTGCAGCTTGCGTTCACGCGAATTCAGCGTCTGTTCCACTTCGCCGAAGTCGTGGATGCGATCATGCACGGGACGATAACCAGCCTCCTGGCGGTGGATGGTCATAAAAGCAGCCCCGCCTTCTGTCCTCCCGGTGAGGGGGAAAGTTGAATGCACCTGGGTAGTTGTATCTTTTTCCATATTCTTGTTTTTGCTATCTGAATTATTTTGGGGTGGGTGACGGATCGCTTAGTAGTCGCGCTGAATGCCTGCAATCTTCTTGTGCAGCCGTGCCATCTTCTCTTCCTCGAGCACGCGTTTGTATTCTATCGGCGTCACTTGGATAAAGTCGTCAATGAAGTCGTTCCAACGGTCGAGCATCCTGCCTGCCAGCGGGCTACCCGTGTGGAGATAGTGCTGGCGGACGAGTTCCAGCAATTCCTTACGTGAAGCCACGTCCTCTACCAGACTCAGTTCCACCATATCCAGGTTACAGTAATAATCGAAGTCGTGGTCGGGGTCGTAGACGTAAGCCAAGCCTCCGCTCATGCCGGCGGCGAAGTTGCGTCCCGTCCGTCCCAGCACCACTACACGACCGCCCGTCATATACTCACAGCAGTGGTCGCCGGCACCCTCGATGACAGCCGTGGCACCTGAATTGCGCACGCCGAAGCGCTCGCCCACGCAACCATTGACGTACAACTCACCGCTGGTGGCACCGTACAGGCCTGTGTTTCCGGCAATGACATTATCCTCCGGAGCGAAGTCGACGGGGTAGCCCGCAGGCGGGAATATGCTGATGCGTCCACCCGAGAGGCCCTTGCCGAAGTAGTCGTTCGCCTCGCCTTCCAACCTGATGTCCAGTCCGCGCACCGCGAAGGCGCCAAAGCTCTGGCCGGCAGCACCCTTGAAGTTGATGTCGATGGTTCCGTCAGGGAGACCTGCCTCACCGTACTTCTTGGCAATGACGCCCGAAAGCATCGTGCCCACGGCGCGGTCGGTGTTGCGGGTGGTGTAGTCGAGGGTGAGAGGGGCCGAGGGCGAAGGGGCTTCCGGGGATTGTGGATCCCCGATGAGCGGCGTGACCTCGCGGATGATTTCCTCGTCTTTGACACCACAGACTTTTGTGAACTCGCTCCGGTCCCAGTAGAGGGGCTTGTCTGTGACGGGTCTATAGAGCAGGCGGCAGAAGTCGATGGCGCGCCATTTTTCAGCCCTTTCTCCTGTCGGGGAACCGACGGGCACAGTGACTTCTATCAGTTCCGTGTGCCCGATGATGTCCTTCAACCTGCGTACACCTATCTCACTGAGGTACTCGCGCACCTGCTGGGCGAGGAAGGTGAAGAAGTTGACCACATATTCGGCGCGCCCTGCGAAGTGGCGGCGCAGCTCGGGGTCCTGCGTTGCCACGCCCATCGGACACGTGTTCTGATTGCACTTGCGCATCATCACACAGCCCAAGACGATGAGCGGCAGTGTTCCGAACGAAAACTCATCTGCACCAAGCATCGCCATGATGATGACGTCCTTGGCTGTCTTCAGCTGTCCGTCCGTCTGTAGGCGAACCTGCCCGCGAAGGCCGTTCTTCACCAGCGTCTGCTGTGCCTCGGCAAGACCGATCTCTGGCGGGATGCCGGCAAAACGCATCGAGCTTGCAGGGCTCGCACCCGTGCCACCTTCAGCTCCACTGATGACGATGAGGTCGGCCTTAGCCTTAGCCACACCAGCAGCAATAGTTCCAACACCGCTTTCGGCAACCAGCTTCACGCTGACGGCAGCCGAAGGATTGATGTTCTTCAAGTCGAAGATAAGTTGCGCAAGATCCTCGATGCTGTAGATGTCGTGGTGAGGAGGTGGCGAAATAAGACTGATGCCAGGAATGGCATTACGTGTCTTGGCAATAATCTCGTTCACCTTAAAACCAGGCAACTGTCCGCCTTCGCCAGGCTTTGCACCCTGAGCTACTTTGATCTGAATCTCCTCGGCATTGACAAGGTACTCTGCCGTCACGCCAAAGCGACCTGATGCAATCTGCTTTGTCTTGCTGCTCAGACTTACGCCATC
>ONJJ01000001.1 GCA_900318115.1 uncultured Prevotellaceae bacterium | reverse complement strand
CTGAATGACGCACACCTCGACCCCTCCTGTGTCCTTATGCTTATCAGTACCCACCCTCTTTCCGATGCCGACGAATGCCAGCGCAGAGTGGTAGACACGGTATACAAGCCTATGCAGGCAGAGGAGGTATAACTCTGAACCATCATAAATTCCAATTCAGCGAACTGAAATAATACGAATATGAAAAAAGTAATTGTCATATCAACGAGCCTGCGTCATGGTTCAAACAGCGACATGCTCGCTGAGAATTTTATAGAAGGTGCCAAAGCAGCTGGAAACGAAGTGGAGAAGATTTCGCTTACGGGCAAGAGCATCCAGTTCTGCAAAGGTTGCATGGCTTGTCAAAAACTGGGGCGTTGCGTCATCAAGGATGACGTGAACGACATCATGGCCAAGGTGCTGAAGGCAGATGTCATCTGCTGGGCAACACCTATTTACTATTATGAGATGAGCGGACAGATGAAGACTCTCATAGACCGCATGAATGCGATGTATGAGCAGGATTACCAGTTCCGTGACATCTATCTGCTGACCACGGCTGCAGAAGATGAAGACGAGACTCCGAAGCGGGCCGAGACAGGACTGACGGGCTGGATAGACTGTTATCCAAAGAGTCGCCTGGCAGGGTCGCTGTTCTGTGGCGGCGTGAACAATGCCCGAGAGATTGAAGGCAACCCCAAATTGCAAGAGGCTTACGAACTTGGCAAACGTGTGTGAGGACAATATGGAATACAAGACGTTGAATAACGGAGTTAAGATGCCGATATTGGGCATTGGCGTCTATGACATACCGGAACGGGAGACCCAACGGGTGGTTGAAGATGCCGTCAGTGTGGGTTATCGAAGCATCGACACGGCAGCCATGTACTATAATGAGCGAGCTGTTGGCGATGCGGTACGCGCATGTGGCGTTCCGAGGGAAGAGCTCTTTGTCACCACCAAGATATGCGATTCGTGCTACACTTGGGAAGAAACGTTCCGTTCGGTCGGACACTCCATGAAACTGCTGGGGCTTGACTACGTGGATCTGATGCTTATTCATTGGCCCGTAGGCAATCCTACAGTGATGTGGCAAGCGCTCGAAGAACTCTACCATAAAGGATTGTTCCGTGCCATTGGCGTATCAAACTTCTATCCCAATACTTTTCCAAAGATAGTCAGCGGTGCTAAGGTGATGCCCGCAGTGAATCAATGCGAGGCTCATGTCTTCTACCAACAACGCAAGATGCTGGAGTATTTGCGACCATACAGGGTGGAGTTAGAGGCCTGGAGTCCGTTGGCTGAAGGTAAACACGGCATCTTTACGAATCCCACCTTGGCGGCTATTGGCGAAAAAAATGGCAAGACACCTGCACAGATAGCACTGAAGTTCCTCGTACAATACGGCATCATCGTCATTCCAAAGACAACCCACAAGGAACGGATGCAGGAAAACATCGATCTTTTTGACTTTACCCTCTCCGATGATGACCTGCATGTCATCCAACGGCTCGATACGGGTCACAATGTGACAGGATGGCCGGCGGATGCGTTGACGTATTAAGTAACAGACAAACTACCAATTTAACGACAACGAATAGTAACATAAGTTCAGACGCAAGCTGCGTCGCTACAGACGCAAGCTGCGTCCGTAGAGATACAGGCTGCGTCCGTACAGACGCAACTTGCGTCTGAAGAAATCGTCCCGATGAGAGGTACTATGAGGACTGATGGGAAGAGGTCGGGACGCGTGTGGTAAAGGGAATACTTCCGCTCGAGTCAACCCTTGGCTTGAGGGGCATTGCAGGAGAAGGCGGGCGCGACAGGCAGACTGGTTGCCAGGGGAGAGAGCGAGGGCGTGACAGGTGCGCTCTTTTTCTGTTAAAAAAAAGAAAAAAGAGTAACTGATAACGCGGTAGGTGGGAGGTCAGAAAAAAACATCCCGCCACGTCTGAGTGACGAGGCGGGCAGAAATGGAGGCATAGGTTCGTAGCGAACACCTAAGCCCGCCGAAGGCTTGGTGCCGGTTCCCTTAGAGGCATTGGTCCGGGAGACGTTGCATTGGTCCGGGAGACGTTGCATTGATCCGGGAGACGTTGCATTGGTCCGGGAGCCGTTGCATTGGTCCGGGAGACCTTGAATCAGACGCGGCGGGCGTAACCCCAATCGTCGATCGCCTGACCCCAGTGCTCGTTGACGAGCTGGATGGTGCGCGGCTTGTAATCGTACTGGTTCTTCTTGTATCCGCGCTTGCTATCGATGTACCGCCGGATGGCAGGCTCCGCCTCATCCCAGCCCGGAAGGTCCAGCTGATGGTAGATGTCGCGAGTGACAGCGTAGGCATCACGCTCGAAATCCTCGAAGCGGACTTCATAGAGGTGGCCCGCAGGTATGAACCGCTTCTGATCCTGGTACGCACGGTAGAGGCGAGGATACACACGGATGGCGTTTTCCTCGATCTCGTCGTCGCTGACATCCTGAAGTTTCAACGGAGCTATGGTCTGAGTGAAGAAAGAGCGAGTGGACTCGAAGACTGTGTAGGGATTGCGCATGAGGTAGATGAACTTCGCGTTCGGGAAGAGCTCCACGAGGGCTTTCACATGACCTGTGTGAGGAGGGTTCTTCGAGAGATACTGCGTCCCCCCAGTGTTCCACAGGGAGATCTTGACGATCTTCAGTAAGGCTTGCTTGTAGGCCTCCTCCTCCGCGGGCGTGATGGATTCGAACGTGAGGTAGCGGTCGCAGTAGTCGAGCATGGACTTCGGGAAGTACCAGAAGTTGTAGTAGGAATAGGGCATCGTGTTGTTCATCGCGAATTCTTCCTCCTGAGGGGTGTCGGGGGTCAGCTCCATGCGGTCAGTCGGACGATGGCTCGGGATGAAGAGCTTCATCAGGTACTTGAAGAAAGGCTGACCGAACATCATGAGGTGGGGAAAGACGGTCTGATACGTGGTCGTGTGACCGAAATGCTCGTCCTGAGCGAAGATGTTGTGGACGAAGGTGGTGCCGCTACGCCAATGCCCGAGGATGAACAGAGGGTCGTACTCCAAGGGCTTGTCGGCCAGCAACTCCTGGTATCGCCGCTCCTGAATGGGAGCAAGCAGTGACAGCAGTCGGCAGATGCTCTTCGTCAGATAATATTTGGGGCGGTAGCTTGGGGCGATGGCTTTTCCCGACGTCATTTCCTGAAATGTCCGCCAGTCGGCGCCCACGAGCGGGTTGGCAGGTAGATTCTCGAATTTAAGTAGGCCCATGTGTGGAATGAGGGGAGAATAGTAATCGGTTTATGATGCGCGTGCAGAAATCGTTATTTGATGATCCGGACCTCCAGCCCTTGGCGTGCGAGATCGCGAACGGCGGCTTCGATGGCATCGTAGTGCGCGGAGGTGATTCCCAGGCGAGGCAGGTCAAGGGTGGGCACAAGGTCGTTCTCGAGGGCGCTTTCGTCCAGAGGAGAGAGAATCATGCCTACGGCGGAGGTGTTGTTCGTGATGGGGTCGATGAGGATGAAGGCGCCGGTCTGACGGTTGACGGCGTAAGGGTCGAAGAAGAGGGTCTTGGCCGTCAGAATATCGACCTGACCGATTTCGTTGAGGATGAAAGGGGCGCCTTCTTTCTGATCCAGCGTGTTCACGTCGATGCGATGGCGGATGGCAGCGATGGTGGCGCGGGTGGTGTTGGTGTTGTGCTTGAGGAAGAACTGCTTCGAGGGGTCCATGGGTTCCTCGTCCATCCATACGAGCATCGTCGTGAAGTGACGGCCGATGTGCGGCAGGTTGTCGGGGTGAACGAGCATCTCACCACGGCTGATGTCGATTTCGTCCTCCAGCGTGATGGTTACGGACTGAGGAGGGAAGGCCTCTTGGAGGGCGCCGTCGTACGTGACGATGCTCTTGACGTGGCTGTGCTTCATGCTGGGAAGGGCCACCACCTCATCGCCAACGCGAACGATGCCGCTGGCGACTTTGCCGCAGAAACCGCGGAAATCCAGGTTCGGGCGCAGGACGTACTGAACGGGGTACCGGAAGTCGCTGAAGTTGCGGTCGGCGTGAACGGGAACCGTCTCGAGGAAGTCAAGCAGCGCTGGACCCGAATACCACGGGGTGCGAGGACTGCGCTCCACGACGTTGTCGCCATCGAGGGCAGAGAGGGGGAAGCAGGTGACGTCTTCGATGCCAAGGTGGTCGGTCAGCTGCCGGTAGTCGCGAACGATGGCGTCGAACACCTTCTGGTCGAAACCCAAGAGGTCCATCTTGTTCACAGCAAGCACGATGTGCTTGATGCCGAGGAGCGAGACGAGGTAGGTGTGGCGGCGTGTCTGGGTGATGACGCCGGTACGGCAGTCCACGAGGATGATGGCCAGGTTGGCTGTGGAACCGCCGGTGATCATGTTGCGGGTGTACTGCTCGTGACCCGGGGTGTCGGCGATGATGAACTTGCGCTTGTTGGTGGAGAAGTAGCGGTAGGCTACGTCGATGGTGATACCTTCTTCCCGCTCGGCTTTCAGACCGTCGAGCAGCAGGGCGTAGTCGATGTGATCGCCGGCGTTGCCGAGGCGTTTGCTGTCGCGCTCCAGCGCTGCAAGCTGGTCGTCGTAGAGTTTCTTGGAGTCAAAGAGTAAGCGGCCGATGAGCGTGCTCTTTCCGTCATCGACGCTGCCTGCGGTCAGCAGGCGCAGCAGGTCCTTCTGCTCGTCGGCGTCGAGGTAGGCTTTGATATCGAGTGTCTTATTCATTTATTCTGAGTTTTCGAAGTAATCGAAGTAGGAGGAGAAGTCGAAGTAGTCGAAGTCGTCGGAATTGTCTGAGTCTTCTTGCAGGATCAGATTGCCTTGATGCTTTCGCCGTCGCGTAGAATGCGCCCGGCGACGATGAGCATTCCGATGCGTTTCATGAGGGCGGCGTCGATGCGCTTGCTTCGACGGCCATAGCCGAGCTGGCGGGTGGCAGCCCGCAGGAGGTCTTCCAGGGGAAGGGCAACCTGTGCGTTGACGACTTGCAGGATGATAGCATCGATGGACCTCGAGGGCACGTCGTCGATGTCGGCTTTTTCATCAGGGGAGAGGAGAGCGGCAGGAGGGGCGATGAAGGCTTTCTCCGTCACAATCCTTGGTGACTTGAGTTTCAGCGGCTCTGTGTCGGCAACGGGCTGACTTTCCTTGACTTCAAGCGACTGCACGATGTTCTCGAGCACACGCTGGCGGTTTTGCAGCCAATCGACGGACCACACGCGCAGCACCTTCCAGCCCAGGCCCTGAAGCACAGAGGGCTGCGTGATCTCGCGGTCCCGGGCTATCTTGGTCTCGGCACGAGAGTGGCTGTCGATGAGGATTCCGAGGAAGTAGCGCTCGCGGTCTGAGGGATCGACGACGGCGACGTCCACCTTGAACTTCGATCGCCCGACACCCGTCTGTGTCTCGTAGCCGAGGGCATTGAGGGCTGAGGCGATGTCGGAGGCCAGCGAGTCGGCGCCGGCGGAGGTTGATGTGCTTGCAGCGGAGCCGATGTCGGAGAGGGGGCGCCCTTCGGCGTACTTGAGGAACTTCTGAAGTCCCTCGACGCCGGCGGCCTTCGAGCGCCGCAGGTCGATCTGCTCGGCACGAAGCGTGGAGAAGACCTTCATCTCATAGCGCGCGCGAGAGACGGCCACGTTCAGACGGCGCTCGCCGCCACGGTTGTTCAGGGGACCGAAGTTCATGCTGACGTTGCCGTCCTTGTCGGGACCGTAGCCCACGCTGAAGAGGATGATGTCGCGCTCGTCGCCCTGCACGTTCTCGAGGTTCTTGATGAAAATCGGCTCTTCGCCCTGGAACGCCTTGGCCTCCAGTTCGGGATGCGAAGCCAGTTCCTCCATCAGCACATCCTCGATGAGGTTCTGCTGCACGACGGAGAAGGCGACGACGCCGATGCTGCGCTGGGAGAGTTCTTCGTCGGAGAGACGACGGATGATCTCTGCAACAACGGCCTCTGCCTCAGCCCGGTTGCTGCGACGACCGCCTTTGTCGTAAACGCCATCGACCTTCACGAGCGAGACCTTGGAGATGCGGTCGTCGGCGGAGGGGAAGGTGAAGAGGCGACCGTCGTAGTACTCCTGGTTGGAGAAAGCGATGAGCGATTCGTGCTTCGAACGGTAGTGGAACGCCAGATAGTGGTCGGGCAGCGATAGGGCCTGGCAGTCGTCGAGGATGCTGTCGAGGTCGTCGATCTCGGCATCCTCGTCGTCCACCTGCTGGGTGGCGAAGAAGCTGGTGGGAGGCATCTGCTTGTTGTCGCCCACGACGATGAGCGCCTTGCCACGTCCGATGGCTCCTACGGCCTCAGACGTCGGCATCTGAGATGCTTCGTCGAAGATGACGAGGTCGAACTTGGGCTGGTCGAGGTCGATGAACTGTGCCACGCTGATGGGGCTCATCAGCATGCAGGGGCACAGCTTCGGAAGCAGGTTGGGAATCTGGTCGATGATGTGCCGGATGCTGGTGCCGCGTCCGCCGTTGGCGATGTTGCGCTTGAGAATGTTCACCTCGGAACCGGTGGCGGCTTCGATGCTGATATTGGGAATGCGGGCTGCCAGGCGGCAGTAGAGTTCTTTCTTGGTGAGTTCCTGGAAGTGCTCGGTCAGCTGACGGTAGCGGGCGATGACGTCCTCGAAGACGAGTCCGTTGAAGCGGCGCAGTTCGTCGTCGGCATCAATCATCTGCAAGGCCCATTCTTTATATAAGGTACGCGCGAGCGCACGCGAGGTCTCATCGCCGCTGTGTCCTGCCTCGATGTATTCCACCACGGGCTGATAGCCGCTGGCGATGAGCTGACTGCGCTTGCTGGACCATTGGTACCAGTCGCGCCACTGCTCCTTGTGCTGCAGCCAGGTGGCGATGGCCGCCGGCTGGGCGTTGTTGACCTGCCCGAGGTTGCTGATGAACGAGGGGATGTCGCCCTTCGAGAGCGAGGGCGAGAGCTGATGGAGACGCTTGAGGAAAGCGTTGGTGGCGAACAGGCGTGGCAGGAACCACTTCTGCTGGATGCTCTGCCATTCGGCGGCGAGGGCGTCGGGAGCAAGGGAAGCCCCGGAGGATGCCGAAGCAGTGCTGTTCTGGAGCTGGAGCAGCAGGGTCTCGAGCTGGGCGAGGTGTTCGCGGCGGTCGTCCTTCGGAGCGAGGCCTGTGAGGGGATGCTCGTGGGGATGGCCGGTGAGTTGGAAGACGGCATCGAGCTTGGTGAGTTCATCGCTCATGGTGTCGAGGTCGCCTTTCTGTCGGCTCTGGGCAAAGGTCATGGGCACATCGATGGCGTCGGCATCGGACAGGGCGAGGTAGCCTTCGATGCAGTCGTAGAGCGAGAGCCCGCAGGCACCCGTGCGATGGATGGCCTGCATGTAACCATTGAGCTGCTGGCGCAGGACGAAGAGTTCCTCGCTGCGCTGCTGGAAGTCCTCGCTGACGTGGCCGTGGGTGACGTCGAGTGCCTGCTGCAGCTGCTCGAGGAAATGGGTCTTGGTGACTTTGTTGGAATGGAGTTCCAGGCAGAAGGGGTCGAGGCCTATCTTGGCCAGACGCTTCTGCACGACGCTGAGTGCCGCCATCTTCTCGGCCACGAAGAGTACGCGCTTGCCCTGGTAGAGGGCATTGGCAATCATATTGGTGATGGTCTGGGACTTACCGGTTCCCGGAGGACCATAGAGGATGAAGCTCTTGGCGAGTCCGCTCTCGATGACGGCTTCGAGCTGCGAGGAGTCCACGGCAATGGGGGTGGCCACGTCGGCTGGTTTGGCAGTGAGGTCGAAGTTCCGGGCATCCACGTTGTCGCCTGTTTCGGGCAGGATGAGTCGGCGTTCTATCAGACTCTCCACGATGGGGCTTTGCTGGAGCTTGGCGGCGTTGGTGTGGATATCGTTCCACATAACGAACTTGTTGAAGGAGAACAGCCCGAGGACGCTCTCGTCGAGCACTTCCCAGCGGGAGTGCTGGGCGATGGCCTTGCGGATGGCGTTTAAGATGAGGGGGACGTCCACGCCGCTCTCGTCCTTCGGAAGCGGGTCGAAGGTCGGGACGAGGAGTTTGAACTGCTGTCGCAGGAACTCGATGAGGGTGACGTTGAGAATCGTTTCCTCATCGCGCATCCGCACAATGTAACCTCCTCCGTTGCGCACGATGTTGACGGGCAGGAGCAGGATGGGTGCGAAGCGGGGCTGGTCGCTTTTCTCGGTGACGTACCATCGGAGCATGCCGATGGCGATGAAGAGGGAGTTGGCGCCGTTCTCCTCGAGAGCGGTGCGGGCACCGCGGTAGAGGTTGGTCAGCACGGGCTTCAGCTCGGTGGCGCTGAGGTATGTGGAGAGCTTGTGGCCCTTGATGTCTGTCTGGAACTGCTCTTGCAGAGGCGCTGCCTGCTGGGAGGAATGGAAGATGCCGTCCTCGGCGGTGAGGAGTTTGCGCTCTTCGGGCCAGGGCTGGATGGTGTAGTTCTCGCCCGTCTGCAGGAGGTCTTCCATGTGTTCCACCTGGAAAGAGATGAACTGCACCGCACGCTTGCCGAGGCGGGTATTCAGGAGGTTGTTGCGCAGCGAGAAGTCCAGGAGCTTGCGCTCCCAAAGGGCCTGGCGGGTGAGCTGGCGCTCATCGATCTGCAGGGCTGCTTCCTCGGCGGCGTCGAGGGAGGAGGGGACTGCGGGTACTGCTGCCTGGGGAGAAGAGGATTCTTTGTTCATTGTTGCAACGATAAAATGATTCTGATTCGATGAGTTGCAGCCTTAAGCCTTAGAAATAGCCTTCGCGCTTCTTTTGTTCCATGGAGGCTTCCTGGTCGAAGTCAATGACGCGGGTGGTGCGTTCGCTCTTGGTGGTGGTCATCATCTCTTCCACGATTTCTTCGATGGTGGTGGCTGTGCTCTCCACAGCACCGGTCAACGGCCAGCAGCCGAGGGTGCGGAAGCGGACCATGCGAGGCCGGACGAGCGGACGGTACTGCTCGGGCAGACGGTCGTCGTCGGCCATGATGATGTTGCCGTCGATCTCTACGCAGGGTCGTTCTTTGGCGTAGTAGAGGGGCACGATGGGGATGTTCTCCAGGCGGATATACTGCCAGATGTCCAGCTCCGTCCAGTTGGACAGCGGGAAGACACGGATCGACTCTCCCTTGTGGATGCGGGCGTTGTAGATGTCCCATAGTTCCGGGCGCTGGTTCTTGGGGTCCCATTGCTGGAATTGGTCGCGGAAGCTGAAGATGCGTTCCTTGGCACGGCTCTTCTCCTCGTCGCGGCGGGCACCTCCGAAGGCAGCGTCGAACTTGTATTTGTTCAGGGCATCGAGCAGCGCCTTGGTCTTCATGAGGTCTGTGTGGACCTTGGACCCATGGGTGAAGGGACCCACGCCGGCGCGGAAGGCTTCCATATTGCTTTCCACGATGAGGTTCCAGCCGTACTTCTTGGCATACTCATCGCGGAACTGAATCATTTCCTTGAACTTCCACTTGCTGTCGATGTGCATCAGCGGGAAGGGTACTTTGCCTGGAGCAAAGGCTTTCTCGGCCAGGCGCACCATGACGCTGCTGTCCTTGCCGATACTATAGAGCATGACGGGATTCTCAAACTCGGCAGCCACTTCGCGGATGATGTGGATGCTCTCGGCTTCGAGTTCCTGAAGGTGTGATAACTTATAATTGTTCATTAGGCTATATGGAACGAATGGGGTTTATGAGGTTGATGAATCGGAGCTATCAGGGTTGTTGGCTGATGATCAGTTCCAGCACTTGTTGTACACTCGTCTCCAGCGGCTGCTGGCTTGTGTCGATGCAGAGTGCCGGGTGCTCTGGTGCCTCGAAGGGTGCGCTGATGCCGGTGAAGTCTTTCACCTCGCCCCGGCGGGCGCGTGCGTAGAGCCCTTTGACATCGCGGCGCTCACATACTTCCAAGGGTGTGGAGACAAAGACTTCCAGGAAGTCCTCTGCCCCGATGATGTCGCGTGCCAGCTGGCGGTATTCATTGGTGGGCGAGACGAATGCGGCGAGGGTGATGATACCCGTTTCGACAAATAGCTTGCCGACCTCGGCGATGCGGCGTATGTTCTCGTGGCGGTCTTCGGCAGAAAATCCCAGGCCTGCATTGATGCCCGTCCGGATGTTATCGCCGTCGAGGATGCGGCAGAGTAGCCCGCGCTGGTGCAACTCGCGCTCCACGCCAAGGGCGATGGTGGATTTGCCCGAACCACTCAGCCCCGTGAACCAAATCATCACACCGCGCTGACGGAGCAGTCGCTCCTTGTCTTGGCGCGTCATCATTCGATCGTATATGGGATAGATGTTATGTTCCGTCATATGAAGTCGTAGAATAGTGGAATCAGGAGGACACTGAGGAGGAAGACGATGAGGTTCATCGGCAGGCCAACCTTGACGAAGTCCTTGAACTTATAGCCGCCGACACCCTGCACGATGAGGTTCGTCTGGTAGCCAATGGGGGTGGAGAATGCAGAGCTGGCAGCGAAGCACACGCACACCACGAACGGCAAAGGGTTGACGCCCATTTCCTCCGCCACGGCCAAGGCCAGGGGGAAGGCCAGCGCGGCGGCTGCGTTGTTCGTGATCAGCTCCGTGAAGATATTTGTGATGAGAAACAGGGCGGCCAGAATGATGTAGATGCCATAGTCCGAGCCGCGCACGATGTTGGTCAGCGAAATGATGTAGCCTGCGATGTAGTTCGCAAAACCGGACTTGGTCATGGCCGCGCTGATGGCAAAGGCGCAGGCGATGGTGATTAGAACGTCCCAGGAGAAGAATTTGGTATATTTCTTGGCCGTGAACATGTGTGTCCAAGCCATGATGATGACGGTGATGCAGGCGAAGAAGAACATATCCAGCTTCAGTGCCGGCATGTAGGTCTGCACAAATGGGTCCTGCGCCAGCCATTGCTTGACGGGTTGCAATTCGCCTACGGTGGCGCCGATGATCATCAGAACGAGCAGGAGGAGTGCAAACCAGCGCTTCTTGGTCCCCATGGGAGGTTCGTAGTCGCCCACGCGGTTGATCATCCAGAAGACGCGGCTGTCGCCCCACGATTTCATGAAGCTGTCGTCCGCATCGATGATGAGTGTGTCCTCGTGGGTGAGTCTCATATTCATGTAGTCGCCCTGGACGATATTGCCGCCACGTCGAATGGCTCTTGCGTGCGCCCCGTAGTGGCGGAAGAAGTCGAACTCATGAAGTGTCTTTCCCAAGCCCGGGAATCGGTTGCCGAGCAGCACCTCGTGGCGAGTCATGCCGGGAGCGAGGTTCTGGTCGTCGACATCTTCATCGGCCTGACGCTGCTCGGGCAGCAGATAGCGGGAGAAGAAGATGAGGTAGATCAGACCTGCCAGGGCGATGATTACGCCGACCTTTGACAATTCGAACATCGAGAGTCCGTCGTCAATACCGAATCGGAGCAATATTCCCTCGGCCCCGCCGTGGGCAGCGGCCGTGGCTTCCTCCTTTGCTTCCTGCAGGAGCATGCCATGAATGACGAGGTTGGTGGTGGTCCCGATGAGGGTGCATATACCACCGATGATGGTAGCGTAGGATAGCGGAATCAGGAACTTGGTAGGCGACAACTTCATCTTGCGTGCCCAGTTCTTGATCATCGGAGCGAAGATGACCACCACCGGAGTGTTGTTGAAGAAGGCAGAGATGAAAGTCACAATGGGGTAGAACCTCAAGCCGGCGGTGGTCACGGTGGCGTTCTTCTTAGGCAACATGTGGAAAACGATGCGCTCCAGGATGCCGCTCTTGCGCACACCCTCGCTGACCAGATAGAGCAATCCGACGGTAATCATTCCCTTGTTCGAGAAACCCTTGATGGCCTCCTCGGGTGTGATGATACCTGCCACGAGCAGCAGAACGACGGCGGTGAACAGAATCAGGCCGGGTCGCAGTTGCTCTCGCATGAGTGCAACAAGCATCAGGACAAGGATTACGGCTACGTAGATGATCGGGAAACTCATAACTCAGGAGTGTAACTTTCTATTCCTCGGTGGGATGGGGGGCGGGCTATGTTATTTTATCTTCAGGATGACGCCGCTGTTGGCGGGCACCTTCACCTGCGACGGCTGGTCGGCGCAGAAACGGATAGTCTGCTTCGTGCCTGATAGCAGGTCGGTGGCTGTCACCTTCTGCTGATTCCGAAGTTGGTAAAGCTCAAAGACGTGGGCCGGAATATTGACATCCAGGACAGCGTCCTCGGAATCGAAGTTGGTCACACACAGCAGCACTTCCTCTCCGGCGCGGCGCAAGTAGGCGTAGTTTGTGCGGGGATTAAAGCTGTCGCTCTTGGGGTTGGCGTACATCAGGTCGTAGAAGTCACCCTCGCGGATGGCTTTTTCCTTTGAGCAGAGGTTCAGCAGCGTGGAATAAAAAGATTGCAGTTCAACCTCTTGCGGTGTGAGTTTCCGGCCGTCGAAAGTCCCTCCGTTACGCCACCGGTAAATGCTGTTGACCGTCCAGTAGTCGAAGATGGTGGTGCGTCCGTCGCGTCCGCTGAAGCCCTCGTCGTCCATGGCGCGCTCGCCCAGTTCCTGTCCGAAGTAAATCATGACGGGACCTCGGCTGATGGTGGCAGCCACAATCATGGCCGGACGCCCCTTCTCTGCGCTGCCGGCAAAGTAGTCGCTGGCAATGCGCTGCTCATCGTGGTTCTCGAGGAAACTGAGCATGTGGTCGCGAATATCATCCACGGCTTGCCAGCAATGAGTGATGGCATCGGCGTTGGCGTAGCCGCAGGTGACGGCGCGCAGGGTGTCATACAGTCCCACCTTGTCATACAGGTAGTCGAAGCCGCCCTCGCTGATGTAGCGCCGGTAGCTGTCGGGACCATAGATCTCTGCGATGAACTGGATGTCGGGGTATTGCTGCCGCACCCGCTTGGTGGCGTAGCCCCAGAACTCTGCGGGCACCATTTCTGCCATGTCACAGCGGAACGCGTCCACTCCCTTCGATGCCCAGAAGAGTAGGATGGCGGTCATCTTCTCCCATGTAGAGGGCACGGGGTCGAAGTGTGTGGTTCGCCCGGCAAGGTAGTCCACGCCGTAGTTCAGCTTCACGGTCTCATACCAGTCGTCGTGCTTGGCAAAGCTGCTGAACACGTCGTTGCCCGTGGCGCGTGCCGGCTGCTCGAAATAGGGCTGCGGCTCGTCGGCCTGAAGGTCGAAGTCAGTGTGCAACTGTTCGCCGGGGAAGTAGTAGAAATTGTTGGAGGGGGAGAAGTGCTGGGTTGTGTCGTCCTTGGCTCCCAAGTCTTCGACGCCTTCGGGGCATACGTCGCTGTGGTACTGACGGGCCACGTGGTTGGGGACGAAGTCAATCACCACTTTCAGTCCGGCCTGGTGCGTGCGCGCCACCAATTCCTCAAATTCATGCATGCGGGCTGGCACGCTGGTGGCGACATCAGGGTCCACGTCGTAGTAGTCCTTGATGGCGTAGGCACTACCGGCCTTGCCCTTGACCACGGCGTGGTGGTCGCGTGCGATGCCATAGGCGGAATAATCCGTCTGGGTGGCGTGCTCGATGATGCCGGTGTACCAGACGTGAGTGGCCCCCAGCTTCTTGATCTCAGCCAGGGCTTGCGGTGTGAAGGCCGCCATGGTTCCGCAGCCGTTCACGGCTCGCGAACCATCGTGCTGGTTCACGTTGGCATCGCTGCCAAATAATCTTGTGAAGACTTGATAGACAACAGGTTTCTGCATTTCTTCCATGTGAGTATAGGTAGAACAAGCTTGCGTCAGACCCAAGAGAAGTCCGACGCAAGCCGTCCGTATGAACGTGTTTCGTTTCATTACAAATCCGTAGCTCCGCGCACGACGAGTCCTTCGACGCCCTTGGCAATCTTGGCAATCATCCCTTGCAGGGCCTTGCCCGGTCCGCACTCCGTGAACTCGGTGGCTCCAGCTTCAATCATGGCCTGCACCTCCTGGGTCCAGCGCACGCTGGCTGTCAGTTGTGCGATGAGGTTTGCCTTGATCTCGGCGGGCTCGGTGTGTGCCTTTCCATCGACGTTCTGGTAAACGGGGCACTTGGGTGTCTGGAAGTTGGTGGCTTCGATGGCGGCCTGCAGTTCATCCTTGGCTCCCTGCATGAGAGGGCTGTGGAAAGCACCGCCAACGGGCAGTGGCAGGGCACGCTTGGCTCCGGCGGCTTTCAGCTTTTCGCAAGCGGCATTTACACCCTCGACACTTCCGCTGATGACCAGCTGGCCAGGGTTGTTGTAGTTGGCGGGGACAACGATGCCCGTTTCCTTGGACACCTCGGCGCAGACCTGTTCGACCACGGCGTCGTCCAGACCGATGATGGCAGCCATCGTGGAGGGCTGGGCCTCGCAGCACTTCTGCATGGCCTGGGCACGGGCGCTGACCAACTTCAGTCCGTCCTCAAAAGAGAGGGCGCCGGCAGCCACCAGCGCGGAGAACTCGCCCAGCGAGTGGCCGCCAACCATATCCGGCTGGAACTTGTCGCCCAGGCAGATGGCTGTGATGACGGAGTGGAGGAATACGGCAGGCTGAGTGACCTTTGTCTGCTTCAACTCCTCGGCAGTGCCTTCGAACATGATTTTAGTGATTTCGAAGCCCAGGATCTCGTTGGCCTTGTCAAACAGGGACTTGGCTTCGGCGTTTGTCTCGTAGAATTCTTTTCCCATTCCGGGGAACTGAGCCCCCTGACCGGGGAACACAAATGCTTTCTTCATTGCTTTTTATCAGTTAAATGTGATTGTTTCCTTTCAGAACGGTTGCAGAGCATCCATAGAGTACTCGTGCACCCGACCTGCGCATCTCCAATTCAGGAGCCCGCAAAGTCGGGTGCAAAATTACACATTTTTTCTCAAAAACTGCTTTCCTTCCTCTCTTTTTCTATATAATTAACGTCAAATGGGATAAACATTCAGCGTTTTTATTGTATAGAGGACACTTCATCCTCCTTGGAGGATGTCATTGCCGGTCTTCTTTTTCGCCGCCTTTTACAGTGCTTCGCACTCTGCCAGCCATGCCTCTCGACTTGCATCTGAGGGCATGCGCCAGTCGCCGCGTGGCGAGAGGCTGACGCTGCCGACCTTGGGTCCGTCGGGCAGACAGGAGCGCTTGAACTGCTGGGAGAAAAAGCGGCGGTAGAACGTTTGCAGCCAGTGTTTCAGTTCCTGGTCTGAATAGCGGTCTGCGAAGGCACGCTTGGCGAGGAAGTAGATCTTCGACGGACGCTCGCCCCAGCGCAGGGCGTGGTAGATGAAGAAGTCATGCAGCTCGTAGGGTCCCACGAGGTCCTCGGTCTTCTGCTGGATTTCTCCCTTGGCATTGGTCGGTATCAGTTCCGGGCTGATGGGCGTGTCCACGATATCCAGCAGCGTCTGCGCCTCGCCTCCGATGCCGTTTTCCTTGTGCATCGCCACCCATCGGACCAGATGCTTCACCAGCGTCTTCGGGACGCCGGTGTTGACAGCATACATCGACATGTGGTCGCCGTTGTAGGTGCACCATCCCAGCGCCAGTTCCGAGAGGTCGCCGGTTCCGATCACCAGTCCGCCCAATTGGTTGGCAATGTCCATGAGGATTTGTGTGCGCTCGCGCGCCTGGGCATTCTCGTAGGTGACGTCCTGCACGGCAGGGTCGTGCCCGATGTCCTCGAAGTGCTGGGTCACCGCCTTGGCTATGTTGATTTCTTGCGAGGTGATGCCCAGCTCGTGCATCAGGTCGCAGGCGTTGTTGTAGGTTCGTTCGCTGGTGCCGAAGCCAGGCATCGTCAGTCCCACGATGCCCCGCCGGTCCAGGCCCAGGAGGTCAAAGGCGCGCACCGTGACCAGCAGCGCCAGCGTGGAGTCCAATCCTCCAGAAATACCCAGGACAGCCGTCTTCGTCCCTACGTGCTGCAATCGTCTTGCCAGTCCTTCCGTCTGAATGGCGAAAATCTCCTCGCATCGTTCGTCCAGTTGGGCTCCCTGCGGAACGAATGGGGCAGGATTCACGTGGCGCGTGAGCTCGAAGTCGCGGGTGGTGATGAGGGCCGAGTCAATGACCCTGTAGGGCTGTTCCGCCTTTCGGTTCATCATTCCCTGGCTCATCCCGAAAGTGGTATTTATGCGTCGTTGAGTGCGCAGTCGTTCCACGTCCACTTCGCTCTCTACCAGCTGTCCCTTGAGGCTGTGTGGCTCGGCAGCAGCGAGCAGGGTGCCGTTCTCCAGAATCATGGCCTTGCCGCTGTACACGACGTCCTGCGTGCTCTCGCCGAATCCTGCCGCAGCGTAGGCATAGCCGGCGATGCAGCGGGCGCTTTGCTGGCGCAGCAGCTGGTTGAGATAGCTGAGCTTGCCCACCACGTCGTCGTCGGCGCTGAGGTTGAAGATGATCTCTGCGCCGCGCAGTGCCAGTTCAGACGAGGGAGGGATTGGCGCCCAGAGATCCTCGCACAACTCCACGCCGAAGGTGCAGGTGGGAGTGCGGAAGAGCATGCGGGAACTCAGGTTCACCTGTTGCCCGCAGAGCCATACCGTGGCGTCGGCCGGAATCTCGATGGCGCTGGCGAACCAACGGCGTTCGTAGAACTCCTGGTAGTTCGGCAGGAAGGTCTTCGGAACCAGTCCCAGGATCCTGCCTTTCTGGATGACGGCAGCGCAGTTCAGCAGCATGCCGTTGTAGCTCACGGGCAGTCCCACGATGGTGATGATGTCCAGCGAGCGCGAGAAGTTCATCAGGTTGATAAGAGCCATCTCAGCTTCGTCCAGCAACAGCTGCTGACCGAAGAGGTCGCCGCAGGAATAGCCCGTCAGGGAGAGTTCCGGCAGGCAGATGATTTCTACGCCACGGCCCTCGGCCTGGATGACGAGGTTCTCGATTTGCTGAGTGTTGAACTTCGGGTCGGCCACGCGCACTTCGGGCACGGCAGTGGCGATTTTGACGAATCCATAATTCATAGGAGCGTGTCTTTTAATCCTTGTTTTGCGGTGCAAAGATAGCGATTCTTGCTGAAATCTGCATTCTTTTTGCGACTTTTTCTCCTTTTTACTTGCTTATAAGATGAATTTGTGCTTACTTTGTACCCACGAACGGACGAATACGCGTCCGTGACACAGAGAAACTCTACTCTTATTTCAACTTAACTCTTTTTTAACTCTTAATTCAACTCAAAACTATGACCAAGAAATTTGTATGTACCGTATGTGGTTACATCCACGAAGGTCCCGAACCCCCCGAGCGCTGCCCGCAGTGCAAAGCACCCGCCAGCAAGTTCAAGGAACTGAAGGAAGACGAAGGTCTGCAGTTTGTCACAGAACACGTCATCGGAGTCGCCAAGGATGTAGATCCCGAGATCCTCGAGGGGCTGCGTTCCAACTTTGTGGGCGAGTGCTCCGAAGTCGGTATGTATCTTGCCATGGCACGGCAGGCCGACCGCGAGGGCTATCCTGAGATTGCTGAGGCTTTCAGGCGCTACGCTTTCGAGGAGGCCGATCATGCCAGCCGCTTTGCAGAGCTTCTGGGTGAGTGCGTCTGGGACACCAAGACGAACCTGAAGAAGCGCATGGAGGCCGAGGCCGGTGCTTGTGCCGGCAAGATGGCTATTGCCAAGAAGGCCAAGGCACTCGACCTCGATGCCATCCATGATACCGTTCATGAGATGGCCAAGGACGAGGCTCGCCACGGACAGGGCTTCCAGGGCCTGTACAAGCGTTATTTCGGCTAACGGACCAGCACCTTGCGGCCGTGGCGGATGTACAGACCGCGTTGCGGCGACATCACCTTCCGGCCAGCGAGATCAAACACTGCGGACAGTTGACTTCCAGTCGGCTGTCCGTCTTTTATTGCCTCCACGCCAGTGGGCACGACCGACACCTGGGCTGCATTCAGCACGCCGTTCTCGCGCAGGTTGTTCTTGTTCACCTTGTGGATGAGTGCCACAATCCGGCGCCCCGTGCCTCCGAAGCCTTCTTTCTCCACGACGGGGTAGGTGACCGTGTACCTCCCGTCGGGCTGCACTTCCAGCAGGTCGCCGACAGCGTCCTTCGTGAACGAGTGCAGGATGACTCCGTTGTGGCGGAACACCTCCTTCAGGTCAGCGGGTGCGTCGGCGTCGTCCATTCCCAGTTGGGGATAGTTGTTGGTGGTGATGCCGTCTTCCACCAGGTAGCAGGAGATATACAGAGGCTTGCCGACGAGGTCGCGGGCCACACGTCCGCTGACCTGTACTTCGTCGGTAGCGGCCTCGATGTTCACCTCAGCCATGGCAGGCATGTCGGCAGCGATGTCCAGGGCTACGAGATAGGGCTCTGGCGACATGTCGCGGATGCCCTGCACGATGGTGTTCTCTCCCTCGAACACGGCGCGGTTGTACATGATGGCGGGGTTGTATTCGTTCTCGTAGCCCCCGAAGACGTACACCACCGCCTCGTCGGCGGCGCTCGTGAAAGCGTCTTTGGCAAAGCCGCTGTGGTGCGAGACATAGATCACCTCGCCCTCGTGCTCATCCAGCGCCTTCTCGAGGAAGTATGCCATCTGCGGGCAGTTGATGCAGCGCTGGCTGGTGAATTCTTCTACGAGAGGGGTGCGGATGAAGTTGTCGTAGGTGACGTAGAGAGGAGTCGTCCCGGGGCGTCCTGCCTGGGCTGCCGTGCCGTTGATCTCGGCCACCGTGGCGCTCCAGGCGACACTCGTCCCCTCGGTCAGCCCTGAATGCAGCTGAGCGGTGACGACGGTGCTGCCGTAGGCCCCAATGGGCTCCGTCAGCTGAATCTCCCGATAGGTGGGGGTGGTGGCGCCAGCCCCTTGCATGGCAATCTTCAGGGTCGTGATCGGCGTCGCCGAGAAGTTGTGGAGGTACAGCCCCCCGGTGAAGTCCGCATCCGGAGCCACGGTCTGCGGGTGGGCGGTGTTCTGCGCATAGGCGGTGCGCTCCAGGCAGTCCGCGGCATCGTCGTCCAGCAGGGCTGCAATCAGCAGTGTGCCGCGGTCGTTGTATTCCTCCCACGACTTCTTGCCCTGGTTCACCAGGCAGGACTGCGGCACGGTGGCTGCTGCGTAGGTCACGAGAGGGTAGGGAGTGCCCAGTGTCTCATAGACCTGCACTCCCAGGTAGATCTTCTCTTCGCCGATTGTCAGGGGCTGGTCGAACATCACGTCGTTCCATCCTTCCTGGAAGTCCGCGTAGGTGATCTGCACGAGGTTACCCGGCGAGCCGGAGCAGGCGAGGATTCCCGAGCGCTTCTGGCGGGCTTGCTTGTAGTCTGCCCGCAGATAACAGCGGACTCCCTTGATGCTGCGACCCTTCATCCGCGCCAGCGCGGGGTCTGCCGCGCAGTCGAAGAGCACCAGGCCCTGGACGAACTGGCTCTTGTTGCCGCCCAGCGCCGACAATTCCTCTGGAGTGACCGTGCCGGGTGCGTAGCTGTAAGGCACCTGGGCTGCTGTTCCGGCGCTCCACAGCAGGGCCATTATATATAATAAGGTGTAGAGGACGTTTCTCATCTTATGATTTTTTTGCCGTTCAAGATAAATATTCCGTGTCCCGTACCCCGGACCTTGCGGCCGGTGAGGTCGAAGAGAGCATCTGTTCCCTGTTGCATCTTGCCCTCGACGTCCTTCACGCCCACCGTGATGTCGAGCTCGCCCTCGCAGCTGTTCAGCACGTGCATGTATTTTCCGCCCTGCTTGCTGCCGCGGTGTACGAAGGCCACCAGATACAGGCTCTCCAGCTGCCACGAGGGGTCGAGCTCCGTCTGGTAGGTCTTGGCGAAGTCGCCTCCGTTGGTGATTTCGTCGCCGTCGGGGTCAGAGAGTATTTCGCGGATGACATTGGCGTGAACGTATTGGCCCTTGGTCTCCTCTTTTTCCTCGTCGGTCCAGAAGAGCTGGCTGTCGCTGAACACGTCCCGCTCCATCAGGTACACGGTCAGCCTGGGCTGCTCGCCATCGGCGAACACATCTTTCGCCACGTCGCCGTTGACCTCCACGCTCAGTGTCGCCAGGTCCTGCTGCAGCTTGCCGGCAGCCTGCACGCTGACGAAGGTCGGACGCCGCAGGGCGGCTTCGTACGCCTGAGAGGCATAGGGGTCGTAGAGGACGCTGAACATCGCATTCCAGGCAGAATTCTGTTGGTAGAGGATGTTCTCCGTGCTGATGGCGCGGTCGATGGTCATGGCGGGAATACTGACGGCCGACGAGTCGTTGTCGCTCAGCTGCAGCGCCAGGTGCGTGGCATCGTCCTCGCCAGTCATGAACTGATCATCCATGTGCTGGCTGACGTAGGTCACTCTGCCCAGCCTCGAACGCAGGGTGGGGTACACGATCTCGTCGTAGTATCGGGGCGACATGTAGCTGTTCTCCGACTCGTAGTATTCAATGAGTGGCCTGCGGGTGTACTGTCGGGCCACGTCCGCGGGGATGCCGATGACGTTGGTGACGTGCGAGCAGGGCTTCGAAACCGCTTTGTTATTCACCTGCGTGATGCTCAGCTCCACCTCGCCGCTGCGGAAGCAGTAGAGAGGCATCATGATCGTTCCGCTCGTGAAGCCGGGCTTCACGGCCTTGGAGAGCGACACCCGCTTGCTGTAGGTCTGCTCGCCCTGCGTGGAGGTCACTTCCACGGAGTTGATGGCTTGGGAACCCTGGTTCTTGATGCGAATCAGGCAGTCGGAGGCCTCCTCCGTCAGCATCACGCCGTTGTCCATGAAACTGGTGATGACGGGCACGTAGTTGAACTCGCCCTTGGTGTCCTGGATGGTCAGCAGAATGGGCAGGATGCCCCTGTCTTTCATGTCCACCCAGCGCGGATTCCCCTGCAGGTCGTAGTCGCCGTCCACCCAGAGGTAGCAGCTGTGGGGCGTCTCGTGGGGATAGAGCATAGGAATGGCGCAGACGCCCTTCTTCAGGCGTGTGGTGAAGCCCACCACGAGCTGCTCCACATCCTCCGGAATCTCCCATTTCGTCAGTGTCAGGTTGTTCCATCCGGGGTCGCTGGCGCTGTAGTTGTAGCGCACGGTGGTCGCCTTGCTGCTCGTCAGGTCCTCGCCGTTGAACGTGGCGCGCACAAACCCTTCGTAGCTGCCCGTCTGCGTCGAAGTGTCCCATCCCACGCGCATCCCGGTGATGGTCCCTCCGATGTAGGGCTCGATCATGTCGCGCGTCAGCAGGATGGCACAGCCCACCTTGGCGTCGAAGTCCAGCGAGAGGCCGTCGTACTCCCAAATCTGGTCGTCGTATTTGGCATAGCCCACGTAGGTTTTCCCCGTGGTGATTTGAGCTTGGCTCTGGCTGCAGGACAAACCCGCCAGCACTAAGGTCATGAGTAAGGTAGAGTAGAGTTGCTTCATAGTTTTATCGTATTTTAAGATTTTCACGCTGCAAAGATACGGAAAAGCTGCCAAACCACCAAAAAAATATCCGATTTTTTTCGTCCGTCCCTCTCCTTTGTCCGTGAATTGTTCCTTCACGCTCCTGATAATCAGTAATTCTTCGGAGCCTTTTTGCCGAAAAAACGAGGCCTGTGTGCAAATAATCAGAGGAAAATTTGGTCAGTTCGCAGAAAAGTAGTACCTTTGCGCCCGCTGTCACGAGATGGCAGCATAATTTCAAACCTATTAACTCATTATTAAACATTTATGGCAACTAAAATCAGACTGCAACGCCACGGCCGTAAGAGCTACGCTTTCTACAGCATTGTCGTTGCCGATGTAAGAGCTCCGCGCGACGGTAAGTTTACAGAGAAGATTGGTACCTACAACCCCAACACCAATCCAGCCACTGTAGATTTGAAATTTGATCGTGCTCTCTACTGGGTAGAGACGGGCGCACAGCCCACGGACACCGTGCGCAACATCCTTTCCGATGAAGGCGTTTACCTCATGAAGCACCTCCGTGGTGGAGTCAAGAAGGGCGCTTTCGACGAAGCAACCGCACAAATCAAATTCAATGCATGGAAGGCCGACAAGCAGAAAGGCCTGAAGGCTATTGAAGAAAAGGTCGCCGCTGAGAAGAAGGCTGCTGCTGCCGCCGCACTCGAAGCAGAGAAGAAGACCAATGAAGAGATCGCTAAGAAAGTAGCCGAAAAGAAGGCTGCTGAGGCTGCTGCGAAGGCAGAGGCCGAGGCTGCCGCTAAGGCTGAGGCTGCTGCTGAAGAACCCGCAACAGAGGAGGCTCCGGCAGAAGCTTAAACCCAACTTCCAAAAATATACTTCTTTCCAAACAAACATACAAGAGGCGTGGCTGTGAAGCCGCGCCTTCTTGCTTTCTATTAGGGACTCGCAACCTCGCAACCTCGCAACCTCGCAACCTCGCAACATTTATGTTTTTCCATTCTCTGGGACGGACAGGAGATGGATTTAAGAATGTAACTTAATTTTATATAATATATAATATATATTATATATTATATAAATATATAATCATAATGAGGCTCCCTGCTGCGATGAGCAAAACAAAAATGTTGCGAGGTTGCGAGGTTGCGAGGTTGCGTGTCAAGAAGGTGTTGAGAGAAGTTCCCTTGCCGCCTCCTCTGGCATTCTCGGCTACTTCCTATAGAACTCACAGCTATCTCCTCTGGCATTCACAGCTATCTCCTCTGGCATTCACAGCTATCTCCTTTGGCATTCACAGCTATCTCCTCTGGCATTCTCAGCTATCTCCTTCCGACACTCACAGCAATCTCCTCAGACGCTCTTTGGGGTGCTGCGGTGTTTGCAGTTAACATACTTTCGAAACTTAAGTAAAGAGTCCACTCGAAATAGTAGAAAACGTATGAAATGGATAACGCCCCCGAAGGGCGTGCCAGCGTGAAACATTTGACTTTTTCAAGTGGACTCAGTAACAAGTTTATGCTCTGCAGGCCTACGGAGGAGAGGCTGACGGGAATTTCGGTTTGTTAAACTTTGTGAAAGATTGTGGATTTGTGGCGCTCGCGCGTGGGTACCTCATTAAAATATGTTACCTTTGTGCCGATTTTGCAAAGCATAGGTGACAAAAACGATATGAATCATCAGATAATCAGCCACGACGGCGTGGTGCAATCGGTTGAGGGCGAGTGTGTTTGCGTGCGCATCCTGCAGTCGTCCGCTTGTGCCGGTTGTGCTGCGAAGCAGATGTGCTCCAGTGCCGAGGCCAAGGAGAAGTTGGTGGACGTCCTGACGTCGGATGCCTCGCGCTACAGGGTGGGGCAGGAGGTGGTGCTCGAGGGGCGCCTCGCCGACGGCCGCCGGGCAGCCATCATCGCCTACGGCCTGCCTCTGCTGTTGCTCCTGCCTGCGCTGTTTGTCAGCACTTGGCTCTCGGGCAGCGAGACGCAGGGTGCGTTGTGGGCGTTGCTGACGGTGGTGCTGTACTACCTCGTCGTCTATCTGTTTTTCCGCCGCCGCCTGCAGTCGCGCTTCTCGTTCCGGCTCAAAGTTCCATCGGCCTGATGAGAGAATCATTGGAATTAAATAACTCTTTAACTAATAAACTCTAACAATTTATGAATGTAATCCTGATTGCAGTGATTGTTCTTGGAGGCATCGGATTGGTGGCAGCACTGATCCTGTTCCTGGCAGCCAAGAAGTTCGCTGTTCATGAAGACGAGCGCATCGGCAAGGTGGCTGAAGTGCTGCCTCAGGCCAACTGCGGCGGCTGCGGCTTCCCCGGCTGCTCTGGTTTTGCCGGAGCCTGCGTGAAGGCAGCCGACAAAGGCTCGCTCGAAGGACTGCTCTGCCCCGTGGGCGGACAGCCCGTGATGGAGAAGGTGGCTGACATCCTCGGAATGAAAGCCGAGGCCAGCGCCCCCAAGGTTGCCGTTGTCCGGTGCAACGGAACGTGTGAGAGCCGTCCTCGCATTGCCGAGTTCGACGGCGCTCAGAGCTGCCGTGTCCAGCAAATGCTGGGTTCGGGCGAGACGGCCTGTGCCTTTGGCTGTCTGGGCTGTGGCGACTGCGTGGCCGCCTGCCAGTTCGACGCCATCCACATGAATCCCGAGACGGGCCTGCCGGAGGTCGACGAGGAGAAGTGCACCGCCTGCGGTGCGTGCTCCAAGGCTTGTCCGCGCGGCGTGATCGAGATCCGCCTGAAGGGTCTGAAGAACCGCCGTGTTGTGGTGTTGTGCAACAACAAGGACAAGGGCGCCCAAACGCGCAAGGCCTGCAGCGTAGGTTGCATCGCCTGCCAGAAGTGCGTGAAGGTCTGCAAGTTCGAAGCCATCACCGTGGACCAGAACCTCGCTTACATCGACGCCGAGAAGTGCAAGCTCTGCCGCAAGTGCGAGGAGGAGTGCCCGCAGAATGCCATCCACGCCTTCAACTTCCCGCCAAGGAAGAGCCCCCTCCCCACCTCCCCAAAGGGAGAGGAGACCAGTTCCTCCGGGAAGCCCGCAGCTCCAACTACACAGAAACCTGCTGCTCCTGTTGAGAAACCCGCTGAGAAGCCCGCTACGCCCGTTGCTGAGAAGCCCGCTACGCCCGCCTCTCCCGAAGCGCAAGCCTAAATCGTAAAATCGTAATAAAATTGTCAAATATAATCATGAAGACATTCAAGATAGGCGGTGTTCATCCCGCCGAAAACAAACTCTCTGCTGCTGAGCCCATCCGTGTGGCTGCGCTCCCCAAGCAGGCCGTCTTCTCGATGTTCCAGCACATCGGTGCCCCGGCCGTTCCTGTCGTCAAGAAAGGCGATGAGGTGAAGGTCGGCACACTGCTGGGCGAAGCCGGCAAGGGTCTCAGCGTTCCTGTCTTCTCCAGCGTCAGCGGCAAGGTCAACAAGGTCGATGCCGTGCTCGACAGCAGCGGCACACGCCGTATGGCTGTCATCGTGGACGTGGAAGGCGACGAATGGCTGGAGACCATCGACCGTTCCGACAAACTCGTCACCATGAAGGACCTCGGAGGCATCACCGCCGAGGAGGTCGTCAACCGCATCAAAGCTGCCGGCATCGTCGGCATGGGTGGTGCCACCTTCCCCACGGGTGTGAAGCTCATGCCTCCTCCCGGAACCAAGGCCGAGGCCATCATCGTCAACGCCGTCGAGTGCGAACCCTACCTGACCGCCGACCATCGCCTGATGCTCGAGAAGCCCGAACAGATCCTCGTGGGTATTCAGCTCATCAAGCACGCCGTCAATTGCCCCAAGGCTTATATCGGCATCGAGATGAACAAGCCCGATGCCATAGCCCTCATGCAGAACCTGCTGAAGGAGAAGGCTGCTCAGTACCCCGGCATAGAGGTCGTGCCCCTGAAGGTCAAATATCCGCAGGGTGGTGAGAAACAGCTCATCGACGCCGTCATCGGACGTCAGGTGCCGGCACCTCCCGCACTGCCCATCAACGTCGGTGCCATCGTGCAGAACGTGGGTACGGTGTATGCCATCTACGAGGCTGTGACGAAGAATAAGCCGCTGATTGAACGTATCATAACGGTCACGGGCAAAAGCGTTGCTCGACCCTCCAACTTCCTCGCCCGCATCGGCACACCCATGCAACAGCTCATCGACGAGGCCGGCGGTCTGCCTGAAGATACCGGTAAGATCATCGGCGGTGGTCCCATGATGGGTCGCGCCCTGATGTCGCTGGAGGTGCCCGTCACGAAGGGCAGCAGCGGCCTGCTGCTGATGACCCGGAAGGAGAGCCGCCGCGGCGAGGTCTCGCCCTGTATCCGTTGTGCCAAGTGCGTGAGTGCCTGCCCCATGGGTCTGGAGCCCTACCTCCTCGCTTCCTACACCCGCCTGAAGGACTGGGACGGTTGCGAGAAGAACGACGTCACCTCCTGTATCGAATGTGGCTCCTGCGCTTTCACCTGCCCCAGCAACCGTCCGCTGCTCGACAACATCCGCGTCGCCAAGCAGACCGTCATGGGCATCATCAAGGCACGCCACATGGAGGCCATCAGCAAGAAGTAAATAGTTCAATTCAAAATTCATAATTCAAAATTCATAATTGTTACTGTGCGATGAAGACAGACAATATAGTGAAGCAGAAGAGTATGGACTTTGCGGTTCGGATTGTGAATCTTGTCAAGTTTCTTGTTAAGAAAATGACGTTTGTTGAACAACCGATCTGTACCCAAACAATAAAATGCGGAACCAGTATTGGCGCCAACATCAGAGAAGCAGAACATGCTGAAAGCAGGGATGATTTTATTCATAAGATGAAAGTAGCACTGAAGGAAGCTAATGAGGCTGATTTCTGGCTTGAATTACTCTATAAAACAGAGTATATCAATCAGCAGCAATATGAAAGTTTGGATAAGGATTGCAAAGAATTGAATAAGCTACTCACAGCGATTGTTAATACAACCAAAGGAAATAATTGAATAACTTTATTACTCACAGTCACGAATTTTGTTCGCAAAAGTATCAATTGTGAATTATGAATTGTGAATTGTGAATTGAAAATGACAATGAAACCTATCATTTCCCTTTCACCCCACGTCCACGGAGACGACTCGGTGCAGAAGAACATGTACGGCGTGTGCATCGCGCTGATTCCTGCGCTGATCGCTTCGCTGTATTTCTTCGGACTGGGGTCTGCCATCGTCCTTCTGACGTCGGTGGCTGCCTGCGTGTTCTTTGAGTGGGCCATCACACGCTTCATACTGGGGCGCGAGCGTCTGACTATCTGCGACGGCTCTGCCGTGCTGACAGGTCTGCTGCTCGGCTTCAACCTGCCCTCCAACCTTCCTGTCTGGATCATCATCATCGGAGCCCTTGTGGCCATCGGCATCGGCAAGCTGACGTTTGGCGGTCTGGGCTGCAACCCCTTCAACCCCGCACTGGTCGGCCGTGTCTTCCTGCTCATCTCCTTCCCCGTGCAGATGACCTCCTGGCCTCTGAGCGGTCAGCTGGGCTACGTGGATGCCGAGACGGGTGCTACGCCGCTGGCACTCATGAAGACAGCCATCAAGACCGGCGATGCCTCTGTGCTGAACGAACTCCCCTCGGCCTTCGACATGCTCGTGGGTCAGACCGGCGGTTCCCTGGGTGAGGTCAGCGCGCTGTGCCTGCTGCTGGGCTGCTGCTTCATGCTCTGGAAGAAAATCATCACCTGGCACATCCCCGTGAGCATCCTCGCCTCGGTGTTCGTGCTCGCCGGGCTCTTCCATCTCCTCGACCCCAGCTATGCCAACCCCGTTCAGGTCATCCTCTCCGGCGGTCTGATGCTCGGTGCCTGCTTCATGGCCACCGACTACGTCACCTCGCCCATGACGGCCAAGGGTCAGCTCATCTACGGCTGCGCCATCGGCGTGCTGACCGTCCTCATCCGTGACTTCGGCAGCTATCCGGAGGGTATGAGCTTCGCCATCCTCATCATGAACGGCTTCACACCGCTCATCAACACTTATGTCAAACCTAAACGCTTCGGGGAGGTAAAGAAATGAAAAAGCTACCATCTACACTTCCTAATATGCTCTGTGTGCTGACCCTCATCTCGGTCATTGCCGCAGGAGCATTGGCCTACGTGAACAAGATCACCGTGGGTCCCATCGAAGAGAACAAGGCACGTACCCTGGCCGAGGGTATCAACAGCGTACTGGGCGTCACCGATGCCCAGGTGCAAGACACCAAGACCGTGCAGGATGCGAACGGCAACGATGTCATCCTCTATGCCACGGACAAGGGTATGGCCGTGCAAGCCATCGACCCCAACGGTTTCGGCGGCACGCTGAAGGTGCTCGTCGGTTTCGACGAAGCAGGTGCCATCAAGGGCTACACCGTCCTTGAACATGCAGAGACCCCGGGCCTCGGTGCCAAAGCCGACTTCTGGTTCCAGAAAGGCGAGAAGGGCGACATCATCGGCAAGAACCCCGGCGAGAAGGAACTCACCGTCAGCAAGGATGGCGGCGACGTTGACGCCATCACCGCTTCCACCATCACTTCCCGCGCCTTCCTCCGTGCCGTCAACATCGCTTTCCACGCCTACGCCGGCGCCTCGGCACCGGATGGCCAAAGCGGAGCCACTGCCCAGCAGCCAAAGTATAATTGATAATTCATAATTCACAGTTATTCACCCGTTAAATAAAACAATGAACAACAGCACTTTTTATCATGCGTTGCATTGCGCAGCAAATTATGAATTGTGAATTGTGCATTGTGAATTAAGAAGATATGAAATACATCAAGATTCTATGGAACGGCATCCTCAAGGAAAATCCGACCTTCGTCCTTCTCCTTGGCATGTGCCCCACGCTGGGAACCACCTCCAGCGCCATCAACGGTATGTCGATGGGTCTGGCCACCATGGCAGTGCTCATCTTCTCCAACTGCATCATCGCGTGCATCAAGAACCTCATCCCCGACCAGGTGCGCATCCCCTCGTACATCGTCGTGATTGCCTCCCTCGTCACTGCCCTGCAGATGTTCATGCAAGCCTACACGCCTGAGGTCTATAAGACCCTCGGCCTGTTCATCCCGCTGATTGTGGTGAACTGCATCATCCTCGGCCGTGCCGAAGCCTTCGCCGCCAAGAACGGTCCCGTGGAGAGCATCTTCGACGGTCTGGGCATCGGCCTGGGCTTCACCATTGCCCTGACGCTGCTCGGCGGCATTCGCGAGCTCCTGGGCACCGGCAAGCTCTTCGGCGCTACGCTCTATTCCGAGAACTACGGCATGCTCCTCTTCGTCCTCGCTCCCGGTGCCTTCATCGCCCTGGGCTATCTGATTGCTATCGTCAAGAAGACAGCGAAGATCTAGACCCACCCCTCACCCTCCCTGTAAGGGAGGGTGCGGTTACCAGTCAAGAATAGTACTCAATTGTATAACGAATTAAAGAAATGACCCTAAAGACCTCCTTGTAGTCAAAGCATCTTACTCCCCTCCCTCACAGGGAGGGGCAGGGGGGTGGGTCTATTATTATGGCATACTTACTCATATTCTTTTCGGCCATCTTCGTGAACAACATCGTGTTCTCGCAGTTCCTCGGAATCTGCCCGTTCCTCGGTGTGTCGAAGAAAGTGGACACCGCACTGGGCATGTCCGCTGCCGTGGCCTTCGTGCTCACGATAGCCACCATCGTGACCTACCTCATCCAGATTCTGCTCATCAAGTACGACCTGGTCTATTTGCAGACCATCGCCTTCATCCTCGTCATCGCCGCCCTCGTCCAGATGGTGGAGATCGTGCTGAAGAAGGTGTCTCCCGCGCTGTATCAGGCGCTCGGCGTCTTCCTTCCCCTGATCACCACCAACTGCTGCATCCTGGGTGTAGCAATCCTCGTGGCTCAGGGCACCTACAACGCCCAGGGCCTGGAGCCCAACCTGCTGACCGGCGTTGTCTATGCCGTCAGCACCGCCCTCGGCTTCGGACTGGCGCTGACCATCTTCGCTGCCGTTCGTGAGCAGCTGGCCATGATGGATATCCCCAAGGGGATGCAAGGAATGCCCATCGCCCTCGTCACCGCCGGCCTGCTGGCCATGGCCTTCATGGGCTTCGGTGGTGTGGACAATGGCCTCGCCAAGGTCTTCGGACTCTAATGACCTGTTGAGGAATTTACTCTACGCTTTCGCCCCGCACATTTCTCCGGATGTGCGGGGCGAAATGTTTTTTTTGAGGTCATTTGTGGAATCTGCTGAAGTGAACCGTCATCTTTTGGCACGCTTTTTGCAAGGAGGAAAATGGAGTGCCGCCCTGTGCGCCTCCCAAACGAAGAGTTATACACATTATTAAAATAAAAACATCATGCAAAAAGGTAATATCGGTGTAACGACCGAGAACATTTTTCCGGTCATCAAGAAATTCCTCTATTCGGATCATGAGATCTTCATCCGCGAGATTGTCAGCAACGCCGTGGATGCAACACAGAAGCTGAAGACCCTCGCCGGCAAGGGAGATTTCCAGGGCGAGATGGGCGAGCTGAAGGTCACCGTGAGCGTGGACGCAGAAGCAGGCACCATCACCGTCAGCGATCGCGGCATAGGTATGACCGCCGAGGAAATCGACAAGTATATCAATCAGATAGCCTTCTCCGGCGCCAACGACTTCCTAGATAAGTACAAGGAGGATGCCAATGCGATCATCGGTCACTTCGGACTGGGATTCTACAGTTCGTTCATGGTCAGCGACCGCGTGGATATTCTGACGAAGAGCTATCAGGATGCTCCGGCCGTGAAGTGGAGCTGCGACGGGTCGCCAGAGTTCACACTGGAGGAAATCGACAAGCAGGACCGCGGCACGGATATCGTGATGCACGTGTCGGAAGACTGCAAGGAATTCCTTGAGAAAGACAAACTTGAGGGCCTCCTGAAGAAATACTGCCACTTCCTGCCTGTGCCCGTTGTCTTCGGCAAGAAACAGGAATGGAAGGACGGCAAGATGCAGGACACCGACGAGGACAACCAGGTGAACGACACCACGCCGCTGTGGACGCGCAAGCCCAGCGAGCTGAAGGATGAGGACTACAAGACGTTCTATCGTCAACTCTACCCCATGGCAGACGAGCCCCTGTTCTGGATTCATCTGAATGTGGATTATCCTTTCAACCTGACAGGTATCCTCTATTTCCCGAAAATCAAGAACAACCTGGACCTCCAGCGCAACAAGATCCAGCTCTATTGCAATCAGGTGTTTGTCACCGACCAGGTGGAGGGCATCGTGCCCGATTTCCTGACGCTGCTCCATGGCACCATCGACTCGCCGGATATTCCTCTGAACGTCTCGCGCTCCTATCTGCAGAGCGACAGCAATGTGAAGAAAATCAGCGGATATATCACCAAGAAGGTGGCCGACCGCCTGAGCTCTCTCTTCAAGACCGACCGCAAGGAGTTCGAAGAGAAATGGGATGACCTGAAGATTTTCATCTCCTACGGTATGCTCACCGAGGACGACTTCTATGACAAGGCTAAGTCCTTCTTCCTGCTCAAGGACACCGAGGGAAAATACTACACACTGGAAGAGTACCAGGCTTTGATCAAGGACCAGCAGACGAACAAGGACGGCCAGCTCGTGTACCTCTATGCCGCCGATCGCGATGAGCACTACACGTATATTGATGCAGCCCACGCCAAAGGCTACAATGTGCTGTTGCTGGATGGCCAGCTGGACACCCCGCTGGTGCAGATGCTGGAGCGCAAGCTGGAGAAGACGACCTTCACACGCGTGGACTCCGACGTCATAGACCGTCTGATTCAGAAAGACGATGCCCAGGGCGAGGAACTGGAAGCCGAGCGCTCTGCCAATCTGTCAGCCGTCTTCGAGACACAGATGCCTAAGACTGACAAAACAACGTATCATGTCGAAACACAAGCCATGGGTGCTGACGCAATGCCTATCGTGATTACTCAGAGCGAATACATGCGTCGCATGAAGGATATGGCACGCATCCAGCCCGGAATGGGCTTCTACGGCGAGATGCCGGATATGTATTCCCTCGTGCTGAACACAGACTCCGAACTTATCAAGAGCGTCCTCTCCGACAGCGAGGCTCAGACGGCAGAGGCCTTGAAGCCCATCGAGGCTGAGCTGAGAGGTCTGCGCGCACGCAAGGCAGTGATGCAGGCAGAGCAGGACAAGAAGAAATACGACGAGATTACGGACGCCGAGCGCGAGGACATGAAGAAATGCTCCGACGATATCGAAGCCGAAGAAGGCAAGAAGCGCGAAGTGCTCTCTGGATATGCTGCCGGCAACAGCCTCGTACACCAGCTCATCGACCTGGCACTCTTGCAGAATGGCCTGCTGCGCGGCGAAGCACTGACGCGGTTCGTCAAGCGCAGCGTGGATTTGCTGAAGTAAAAACGCCACCACGTTCCCTGGCGCCTGGCGGCCCAAATGGCACCCCTGCCATGATAAGATGGGGCGCCTGGCTCCGGGGAATCTGCGGATGACTCCTCCGAAGAGATTGACGCAGGTCACTTTTTCGGAAGAAAAATGCCCTAAAATTTGCACGTTTCACTGAAAAGACCTATCTTTGCAGCGTTTTTGAGGGTATTTGTTGGCTCCTTAGCTCAATTGAATAGAGCATCTGACTACGGATCAGAAGGTTATAGGTTTGAATCCTATAGGAGTCACGGAAGAGGCAATCAGCGCACAATAGCGAGGTTGCCTCTTTCTAACCCCAAAATAACATAATGGTAAAAGAGAGAATATATGGAGAACAAACTTTCACCACAGATAACTGAGATTTTGAATTTCGGCAAAGAAGAAGCCGTTCGTCTGCATAGCCCCGTCGTCGAGCCGGAGCATTTGTTGTTGGCCATGATGCGCGAGGAATCCTGCACTGCAACCGCCATACTGCGCAACCTGGGAGTTGACTTCCTGGCGATGCGTCAGCGCCTGGAAAGTGCCGTCGTGAAAGGTGCACTGCAAAAGGACCCGCTGCTGAGCGATGCTGCCAGCCGCATCATCAAATTGATGTTGCTGGAGGCGCGTGCCATGCAGGCTGAGTGGGCCGATACGGAACACTTGCTGCTGGCAATGCTTCGCAACGGCGAAGAGTCCGTCTGTCGCCAGTTGACGGAAGCCGGAGTGGATTATCAGCAAGTGAAGAACGCCCTCACCCAGAAGCAGGATCCTCAGGCTGGATTCGGCTACACCGACGAGGATGAGGACGACGATGATGACGAAGAAGACCTGCATGACAGCGGTCGCCCGGGACAGCAGGGCTCTCAGGCACAGGCTGCTGCTGGCACCCGTAAGGGCAAAGGCAGCGGCACGCCCGCCCTGGACACCTTCGGCACAGACCTGACGAAGGCTGCCGAGGAGGGTGTGCTGGATCCCATCGTGGGGCGCGAACGCGAGATTGAGCGCGTGGCGCAGATCCTCTGCCGTCGCAAGAAGAACAATCCCATCCTCATCGGCCTGCCCGGCGTGGGAAAGAGCGCTATTGTCGAGGGGCTGGCACTGCGCATCGTACAGCGCAAGGTGGCACGGCTGCTGTTCGACAAACGCGTGATCGTTCTGGATATGGCTGCCGTGGTCGCCGGCACCAAGTATCGTGGTCAGTTCGAGGAGCGCCTGAAGGCCATTATCAATGAACTCCACGAACACAAGGAGATCATCCTCTTCATCGATGAGATTCACACCATCATCGGTGCCGGTTCCGCTGCCGGCACCATGGATGCCGCCAATATGCTGAAGCCCGCGCTGGCTCGTGGCGAGGTGCAGTGCATCGGTGCCACGACCATCGATGAATACAAGAAAAGCATCGAGAAGGACGGCGCCTTGGAGCGTCGTTTCCAGAAGGTGCTCGTGGACCCCACCAGTGTCGAGGAGACCGTACAAATCCTGCGTCAGATCAAAGAACGCTATGAGGAGCACCACAATGTGCGGTACTCCGACGAGGCCCTCGTGGCCTGCGTGAAGCTCACGGACCGCTATATGACCGACCGCAGCCTGCCCGACAAGGCAATCGATGCACTGGACGAGGCTGGCTCGCGCTCCCATCTGATTAATATTCCTGTCAGCGAGGACATCCTGCGTAAGGAGGAACTCTGCCATCATCTGGCCGAGTTGAAGAAGGAAGCCGCTGCACGCCAGAACTATGAGCTGGCGGCCGACTACCGCGATCAGCTGGCCAATGAGCAGATGCGACTGGAACAGATGAAGAAGGACTGGGAACACCAGCTGAGCGAGGTGCGCGAGGAAATCGGCGAGAAAGAGATTGCCGATGTCGTGGCGATGATGACGGGTATTCCCGTGCAGAGGGTAGGCGAGAGCGAGAACGAACGGCTGCGCAACCTGGGTGCGGCACTCAAAGGCAGTGTCGTGGGACAGGACGACGCCGTGGACAAACTCGTGCGTGCCATCCAGCGCTCGCGCGTCGGACTGAAAGACCCCAACAAACCCATCGGCACCTTTATGTTCCTGGGGCCCACAGGCGTAGGTAAGACGTATCTGACCAAGCGCCTGGCCGTGGAACTCTTTGGCAGCGAGGATGCGCTGATCCGTGTTGATATGTCGGAATATATGGAGAAACACACCGTCAGCCGCATGGTGGGTGCTCCTCCGGGATACGTGGGCTATGAGGAAGGCGGTCAGCTGACAGACCGCGTCAGGCGCAAGCCTTACAGCATCGTGCTCCTCGACGAGATCGAGAAGGCTCACTCCGACATCTTCAACGTCCTGCTTCAGGTCATGGACGAAGGACGCCTGACGGACGGCAACGGCACCACCGTTGATTTCCGCAACACCGTGATTATCATGACCTCCAACACGGGCACCCGCCAGCTGAAGGAGTTCGGACAGGGCATAGGCTTCAACAGCGGCGATGCTGCAGACCCCGAGTACGCTCGCAGCATCATCCGCAAGACGCTGCAGAAGCAATTCTCGCCGGAGTTCCTGAATCGCTTGGATGACATCATCTTCTTTGACCAGCTGACGAAAGAGAGCCTCCATAAGATCGTGGATATCGAGATGCGACCGCTGCAGAAACGCATCCGCGAAATGGGCTACGACGTGGAGCTCACCGATGCCGCACGCGCCTGGCTGGGTTCCAAGGGCTACGACGTACAGTTCGGCGCCCGTCCCCTGAAGCGCCTGTTGCAGACAGCTGTGGAAGATCCCTTCTGCCAGCTCATTCTCGACGCCAAGCTCCACGAAGGACAGACCGTGCGAGTGGATGCGACTTCCGCCAGCGCCGAGGAACTGACACTGGAGCCTCTGGATCCTTAATAATATACTCATGCCAACGTCCAATTTCGTTCAAATCCTGCGTTCTGCTTTCCTCGCAGGTGTTTGCATCGGTATAGCCGGTTTCGGCTATCTTGCCGAGAAAAGTATTGTGGGTGCCGTGCTCTTTGCCTTTGGTCTGCTCACGGTCGTACACTACAGTCTGAAACTCTATACAGGCACTGCCGGCTTCATCCGCAAGGGTGAGGTCGGCAGTTTGCTTCTGATTCTGGCGGGCAACATCGTGGGTTGTCTGGCGGTGGCACTCATCGCGCGCTGCTCACCCTTGCCTCTTCAGCAGACGGCCCAGGCTGTGCTCGAGGGACGTCTGGCCGTGGGACCGTTGCGAGGGGGCGTGCTGGCCATCGGCTGCGGATTCATCATGACCACGGCCGTGACCTTTGCACGCCAGGGCAAGAACCTGCCCTTGCTGTTTGGCGTTCCTTTGTTCATCATGTGCGGCTTCCCCCACTGCATTGCCGACGCCTTCTACTACCTTTGTGTCCCTCTCGATTTCTGGTCGTCACATCTCTGGGAAATTCTCCTCTTCTATCTCGCCATCGTGCTTGGCAACTTTGTCGGTTGCAACCTTTATCGTGCCGTTTTGCCTTCGGCTCAGCAATGATTGGCGGGGTAGGAAACATTTGGCAATGTTTTTGAAACATGGCAGTAAGTGAGCTGCGAATTATTGCCGTACCTTTGTGCCCATGAAACCGAAGTATCTTTCTCTGAATCTGATGTTGTGTCTGGCCGCAGGGCTTCAGGCACAGAATCCCATCATCCGTGATCAGTTTGCTGCCGACCCCACGGCACGAGTGTTCAATAATCGCATTTACGTCTATCCCTCCCACGACATACCGGCTCCCGAGGGTCAGCGTCAGGACTGGTTCTGTATGGCTGACTATCATGTGTTCTCCTCCGACAACCTCACGGATTGGACGGACCACGGCGTCATCGTCTCGCAGGAGCAGGTGCCTTGGGGGAAGCCCGACGGCTTTTCGATGTGGGCTCCGGACTGCGTGGCGAAGGATGGTCGCTACTATTTCTACTTCCCGGATGCTCCTCGTGGCGGCCGTGGATTTGCCATCGGTGTTGCCACCGCGGATTCCCCTACGGGTCCCTTCCGCTTGGAACCCGAACCCATACGTGGCGTCTCGGGCATTGATCCGTGCGTGCTCCTGGACGACGACGGTAAGGCCTACATCTACTGGAGCGGAATGGGAATCCGTGGCGCCCGGTTGAAGGACAACATGACCGAGCTCGCCGATGAACTCCAGACCGTGACGCTGCCGCAGGGCGGAACGTCTCAGGCGGGCGGTCGCCAGATGGAAGGCTTGCCCGAGGGTTTCAAGGAAGGACCTTTTGTCTTCAAGCGCGACGGCTGGTACTACCTCACCTTCCCGTGGGTCCGTAAGGAAAATGGCACCGAGACGTTGGCCTACGCGATGTCCCGCACGCCGCTGGGCCCCTGGGACTTCAAGGGCATTTTCATGGCAGAACACGCCAACCGCTGCTGGACCAACCACCACAGCTTCGTGCAGTTTCGTGGCGAGTGGTACCTCTTCTATCATCACAACGACTATTCTCCGCAGATGGACAAGCGCCGTTCCGCTCGCATCGAGCGTGTTCGTTTCCTGCCAGACGGAACGATTCAGGAAGTCCGGCCGACGCATCGTGGCGTGGGGCTGACGGCTGCCACCTCGCGTATCGAACTCGACCGCTATAGCGCCATGAGCGAAGACGTCTCCAATGCCTTCGTCGATAGCCTGCACCCCTTTAGCGGCTGGTACGTCAGCCTCCCCGGCAAAGGGCGGTGGGTGAGCTATGGCGATGTGGATTTCAGCAGTTTGCGCGATGACTCTTATATCATTGCTCGCGTGCGAGCCATGGCCAACACACAGCTCAGCATTGCAGTCAGCCCTCGTGGGGACAAAAGAAAAGGAAAAGTCGTGGCGAAGATGCCTATAACTGTCGAGGCTCAGCAAGGCACGTTCCGGCGCGACCAGCGAGGGCAATGGCTGACCTTGGCCCTTCCCTTGAGCTTTATCCCCAAGGGATGGTTGCAGAATCCAGCCGACCGCTCCTCCCAGAACCCTCAACTCCGTGACCTCTACGATGTTACCGTGACTTGTGAAGGTGAGGCCTTGGACATCGATTGGCTCCAGTTCAAGAACAGACCGCTATACTTCACTCCCGTAGCCGCGGATGCCCCGGCCGCCAAGCCGGATGAGCACGGCTTCATCCGTCGCTGGCAACTGATGGAACCCGAGCCGCAGGAGATCCGAAGCAACACCGTGTTCACCGACAGCTGGCTGCGCAACAAGTTTGCCGAGGCACAGCAGTTGCAAAAAAACAGCAAGCGCAAATGGTATGCCCTCGAAAGCGGCGACTACAACGTCCGGCTGTTTCATTTCGCGGAGCGATGGGGCAAGCAGGCCTACGGCAACCTCTTCTGCGGCACTGCCGTCATCGAGTGTGCCGAGGACATCGATGGCGTGCGTCTGGCCGCCGGTTCCAACGGTGCTTCGATGTGGTGGCTCAATGACGAGGAAGTGCTGCTGCTTTCCGGCGACCGCCGCATGGTGCAGGACGACGGCGTCTCGCCTCGTCTGCGGCTCCGCCGCGGGCGCAACATCCTGCGTTTTGCCCTTGTCAACGGCCCCGGACTGAGCGATTTCTGTGTCCGTTTCATCGACGAGCAGGGCAACCCCGTCACCGGCTATTCCGTTTCCGCCATTAAATAAGCGACTATGAAGACAACCAGATATTTCCTCTTAGCCCTGTGGATGCAGGCTCTGACGACCCAGGCCCAAGTCGGTCAACCCTATATCCACGACCCCTCGACCCTGGCAGAGTGCAACGGCAAATACTACACCTTCGGAACGGGTGGGGGAGGACTCATCAGCGACGACGGCTGGTCCTGGCACTCGGGTGCCGAACGACCCGGCGGCGGTGCTGCCCCCGACGTCATGAAGATCGGCGACCGCTACCTATTTATATATGGTGCCACGGGAGGTGGCCTGGGCGGCGGGCACAACGGGCGCATCCTGACTATGTGGAACCGCTCGCTGGATCCCCGTTCGCCGGATTTCCGCTTCACGACTCCCGTAGAGGTCTGCTCCAGCGATGGCCTTGAGGATCAGGATGCCATCGACCCCGGCTTGCTCCTTGATCCTACAACCGGACGTCTCTGGGTCTGCTACGGTACTTATTTCGGTTCCATACGTCTCATCGAACTCGATCCTGCCACGGGCCATCGTGTGCCCGGCAACGTGGAGAAGGATATCGCCATCGACTGCGAGGCCACGGACCTCATCTACCGCGACGGATGGTACTACCTCCTTGGCACCCACGGCACGTGCTGCGACGGCGTGAACTCTACCTATAATATCGTTGTTGGGCGGTCGCGCTCGGTCGAGGGACCTTATGAGGACAACGTCGGTCGCGAGATGTTGCGCGGCGGCGGTCGCATGGTCATTGCCGCCGGCGACCGTGTCTGTGGTCCCGGGCACTTCGGTCGCACCATTCTCGACGAGGGCGTGGAGGTCATGTCGTGCCACTTCGAGGCAGACTTCGACCGCAGCGGACGCTCCGTGCTGGGAATCCGGCCGTTGCTATGGAAGAACGGCTGGCCTGTGGCTGGCGAGCGCTTCCGCGGCGGCACGTTTGAGATTGCATCAGAGCGCCGAGGCTATGCTCTGGAGCTCGCCGTGGACTTTGTGCGCATCCAGCAGGAGCGCGAGCGCTTCTGGAATATGGACACAAGCAAACCGCTGAAGGTCATCCCCGACCAGCAATTGGAGGAGGTCATCGCCACGTGGCCGCAGGGCGACATCCCTGTACGCTGCGGAGACTATATGTTCCGGCCCCATCAGCTGTGGACCCTGACACCTGTGGACGAGGCGGGCGGCTACCTCAGCAACCCCTATTTCAAGATTGTCATCGCCGGCACCGGGCGTGCCCTCACCGCCACCGCAGACCTCGAAGTGAAGACCACCTCCGAATACCACGGGACCGATGAACAGCTCTGGCGCGTGGAACAGCTGACCGATGGCACCTTCCGCATCATGCCCAAACGCATCCCCGGACAGCCACAATTGAACACCCGCTACGTCCTCTATTCCGCGGCCGACTCCACTCCGACGCTGGCCGAGTACGACTTCAGCAGCGACAACTCCAAGTGGAACTTCCGAAACAAGTGACAGACTAACCACCAACCGCTTAAGATATGAAACGAATCACCCTCGCCCTGCTGGCGGCTTCCCTTTGCTGCCTGGCACCTGCTGACGCACAAACGGCTCTGGCTGTTGATGCCGACAGCGCTTTTGTCAAGAACCCGATGCTCTGGGCCGACGTCCCAGACCCTGATGTCATCCGCGTGGACGATGCTTTCTATATGGTTTCAACCACCATGCACCTGATGCCTGGAGCCCCCATCATGCAATCCTACGACCTCAAGAACTGGCAGACCATCGGCTATGTCTTCGACCGCCTGACGGACTCTCCGAAGTACGACCTGCAGGAGGGAACGGTCTATGGCCGAGGCCAATGGGCTACCTCGCTGAAGTACCACAACGGGCGCTTCTATGCTCTCCTGGCTCCCAACGAGCGCGGCTCCGTGGGCGACACTTATATTTATACGACCACCAATATCGAAGGTCAGTGGACGTTGCTTTCCCGTATGCGTCATTTCCACGACTGCTCGCTCTTCTTCGATGACGACGACCGCGTATACGTCATCTACGGCACGGGCGAGATGATGGAACTGAAGCCAGACCTCTCTGATGTCATTCCCGACTCGCACGTTCAGCTCTTCCAGCGAGGTCCCGCCGAGCGCGGCTTGCTCGAGGGCTCCCGCATGATCAAGCATCGTGGTCGCTACTACCTGCTGATGATTGCCTGGCCTCCCGGAGGCCATCGGCATGAGGTCTGCTATCGGGCTGATGACATCCGTGGCCCCTACGAGCGTCGCGTGGTGCTCGATAGTGAGTTCGGCGGTTTCGGAACGGTGGGGCAGGGGACTATCTTCGATACGCCCGACGGCGACTGGTACGGAATCATCTTCCAGGACCGCGGCGGCGTGGGGCGTGTGCCTACGCTCGTGCCCTGTCGCTGGATCGACGGTTGGCCTCAGATGGGCGATGAGTATGGTCGCGTTCCTGAGCGCGTCAGGGTGCTGCGCAGTGGCATGCCCTCCACGGGCATCGTCTGCAGCGACGACTTCAGCTCCCCGCAACTGGGCAAGCACTGGCAGTGGAACCACAATCCCGTGGACGCGGCCTGGAGCCTCGCCGAACGTCCGGGCTGGTTGCGCCTGAAGACTTCCCGCGTGGTGCCCAACCTGTACTTGGCTCCCAACACGCTCACCCAGCGCATGCAAGGTCCCACCTGCAGCGCCACGGTTAGTCTCGACCTCTCGCACCTGAAGGACGGCGACTGCGCTGGCTTCGCGGCCTTCAACGATGGCACCTGCGCACTGCGCGTGCGTCGGTCGGGGCGCAAGCTGACGCTGGAACTGGTGGAGATGCAGGTGAAGTTGGAGGGCGACAACAAACAGGTCACACAGGCCGACGAGAAAGTCGTCGAGCAACTGCCCCTCACGTCGCCCCAGCTGTGGCTGCGCATCAGTGGCGACTTCAACGTGCGGCGGGACATCGCCACCTTTGCCTACAGCACCGACGGCACCACCTTCACCTCCCTCGGCGGCGACTATCGTATGCGCTTCGACTGGCAACGCTTCTTCATGGGGTCCAAGTTTGCCCTCTTCTGCTATGCCACCAAGCGCGCCGGCGGTTGGTTGGACGTCGATGCGTTTGACTTCCGCTAACGGATGAAGTTCGTCCAGACGGGAGTTTCCCGCTGCGGATGACCTTCCTCGCTGACGTTCATCTTCTTAATCATCCAGGCCATGTTGCGTCCCAGAGTGCGCATGGTCTGCATCCCTTCCTCGTCCTGCGCGGCTTGTCCGGGTGTCTGGCCATAAACCATATTCCAGTACTGCGAACTGACCACGGGCATATTCATGATGGTGAAGTACTTGTTCAGGCGGTCGAAGGCGGCCGATGCTCCGCCGCGGCGACACACCACCACGCTGGCTCCCGGTTTGAACTGAAGGAAGGAACCCAGCGAGTAGAACACGCGGTCGAGCAGCGCGCACAGCGAGCCGTTGGGGCCGCCGTAGTACACGGGTGAACCAACCACCAGTCCGTCGATGCCGTCCTTCACGGCCCGCATTATCTGATAGTACAGGTCGTCGCGGAAGGTGCATTTGCCTTCGCGGCCGCAGTAGCCGCAGGCGATGCAGCCCTGCACTGCCTTCTTGCCCAGGTCGATGATCTGTGTGTCCACGCCCTCGCCGTTCAGCGCCCCGGCCACTTCTTCCAGTGCCAGACGCGTGTTGCCGTTGGACCGCGGGCTTCCGTTGATAAGTAGAACTTTCATAGTCTTTTGAATCCGTTATGAGTGATAGATAAATCCTTGAATATAGATGTCCTGTGGACATTTTGTGCCTGCAAAGGTATAGACTTCTGCCATACACTCCAAGGAAAAAGGGAAATAAATGAGACGTTTTTTTCATTTTGTTGCCATTTTGCTTGCGTTTTTGTGTTTTTAGCCGTACCTTTGCAAAAAATGTAAAGAACCATCATCGTTAATCCGCAAATCTGTAAATATATATGATTCGCATTGCCGTTCAGTCCAAGGGCCGCTTGTATGAAGACACCATGGCCCTGCTCGCCGAAGCGGGCATCAAGATACCTTCCAGCAAGCGCACCTTGCTTGTCCAGTCGCCCAACTTCCCCGTGGAGGTGCTCTATCTCCGCGACGACGACATTCCACAGTCCGTGGCCACGGGTGTGGCCGACTTGGGTATCGTGGGCGAAAATGAGTTCGTGGAACGAGGCGAGGAAGCCGATGTCGTCCGTCGTTTGGGCTTCAGCAAGTGCCGCCTCTCGCTGGCCATCCCCAAGGCCATCGACTATCCCGGTGTGCAGTGGTTCGAGGGCAAGAAGATAGCCACCAGCTATCCTGCCATCCTCCGCTCCTACCTTCAGGAGAAAGGTGTTCACGCCGAGATCCACGTCATCACGGGTTCCGTGGAGATTTCCCCGGGAATCGGCCTGGCCGACGCCATCTTCGACATCGTCAGCAGCGGTTCTACCCTCGTGAGCAACAACCTCAGCGAGGTCGAGGTCGCCATGCACAGCGAGGCACTGCTCATCGCCAACAAGGGACTCTCTGCCGAGAAGAGGGCCGTCCTCGACGACCTCCTCTTCCGCATCGAAGCTGTCAAGGCCGCTGAGGACAAGAAATATGTACTGATGAACGTGCCCACCGAGCGCCTCGACGAGATCATCGCCGTCTTGCCGGGAGCCAAGAGCCCCACCGTCATGCCACTCGCCACGCCCGGCTGGAACTCCGTCCACACCGTTATCGACGAGAAACGCTTCTGGGAAGTCATCTCGCAGCTGAAAGCCCTCGGTGCACAGGGCATCCTCGTCATTCCCATCGAGAAGATGATACTCTGATTAGAGAGAAAAGAGAAGAAGAGAAAAAAGAAAAGAGAGAAAAGAGAGAGATGATGCTCTGATTAGAGAGAAAAGAGAAGAAGAGAAAAAAGAAAAGATAGGATAGAATAATAATGAAAATCTATAAATTCCCAAACGATGCGGAAGTACGCGAGCTCATCACTCGCCCTACCAAGGATGCTGCCGACCTCAGCGCGCTGGTGTCTCAGGTGCTGGCGCGTATTCAGCGCGAGGGCGACGCGGCCGTCCTTGACTACGAACGACAGTTCGACCACGTAGAACTCACCTCGTTGGCCGTCACCGAGGCTGAATTTCAGGCTGCCGAGGCCCAGGTCGGCCCGGAGCTGAAGTCTGCGCTGGAGCTCGCTCATGCCAACATCGCCCGCTTCCACGAAGCACAGCGCTATGCCGGCATCGAGCTGGAGACCGCACCCGGCGTACGGTGCTGGCAGCGCAGTGTCCCCATCGAGAAGGTTGGACTCTACATTCCCGGAGGCACGGCACCCCTGTTCTCCACCGTTCTGATGCTCGCCACCCCTGCCCGCATCGCTGGGTGCCGCGAGATCGTGCTCTGCACACCTCCCCGCCCGGATGGAACCGTCAATCCCGCCATCCTCGTGGCTGCTCGCATCGCTGGCGTCTCTCGGGTCTTCAAGGCTGGAGGCGTACAGGCCATCGGTGCCATGGCCTATGGCACGGAGTCTGTGCCTAAGGTGTACAAGATTTTCGGCCCTGGCAATCAGTTTGTCCAGTGCGCCAAGCAACTCGTCTCGCTGGCCGACGTGGCCATCGACCTTCCTGCGGGTCCCAGCGAGGTGGAAGTCATCGCCGACGCCACTGCCAACCCCGTCTTCGTGGCCGCCGACCTGCTCTCGCAGGCAGAGCACGGAGTGGATTCGCAGGTGCTGCTCGTCACCACTTCCGAACAACTGCTCCGCGACGTTCAGGCCGAGGTGGACCGCCAGCTTCAGGTCCTCCCGCGCAAGGAAATCGCCGCAGCCGCACTCGACCACTCGCGCCTGGTACTCGTTGCGACTATGGACGAGGCTTTGGCTATCTCCAACCGCTATGCTCCCGAACACCTCATCATCGAGACCGCAGACGCCGAGGCACTGGCTGCCCAGGTCACTAACGCCGGCAGCGTTTTCATCGGGCACCTCACGCCAGAGAGCGCCGGCGACTACGCTTCAGGCACCAACCACACACTGCCCACCAACGGCTATGCCACGGCCTACAGCGGTGTCAACCTCGATGCCTTCTGCCGCAAAATCACTTATCAGCACATCACCCCTGAAGGGCTTCAGTCCATCGGGCAGGCTGTAGAGCTGATGGCGGCCGCAGAGCAGCTGGATGCCCACAGGAACGCCATGGCCGTCCGCCGGCAGAATTTAGCTAAGAACAACAGTTGACTGCACCTATGATAGAACTCGAAAGCTTAGTCCGGAGAAACATCTGGAAACTCACACCCTATTCCTGCGCGCGCGATGAATTTAAAGGTCGTGCCGCCAGTGTGTTCCTCGATGCCAACGAGAATCCCTACGGCTCGCCCCTGAACCGCTATCCCGATCCCCTGCAGGAACAGTTGAAGGCCAAGCTCGCGCTCGTCAAGGGCGTGGCACCCTCACGCATCTTCCTCGGCAACGGCTCCGACGAGGCCATAGACCTCGTCTTCCGCATCTTCTGCGAACCCCGTCAGGACAACGTCGTGGCCATCGCTCCCACCTACGGGATGTACGGCGTCTGCGCAGACATAAACGATGTGGAGTATCGTCCCGTGGCCCTGCGCCAGGACTTCACGCTCGATGCCGACGCCCTGCTGGCTGCCACCGATGACCATACCAAGGTCATCTGGCTCTGTTCGCCCAACAACCCCACCGGCAATGCCCTCGAGCGCCATGCTATCGAGCACATTCTCACGGCCTTCAGCGGAATCGTCGTCGTTGATGAGGCCTACGCCGACTTCTCCAACTTGCGACCCTTCCGCCTGGACCTCGACCGCTTTCCCAACCTCATCGTCCTCAACACCTTCTCCAAACTGTGGGCCTCGGCAGCCATCCGTCTGGGCATGGCCTTCGCCTCCGAGGTAATCATTGGCCTGTTCAACAAGGTCAAGTACCCCTACAACGTTAACCTGCTCACGCAGCAGCAGGCGCTGAAGGTGCTCGACGACCTGCAGCACGTGGAACTCTGGCGTGCCACGCTCCTCAACGAGCGGGCTCATCTGTTGCCCTCCGTGGCCGAGCTGCCTATCTGCAAGGCTGTCTATCCCACCGATGCCAATTTCTTCCTCGCCCGGATGACCGATGCCGACCGCATCTACAACTACCTCGTGGACCGTGGAATCATCGTCCGCAACCGCTCTCGCGTCCAGCTCTGTGGCAACTGTCTCCGCATAACCATCGGAACTCCAGACGAAAACAACGCCCTCCTTGGAGCACTGCGTCAATATCGCTAATCCCTCCTCATCCCTCATCGTCCTCCCCTCAAATTTCACATGATAACCTCTACCGACATACCTTCATCGCGCCAGCCCTCTCCTCTTCCTGACGGGAGGGATTCGGGGGTGGGTCTTCCACTCCTCTTCATCGACCGCGACGGCACCATTCTTCAGGAACCGGCCGATGAACAGATAGACTCCTTCGCCAAGTTCCATTTCGTGCCCGGAGCCATCAGCGCCCTGCGGTTCCTGCGCCAGCACACTGACTACCGCTTCATCATGGTGTCCAACCAGGACGGCCTCGGCACCTCCTCTTATCCCGAGGAAGACTTCTGGCCCACGCACAACCTCATGCTCGAAATCCTTGCCGGCGAGGGCGTCACCTTCGACGACATCCTCATCGACCGCAGCTTCCCCGAGGACAACCTACCCACCCGCAAGCCCGGAACCGCCATGCTCGCCGCCTACACCGACGGCTCCTGCAACCTCGCTGCCAGCTACGTTATCGGCGACCGACCCACCGACGCCCAGCTCGCTGCCAACCTCGGCTGCCAGGCGTTGATACTCTCAGATGACTTGGACTGGCAGAAGATTGTGGAACGCATCTACGCAGGTTCCCGCAAGGCCACCGTGCGCCGCACCACCCGCGAGACCGACATCGCCATCACCCTCGACCTCGACGGCACCGGGCAGAGTCACATCGCCACCGGCCTCGGCTTCTTCGACCACATGCTCGAGCAGATAGCCAAGCACGGAGCCATTGACCTCGATATCCAAGTACGCGGCGACCTCCATGTAGATGAGCACCACACCATCGAGGACACCGCCCTCGCCCTCGGCGAGGCACTCCTGCAGGCGCTCGGCGACAAACGGGGCATTGAACGCTACGGCTTCACACTCCCCATGGACGACTGCCTCTGCTCCGTGACCCTCGACTTCGGCGGACGGCCCTGGCTCGTCTGGGACGCCGAGTTCCACCGTGAGCGCATCGGCGAGATGCCCACCGAGATGTTCCTCCATTTCTTCAAGAGCCTCAGCGATGCAGCACACATGAATCTGAATATCAAGGCCGAAGGACAAAACGAGCACCACAAGATTGAAGGTATCTTCAAGGCCCTGGCCCGTGCCATCCGCATGGCCGTGCGCCGTGACATTCATCACATGCAGCTCCCCTCCAGTAAGGGCGTCCTCTGAAACTCCCGCACAACGTCGCACAAATTACGCACGAACTGTTGCTTAAGCCCTCACTCCTCACTCTTGTCGCTATAGGATTATGAAAAAGAAATACCCGGTAACACCGTCCTTGCAAGCCTACGTGGAGAAGTCTGTCATTCCGCGGTACGACGGCTTCGACCAGGCCCACCGGCGGGAACATGTCTCGATGGTCATCGATCAGAGCCTGGAACTGGCCGGGAAACTGGGTGTGGACAAGGATATGGCCTTTGCCATCGCAGCTTATCATGACACCGGCCTCTGTGAAGGCCGCGAGATACATCATCTCGTAGCAGGTCGCATCATCAGGGAGGATGCTGCCCTTAGACAATGGTTCACCGAGGAGCAGATAGAGACCATGGCCCAGGCGGCAGAAGACCACCGCGCATCCTCCGGGCATCCCCCACGCTCCATCTATGGTCGCATCGTGGCAGAGGCCGACAGGTTCATCGACCCGGAAACCATCGTGCGACGTACGGTGCAGTTTGGCTTGGAGCATTATCCCGAGATGAGCCCCGAGGAGCACTATGCCAGAATGAGTCAGCATCTGCATGAGAAATACGGACGTGACGGCTATCTGAAACTCTGGTTTGAAAATTCGCCCAATGCCGCACGACTGGAGCTGCTGAGGGAAATGATGGAGGATGAGGCGCGGATGAAAGAGTTATTTGAGAAGTATTACACCGATTAAGCAAACTATGAATAAGATTGTATTGATAACCGGCGCAACGAGCGGAATAGGACTGGCTTGCGCAAGAAAATTTGCAGAGAATGGCGACAAGCTGATCCTGACGGGAAGAAACGGACAGCGACTCGCAGAAGTCCGGAAAGAGTTGACGGACACTGGAGCTGAAGTGCTGACATTGGTCTTCGACGTCAGGAACCGCGAAGCGGCAATCAAGGCACTCTCGGAACTGCCGCAGGAATGGCAGGAAATAGATGTCCTGGTGAACAATGCCGGTTTGGCTCTTGGCCTGGAACCTGAATATGAAGGGAACTTTGACGACTGGGAAACGATGATTGATACAAACATCAAAGGGCTTCTGACAATGACCCGATGCGTGGTACCCGGAATGGTGCAGCGTAACAGGGGACACATCATCAATATCGGTTCCGTTGCCGGAGATGCGGCCTATTCCGGAGGTAATGTGTATTGTGCCACAAAGGCGGCGGTGAAGGTGCTGACAGATGGATTGCGAATCGATGTCGCAAATTCAAATGTCAGAGTGACGAACTTGAAGCCTGGATTGGTCGAGACGAACTTCAGCAACACTCGATTTCACGGTGACCACGAGCGGGCTGCTAATGTCTATAAGGGTATAAAGCCTCTCACGGGGGAAGATATTGCTGACGTGGCGGTATATGCAGCCAATGCGCCTGAGCACGTGCAGATTGCAGAAGTCCTCATTCTTGCCACGCATCAGGCCAGCGGGAGTGTGATTGTCAGGCATTAGGTGCATTCTTCGCACAGGACGCTATGGCCGTTTCTATGGCTGTTCAAACGACTCCATATGCAAGTTTATTTCAAATAATTTATAGCTTCTTATGGCACTACCGAAATTCATAATCACCATGGATGGCTACCTGCGTCTGGGAATGGTCAATCAGCACAAGGACTTGCTGGTAGGCAATGACCAGTGCATCGGTGGCGGGTACTACCAGTTTGACTGGACCAGCAACCGGCTGCTGCTGGACCGCGCATCGTATGACTTCGGCCGTCCGCGCTGGCATCTCATTGAGACGCTGAAGGTGCCGGAGGCGTATCGCAGACTCCGCATTGTCTATTGCTACGAGGACGACCATGAGGACTTCATCGTAAGTGACGAATTAAACATAGAATACTACGAATAAACGAACAAGAACAATGGCAACAAAGAACAGATTAGGTCTTATCGTTTCGCTTGCGACCGCACTGCTGTCCATGGCAGTTCCAGCGATGGCGCAGGAAGAACATGGATTCAAGAACATCAATGTCATAGAGGATTTCACGGACAACGGTTTTCAATGGTTCAGGGACGCACAACTGCTGGCTGCCGGCAACAAACAGAAAAGCAATGCCATGACCATCGGATGGGGAGGAATAGGCACACTCTGGGGGCGCCCTGCTATGACCGTCTATGTGGCTGAGAAACGCTATACAAAGGAGTTTATGGACAGCGTGGCGTATTTCACCGTGATGTCGTTCGATGTGAAAGACAGCAAGGTTCTTACCTATATGGGATCCAAGAGCGGCCGGGACGGAAACAAGGCGCAAGCACTGGGCCTTCACACGGCATATACAGCAAACGGAACGCCCTACTATACGGAGGCTACGATGGTGATAGAGTGCAGGACAATGTACGTGGCGCCGTTTGATCCCAACGGGTTCAAGGACGAGGTGCCCAAGAAGATGTATAAGAACTTCCCCGCAGGCATACACACCATGTATATTGGGGAAGTCATAAATGCCTGGAAGAAATAGATCTCTGATTTCACAGATTTCTTGGCTGCAATGGCCATCGAGGATTCCTCATGCATCGTGCCTCTGCGGAGCCTGCCCCGCGGCTTTGACTGCGTCTCCCCGTGCTTCGGCGGAACCTGCACCGCGGCTTTAGGGACGATGCACCATGCCTCGACGGAACCTGCCCCGCGGCTTTAAGGATGGTATATCGTGGTGTATGCGGCTATAAGCCGTGGCGTCTCGAGCCTAAGGACATGATACATTCGAATCTGTCCAAAGTTTTTATCAAAATAAAAAATGCCTCAAATGTTACAGCACTTTAGCACTCTTTGGTGTTAATTCGCTGATTGTATTTGGTTTAAAAAGTGCTTTTACAGTGCTTTTTGCAGTGCTAAAGTGCTGTTCGAGCCTCAAAAAGGGCAAAAAGGCGTAATTTTAGGTATAGTTTTCTGCTCAATTTGCCCATTCTTGCTTCAAAAAGAAGCTCATTTCGGCTGTAACCGAAGAAACATCGCGAGAACCCTCAATTTGCCATCATCCCCCCTCAATTTGCCCATCATTCACCCTCAATTTGCCCATCATCCCCCTCAATTTGCCCATTATTCACCCATTCTTCACCCTCCACCCTCATTTTTTTCCTCCCATCTGCACGTCGATTCATAACTTTTGTCTATCTTTGTGCCCGAAAGGGCACGAAGCGGCTCCATAGTGACTCGCCGGAAACCTTAGCGAAGGAGCCCAATCAAATCTTAATGAAATAACTAAACGTTTGCCGTTTATTCTCATAACGTCTTGGAAACCTGGCAGTAGATAAGACATCACTCAGAAAGAACAAAACGAGCGGACGTCCATGCGATAGCGTGGGCGTTTTGCTTCATTTCTGAGTGTTAGGTTTCCCTGCCAGGTACCGCAAGACGTTGGATGAAGTCAATTCGTCCGCGCCTTTGTTTGTGTATCTGTCAGGGAATCCGTCTGTTATCTGAGTTCATGGCAACGAACTAAACTTAGTGAAAACACTTGCTTGCTATGAATCAGCAGGACATTCCTGTATCTTCCCATATCTTCACCAATAGAGATGGGAACACTTTGATGAAAGAGTTCGAGGGTATTCTGGAGAACAACCCTCAAGTGAAGAACCTTGATGCCGTGGTTGGTTTCCTTCGTGCATCAGGCTATTTTACCTTGCGCCCGTTCCTTAATAGTATAAATAAGGTACGCATCCTGATAGGCATTGACGTGGATAAATACATCGCCCGTGCCCATCAGAAAGGCGAACTATTTTTCGGCGCCGAAGAAGAGGTTAAGGAGGAGTGCTTAAGGAAACTGAAGGAAGACATCGAACAATCCAACTACACTAAGCAGGTGGAGGATGGCATGCTTCAGATGGTGCAGGATATGCTGGACGGCAAACTGGAATTGCGCGCCCATCCCTCCAAGAAGATTCATGCCAAGCTCTATATCCTCTATCCTGACAACTACAACCAGCACACCTTCGGTGCCGCCATCACAGGCAGTAGCAACCTCAGCGGCAACGGATTAGGTATCAGCGATGAAAAGCAGTATGAGTTCAACGTCAAACTAACACAATACGAAGATGTGGCCTTCGCCAAGCATGAGTTTGAACTGCTGTGGGAAGAAGCCAAGGGAGTACCCATCAATGCCGAGGACTATCAGGCAACGCTCGATAAGACCTACCTGAAGGGTGATGTCACGCCATACGAGCTTTACATCAAGATGCTGATGGAATACTTCTCCGACCGCGTGCTAGAAGTTGACCAGGACGATCCCTTCGATATGCCTGATAAGTACGACAAGTTCGAGTATCAATCGGATGCTGTCATCGAAGGCTATCAGAAGCTCATCCGCTACGACGGTTTCTTCCTTGCAGACGTAGTAGGTCTGGGAAAGACAGTCATCGCCACAATGATTGCCAAGAAGTTCCTCATCGAGAACGGACGCGACCACACGAAGATTCTGGTGGTCTATCCACCTGCCGTGGAGCAGAACTGGATATCAACCTTCAAGGATTTCGGCATCGACAAGTATGCCTGCTTTGTCAGCAACGGCAGTCTTGGCAAAGTGCTCGATGATGACAACTACAAGTATTGGAATGCCGATGAGTACGACCTCGTGCTGGTGGATGAAGCGCATAAATTCCGCAACCACACCACCGGTGCCTTCCAGCAGTTGCAGGAAATCTGCAAAATGCCCCGCGTGGAAACGGGCAACATTCCAGGCTACAAGAAAAAGGTGATGCTGATTTCTGCAACGCCGATGAACAACACTCCCGCAGACCTTTACTATCAGATATCGATGTTTCAGGATCCGCGCCGCTGCACCATTGATGGCGTTCCCAACCTGACGGCGTTCTTCTCACCCCTCGTTGTGGAGTTCCGCAAGTTCCGCAAGCAGGAGAACTTCGATGTCAAGCAATTCAAGAAGCTAGCAGAGCGCGTGCGTGACCGCGTCATCAAGCCTCTGACGGTCAGACGTACCCGAACGGACATCGAGAGCATTCCGCGCTATAATAAAGATGTACATGGTTTCCCCAAGGTGGCCGAACCTATCAAGAAGGAATATGAATTGAATCCCCACTTGGCTACCCTCTTCAAGGAGGCAATGGACATTCTGGACAAACGCTTGACCTACGCCCGCTATCAGGCTATCGCCTTTCTGAAGCCAGAAGCCTCCAACGGACTCTATGATAATGCCGAACTCATCAGCCGCAGTTTGGCTGGTATCCGAAAGAACGGACTGGTCAAGCGACTGGAAAGCAGTTTCTATGCCTTCAAGAAATCCGTGGAGAACTTCCGTCAGGCCAATGAGAACATGCTTCAGATGTGGGAGAACGACCGCATCTTCATCGCGCCGGATATGGACATCAACCTGCTCTACGAGAAGGGCTATACCGATGATGAGATAGAGGAGAAACTAAACGAGAAGGCTGAGACGAATCCCAAGAACGCCGTGTTCAAGCGTGATGACTTCCGTCCGGAGTATATCGAGATGCTGCAACAAGATCAGAAGCTGCTTGATGACATGTGGTTGGAATGGGAATACATCGACGATGACGACGACTCGAAGTTTGCCCGGTTCGAAGACCTGCTGAAGCATGAGCTCTTCAGGAAAGAGCGCAATCCAGAAGGGAAGATTGTGGTGTTCTCTGAATCGGTAGATACAATTGAATATCTGGCTCGCCGCATCAATCGCAAAGATGCGCTGGTCATCTCCTCCAACAACCGCAGTACGCTGTTTAAGACCATCCGCGAGAACTTCGATGCCAACTGGAAGGAGCAGAAGAACGACTACAACATCATCCTCACCTCCGACGTCTTGGCAGAGGGTGTCAACCTTCATCGCTCCAATATCATCATCAACTACGACACCCCGTGGAACTCCACCCGTCTGATGCAGCGCATAGGGCGTGTGAACCGTATTGGCTCGAAATCCGACACCATTTATAACTATGTGTTCTACCCCTCGGAGCAAGGCAACAAGGAAATCAAGCTCAACCAAATTGCATTGAGCAAGATACAGACCTTCCACACCACCTTCGGGGAGGACAACCAGATTTACAGCACAGAGGAAATCATCGACCGCGACCTCGACAAGCTCTTCAAGGAAGGGATCAAGCGCGAGCAGGAAGACCGCAACTTGGAACTACCCTTCTATGAGGAACTGCGCACGCTCTATCTACAGAACCGCAAGGAATACAAGCGCATTGAGCGACTATCGTTACGCAGCCGAACGGGTCGCGAGCCTCGGGAAATCGATGGAGTGACCTTATCCGACGATACGTTGGTATTCCTCAAGACCAACTTCCGTAAACTCTTCTATATGGTCAGCGATGAACAGGTTCGTGAAATCTCCGTGCTCGATGCGCTCAACTATTTCAAGGCTCAACCCGAAGAGAAACCGGTGGCAAGAATCGCGCAGCACCATGAACACGTGGAACAGGCTGTGAAGGAGTTCTATCGTGTCAAAGAACAGGAACTGCACGAGGAAGAACAGAACCAAAGCCAGCGCAGCAACCTGGGTGCTCAGGTGACGACGGCCGTCAGCCTCATCAACAGCATGATGCCTCATATTGAGGATGGTGACATACGCCTGAAGCTGGTTCAGCTGAAGGAACTTGCAGAACGAGGCACCATCACCTATATCGCCAAGCGACTGCAGCGTATTCAGAAAGACCTGCAGCGACACGGCGGCAGCAAGGCGAAGATGACCTTCGACGAAGCGTTGAAGCAAATCCTCGAAATGGCCAATCACTACAACGCCTACTATCGCGACACGCAGCATGCCGAGGAGGAATCCGATGCCGTCATCATCCTCTCCGAGAGCTTTCAAGAAACAAATTGTCAATAGGAAATCGTAAAATAGGAAATCATCATGGTACCGTATAGAGACATCATCGAATCTCGCTATAACCGTCAGAACTGGCAATTGCTGCTGCATGACATCTTCGGTAATAAAGTCAAGTTCTGGAACACCCCATCCCCTGTATCAACCAGCAGCCAGTTTGCCAAACAGGCACTCTGGCTCGGCACTATCACCCTCAGCGATGAGCAGACCATAAGCATCTACGAAGTGGAGCTGGCAGAGAGCGTGGATATCGAACGCAACCGTCGTGGTATCCGTGATATGCTGCTCACGGCCTGGCGCAACAATGGCAATGCGGGAGCATTCATGTTCTGCTATCGCAAGAACGAGAGCGTGTTGCGCTTCTCGTATGTCAGCGAATCATGGACGTTCGCCGATGATGGCAGTTATAAGAAAGAGTCAACAGACACCAAGCGCTTCACTTACCTTCTGGGCGAAGGGCATCGCAGCCGCACGGCCATTCAGCAGTTCGAGAAACTGCGCGATAGTGCTCTCTCGCTGAAAGACCTGACGAAAGCCTTCTCCGTGGAAGCCGTTGGCGATATGTTCTTCAAGGGCTACAAGCAGCAGTACGAAGACATCATCTTCCACGTCACGGGTAAGCGAATGGTGAAGGTCGGAGGCAAATGGGAAGAGCGACAGGAAGGAAACCCCAATGCATTCATCATGCAGCAGTTCGCCCGCTTCGCAAATCCCGAAAAAGCTGTGCGTGACTACGTGAAGAAACTCATGGGCCGACTCGTCTTCCTTCAGTTCCTCCAGAAGAAAGGTTGGCTGGGTGTACCAGTTCAAGGCAAGTGGGGTGATGGTGACCCTGAATTCATCCAGAACTTGTTTAGTAGTTGTAAAGATAAGGACCACTTTATCGACAACGTTTTGGAAGCGCTATTCAACGACCTCAACACCGAACGTACCAATAATCTTGTGTCGCCTGCCGTGGGTTCTCGCATACGCGTACCTTATTTAAATGGTGGCTTGTTCGAGCGCGAAGCCGCAGATGAAACGGAGTTTCCCCTGCCTGCCCAATACATGCAATCGTTGCTTGACTTCTTCGCGTCCTATAATTTCACCATCGACGAGAACGATCCCGATGATGCCGAGGTGGGTGTTGACCCAGAAATGCTTGGCCGCATCTTCGAGAACTTGCTGGAAGACAACAAGGACAAAGGGGCTTTCTATACGCCCAAGGAGATTGTCACCTATATGTGTCGTGAATCCTTGATTGCCTACCTCCAAACAGATATTGAAGATGAACCGACCAAAGAAGCCATTCGTCAGTTCGTCACCACTCATGATGTCCATGCTCTCGGCACCAACGCCAAGTTCTTGCAGCAAGTGGACGATGCATTAAAGGACGTCAAGATATGCGACCCCGCCATTGGCTCAGGAGCCTTCCCCATGGGCTTGCTCAAAGAACTCTTCCTCTGCCGTACCGCCCTCGAAGGCATCAGCCAGCACCAAGCCGCTGAAATCAAGAAGCACATCATCCAGAAGAATATTTATGGTGTTGACATCGAACGTGGTGCCGTTGACATCGCCCGCCTCCGCTTCTGGCTCGCACTTATCGTGGATGAAGAGACACCTCAGGCATTACCCAACCTTGACTTCAAAATCATGCAGGGCAACTCGTTGTTGGAGCAATACAAGAGTGTTGACCTCTCCACAATGACCGAGAAGAAAGCCGATGAGTCTGGTATGCTCTCCATCTTCGACAATATGCTTGATGTCTTCCGTCTTGACCTTCGTAAGATGTTGGATGAATACTACAACTGCACCGACCACCACAAGAAGCAAGATCTTCGCGCACGCATAATAGATAATGTGAAGCAGCAACTTCGCGAGCAAAGCATTGACCTCGACTTCGGCACTCTCGACCTCTCCGGCAACGACCAGTTCTTCCTCTGGCATACTTGGTTCTATGATGTGTTCTTGCAAGGTGGTTTTGATATTGTGATTGGTAATCCGCCGTATTTTGTTTATCAAGAGAACCATGTTGGTGAGATTAAAGAGCTGAGAGATGTCAAAGAATACAAAATAGCATTTGGAGGTAAGCTAAATGCATATAAGCTATTTATAGCAAGTGCTTTAGGTAGCATGTGCCGCGAAGAAGGCATTATGTGTGTAATATGCCAAAATTCCTTATTGGCAGACAGACAGGCTACTAATCTGAGACAATATATTCTTGAACACGCACAATTCTTATCAATTGATTCCTTTCCTGAGCGAGACAGCAAGAAGAAAAGAGTATTTGAGAGTGTTAAGATGAGCGTTTGTATTCCAATCGTAAGAAAAAGAAAAACAAAAGATTATTTCCTCGTATATATATGGGACGAAAAAAATAAAACATCTGGTCTAAAGACAAGATTCAATTACGATGAGATTAAATCTATGGATCCAGTTGATCTAGCTATACCAAGGTTAAATGCAGATTTTACTCCAATTGTTATAAAAATGACAAAACTTAGAGAATTTGGTCTGAGATGTATTGAAGGAGAGCTCAACATGACATTCCATAAAGATTATTTCACAAATAACAGATATTATCCGATAATACTAAAAGGTGCAGCCATACAAAGATATTACTATACTCTACAGATGAGTCAAGGTGAGATAGAATATCTTGATGAGGTTAAATACTTGAAGGATTATGGTAAGTCTGATAAGTCAAAGCATCACAACTATATGCGTATTGCCATGCAAGGGATGACTGGAGCAAATGATAAAATACGTATAGTAATGGCATTGGTTCCCGAGGGATACTATTTAGCTAATTCTTGTAACTATCTATTTGCTCCAAACGGCTTAAACATCTATGCGTTATTAGGGATTCTCAACTCAAAACTAATCAATTGGTTTTTCAGGTGTTTTAGCACGAATAGTAATGTTAATGGATACGAAATAGACAATTTGCCTATTCCAACTATTGATAATGCCACTCAATTAAAATTGAAAGAACTTGTAACTATTATTATTAAAAAGAAAAGCATTAATAATCATTCCGATACGTCGGAAGAAGAATCGATGATTGACGAAATTGTATATCAATTGTACAAATTATCAAACGATGAAATACAAATTATAGAAAAGTAGAATATATATGGAAAACGAAACTAAAAGAAAGAAATCACCAGCAAAAAAGCTCAAAGTAACCATCAAAGGCAAGATGGTTAAGGGAGAAAAAGCTACAGACGTTTTTGTAAATGCTATCAAAATGATTGGTCCAACAAGGATTTCGGTTCTGAACAAGTACACCCTTGATGGGTTGCCGTTAATAGTTCCCAAAAGAGATAATCGAAAACAAATGAATTCTCTTGGGAAGTATGGGTTTGTATGCACTCATTTATCAACAATTGGAAAAAAGAGTCTTTTGGAAAGGATTGGTCAAACTTTAAATATTAAAATTAAGGTGGAAATTGAGGAACCTTCAGAATATAGCCAGTTGTGAAAGAATCAGAAAAGCAATATAGAATTTCAAAGCTAATCGACTGTCTTGTCTATCGGTTCTACGTTCTAACTGAACAAGATAAAAATAATAGAGAAGGAAATTTAAAAAATATGTAGAAAAAAGCCAATATTTTGATAATAATTACTATTTTTGCAAAGAGTTTGGATTCCTCGCAAAGACCTGCAAAATCAGAACGAGACGCTTTAGGTTAAATGATAAGAATGACATGATAATAATAACGCAATTATGACGTGCGAAGAACTTTCATCTTTAGTTATGCAGAATCTTGATTCCATAGTCTTTCTAGTAGGCAATGGAATACATCAATACGAGCAGCATGAGAAGCATATTTCAGGGAAAGTTGATTGGAAAGAGTTAATCATGAAAGTACGGGATGAACTATTCCCAAGAAAAAAGGAGTGTTGTTTAAATAGTACATTATCACTCCCAAGACAGTTTGATTCCATTGTTTTGAGAAAAGAAAGTGAAGACATTGAACGTAGTCATAAAGAATCAACCAATTATTTGTCCATTCTTGTTGATAGTATTGAAGAGCCCTGTATGTTTAAAGATTTTACTTATATTGACATCCCTAATTCGCCGCAATCTGGGGATATTGATAAGATGAGTTATCTTAATGGTCTGTATCAAAAAAATGAAAGGTTACAACAGTTAGAAAAAGAAATAAGAACGCGAGTTGAGATAATAATGGCATCTGTTGGAATAAATAACAATCCGAATTCATTTGATGCACGATCCATTGTTATCAATATTGTGGCTCAAGGAAAAACAGACGATTTTGCGGCTAAACAGATTATCAAGACCCTTTTTGATAATTACACTTTGAAGGACTGGATTATTCCTTTTATAAAAGTTGCAGAAGCAATACAATCTCCAATATTGACCACGAATTATGATACCTCATTAAGCAAGCTATCTCATTTATCTCCAAGAATAACTGATGGAGCTAGCAATAAGGCCCAAGAAGGTTTCCCATTTGAAACGTATTTTGCGCCATCTCCTATAAATCATCCTTGGGATAGCTTCGCTATTTGGCATATTCATGGTTTATACTACTATGTTAACAGCATTAGGATAGGACAAGCTGATTACGATAATTTACAACGAGAGATACAAGCGAGATTAAAAAAGACGACAAATCCGTTGAAAGATAATCATTGGGACAATAATAATTCTTGGCTAAGCATTGTGTTTCGGAAAAATCTATTCATCTTCGGCTTAGGATTGGAGAAAGATGAAGAAGTATTATGGTGGTTGTTGAAAGAACGCGCTAAATATGGTCTAAAGGGGTGGTATGTATGTAGAAATTCCGAAAATATCAATGATGAAAAGGCTAATAATTTGCAAGATGTGGGTCTTAATGTTATAAGAGTAGAGAACATTGACCTACATGAAAATATTTGGAAAAATTTATTGAATAAATTAGGGATATGACCGTATTTATCTTTCATGAGGAAGGGAATTAATGAGGATTGATTCGTGACTCTAAAAACAACTATTGCATATGGTCATACTTGAGAAACTATACAGCATCATTGAGAACTCTCGCGATTTGGGAGTGCGACTCAATAAAGAAGTTCTCCAGCAAGTGGAGGAACTGGAGGAAGGTATCATCAAGGAGGAGATACTGCCTGCTTTGAGCAATGACATCGCGCCGCGACTGGAACCTATCAAGCGCGACTTGGTGTTGGTGGTGGAGTATCACCCTGGCGAGCCTATCAGCGTGGCGCTGAGCCGTAAGGCGAAGATTAGCGAGATTATGGGTGCCAAGACACTGACACCTAAGAGTAGCACGCCAGTGAAGAGCAAAGCGGAGCCTGAGGTTCTTGCTCCTTATGAACCAACAAAGATAATCAAGAACCCGACGAAGGGGTTGCGAGTGACATTCCCCGACGGCACCATCATCTGGCATCGTCAAGCCATAGACACTTTCATCGATACCCTCCGGAAAATCGGCTTAGCCCGCATCCCAGCGGTTGGCATCATCCATGTCGGCTACAATCTCGTTAGCAAGGACAAGCGCCCCACCGTCCCAGGCCACATCTGGCAGCATGAGTGCGATGGCTGGTACATCTATTCCAACATCTGTAACCGCACCAAAGTCGATGACCTCCAACGCATCTCCGACCTCTATAACTTGGGTTTGAAGATTGAGGAAGGGAAGCCGAAAGCACAACCTTAACGCATACGATAACCTTTACGGTAAAGATGAGTAGTGACCAACTATTTCCACAACGCTTCTTGTTGTCAGGATTGAGGGAAGCCAAGGGCACCAGGATAGACACTCGGATAGAGGGAAAAAAGCTGAGCGAGGTCTTGTGTCAACGTGTTGGAGGAATCGATGAGATTCAGCCAATAGCGAATGATGGCAAGAACGAAATAGGTGCGTTGGGTTCCTGCGGAAGGCTGAGAAATGAAGGTGTTACGAGGATGGCGCGGCATCAGAGGGCGTACACCCGATGTCCTGTTCCAAAGACGGGCATGATGGGCGCAGATGTTACGGACGTAAACCAATGTGTGGAGCCACGGACAAAGAAGGTGTCACTAACTCCAAAGGCTGCTGCCACATCGCGCTTTGCACGTCCTGGCTTCAGATTTTGGTAGAGAATGGACATCGTACCAAAAGAGGTGATTTCAAGGGTTATCCAACTTGGGGGCAGAGGGTCGCTGTATTAGATGTGGACAAGTTGGAAGAAGAAATCCTAAAAGCTATTTAGAATAATGGAATCGCAGAGAAAGCACATAGACATAAAAAATGCCGTCGCTAACGGAATAAACCAAGCGGTGCTCATCGGTGATGCGGCGGCTCCAAAGACCATGCAATTCTCATTCAATGGCTCGGGTTTTCCTATGCCTGTAAAGGGATGCTCAAGGATGTCAGCAAGCAACTTTGTGATGCGCTTCATAATGCGCTTATCGCCTATTGCTTTCCAATACGCCAAGTCCTCCTCTGCCCTGGGCATAAACTTTATTTCCATAAGTCTTCAAGCTTTATAACATGGCCAAGACCATTCTTGATGTCTTCCTCTCCTTGGCGAAGGATCTCAACCATTGCAGGTGAGGACATGATATATTCTGTCTCATCCATTGCCTGCTTCTTAGCAGCAAGCTTCTTGAGATACTTTACAGCTTTCTTCATCAGGCTCTCATCTTCAGCAATGATACTAAGCTCGCGAAAGAGTTCTGCATTCATTTGTAGTGCTGTCATAATCCTATCTTTCTTTTGTTTTACGCCGCAAAAATACATATAACTTCCGAATCGACAAATAAAAACCTCATAAAAAATATGAAAACAGATAAAACCAGACCCGTTTCGAGTTTCAAGCACGACGAAAAGCGTGCTGCCATTCCAGATAGTGCCCATCAGGGCGAGGAGCAGATGGCCATCAGCGGACAGCCCGATCAGAGCGAATATAAAATAAAGTTCTGCGCGCACGTGTTAAGACTTAAAAAACGCTGTTTCTTCTGTCCCTCAGTCAAGTGAATTGGCTTATACTTCCTGATGAGGTTGTAAATGTGAGATTAATAGTTCAGACGCAAGCTGCATCGCTGCGGACGCAGGTTGCGTCTGTAGAGACGCAGGCTGCGTCTGTAGAGACGCAAGTTGCGTCTGAAGAATTCGGCCGGATGAGGGGAACTTTGGGGCTTGATGGGAGGAGGTTGGGACGCGTGCGGAAGGGGGAGGCACCTGTATAGCCACGTGGATAAAACGAAAATCTTGACCGGTCTGAAGATAAAGAATCCTCGCTGTTCACTCCGGAAATATCTGCTTGCAGAGAAGCTGCACCACTTGCTCCAGCCCGCGCCGGTCTTCCTCGTCGAAGGCGGCGAGGCGGTCGGAGTCGATGTCGAGGACGCCACGGACCGCGGTGGTGGGGTCGAGTAGGGGGACTACGATCTCGGAGCGGCTGAGGGAGCTGCAGGCGATGTGGCCGGGGAAGAGATCCACGTCGGGAACCAGCTGGGTGCGGGCTTCGGCCCACGCCGTGCCGCATACACCGCGGCCCCGGCGGATGCGGGCGCAGGCCACCGAGCCCTGGAAGGGACCCAGCGACAGCCAGTCGGCGTCCTTGACGAGATAGAAACCGACCCAGAAGAAGCCGAAGGCCTCGCGCAGCGCTGCGGAGGTGTTGGACAGGGCGGCGATGAGGTCCGTCTCGCCATCGATGAAGAGGGCGTAGTCGCGGAGAAATTGTTTGTACTGCTGGGCTTTGGTGAGCCCGTCGGGGAGAGAGAAGGACTGTTCCATAGGTGCGCGCAGAAAATCGCTTTTATATGCAAATCGGTGTGCAAAAACGGGCTTGATTTTGCCCTACGGGCCGCAAAATTAGTATTTTCATCGAAAATATCATGCTAAAGTGTAACTTTTTGCTTTATTTTTTGCTTTTTTTAATGAAAAAGCGTACCTTTGCGACGTCAAAATGAAAGAGGTGACTCCGACATGCGACATTATTTAGGTTAATAATTAACGTTTCAAAGTAAAAAGATTATGTTTGAGAACACAGGATCTATTGCAGGCGCAATTTGGAATGCGCTGAACGAGAACGGCGCCATGGGTGCCAAGGAACTGAAGAAGGCAGCAAAGGCTAAGAGCGAGAAGGAACTCTTCCTCGGTCTGGGTTGGTTGCTGCGTGAGGACAAGCTCTCCGTCGCCGGCGACGAGAAGGAGCCCGTCTTCAGCCTCAAGTAATTGAAGAATCACATCACGTTTTAGCTTCCCACATGAGTTTTTACTCGTGTGGGAAGCCTTCTTTTGTGGAATTTTACGCCAGAATTGGGCTTTCTTCTTCTTTTTTATATTAAAAAGGTCTCCAATATTTGTTTTTGTAACAGAAAAGCACTACCTTTGCGGCATGAAACACATTCGGAATTTCTGTATCATTGCGCACATCGACCACGGTAAGAGCACCCTGGCCGACCGTCTGCTGGAGCGCACCAACACGATTCAGGTCACCGAGGGCCAGATGCTCGATGACATGGATCTGGAGCGCGAGCGCGGCATCACCATCAAGAGCCACGCTATCCAGATGGAGTATCAGCGTGATGGAGAGACATATATACTCAACCTCATCGACACCCCGGGACACGTGGACTTCTCCTATGAGGTCAGCCGAAGCATCGCTGCCTGCGAAGGAGCCCTGCTGGTGGTGGATGCCACTCAGGGAGTGCAGGCGCAGACCATATCGAACCTCTATATGGCCATTGACCACGACTTGGAGATCATCCCCGTGGTGAACAAGTGCGACATGCCGAACGCCATGCCTGAGGAGGTGGAGGACGAGATCATCGACCTGCTGGGCTGCAAGCGCGAGGAGATTATCCGCGCCAGCGGAAAGACCGGCGAGGGCGTGGACGACATACTGAACGCCGTGGTGGACCGCATCCCATGCCCCGTGGGCGACGAACAGGCTCCGCTGCAGGCTTTGATCTTCGACTCCGTGTTCAACTCCTTCCGCGGCATCATCGCCTATTTCAAGATTGTCAACGGCAGTATGCGGAGCGGCGACGAGGTGGCGTTCATCAACACTGGCAAGGAGTACAAGGCCGACGAGATCGGCGTGCTGAAAATGGATATGGTGCCCCGCCGCGAGCTGCATTGCGGCGACGTAGGCTATATCGTCAGCGGCATCAAGACCGCCACGGAGGTGAAGGTGGGCGACACCATCACGCACGTGGCCACGATGGGGCAGGTTCATGCCATCGAAGGCTTTGAGGAAGTGAAGCCCATGGTCTTCGCCGGCGTATATCCCATTGAGACGGAGGACTACGAGAACCTGCGCGCCTCGCTGGAGAAGCTGCAGCTGAACGATGCCTCGCTGACCTTCCAGCCCGAGTCCAGCGTGGCCCTCGGCTTTGGTTTCCGATGCGGATTCCTGGGACTGCTGCACATGGAGATCGTGCAGGAACGGTTGGACCGCGAATTCAATATGGACGTCATCACCACCGTGCCCAACGTATCATATATGGTGTATGACAAGCAGGGCGAGGTGAAGGAGGTGCATAATCCGGCAGGCATGCCGGACCCGACGCTCATCGACCACATCGAGGAGCCTTACATCCACGCCTCGGTCATCACCACCGCCAACTTCATAGGTCCCATCATGACCCTCTGTCTGGGCAAGCGCGGCGAACTCATCAAGCAGGACTTCATCAGCGGCAACCGCGTGGAAATCCAGTTCGCCATGCCGCTGGGTGAGATCGTCATTGACTTCTACGATAAGCTGAAAAGCATCTCCAAGGGCTACGCCTCGTTCGACTACCATCAGGACGGCTTTCGCCCCTCGAAGTTAGTGAAGCTGGACATTCTGCTCAACGGCGAACCCGTGGACGCCCTCTCTACGCTGACCCACGTGGACAACTCCGTGGACTTCGGACGCCGGATGTGCGAGAAACTGAAGGAACTGCTGCCCCGTCAGCAATTCGACATCGCCATCCAGGCTGCCATCGGTGCCAAGATCATTGCCCGCGAGACCGTGAAGCAAGTCCGAAAGGACGTCACCGCCAAGTGTTACGGCGGCGACATCAGCCGAAAGCGCAAGCTGCTGGAAAAACAGAAACGTGGTAAGAAACGAATGAAACAAATAGGCAACGTACAGGTGCCGCAGAAGGCGTTCCTGGCCGTACTGAAATTAGACTAACCGACAAAACTGCCGAAAGGAGAACGACTATGATTGACAAAAGAAAAGACATCGCGCGAGAAATTGGAAGACGCTATTGCACGCTGACACCCAGGGGTGTGGACACCCTGGCGAACATCCTTGTGCCCTTCAAAGTCAACAAGGGCGAGAAACTTATGCAAGAAGGCGAGGTTTGTAAATTCATGTATTATGTGGAACGGGGCATGGTACGCCAGTTCTACTACAAAGGTGGCCGCGACGTGACGGAGCACTTCAGCTACGAAGGGCGCATCGTCATCTGCATCGAGAGTTTCCTGAAGCAGGAACCTTCGCGACTGATGGTCGAGGGGCTGGAGACCTCATACGTCTTCGGAATACCCTACGACCGCCTCATGCAGCTCGTGGAGACCGACAAGGAAATGGCCCAACTCTACCAGAAAATCCTGGAGCACGCCCTCATCTCCTCGCAGGAACACGCCGACAGCCAGCGCTTCGAGAATGCCACCGAGCGCTATGTGAGGCTGCTGAAGACAAAACCCGAAATCGTGTTGAGGGCTCCCATGGTGCATGTGGCGTCCTTCCTGCAGATGACTCCGGAGACCCTGAGCCGCGTGCGCGCCGCTCAGTTTGAATGAACAGCCGATGTTGACGAAAGCTACGCTGAAACTTATCCGCTCGCTGGACACTCGCAAGGGGCGTCGCAGCGAAGGATTGTTCGTAGCAGAGGGACCCAAGCTGGTGGGCGAACTGCTGGGCTACTTCAACCTCCGTCAACTGTTTGTCGCCCAGGATGTGCGCTCCGCGTGTGCAGAACTGCTGCAACGCGCAGAGCCGTCACGAATAGTGGACGTAACCCCCGACGAACTCATGCGTGCCAGCCTGCAACAGACGCCGCAGGGTGTGCTGGCACTTTTTGAGATACCTGCGGACGAGGCAGACTTCGCCGCCACGGCGGCCTCGGAACTCACCATTGTGCTCGACGACGTTCAGGATCCCGGCAACCTCGGCACCATCGTGCGGCTGGCCGATTGGTTCGGAGTGAACCACATCTGGGCCACACCCGCCACGGCTGACATCTACAACCCCAAGGCCGTGCAGGCCACGATGGGTGGTCTTTCGCGCACGCGCGTACATATTATAAATAATCTCCCAGCAGCCCTCGCAGCCCTGCCGGATTCCGTGCCCGTCTATGCCACTTCGCTGCATGGCGATGTACTCTGGCAGTCCCCGTTGTCGCCGACAGGTGTCATCGTGATGGGCAACGAGGGACGTGGCATTCATCCAGAGGTGGAGGCCGCGTGCCGTCGCCGGCTGCTGATCCCTACGTTCCCCGCCGAGCGGAAGGCCACGGATAGCCTGAACGTAGCGATGGCTACGGGCATCGTGCTCGCAGAATTTCGCCGTCGTCAGTCCTGAACGGTTTAATTTCAGAATCATGAGACGGGCTTCGACCTCACAGCTGCGGAAAAACTTGCTGGGCGCATCTGCCTGGCTCGTCTGTCATGTGCTGGAAGGAGGACAGCTGCCGCGATGGTCGCGCCGGCTGGCCGTCTTGTTGCTCGCGTGGATGGTCGTCTCCTGTTCGCCCACGCGCTTCCTGGAAGACGACGAGTACCTGCTGGACAATATCTCGGTACGTTGTTCCGACAAGAACATCCCCACGGGCGAGATGAGCGGCTTCATTCGTCAGCACCCCAACGCCCGCTGGTTCTCGCTCTTCAAGGCCCCCATGGGTTTCTACTGCCTCAGCGGCACGGACAGTACGCGGCGCATCAACCGCTTCATCCAGCGCATCGGCGAAGCCCCCGTGGTCTATGACTCCCTGATGTCCAACCAGAGTCGCGAGGACATGCAGGCGGCGGTGCGCAACCTGGGCTACCTCGACGCCGTGGTGGAGGTCAATCAGCGAGTGAAGAAGCGGCGCGTGAAGCTGAACTACTACATCCATCCCGGCCAGCGATATTATGTCCATTCCTTCAAGCGTGTGGTGGAGGACCCTGTCGTAGATTCCCTCGTGGAGGCCGGGTGGGGCAGTTCGCACTTGGCTGACAGCATCTTCCCCTTTGATGTCAACCTCCTCGACCGCGAGCGCTCGCGCATCACCAATCAACTGCAGGACACGGGTTTCTACCGCTTCACCAAATCTCAGGTCCGCTATGATGCTGACACGCTCAGCGGCAGTCATGACGTGGACCTGACGATGCACATTCCGGCCTATCGCGCCTCCCTCGGCGACACGCTACGGGCCCATCCCCGCTTCAGCATAGGGCGCGTCAGCTATCTCTATGACATCGATGCTCGCAGCCTGCTGGCCGGCACGGCGGAGTATGACAGCGCGTCGGTCAGGGGAATAGACTTCTACTGGAACAAATCGCTCTTCCTGCGTCCGAACTTCATCCTCGGCCGGTCGTCGCTGCACCCGGGTGCCCTGTTCCGCGAGAGCGATGTCCAGGCCACCTACAGCAATATCTCCTCGCTCTCGGCACTGCTCGGAGCCAGCGTCTCGTTGGAACCTATGCGCGAGGACTCCACGCAGCTGCAGGCCTTCGTCTCCATGATCTCGGCCAAGCGCAACAGCCTCAGTGTGGAACTCGAAGGCACCAATTCTGCGGGCGACTTCGGTGCGGCCGTCAGCCTGGGTTACCAGAACCGCAACTTCTTCCGCCGTTCCACCCAATTCGGATTGACCCTCCGCGGCGCCTTCGAGGCCATCAAGGGTCTGAAGGGCTATGCCGACCAGAACTACGTGGAGTACAGCGTGGAAGGCAACCTGAACTTCCCGGAATTCATGTTCCCTTTCGTCAACCGCCTTTCCCGCCGGGGGGCTAAGGCGCAGAGCATCGCCTCGCTGATGTACGACTCCCAGGATCGCCCGGAGTTCCACCGCCGCGTGCTCACGGCTGCCTGGCGCTACCGCTGGACCAGCCCCAGTCAGCGCCTTCAGCAACGCATAGACCTCATAGACCTCAACTACGTCTTCATGCCCTGGATTAGCGAGACCTTCCAGAATGAATACCTGCGGGACAACAGCAGTCGCAACGCTGTGCTGCGCTACAACTACGAGAACCTGTTCATCATGCGCCTGGGCTACAACTTCCACTATACCAGCCGTCCGGCCACTTCACTCTCGCAGCACTCGGGGCAGGATGCCTACAGCGTCCGCCTGGCTGTGGAGACCGGCGGTAACCTCCTTTATGCCCTCTCGCACCTCTTCCGCGCTCAGTACTCCCAGGACCTCGGCGCCTACACGCTCTTCAACATCGCCTATGCGGAGTACGCTAAGCTGGACTTTGACTTCTCCAAGAGCTTTCACATCGACGAGCGCAACTCCTTGGCGCTGCACGCGGGCTTCGGCATAGCCATCCCGTATGGCAACTCCAGCGTGTTGCCCTTCGAGAAACGCTATTTCTCGGGCGGCGCAAACAGCGTCCGCGGATGGAGTGTGCGTGGACTGGGTCCCGGCCGCTTCACGGGGTCCGACGGGCGTGTGGATTTCATTCGCCAGACGGGCGACCTCAAGCTGGACCTCAATGCCGAATGGCGCACGCATCTGTTCTGGAAGATCGACGGGGCGGTGTTCGTTGATGCCGGTAACGTTTGGACCCTGCGCGACTATGAGGAGCAGCCCGGCGGGCAGTTCCGCTTCGACACCTTCCTTCAGCAGATTGCCGTGGCCTACGGACTGGGCCTGCGACTGAACTTCGGATACTTCATCCTGCGACTCGACGCAGGCATGAAAGCCGTCAATCCCGCATACGAGAGCGGCCGCGATCACTTCCCCATCATTCATCCCAATTTGAAGCGCGACCTCCACCTCCACTTTGCCGTTGGACTGCCATTCTGACCATTTTATGTAAAAAGTCCATAAAAAATGTATTAACATCGTGCACTTCTCGATTTTTTTTCATACCTTTGCGGCAGAATCAAAAAATGAGAAGCTATGCTGAAGTTTCTATGCTTAGGAAGTGGCAGTAGCGGCAACGGCTACTACCTGTGGACTGAGAACGGCGGCATACTCATCGATGCCGGTTTGGGCTACAAGACCTTGAAGCGTCATTTCCAGACTTTTGCCTTGCCCGTCGATGAGATGAAGGCCGTGTTTATCACGCATGACCACGCAGACCATATCAAGTCCGTTGGTAAGTTGGCGGCAGAATATGGCACGCAGATCTACACCACGGCTTTGGTCCATGAGGGTATAGCGCGCAACTACTGCGTGTCGCCCCGAGTGCGGCAAGAGCACAAGGTGATCATCGAGAAAGACGTCCCCGTCACCATCGGCGATTTCGTCGTAACGCCTTTCGCCGTGCCGCACGACAGCCTCGACTGTGTGGGTTACTGCGTCGAGGCTTGTGGTGTGCGCTTCTGCCTCATCACGGACGTGGGCCATGTGACCGAGCGCATCAAGGCGGAAGTGGAAGCCGCCAACTACCTGGTACTCGAGAGCAACCATGACCACGAAATGCTGATGGCCGGACCCTATCCGGCATACCTTAAGGGACGCATTGCCGGTCCCACGGGCCACCTGAGCAACACCGAGGCCGGCGAACTGCTGGCCAACTCATCCAGCCCCGCGCTGCGCCACGTATGGCTCTGCCATCTGAGCGAGGAGAACAACCATCCCGAACTGGCGCGCAAGACCGTATGCGGCATCCTCCGCTCCTACGGCATCGTGCCCGGCTCGGACTTCCAGCTCGACGTCCTGCGCCGCAAGGTGCCCAGCGAGATCTACGTCCTGAGTGAATAAGCTACACCGTCACTTCCAAAAAAGAATTCCACACCACACCAACCATGGCTAAGTCAAACACGGATTTCGTCTGCTGCCTTGAATGTCGGAACGGCATCTTCATGCAATGGTTCTCCAACCCCATCGTGGCCTACTGCCGCGAACTGCGCGAGCGGGTGGTCGCCCAGGCACCACGCAACTGTTCTTTCTTCATGCCCTCGGGCATCGAGAATCCAGAAATCCGCCACTTCGACAGCTACCAGAAGCGGCAGGTCGAGGACTATCTATCAGAAAAGTATTCCATAAAATAAAACGCACGTGACAGACATTATTCTCGTCCTCGTCGGTATCGCCCTCGTGCTCTTTGGTGCCGACAAACTCACCGACGGCTCCGTGGGCCTCGCCCGTCGGTTCTCCATTCCCGAGATGGTCATTGGCCTGACGGTGGTCGCCTTCGGCACCTCGCTGCCCGAATTCGTGGTCAGCCTGATGTCCGCCCTGCAGGGCTCGGCGGACATGAGTATAGGTAACATCGTCGGTTCCAACCTGTTCAACACACTCATGATTGTGGGCATCACGGCAGCCATCGCGCCCATCGCCGTGCGCAAGTCCACCATCTACAAGGACATCCCGTTCACCATCCTGGCCAGCGTGGTGCTCATCGCCTTGGCCGCGGACCATGCGCTGGACAGTGCTACGCCGCAGGATCTGCTCACGCGCAGCGACGGCATCGCTCTGTTGGGCTTCTTCGCCGTCTTCATGGCCTACACGTTTGCCATCGCCAATCCCAGTCCTCAGACGACAGAGGCGCTTATGGAGAACTCCAGCGCTCCGGGCATGCCCGTCTGGAAGGTGGCGTTGTTCATCGTGGGCGGCTTGGTAGGCCTGGTACTTGGCGGCGAGCTCTTTGTCCGCGGTGCCTCGTCCATAGCACGCAGTCTCGGCGTCAGTGATGCCGTGGTGGGCCTGACGCTTGTGGCAGGCGGCACGTCGCTGCCAGAACTGGCCACCAGCGTGGTGGCAGCCCGCAAGGGAAACGGCGGCATCGCCATCGGCAATGTCATCGGTTCCAACCTCTTCAACATTTTCTGGATCTTGGGCTTCTGTTCCACCATCACCCCGATGCACGTCACGGGTATCCGCACCGTGGACTTCGTCATGCTGCTGGTCAGCGCACTGCTCTTTTGGTTCTTTGCCAAGACACAGCGCACCATCCTGCGCTGGGAAGGTGTGGTGCTCGTGGCTGTCTATGTGGGTTATCTGGCCTGGCTGATCAGCAACGTGTAGTACTCCGCAGCTCCGAGCAGGAAACATCCTGTACCGAAATCTTCGAAGTCCGGCACGCGGTCGCTGGTGACTGGCTGTGCGGACTTCGGCTCTTTTCCCGTCCCCTGGACATACCCTAAGAAGCCGTCGGGATGCACGCAGTCCCGCACCATCGCTGCCCACGCTTTGTGGCAGGCGGGAAGGTAGTGCCGCGGCTTCAGTATGCCATTGCGCAAGCCCCAGCTCATGCCGTAGAGGAACAGCGCCGAGCCGGTCAGTTCCTTGCCTCCGTAGTTTGTGGGGCAGAGCAGGCTGGGATTCCATAGTCCGTCGGTTCGCTGGCATTTACGCAATGCGCGGCTCATCTTCCGGAAGTCGCGCTTCAGCAGCTTCAGGTGGCCGTGGCTACGGCTGGTCAGCGGTCTGCTGCTGATATCTTCCATGGCTTTGACCAGGGCGGCATACGCCCACCCGCACCCGCGGCTCCAGTAGCAGTTGCTGCCGTCTGGCTCCTTGTATGGCGGCACAAAGTCCTTATCGCGCCACCACAGACCTTCACGCTCGTTGAAGAGGCCACCCGCAAGGGTGTCCCGTGTCCAGATGTACATCTTCATGGCATGTTCCAGGTAGCGCTCCTCGCCCGTGATGCGATACATCTTTGTGTACACGGGCATGGCCATCTGAATGGCGTCCACCCACGTCCACCAGCCGATCTTGGTCCGCATCTGGTGGTCCAGGTTCTCCTTCACGCGCACGAACATTATATCATTATGCTCCTGCATGTAGCGGTCGAGGTAGGTCTGGGCGCAGCATTGGTTGTCCGCATTGGTCGTCCGCACTCCATCTCGCGGGGTCCATTGGTGGAATTCCGCCCAGCTGTCGGTATAGTTGAGGTAAGCGGTGTCGGGATCGATGGCGTACAGGGCCATGAGTCCTTCGTAATAGACCGCCCTCGTCCAAAGGTTGCTGGAGCGCTGCCGCCTCACATTCGTAGGTGTCGTCGGGTCGGGATGCTTCTGCATAAAGTAGCTGTTGACCAGGCGTGCTGTCTGCAGAACACGTTCGGGCGAATACTCTGGTGGGGACAGAGGCACTTGTGCGTGTCCTGCGAGGATGACCAAGGTCACGAAGAGGTTGAGAATGGCACGTTTCATCTTCTAATCCTTTCTGTTTTCGGGACAAAAATAGATAAAAATACTGATAGCGGAGCGTGTAGAGTAAAAAAACTTTCTTCTTCGATGGTTTTTCGGCCAATACTCCTTATTTTTGCGTCGAAAATAACTCAGAAAGATGGGAATACATCTTGGAAGAAAGACGAAATGTCTCCAAAGGATGGATTATCATCTCTGAAGCAAGAGAATAACATCTCCGTATCATGAACAGAAAAAGAATAAGACTCCTCTTTGGGGTGCTCCTCTTGTGGACTGGGGTGCTGCAGACCACCTTTGCGGCATCTGCTGCCGACAAGTGGCCCGATGGCACGACTATTCCGTCATGGTTCGCGGACACCACTCGCGTGGATCCCTCCAGCCTTGGGCGCCGCTATGTAGTCACCCGCCATGGTGTCTGCCGCGATTCCACGCTCATCCAGACCTCACAGCTCCAGGCCGTTATCGATCTTGCTGCGCGCGAGGGTGGGGGAGTTGTGGTCATTCCGCGTGGCGTGTTCCTCTCCGGATCGCTCTTCTTCCGGCCGGGCACTCATCTTCTGCTCGAGCGGGGCGCGCGCCTGAAGGGAGTTGATGATATTCGCCACTATCCCCTTCTGGATTCTCGCATGGAAGGCCAGTCGCTGAAGTATTTCGCGGCCCTCGTAAATGGTGAAGGGCTCGACGGCTTCACCATCACGGGTCCTGGCACCATCGATGGCAACGGACTGCGCTTCTGGGAGGAGTTCTGGATCCGGCGCCGCTTCAATCCCGATTGCACAAATCTCGAAGCCCTGCGGCCACGGCTGGTCTTCCTCTCCAATTGCAGCAACGTCCACGTGCAGGACGTCCACCTCATCAACAGCGGTTTCTGGACCAACCATCTCTACCGCTGCCACCATGTGAAATACCTGGGTTGCACCATCTATGCCCCGCATGAGCCGGCCGACTCCAAGGCCCCGAGCAGCGATGCCCTGGATCTCGATGTCTGCCACGACGTGCTCGTCCATGGATGCCGCATCAGCGTGAACGACGATGCCGTGGTCATCAAGGGAGGCAAGGGCACCTGGGCTGACAAGGACCCGCGCAATGGACCTTCCTACAACATCATCATCCAGCAATGTAAGTATGGATTCGTCCACGGTTGCCTCACATTGGGTAGCGAGAGCCTGCACGACTGGAACATCATCCTGCGCGATTGCCAGGTGGACCAGGCCTCGAGGGTGCTCTGGCTGAAGATGCGCCCCGACACTCCCCAGCACTACGAGCGCCTGGTCGTCGAGCGGCTCACGGGCAACTGCGGAAGCTTCCTTTCCGTCAGGCCATGGACACAGTTCTATAAGCCCGAGCATCGTGCGGACATGCCTCTGTCGCAATGCCATGACATCACCATCCGCGACATCGATATGCATTGTCGCCGTTTCTTCGACGTCGGGACGTCCGACAAATACCGCCTGCATCATTTTCGTTTTGAGGATTTGCGCATCCGCGAGCCTCACCCGTCTTTCGAGCCATCGCTCATCGATTCGTGCGAAGTACACCGCTGCACCTTCAACGGTCACCCTTTTCTGCCCGGCCCGCCCGTGACCTCCACCGCTAAGGCGGGCACCCGTTGGTGGTGGTTGGGTTCGGCGGTGGACGAGGCGAATCTCCGTTGGAGCCTGCAGGAGTATGCCAGCCACGGCCTGGGAGCCGTGGAGATCACCCCAATCTATGGCGTTCAGGGCAACAGGCAGAACAATATCCCTTTCCTCTCGCCGCAATGGATGAAGATGCTGCGACTCTGCGAGGAAGAAGGCAGGCGACAGGGCATTCAGGTGGACATGAACTGCGGCACGGGCTGGCCCTTCGGAGGACCGGAGGTACCTCTGAGCGAGGCTGCCTGCAAGGTCGTTGTCGTGGACACGTTGGTGTCTGCCAGTCGGTTGCCGGCGTTAAGGCTGCAGGCTCCGCCTCGCGAACGAGAGCGTGCCCGACTCCTTGTCCAGAGAGATTTTCCTACTTCTGTGAGAGGTCAGCGGCGCGTCATTGCCCTTTTCCAGAGCCGCACCCTGCAGCGCGTGAAGCGAGCGGCACCGGGTGGGGAAGGCTGGGTCATCGACCATTTCGACTCCTTGGCCGTAGCTCACTACCTCCAGCGCTTCGACTCCGCCTTTGCCGCTTCGGGCACTCCGTGGCCTGCCACCTTCTTCAACGACAGCTATGAGGTTTACGGTGCCGACTGGACACCAACACTCCTGGCGGAATTTGCCCGCCGACGTGGCTATCGGCTGGAGGACCATCTGCCTGAATTCGTGGATGGCAACCCTCGGGTCATTGCCGACTACCGCGAGACCCTGTCCGACCTCTTGCTGAAGAACTTTACCGAGCAATGGACTGCCTGGGCCCACAGCCACGGCGTGCAAGTGCGCAATCAGGCGCATGGTTCGCCTGCCAACCTCATCGATATCTACGCAGCCGTGGACATCCCGGAGATTGAGGGCTTCGGCCTCACGGATTTCGGTATCAAAGGGCTGCGCACCGACGCGGGTAACACACGTCGGAATGACTCCGACCTCTCGATGCTCAAATACGCCCCCTCGGCAGCTCACATCACGGGCAAGCCTTTGGCCAGTTCCGAGACGTTCACCTGGCTGACAGAGCACTTCCGCACCAGCCTCTCGCAGATGAAACCTGACCTGGACCTGATGTTCTGTGCCGGAGTCAATCGCGTCTTCTTCCACGGCACCTGCTATTCCCCGCAGTCCGCCCCCTGGCCTGGCTGGCACTTCTACGCCTCGATGGATATGTCGCCCACGAATACCATCTGGCGCGATGCCCCAGGTCTGCTCAGCTACATCGAGCGTTGCCAGCGTTACCTACAGTGGGGCCAGCCTGATAATGACTTCCTGGTGTTGCTGCCCGTGAGGGATATGTGGCAGAGGGACACACGGCATCGGCTGATGCAGTTCGACATTCATTCCATGGCCCGACGTGCTCCGGAGTTCATCCGCGCCATCCTCACCATCGACTCCTTGGGATTCGACTGCGACTACATCAGTGAGCGCTACCTCCTCTCGACTACTTATGCAGACGGGTGCCTGCGCACAGCTGCCGGTACTACTTATAGGGCCCTGGTACTGCCCGACGACTACCTTGTCTCGAATGCTTTGCAGCTGCATCTCGACAGCCTCCGGGCACAGGGCGCACCCATCGTTCGCGGCCTTTCTGCCGCAGAACTTACCCGCCACGCACAGCCCGAAGCGCTCAAGTCCCGGTACCGCCTGAAGATGATTCGCCGCCGCAACCCGCTGGGCTATCATTATTTCATCGCCAACCTGACACCCGAAGACCTTCATCAGTCTGTCCCGCTGGCACGCGAGTGCAGTGATGCTTGCTGGTACGACCCTCTGACGGGTGAGCGCTATGCCGCCCGTTTCTCGGAGAATGGCCTTGACGTGGTGCTGCGCTCTGGGCAGTCGCTCATCCTGCAGACGTTCGATGCCCCGCAGGAAGGTAGTCGGCAATTACCGGAACGGCCGTACATGATGGGCCACACGTACGGACGTGATGGCCAACACGTCCGTACGTGTTCTGAGATTCGTCTGGACGAAGTTCCTTGGACGCTTCGCTTCGATTCCACCTGTGTGCCCCGGCCTGCTTCAGTCTATCAACTGGAAAGAATCGGAACGTGGGAACGATTGGACGACACCACGCAGCAGCTGATGGGAACGGGCATCTACGAATGTGCCTTCGAGATTCCGACAGAGAAGGCTTCCTGCTCGGAGTGTGTGCTGGATTTGGGCGACGTTCGTGAGAGTGCGCGTGTATGGCTCAATGGCTATGACCTTGGTTGCTGCTGGGCGGTTCCCTTCGTGTTGGCCGTTCCGACCTCCTGCCTTCGTGCGGGTATCAACAACTTGCGCATCGAGGTCACTAATCTGCCTGCCAACCGCATTGCTGAGCTGGATCGGCAGCAGGTTCCCTGGCGAAGATTCGAAGAAATCAACATGGTCAATTTGCAGTACAAGAACTCTTCCTACGCCGGCTGGCAACCCGTCCCCTCGGGCTTGATAGGTCCCATCAGGTTGATGTTTTGTGCATCCAACTGAATGTCCTAAGTCAATTTAGCACTGCAGAATCGTCCTCTTGGCAAACTTTTTTTTCTATTTCGTTGGAAATAAAGCCGGAAAATCGTACCTTTGCGCCCAAAATTAAGAAAGGGCCCCTGTGGCATAGCGTAAATACGTTTTATTTTATTAGATGATTCAAGGTAACCTCCTTCCCGATTACATATTTGAATCCAGTTGGGAAGTCTGCAATAAAGTAGGAGGCATCTATACGGTGCTCTCCACTCGTGCTAAGACCATGCAAGATGTCATGCGTGACCATGTCGTCTTCATCGGACCGGATTTTTGGCAGGACAAAGAGAATCCCCTTTTCGTAGAAGATAAGAAGTTGTTGGCTGCTTGGCGCAAGCAGGCCGCACGCGAGGCGTTGGTAATACGCGTCGGTCGCTGGAACATTCCCGGCCGGCCCATTGCTGTGCTGGTGGACTTCACCCCGTTCTATGCCATCAAGGATGATCTATACGGAGCGCTTTGGCGCGACTACGGCGTGGACTCGCTGCATGCCTACGGCGATTACGACGAGGCCTCTATGTTCTCTTATGCTGCCGGACGAGTGGTGGAGAGTTTCTACGCCTTTTACCTCCGCGTGGATGCCGACAGCCCCCAGCCGCGCGTGGTCTATCAGGCCCACGAGTGGATGACGGGTCTCGGAGCCCTCTATATCCAGAAGCATGTACCTGCCATAGCCACCATCTTCACCACCCACGCCACGACCATCGGACGCAGCATTGCCGGCAACGGCAAACCCCTCTACGACTACCTTTTTGCCTACAACGGCAACCAGATGGCCGACGAACTGAACGTGCAGTCCAAGCATAGCATAGAGCGGCAGACGGCCCACCACGTAGATTGCTTCACTACTGTCAGCGACGTCACCGCCCGCGAGTGTGCCGAACTGCTGGACAAGCAGCCCGATGTGGTGCTCCCCAACGGCTTCGAGATGGATTTCGTGCCGAAAGGGCAGAAGTACACCGCTGCGCGCCGCCGTGCGCGCCGCCGCATCTTCCAAGTGGCCGGGGCGCTGATGGGTACCACTTTTCCGGACGATACGCTCATCGTGAGCACCAGTGGTCGCTATGAGTGGAAGAACAAGGGCATAGACGTCTATCTCGAAGGCATAGCTCGCTTGCGTGACCATGCCGCGGAGCTGCAGCACCCTGTGCTCGCCCTGGTGGAAGTGCCCGCCTGGCAGGCCGGACCCCGAGAGGACCTGAAGGCTGCACTCCAGGCACCGGCTTCGGACGATGTGGCTGCTGACGCTGCCTCCGGCGGCAAGCAACCTCTTGCCGATCCCTTCATCACCCACGTGCTGCATGAACCTTGGAGCGACCCCGCCACGAACTTCCTTCGCCAGCGTGGATTCCAGAACCTGCCGGAAGACCGTGTGAAGGTGATGTTCATCCCTTGCTACCTCGACGGCGCCGACGGCATCTTTGACCTCCACTACTACGAACTGCTGCCTGGCCTGGACCTCACGGCCTATCCCTCGTACTACGAACCCTGGGGCTATACGCCGCTGGAATCCGTGGCCTTCCATGTGCCCTGCCTCACCACCACCCTGGCTGGTTTTGGCGTCTGGGCCGAGGAACTGAAGGCACAGAGACGCAATACTGCTGCAGGTGGACCAAAGGACGGTGATACCGCGCATTGTCATCTGGACACGGACGGCGTGGAAGTCATCCTGCGCACGGACTACAACTATGACGAAGTGGCCGACCGCATCGCCAACGAGATCCTGGGTTATGCCGCTCTCACCGGAAAACAGGTGGATGCTGCGCGCAAGGCTGCTGTCGCCCTGGCCGGGGAAGCTCTCTGGAAGAACTTCTTCCAGCACTATCGCAAGGCGTACGCTATTGCACTCCAGCGTGCCGCCGAGAGGAACCGGCAATAGGGCGACAAGGATTTCCCCGAGGGGAAGCCGACAACTCCCGGGTTCACTTTCCTCCCCGAAGAAACATCTATATAACAGGAGTCTCGGCAGACTCATATCTTTCAACATAGAATTAAATATCAAACCACTCAAAAGAGAAATAATAATATGATTATCAAAGCAAGCAATGCCAACGAAGCTCAGTGGAAACCCGTTGTCGTCAAGAGCAACATCCCCGAAGAGCTCAACAAGTTGGAGGAACTGGCCCACAACATGTGGTGGGCTTGGAACCACAGCGCCCGCAGCCTGTTCACACATCTCGACCCCGCGCTCTACGAGGAATGCGGTCAGAATCCCGTCATGATGCTCGAGCGCATCTCCTACGAGAAACTCTCTGAGCTCGCCAAGGACAAGGCCATCATCAAGAAAATGAATGATGTCTATAAGGAGTTCCGCACATACATGGACGTGGAGCCCCGCAAGGATCGTCCCAGCGTGGCATACCTCTGCATGGAGTACGGCCTGAACCAGGCACTGAAGATTTATTCTGGCGGTCTGGGCATCCTCGCCGGTGACTATGTCAAGGAAGCATCTGACTCCAACGTGGACATGGTGGCCGTAGGTTTCCTCTACCGCTACGGCTACTTCACCCAGACCCTCAGTATGGACGGTCAGCAGATTGCCAACTACGAAGCACAGAACTTCGGCAGCCTGCCCATCGAACAGCAGATGGACAAGGACGGCCTGCCGCTGGTCATCGACGTGCCCTACATGAACTATCAGGTTCACGCTTACGTCTGGCGTGTGAATGTCGGCCGCGTCAAGCTCTACCTGCTCGACACCGACAACGACATGAACTCTGAGTACGACCGCCCCATCACTCACGCCCTCTACGGCGGCGACTGGGAGAATCGCCTGAAGCAGGAGATTCTCCTCGGCATCGGCGGTGTGCTGCTGCTGAAGAAACTCGGTATCAAGAAGGACATCTATCATTGCAACGAAGGTCACGCTGCACTCTGCAATGTCCAGCGTCTGGTGGACTACGTCAAGGAGGGCCTGACCTTCAACCAAGCCCTGGAACTTGTCCGCGCCAGCTCCCTCTACACCGTTCACACTCCTGTGCCCGCCGGTCACGACTACTTCGACGAAGGCCTCTTTGGCAAGTACATGAGCGGCTATCCTCAGATGCTTGGCATCACGTGGGATGAGTTCATCGGCATGGGCCGTCAGAACCCCGACGACCATGGCGAGCGTTTCTGTATGAGCACCTTCGCCTGCAACACCTGCCAGGAGGTCAACGGCGTCAGCTGGCTTCACGGCGAGGTCTCCAAGAAGATGTTCTCCAACATCTGGAAGGGCTACTTCCCCGAAGAGAGCCACGTGGGCTACGTCACCAATGGTGTACACTTCCCCACCTGGTGCGCTACGGAATGGCGTAAGCTCTATGCCAAGCACTTCTCGCCCGAACACCTCGCCGACCAAAGCAACGAGGAGATTTGGCACGCCATCTACGACGTCAGCGACAAGGAAATCTGGGACACCCGCATGGCCCTGAAGACCAAGCTCATTGACTACATCCGCGAACAGTTCCGCGACAGCTGGCTGAAGAACCAGGGCGACCCCAGCCGCGTCGTCAGCCTCATGGACAAGATCAACCCCAACGCCCTGCTCATCGGCTTCGGACGTCGCTTTGCCACCTACAAGCGTGCACACCTCCTCTTCACCGACCTCGAGCGACTGGAGAAGATCGTTAACAACCCCAACTACCCCGTGCAGTTCCTCTACACCGGTAAAGCTCATCCTGCAGACGGTGCTGGTCAGGGACTCATCAAGAAGATCTACGAGATTTCGCAGCGTCCGGAGTTCCTCGGCAAGATCATCTTCCTCGAGAACTACGACATGCAGCTTGCACGTCGCCTCATCTCCGGCGTGGACATCTGGATGAACACCCCGACACGTCCGCTCGAAGCCTCCGGCACCAGCGGTGAGAAAGCACTGATGAATGGTGTCGTCAACCTCAGTGTGCTCGACGGATGGTGGCTGGAAGGATATCGTGAAGGCGCCGGATGGGCTCTCACCGAGAAGCGTACCTACGAGAACCAGGCTTATCAGGATCAGCTCGATGCTGCCACCATCTACAGCCTGCTCGAGAACGAGATCATGCCCACCTATTACGCCCGCAACGCCAAGGGCTACAGCCCTTCATGGATTCAGGTTATCCGGAACAGCATCGCCCGCATTGCTCCTCACTACACCATGAAGCGTCAGCTCGACGACTACTACACCAAGTTCTATACCCGCATGGCTGCCCGCTCCCACAAGCTCCAGGCTAACGACAACGCCCTGGCCAAGGAAATAGCCCTGTGGAAGGAAGCTGTGGCAGAGCGCTGGGACAGCGTGCGCGTGGTCAGCGCAGAGAAGTGCGAGGCTCTCGTCGTCGGCCGCATCGAAGCTGGCACCAAGTACGACATCAACCTCGTCGTCGACGAGGCTGGACTCGACAACGCCATCGGCGTGGAACTCGTGACGCTCCACACCGACAAGAAAGGCGAGGACCATATCTATAATGTGGAACCCCTGGAGGTCGTGAAGCGCGAAGGAAACCTCTACACCTTCCACGTCACTCACACCATCAACAACGCAGGCTCCTTCAAGATTGCCTACCGCATCTATCCCAAGAACGACCTGCTGCCCCACCGCCAGGACTTCTGCTACGTCAAGTGGTATAACACCTGATCTGCAAATCCATTCTTATAAACACAACAAGAGAGAGGGACGGCCTGCGCCGCCCCTCTCTCTCTTAATATCTGCCAGTTACGGCTGTTCGCTCAGTACTTCCCGGAGACGGGCGAGGGCGATGTGCGGGTCGTGGTATTGATCGAGAAGAGCAACGAACTTGCTGCCGATGATGGCACCGGCGGCGTTCTGCTGGGCCGAAGCGAGGGTCTGATGGTTCGATATTCCGAAACCAATCATGCGAGGATTCCGCAGATGGAGGTCGCTGACGTGGGTGAAGTAAGCCTGTTTACGGGCATCGAACTCGCGCTGGGCTCCTGTGGTGGCTGCGCTGGAAACCATGTAGATGAAGCCGTTGGTGTGCTCGTCGATGAAGCGAATGCGTTCGTCCGTGGTCTCAGGGGTGATGAGCATGATGATGCGCAGGTCATAGGCGTCTGCAATGGGCTTGTAGTCATGGAGATAGTCTGCAAAGGGGAGGTCGGGGATGATGACACCGTCTATGCCCACCTGCCGGCACCGCTGGCAGAACGCCTCGAAGCCAAACTGCATGATGGGGTTCAGATAGCCCATGAGGATGAGGGGGATATCGACATCGTGGCGGATGTCCTCGAGCTGTGCGAACAGCCGCTTCAGCGTCATGCCATTCCGCAGAGCCTTGGTGGCGGCATCCTGAATGACAGGGCCGTCGGCCATAGGGTCGCTGAAGGGGATGCCGATTTCTATCATGTCGATGCCTCCGGAAGCAAGGGTGCGAATGATGGGGGCTGTGGAGTCGAGGGTTGGGTGTCCGGCGCAGAAGTAGAGGCTGAGGATGCCCTGAGGTTTGCGGGCGAAAAGTGCTTGGATGCGGTTCATTGTGGATGATTTTTTAATGTGTTGATGAATGTGGCGAGGAGTGCAGGGTCTTTCAGGCCGGGTTCAATCTCAAATCGCGAATTGAGGTCGAAGCCGACGCAGCGGGGATGATGGTACTCGCGTAGGCGGAGCAGGTCGTCCGGACCGATGCCTCCGCTGAGAAGAAAAGGAATGGGGCCATTGTAGGCACGTAGGATGTTCCAGTCGAACTGATGACCGCTTCCTCCGGGCATGGGGCTGCGGGTATCGAAGAGGAAGTAGTCCACAGTACCATAGTAGTCCGAGGCTGCTGCCAGGTCGAAAGCACAGGAGATGTTGAAGGCTTTGACGAACTTCAGTGGAGGCAGTCCTGTGTCGCTCAGGAAGCGGCCCAACTGGCGGCAATAGAGGGGTGACTCGCTGCCGTGGAGTTGCAGGATGTCCAGGCGGAAAGCCAGCACTTGTCGCAGGATTTCCTCGTGCGATGCGTTGACGAAGACACCCACTCGCCGGACGGGCGAAGCAGGGAGGTAGGCGGGTGGCGCGGAGACGTAGCGGGGACTGCCCGCCCAGAGGATGAATCCCATCCAGTCGGGTCGCAGGGCTTCGATGGCGCGGATGTTCCTTGGCTCGCGCATGCCACAGACTTTGCAGATCATAGTTGGCTGAGGAATTGTGCAAGGGACTCGGCGGGGGATGGCGTCTTCATGAAAGTCTCGCCAATGAGGAAGCCGCGGAAGCCGACAGCACGCAGACGGAGAATGGTGGCGGGGTCGCTGATGCCGCTCTCGCTGACGAGGACGGGAGAGAGGGAAGAAAGGTGGAAGGTGATGAGCTGGGCGAGGTCGAAGGAGTGCTGGACATCGGTGTAAAAAGTGCCAAGATTGCGATTGTTGATGCCGATGCAGTCAGCCGGTAAATCTGCATAATTGAGCTCGCTTTCGGAATGAAGTTCAAGTAGAACTTCAAGCCCGAGGGAGTGGGCGAGGGCGATGAACTCTGCACAACGCTGGCGACTGAGGCAGGCGGCGATAAGGAGGATGGCAGAGGCTCCGCAGAGGAGGGCTTGATAGACCTGCAGTTCTGAAATCACGAAGTTCTTGTAGAGGACGGGAAGGGTGACACCGGAAGCACGGGCGGTTCGGATGTAGTCGTCGCTTCCGCCGAAGAAGTGCTCGTCTGTGAGGATGCTCAGGGCGGCGGCACCTGCCTGCTGGTAGGCAAGGGGTACCTCGGCGGCAGAGGCCGATTCGTGGATCCAACCGCGCGAGGGCGAGCGACGCTTGAACTCGGCAATGATGCCCGTCGGACTGGCGAGCAGAGCTGCTCGCAGGGATGGTTTGGGGGTGCACAGCTGGCGGATTTCATCCTGCTTGTGTGCAATGATCGTTTCGAGGATGTCGGACATGGTTTCAGGAATTAAGTTCGAGGAAACGGCGGAATGTGGCGAGAGCCCGGCCACTTTCGAGCGATTGGCGAGCAAGACCGATGGATTCGTCGATGCTGAGGTTGCGGTCGAGGACGCTGATGCCACAGGCTGCGTTTGCGATGACCACGGACTTCTGGGCCTCGGTTGCGCTTCCCTGGAGGACATTGTCGAAGATGGCTTTCGCCTCGGCGATGGTTTGTCCGCCATATATATCCTCGGGATTGATGTAATTGAGCCCTAAGTCCTTAGGCGTAAACACTTTCTCGAAATGGTTGGTGACGAATTTGAAGCCGCTGGTCAGCGAAATCTCGTCGTAACCGTCGTAGCTGGTGATGACACCGAACTGGTCGCCAATGCGTTGATGCAGGCTGGTGTAGAGCCGCAACTGCGATTGGTCGGCAGTGCCATGGAGGCTGTAGCCGGGATGACAAGGGTTGACGAGGGGACCGAGGAGATTGAAGCAGGTCGGTATGCCGAGTGCCTTGCGGGCAGGACCCACGAACTTCATACCGAAAGCGAAGAGAGGAGCGTGGAAGTAGCAGATGCCAGCTTCGTCCAGACTGCGGCGCAGATGGTCGGCATCAGCGCTGAAGCGCACTCCATGCGCTTCGAGAACATTGCTGGCGCCGCTGACGGAGGTGCTGGCGCCGTTGCCGTGCTTGCTGACTCGGAAACCTGCGCCGGCGATGACGAAAGCAGCGCAGGTGCTGATGTTGAAAGTGTTCTTCTGGTCGCCGCCCGTGCCTACGATGTCCAAGGTAGGTTCGGGACCGAGGTCGATGTACTTGCCTGTTTCGAGCAGGCCGTCGCGCAGACCCAGGAGTTCATCTACGGTTGCACCGCGCATCTGGATGGCAGTGAGCATAGCTGCAATCTGGATGTCAGTGTACTGTTCGCGGGTGATGTCGAGCATGAGCTCGTGGGCTTCTTCGCGGCAGAGGGTCTCGCCAGAGACGAGGTGGGAGAGAATGTGTTTCATTGTAGTGTCGTGTGTTGTGGTTGTTAATTGTGGATGGAGGAGGAGGAAAGAAGGGTGGGGGCGTGGTACGGCAACATATCCGGTGGGAGGTAAGTGGGGACCCGCTTGGAGAATGTGGGGACTAAGAATGAAGCCAGTTGCGGAGGATGGTGGGACCATCGGGCGTGAGGACACTCTCTGGATGGAACTGGATACCACGGATGTCGAAGTCGCGATGGCGGAGGGCCATGATTTGGCCTTCGGGACTATCGGCGGTGACTTCGAGGCAGGCGGGGAGGTCATGGCGGGAAACGACCCAGGAGTGGTAGCGTCCCACGGGGAACTCGGCCGGAAGTCCATCGAAGAGTGTGTCGTCCGAACAAAGGCGGACGGGTGTCTGAACGCCATGGAAGACGGAGGTGAGGTTCTCGAGGTGGGCGCCAAAGGCTTCGGCGATGGCTTGATGCCCCAGGCATACGCCGAGTATGGGCTTGCGGCCAGCGTAGGTCCGGATCACATCCAGCAGGAGACCCGCTTCAGAAGGAATACCTGGTCCGGGGGAGAGGAGGATACGGTCGTAGGCCTCGAGGTCTGAGAGATGGAATTGGTCGTTGCGCACGGTGGCACAGTCGGCGCCAAGTTGCTTCACGAGGTGTGAGAGGTTGAAGGTGAAGCTGTCGTAGTTGTCAATGATGATGATTTTCATAGTCTTTCTGCTTCGCTGATGGCGCGGCGGAGGGCGCCAAGTTTGTTGTTTACTTCTTGGAGTTCAGCTTCCACATCGCTCTTGGCCACGATGCCCCCTCCAGCCTGGAACCAGAGCTCGCCGCCTCGGCTGACAAAGGTGCGGATGGTGATGGCCTGGTTTAGCGAGCCGTCGAGTCCGATGAAACCTACGCAGCCGCCATAGGCTCCGCGATTATGCGGCTCGTACTCCGAGATGAGCTGCATGGCTCGCACCTTGGGGGCACCGGAGAGGGTGCCGGCGGGAAAGGTGTCAATGAAGGTGCGGATGGGCGAGGCTCCCGGATCGAGGGTTCCGCTGACGCGTGAGACCAGATGGATGACGTGGCTGTAGAATTGCATGTCCTTGAAGAAATCGACCTGCACGTCGTGGCAGTTCCGGCTGAGGTCGTTGCGGGCAAGGTCCACGAGCATGACGTGTTCTGCATTTTCTTTAGGATCATTGCGGAGCCTCTCGGCTGCCTGGTTGTCGATGACGGGGTCGCCTGTGCGGCGAGTAGTGCCGGCAATGGGGTCGATGTAGGCGGTGAAGGACGGGGAGGAAGCGGCGGACGATTCGCCGTCTGCTTGACCCGCGTGTGCTTGGGCAGAAGAGGTCGTGATGCGACAGTGGGTTTCGGGAGATGAACCAAAGATGCGGAAGCCTCCAAAGTCGAAGTAGAAGAGGTAGGGCGAAGGATTGATGCTGCGGAGGGCTCGATAGAGCTGGAAGTCATCGCCCGTGTAGTGCTGAATGAAACGGCGCGAAAGAACAATCTGAAAGACATCGCCGCGTAAGCAATGGTGGATGCCTCGGCGGATGTTCTCGCGGTGCTGGTCATCCGTGAGGGTGGAAGTGACGGGACCTTCAGTCCTGAAAGCCAAGGGAGTGGCGGAGCCTGTGCTGCATAAACGCTGTAGCTGGTCGAGGTGATCTTCCTCGCCGTCGGCAAGGAGCTCAATGAGGGTCATCGTGCCGGAGAAGTGGTCGAAGACGATGACGTATTTATAGAGGATATAGAGCATATCTGGAGCGTCGTTCTCGCTCTGCGTCTCGTCCTTGATGGGAATCTGCTCAAAGTAGCGTACGGCATTGAAGGTGGTGTAGCCGTAGAGACCGCAGTACTCCGAGGCGGGGCCGCTGACAGAGAAGTGGGAGAGGAAGTCCTCGAGGGCAGCGACGACATCGCTGCAGTGCAAACCTTGGGCCGAGGATGAAGAAGAGGAGGGAGAAGTTGAAGTGGAAGAAGGGGAAGTTGAGGTGGAAGAAGGCGAAGTTGTGGAAGAGGGGGTATTTGAAGTGGTGGAGGGATAATTGGCAGAGACTACGCCATGGGCAATGGAGATGTCGGCCAGGGGGCAGAGTGCGATGAAAGAGCGGGCATTCTCGTGGCTGTGGTAGTCCGAGGATTCCATGAGGGCGCTCTGGGGATAGAGATCACGCAGGCGGAGATAGACGCTGACTGGCGTGAGCAGGTCGCCAAGGATGCGGCGAGTGGCGGTATGAAATGCAATCATAAGGAAATAATGTCGAAGCTATAAAGTTAAATACAATAGGTAATTAAGCTGAAATTCCAACGTCAAAAGCTAATAGAACTGATACTCAGATTCAATAGGCGATAGATCTGATTATCATTAGCCTTTTTGATGACTCAGGTAGGTGTCCAGATCCTTGTCTCCACGACCGCTGACTGTGAGGACTACCACGTCGGAGGGACGGAACTGCATCTTCGGTAGCATGGCCAGTGCATGGGCACTCTCCAGCGCGGGAATGATGCCTTCGAGGCGGGTGAGTTCGAATGCGGCACGCAGGGCTTCGTCATCGTTGATAGCCATGACGGTGGCTCGTCCACTGCGGGCCAGATGGGCGTGCAGGGGACCTATGCCGGGGTAGTCCAGTCCCGCCGAGATACTATAAGGTTCAGTAATCTGTCCGTCCTCGGTCTGCATGACAAGTGTGCGGGCTCCGTGTATGATGCCGAGGGTTCCGCAATGAATGGTGGCTGCCGTCTGTCCACTTTCTATTCCAAGGCCGCCTGCTTCGCCGAGTACGATGTGCACTCGCTCATCGTCCAGGTAATGGTAGATGGTGCCGGCTGCGTTAGAGCCTCCGCCCACGCAAGCCATGAGGTAGTCAGGGTAGTCTCGGCCTTCTTTCTCCCGCAATTGCTGGCGTATTTCTGTGGAGATGACGCTTTGCAGGCGAGCAACCATATCCGGGTAGGGATGTGGTCCTACGGTGGAACCGATGACATAGAACGTGTCGGCAGGGTGACAGCACCAGTCGCGGATGGCTTCGTTGGTGGCGTCCTTGAGCGTTCGGTTGCCGCTTTCTACGGGAAAGACTTCGGCACCGAGCATTCTCATTCGCTCCACGTTGACGTGCTGGCGAGCAACGTCTGTGGCACCCATATAGACCCGGCAAGGCAGGTTCATGAGAGCGCACACGGTGGCCGTGGCTACTCCATGTTGTCCGGCACCCGTCTCGGCAATAATGCGGGTCTTCCCCAACTTTTTCGCCAGCAGCACTTGGCCTATGGCATTGTTGATCTTGTGGGCACCCGTGTGGTTCAGGTCTTCGCGTTTGAGATAAAGGCGGCATCCGTAGCGCTCGCTCATACGTCGTGCGAGGTAGAGCGGGCTGGGGCGTCCTACGTAGTCGCGGAGCAGTGCGTGGTACTCCTGCTGGAAGGCCTCGCTCTGAATAATGCCGAGGTACTGCTTGCGGAGGTCTTCCACTGTCTTGTAGAGAATCTCGGGGACGTAGGCTCCGCCGAATTCGCCGTAGAAACCGTTTGTGTTTACGTTGTGGCTGGTCATTTCTTGAATGATGAATTGTTAAAATTGAAAGTATAGTCTGTTGTCTTGTGTTTGGTCTCTCGTGTCGTCTCGGAAGGTGAGAGAAAAAGAAAAGAGGCCTGTCGTGAGTGTTCTCGACAGGCCTCTATCTCGGTTGAACTAAGGATATACGGCAACTCGACTCACGATTTTTTGAATCTTGAGCGACGCCACCACCAATAGTTTATTTGTACGTTCATTGTTGTTGTGTTTTGATTTCGGGGGCAAAGGTAAATGGTTTCTTTCAAATCTGCAAATAATTCTAAGATAATTTTACGAAATGCTGAATTTTTTCTCCTGAATGGATAAAAAGTGTGTTTTTTGACTCGAAAAGACACTTAAAAAAGGCAAAAAGAATAAAGTTTGATAGAAAAACCGTATCTTTGCACCCGTTTTCAATAAATAATCATATAAGGAATGAATTTATACATTCGATATTTTGACGACGAAGTAGTCGTGAGAAGTGTTGAGGAAGCCTTGGGATTTATTGCTGGAATCCAAGGTTTCAATATGACACCTCAGTTCGAAGAGGATTTTCGTCAGTACGTAGAAGGCCCGATGCCTTATCCTAAACGATATAAGGTACGGGCGCGTATATACTTTATTGTGATCAAGACCATGGCCGAGAGTCTGGAAGAGTTCAAGGCCAATGGCAAGAATATGCAAGAAGCCAAAGCCGGTGAGGAGTTGGAAGGCATGGAATTGCAGAGCGGCGAAGTGATAGAGAAGCCGCGCTTCCTTCGTCCGAAAGAGCAGGCCTTGCTGAGACTGAACGACGAACTGCCTGGCTGGTACGAGGCCACGGTGAATTTCAAACGTGTGGTTCGCAACTTAGACACGGGTAAGTTCGATTACGTGGACACGACTTTCGTGGCTCGTGTGAAGGCCTTCAGCGGCATGGATTGCTACAATCGCGTCATCGACCATCTGCGCACCCGCTCGGACATCGATCCCCGCAGCCAGTTCCCCTCGGCTAAGGGAAAGAATTACCAATTCACCTACCTCGGTTTTAAACCGTACGCCGAAGTAGCCGTCTAAGCCAAAAGAGATATTCGAAAGGAGAGACCCTCAAGAAAGAGTATTTACATTTTAAAAAAAGGAATAGAACAATGAAACTGAAGAACATTTTCATCGCCTTGGGAATGGCTGCCATCAGCCTCCCTGCAATGGCTCAGTACGAAGGAACCGAATGGGAAGACCGTATCGGTCACGGTGAGGACAGCCTGCATGCCCGTCAGAACCTGAGTATGTTCAATATCGCTATCAAGAGCAACAACTTCGAGGAAGCTTACGAGACCTGGAAGCCCATCATGGAGAAAGCTCCATTCGCAAACCTCCGCATTTACACAGATGGTGCCTACATGCTGCAAATGCTCATACAGAAAGAGACTGATGCAGCCAAGAAGAAGGCTTACTTCGAAGAACTTCTGGCCCTGCAGGACCTCCGCATGAAGAACCTCAGCGGCCTCAACTCTTTCGCCAAGAGCGAACGCCTGAAGGCCACTCAGGGCGATGTCGCCTATCCGAAGGCATACTTCTATGCCGTCTATGGTCCGTCCTCCATCCCCGGAGAGTACACCCACGACAAGGCTTACGAGATGTTTGCTGCTGCCAACAAACTGCTGGAAGAGCAGGGCGGACGTGAAATCAAGGGCTACATGCTCGACGTCTTCTTCCGCATCAGTCTGGCCAAGTATCAGGCAGACAACAACGGTTTCCGCGAGCAGTTCCTGCAGGACTACCTCGACAGCAAGGAACTCTGCGAGAAGATGCTGCAGCTGGCCAAGGAGGAGACAGATCCCGCCAAGGCAGAGAAGATCGTGGCAGAGTACGACCAGCCCCTGAACAACATCGAAGGCCTTTTCGCCCAGTCAAAGGCTGCCGACCGCGAGCAGATTATCGCCATCTTCACTCCCAAAATCGAAGCCAACAAGGACAACCTCGCTTATCTGAAGAGCGCACTGACCCTGATGTCTGCCAACGACTGCGACGACGACCCCATCTACTACAAGGCTGCTGAGTACGCCTTCAAGATTGAGCCCACCTTCGAGTCCGCTATCGCTCTCGCCCAGAAGTATTACAAGGACGGCAACCACAGCCAGGCTATCGACTACTACAACAAGGCCATCGAACTCAGTCAGAGCGACACCCAGAAGGGCAACATTGCCCTGCGTGTTGCTGCCGCCATGCGCAAGAGTGGCGATACCAAGAGCGCTTATGCTTACCTCGACAAGGCTGCGCAGTTGAATCCCGACCTCGAAGGCAAGTGCTTCATGCAGCGTGCCAACATCGCTACCAAGGAGAAGAACTATGCTGAGGCTAAGGCCTACTGCGACAAGGCTGCTGCTGCAGACATCACCCTCGCAGGTCAGGCTCAGCGCCTGAAGCAGAGCATCCAGACCGTGGAAGCCCACAACGCAGAATACGCTCGCCAGAAGGCAGAGTATGATCGTCAGCAGGCTGAGATCAAGGCTGAGGAAGACTTCTGGAAGCAAGGTGCTAAGAAGTAAGTGTGCCTGACGGCTTTGCCGTCTATGATAAAGCACCTTCCTATGCAAGAATTAAAACAAATAAAATGGGGCTTCATCGGTTGTGGTGAAGTCACCGAGAAAAAGAGTGGCCCGGCATTTAGTTTAGTGCCGGGCTCCTCTGTTGTTGCCGTCATGGGGCGCAATGCCGAACGTGCCAAGAGCTATGCCAACCGCCACGGCATAGCCCGCTGGTACACGGACGCTCAGGCGCTGCTGGACGACTCGGAGGTGAATGCCGTTTACATCGCCACGCCGCCTTCGTCCCACGCCACGTATGCCATCATGGCCATGAAGTCCGGTAAACCCGTGTACGTGGAGAAGCCTCTGGCTGCCACCTATGAAGAGTGTCTGCGTGTCAGCCGTGTGTCCAAAGAGACGGGCGTGCCCTGTTTCGTGGCGTACTATCGGCGTTATCTTCCTTATTTCCAGCGAGTGAAGCAGATCGTGGAGGAAGGACAGATTGGCAAGGTTGTGGGCGTTCAGATTCGTTTTGCCGTCCCTCCTCGCGACCTCGACTACAACCGGACTCAGCTGCCCTGGCGTGTGCAGAGGGATATCGCAGGAGGAGGATATTTCTACGACCTGGCTCCCCATCAGTTGGACCTTTTGCAGCAACTCTTTGGACCCATCCTGAGAGCTAACGGCTACTGCAGCAATCGTGCAGGTCTCTACGAGACAGAGGACACCGTCAGCGCATCCTTCCAATTCCCCGATGGCCTGCCTGGCAGCGGGACCTGGTGCTTCTGTGCGCACGAATCTGCGAAGACCGACCGCATCCAGATCATCGGCAATCAAGGCCAGGTCAGCTTCTCGGTCTTCACCTACGATCCCATAGAGCTCATTACCGAGAGTGGGAGAGAGGAACTGCACATCGCAAATCCACCGCACGTTCAGCTGCCCCTGATTCAAGAAGTCGTCGAGCATCTGCAAGGGCAGCGCATCTGCCAGATGGACTGCGTCTCTGCCACATCTGTCAACTGGGTGATGGATAAGATTCTGGGGAAGTTGTAGAACTCATCAGGACATGTAAGGAAACACATCAGGACGTGTAAGGAAACTCTTCAGGACATGTAAGGAAACACGTCAGGACGTGTAAAGAAACACGTCAGGACGTGTAAGGAAAGCATGCGGGCATAAGTAGGAGTACCAGCGGTGGTACAAAAAAGTACCAGCGGTGGTATAGGAGAGTACCACCGCTGGTAAAATGGAGCACTTCTAGTAGTGCTCCTTTTTTAGTTATAGAAGTTCCAGGAGATTCCGAAGTGGATGCTGAGAGGGTCAACGGGATAGCGAGGAGCCCAGAAGTAATTGCCTGTGCCTTGGTTGAAGTGGGTGACGTTGATGTAGCCGCGCACACGCTTGATGGCGAAGTTTGCGTAGCCATTGAGGATTGGGTAATGACCAATCTTAACACGTGGTTGAGAGGCGTCCTGAATGGCGAACTGCTGGATGAAGGGGGCGTAGTCGGGGGCGTAGTACTTGGTGAAGTAACGCATGTCGGCTCCCAATTCCACGCGCAGCACTTTGGCTACGTGGAAGACGATGTAGGGGTTGGTGTAGAGGCTGATGGTCGGCAAGGGCAGGACATCCTGGTTAGATGAGGTCTGCCAGGTGACTTTATTGTCCCAATGGAAGATGCCGAGTTTCAGTTCCTGACTCAAGGTAGCACTCAGGACCTGTATGCTTCCACTTTGCTGGCGGACGCAGACGTCATGACCATAGGAGGTGACGGTGGTGCCGTCCGCGGCGTAGTTGGGAGTGAGCAGAGTGGCAAAATGGGTGTAGTTCGAGATGTTCTCCATTCCGAAGCGCAGACTGGTGCGGGTGCGGTCGATGGTCAGTTGGCCTTCGATGCGGGTGCGTGTTTCCTTGCTCAAGTCGTTGTCCCAGAAGTGACCTTGGCTGTGGAAATGCGAGAAGTAGAAATCTGGCGAGACGTTCTTAAAGAAGGCGTTGGCTTCCAGACGGACTGTATCCTTGCCCAGTCGGAAGTTGAGGTCGGCGTTGCCGTGAATGTCCAAGTCTCCGACTTGATCTCCTGCGAGCCAGAACTCAGCTCCCGCGCGATAGTGCAAGGTGTGTCCCTCGGTCTTTGAAATTTCGCCGCCGACGGTGAGGTCGTTCTCGTTGTAGCGATCGAAGACGTCAAGCGTATCTGTCGTGGCCGCCGACGGGAGGTTGAAGTGCTTGTATTCGTGGGATGCAAAGAGGGTTATGCCCGCCTTGGCCCACTTATTGAAGCCCTCGCGGAGCTGCACTCCGAGGGTATTCTTCACGCTCAGTGCCTTGGTCTCGTCCTTGAAGTCGGAGTAGGAGGAACGGTAGTATGGGTCGTGGGAGAAGTAGGTGCCTGGTATGGCATTGGCCTGCGCTGTGTTCTTGTGTAGCAGACGTTTGACGTGCAGGGTGTGGATGAAGCTGGACACGGGGATGAACTCCTGGGGCGTGACCTGTTCGTTCTGCCATTGGTTGCGCAGGGAGTCGAGCGTGAGGGAGAGGCGAAGGGTGTCTGCCTTGATGACATCGCGCAGGCTGTCGGACTTGACGCGCAGGAGGAGGTCGTTGTCGGATGGCATCACAGGTTTGAGGCTGTCTGGCACCTCGAGGTCATGATAGATGCCGAGGCTGTAGCGTTGTGTGAGGTAATAGGTGTGATGGTCGTTGCGGTTGAAGACTCCTGATAGCACGGTCGGAATATCCCGGCTTCCATAGCGCTGCGGGAAGCTTTGGGGATTGGTGATATACTCGTCGCTTTCTATGCCTCCGTTCTCGCTCATCTTCAGGTTCTCCCAGGAACCTACGGCGTGCATATCGTAGTGCTCGCCGCGATAGTAGCCGAAGACGGTGCCGCCGAATTGTGAGTTCTGCTGATTGAGGTAGTAGCCGCGACCATAGAGGTAATCGATCTTGAAACCAAGAGCCGCCAGCTTGTTGATGTTCGTCGCAAAATAAGCGCGGAAGCGGTCCTGGCCGTTCTCGCGGGTGCCACAGGTGTGGTATTGCAGGTTGGTCAGTGGCGACTTGGTGTTGGTGAAGAGCAGGTTGCCGGGTTCTGTGTGCCAATAGTCGAAAGGCTGGATGAACATGAAGGCATCAATGATTGGGCGGTCGAGGAAGTTCAGTGCCAGACGGGGCGAACCGAGGTTGCCCAGGATACTATATTCTCCGCGAAGCCCTTCGGTGGCGTCGAAGTTCTGGAAGAGGTGTGGCAGTGTATCGTTGTATTCCTCTGGGATAACCGTTCCCAGTCGTTCGTCGATGCGCCATTGGTGGAACTCCGTAGGCACCCACTTTTCTACCTTGGAAGTGTCTCGTCCCCAGGTGCTACGCTGCTGCCCGGAGCCCATGCCGAATCCCTCTGATTCGCCTCCGAAGCCTCCCATTCCGCTGCCCATATTGCCGAGAATGTCTTGTGCCCGCAAGGGAAGTTGCAGGCACAGGGCAAGTAGAAATAGTATGGTCGAAAGTCGGCGCATAGTAGTTCGGCAAATGATTTGTGCGAAGACGACGATAGCTTATTTGGCGATAAGCTGCATGCCGCGGCGCAGGGCTTCCTCGTTGGCGGGGATGAGGTCGTGGTGGCGCTCGGGCAGGGTCTTGCGCAGGGCTTTCAGCACATTCTCAATCTTCACGATAGGATGCAGGCCGAGCAGCGAACCGAGGACGATCATGTTGAATCCCTTGGGGTTGCCCATCTCAGCAGCTGCGTCCATCGCATTGATTTCGTAGATCTTGATGTCCTTGCGCTGGGGGGGGATGCTGATTCCGTAGCCGTCGTAGATGAGTGTACCGCCAGGTTTCACCTTGGACTCAAACTTCTCGAGTGATGGTTGGTTGAGGATGATGGCGGTGTCGAAGGTGCTGACGATGGGCGAGCTGATGCGCTGGTCGCTGACGATGACGGTAACGTTGGCGGTTCCGCCACGCTGCTCCGGTCCGTAGGCGGGCATCCAGGATACTTCTTTCCCCTCCATGAGTGCGCTGTAGGCCAGAATCTTGCCCATCGAGAGAACTCCTTGTCCGCCGAATCCGGCTATGATGATTTCTTGGGTCATAACGATATTATCTGATTTCGTGATTTTGGATTTAATGATGAGTCGAGGCTATTCCTTAATGTCCCATCTTTAAATCCTTAAATAGATTTCAGGTCTCCGAGATGGTAGTATTCGAACATGTGTTCTTCCATCCACTTGTTGGCCTCTATGGGCGTCTTCTTCCATCCTGAGGAACAGGTGCTCACGATTTCGACGAGCGAGCTTCCCCGGCGGTTGATGGAATTCTCAAACGCTTGACGGATTGCCCGTTTGGCCTTGCGGATGGCAGCTACGGAATGAACACTCTGGCGCGAGACGAAGCAGGTGCCTTCGAGAGTGGCAGCAATCTCAGTAATCTTCAGGGGATATCCGTGGAGGTCGGCCTGACGACCGTAGGGGCAGGTGGCAGTCTTCATGCCCATGAGTGTGGTCGGAGCCATCTGTCCGCCCGTCATGCCGTAAATGGCATTGTTGATGAAGATGATGGCGATGTTCTCTCCGCGGTTGAGGGCGTGGATGGTTTCTGCCGTACCGATACAGGCGAGGTCGCCGTCGCCCTGATAGGTGAATACGAGGCGGTCTGGCCAGAGGCGCTTGATGGCTGTGGCAATGGCAGGTGCCCTTCCGTGGGCAGCTTCCTGCCAGTCGATATCGATGTACTTGTAGGCGAAGACAGCACAGCCGACGGGTGATACGCCAACCGCTTTCTCCTCAACGCCCATTTCCTCAATGACTTCAGCGATGAGCTTATGCACCACACCGTGGCTGCAACCGGGGCAGTAGTGCATGTCGGTGTCGTTGAGGAGTGTAGGTTTCTTGTAGACCAGATTCTCTGGAGCTATAATATTTTCCATATCTATCAAAATCAGAACATGAAACGGATGAAGAACTCAGCAATCTTCAGCACCATTCCCACGCCAACGACGGAGATGCCGACGATGTGGTTGTGGGGCATGGCAAAGTAGAGCACGACGCCAATGAGTGCAAGCAGCATGAACAGGGTGTTCAGGATATTGCGAACTTCTTCTCTGTTTTTCATTTGATGTTAAGTGGGTGGACAAAATTACTAATGAGTTCTTGGCAAACTTCATCGGGAGTGGGCACGATGCCGCCCATCTTGCCGTAGTGGCATACGGGGGTGCGTCCCTCGACGGCCAGGCGGACATCTTCCACCATCTGTCCGGCATTGATCTCGAAGGTGAGGATGCCTTTCATGCGTGTGGAGAGCTCGCGGATGCGGTCGTAGGGGAAGGGCCAGAGGGTAATGGGTCGCAGGAGTCCTACGCGGATGCCCTGTGCCCTGAGGTCGTCAATGGCTTTCTGAGCTATGCGTGCAGCAGAACCGAAGGCCACGATGAGGTAGTCGGCATCGTCGATGAGGGTTTCCTCATAGCGCACTTCGTTCTTGCGGATTTCGGCGTACTTGGCCTGCAGATGCAGGTTGTGCTTCTCCATCGCTTCGGGTTGGAGCTCGAGGGAGGTGATGACGTTGATGGGACGTCCTCCCCGGCGACCCGTGCTTGCCCAGGGGCATTGCTGCATGATTTCCTCCTCGGTGCGACGAGGCTTGAAGGGAGGCAGCACGACTTTCTCCATGACTTGTCCGATGACGCCGTCGGAGAGCATCATGACGGGAATGCGGTACTTGAAGGCGAGCTCAAAGCTGAGGTCCACGAAGTCTGCCATCTCCTGCACGCTGGAGGGAGCAAGCACGATAAGGTAGTAGTCACCATTGCCTCCGCCACGTGTGGCCTGAAAGTAGTCGCCCTGTGAGGGCTGAATGGTACCCAGTCCCGGGCCGCCGCGCTGCACGTTGACGATGAGTCCAGGAATTTCTGCGCCAGCCATGTAGGCGAGTCCTTCTTGCATGAGGGCCACGCCGGGGCTGGAACTGGAGGTCATGACACGCTTTCCCGAGCCTCCGCCGCCATAGAGCATGTTGATGCTGGCGACTTCGCTCTCTGCCTGGAGTACGACCATTCCAGTGGTCTCCCAGGGCTTTTCCACAGAAAGAGTCTCGAGGACTTCGCTCTGTGGGGTGATGGGGTAACCGAAGTAACCGTCGCATCCGCAGCGGATGGCTGCATGTGCGATGGCTTCGTTGCCCTTCATCAAAAGTATTTCTTGTTCTGCCATAGTGGTAATGTTCATTCTACTTTCTTGCGATAGACAGTGATGCATCCGTCGGGACAGACGATGGCGCAGGATGTGCATCCGGTGCAGGCATCCTGGTTTGTCTGCTGAACGTAGCGATAGCCACGGCGGTTGACCATCTTGTCTGCCAGGGCAATGATGTTCATGGGACAGGCGACGACACAGAGGCTGCAACCCTTGCAGCGTTCGGTGTTGATTTCTATAGCGCCTTTCATTTTTGCCATAATGAGGTGTTTTTTTTTGAAGATGTTCCTTGGGAGGCGACTCGCAGCAATATGCGCGGCACCCGGCCGAGGTTCCTGTTATTTGGGGTTAGGGGTTGTAGTAATCCTTGCAGTAGAACTCCATGATGTCCACGAGCATCTGCCTGGCGGCGGCAGCGGGGGAGTCCGGATCGAGGGCGACAGCTTGCTCGTAGGCATTCAGGGCATCGGCCCAGCGCTGTTGCTTGCGGTGGGCATTGCCTTCTTCATAGAGGCGTGCTGCGCGTTGCTTGGTGGTCTCTGTGGCCATGGGTTGCTGTATTTTGCGTGCAAAATTACTGCTTATTTGTGAAAACAGAAAGAATTCGGGTCGGATATAATGACTTTTTGCCGTTTTTTTCAACGTTCTTAACGTGAATCAAAAAATATTGCCCACTTCTTGGGGAAGTGAGCAATGATTATAGGAGGGATAACTTTAGGGGACACTTCGCGGGAAATTGCGATTTGCCATCGAGGCAGGTGAGCGTGGCCCCGCGGGATACGAGTGCTTAAAGGGGGATTATTCGACGACGGTAGCCTTGGGCTGGGGCGCAACGGGTGCGGCAGGAGTCTCGAAAGCATCGCGGGCACCCGTGAAGATTTCTTCTACGCGGTCGATGGTCTTACGGCGGAACTTGCCACAACGCGGATAGAGCTTAGTGCCTGCTTTGTTGACGGCAGCTGCATCGCTGATCCATTCCTCGGCCTTGAAGTTTTCACCACCATTGCCTTCGTTGTCGAACTGGTACTGATAGGAAATCTTGGTGATGGTGAGTGTGACTTTGCTGTCAGGAGTGCATTGGGCGGAGATGAGATAGCGGAAGAAACAGTGGTCCCAGTTCAAGAACTTCTTCCTGAAAGTCATGATTTCCTCGACGTTGGCCACAATGGTGTTGTCCTGATCGGAGACGATGCGTGTGCGCAGATCCTGACGTGCATTGGTCACAAGCTGCTGAATGTAGGTTTTGACGACGGGGTAAATGTCAGCCTGGTTCTTTCCGGGGACGCTGAAGGTCTGAGTGAAGGTGACGATACCGTCGCGCTCAGGCACGGCACCACGGAGGTACTTGGGATTTTCATTTGCTGCGCTGGCGAGGATTGCCGGCAGGCAGAGGAGGATAAAAAGGATTTTTTTCATTGCTGTTTATGATTTGTTGATGACTATTCTTGACTTATAGTGAGGTCTCTTGGTTGGAAGCAGGGGCTCGGAGGTCATTTGTTATTCGTAGCGGATAGCTTCGATGGGATCGAGGCGGGCTGCTTTCTGCGCGGGGAAATAGCCGAAGCCGACACCGATGGCCACGCAGACTGCAAAGCTGACAATGACGCTCCACATGGGGATGACGGCAGGATAGCCGATGATGGCGTTGCAGCCCCAGGTGAGCAGGGCTCCGAAGAGGACTCCTAAGACTCCTCCTGTGAGGCTAATGAGTATGCTCTCGATGAGGAACTGGTTGCTGATGTCCATTCCGCGCGCGCCCACGCTCATTCGCAAACCTATTTCTTTCGTTCGCTCGGTGACGCTGACGAGCATGATGTTCATGATGCCTATGCCGGCAACGAGCAGGGAGAATGCTGCAGCCACGACGAGGATGATAGTGATGGTGTCCATCGTGGAGGACATCGTCTCCATCCATTCCTGCTGGGAACGAATGGTGAAGTTGTCGACGTCGTCGGCCTTGAGCTTGTGGGTGCGGCGCAGGATCTCCGTGAGGTCTTCGATAGCTTGTTCGCTGAGTTCCTCGGTGACGGCAGAACATAGGATGCTGTTGAAATGGGTCTGGGCTGCCAGACGTTTCATGACGGTGGTGTAGGGCGAGACGATGATGTTGTCCTGATCCATGCCCCAGTTGTTATAGCCCTTACCCTTGAATACGCCTATGATGCGCAGGGGGATGTTCTTGAAACGGATGGTCTTGCCTACGGGGTCCTGACCGTTGGGGAAAAGTTCCTTGACGATGGTTTGACCGACGATGCACACCTTGGCGCTCTTCTTGACATCTTCCTCGGTGAAGAAAACTCCTTCTTCGACTTCCCAAAGACGAATGCCGAGGTAGTCGGGACTCTCGCCGTAGCAGGTGCTGGTGGTGTTGTTGGAACCGAAGACGGCTTGTCCGCTGGTGCTTACTTCGGGAGATACTTTGTTCACGAACTTGGCCTCGGAGAGGATGGTCTCGTAGTCTATCTGTTTGAGTGTCTGCATCGCAGACGGGTCGAGGCGCACACCGCCACGCATGTCTGCTCCCGGGCGGATGGTGAGCATATTGGTGCCGTTTTTCTGTATTTCCTCGCGTATGCTTTGCTTGGAACCTTGGCCGATGGCCATCATGACGATGACCGCTCCCACACCGATAATGATACCGAGCATGGAGAGGAAGGAGCGACCTTTGTTACTAAGGATGGCTTTGATTGCGATTTTGATAAGGTTGGTGAAGGACATTGTCTTATGATTCTGATGGTGGAGGAGGATTCGCGCAAATATGCGCGACACACGACCGAAGATACTACTTATGGGGGGAGGAGGAGGGTGGGATGATGAGGAAGAGGGTGAGGAGGGTTATGAGGATGATGACTAGGGTGATGACGAGGATGGGGTGATGAGGATAGGTGTTAGTCATCCTGTGGCGCAGGCAGGGCTGCGAGGGCTTCGGCGGCGCTGAGGATGTTCTGGTTGTAGGTGTCTTCGCGAATCTTTCCGTCGCGAAGGACGATATTACGACTGGAATATTGAGCGATTTCGGGGTTGTGGGTAACGAAGATGATGGTGCGTCCCTCGGCGTGTAGCTTCTGGAAGAGGACGAGGACTTCGTAGGACGTCCGGGTGTCGAGGTTACCTGTGGCCTCGTCGGCAAGGATGACGGCAGGGTTGTTGACCAGTGCGCGAGCAATGGCCACGCGCTGCATCTGACCTCCGGACATCTGGTTGCTCTTGTGCTCCAGACGGTCGCCGAGTCCCACGGCCTGCAAGGCTTCAATGGCAGCCTGGCGGCGCTGCTTGGAGTTGTATTCTTTATTATACATCAGGGGCAGCTCCACATTTTCCACAGCGGTGGTTTTGGCCAAAAGGTTGTAGTTCTGGAAGACGAATCCGATTTTCCGATTGCGCAGGCGAGCACGCTGGCTGCGGCGCATGGTGCGCACGCTGATGCCGTCGAGGTAGTATTCGCCGCTGGTAGGAGTGTCGAGACATCCAAGTTGGTTGAGCAAAGTGGACTTGCCGGAACCGGAGGTGCCCATGATGGTGACGAACTCTCCCTCGAAGATTTCAAAGGAGATTCCTCTGAGGGCATGCACGGTTTCGCTGCCAACCTGGAAGTCGCGGCGGACGTCCACGAGCTTGATGACTGCTTTCTTTTCCATTTATTTCTTGGCGTTCGTGCCAGACTTCTGGTTGTTGTTGCGGTTGCGCGGGCCGGGCATGAAGGGGTTGGACTTCTGCTGCGCATCGGCCGTCTCGGGCATGTCGAAGACCATTTCCTCCACGACTTGTGTTCCAGCCTTGATGCCTGAGGTGATTTCGGTGAGAGTGCCGTTGCTGACTCCTGTTTCCACGGGTATGGCGCGGAAGGTCTTGCCCTCCAGTACCCACAGCTTGTGGGCCGCTCCCTCAGCGTCCTGAATGGTCTCGTCCTCGGCGATGAGTTCCTGCTTGGGCGAGAAGCGGAGCGCCTTGGCGGTGACGGTGAGGACGTCGTTCTTCTCGAGTGTGAAGATTGTGACGTTGGCAGTCAGTCCGGGCTTCAGTTTGAGGTCGGCATTCGGAGCGCTGATGACGACTTCGTAAGTGACGACGTTGCTCTCGGTGGTGGCCTGCTGGCGCACTTGTGTGACCAGTCCTTGGAAAATGTCGTTGGGGAAGGCATCTACACTGAAGCTTACGCGCTGTCCTTCCTTGACCTCGCCGATGTCGGCTTCGTCGATGTCTGCAATCACGCGCATATCCGTCAGGTCCTGGGCGATGGTGAAGAGGGTCGGAGTGCTGAAAGAGGCCGCCACGGTCTGCCCTTCCTCTACGGCTTTGTCCAAGACCACGCCGTTGATGGGTGAGGTGATGGTGGCGTAGCCGAGGTCGGTCTCTGCCCGCTTCACACTCTGGCGTGCTGTGGTTACTTGCTGCTGGCTCTGCACGTAGGAGAGGCGGGCCTGCTCGAAGTCGTTGGCGCTGATCAGGCCTTTGTCGTAGAGCGTTTTCTGGCGCTCGTAGTTGGCTTTCTGATAGGCAAGGGAGCTCTCGGCGGAGGTGAGGTTAGCCCGCTGGCTCTCGAGGGTGCTGATGAGGTTGGTGCGGTCCAGCTCGGCAATGACTTGTCCGGCCTTGACCTCAGAGTTGTAGTCCACGTAGATCTTAGCTACGATACCGCTGACTTGTGTGCCGACTTCCACCTTAGTGACAGGTTCAATGGTTCCCGTGGCAGTGACGGTGGTGCTGATGTTGCCCTTCTCCACAGAAGTGAACTCGTAGGTGGGACCATGTTTCTTGTCGCAGGAAGCCAAGAGCATTGCTCCCAGGGCTAATAAATAAATGTTATAGTTTCTCATTGTGTCAGTATTTCTGCTTTTTGGACATTCTTTTTGGGGGGGGCGGCAGTGTTCGTGTCTGCTTCTATCCATTCGATTTCAAATCGTCAGTTGTCCTCCTTCGTAGAACTTCAATAGTTGGGTGTTGAGGATCGTAGTGTATTTGCTTTGCAGGCGGTTTTGCTGGGCTTGGAGCAGGTTGTCGCGAGCCTGCAGGAGATCCACGATGTTCTTCAGTCCGGCCTTGAACTGCTCGTTGATGAGCTCGTAGTTCGTCTCCTGGCTCTGCACGGCGGCCTGAGCACTGCGGAAGCGCTGTTGGGAACTGGTGGCTTGCAGCCAGATGTTCTCTATGTTGCTGCCCAGAGTGGTTTCCTTGTCCAGCAGGTCCAGCTCAGCGTTGGTTTTCTGGATACGTGCCCGGCTGACGGCGGTCTTGTTGCGGCGGTTGTCGAAGATGGGAACACTGAGTGAGAGGCCGATGCTGCCGTTGAGGTTGCGCTTCAACTGCTCTCCCAGCTTGCGCTCGTCGGCGCTGTAGTGGCTGGCACCCACGCCTGCGTTGACTCCTATACTGGGAAGATATCCGCGCTTGGCAATGTTCACCTGAAGGTCGGCAGCCTCGCTCTGGAGCTGTGCGGCACGGATCTCAGGCCGGAGGTTGAGTGCTGCTGCATATACATCTTCCTTGGCAGGCACCGGATCCAGCGCACGACTGTCGTCCATCTCTGCATCGCTGACGTCGAAATTCTCGCCGATGCCCAATTGCAGGATTTCTTTCAGCTGGCGCTTGTAGCTGGCGATTTGCGTCTCGGAGTTTACGACGTCGTACCGTGTGCTTGCCACCTGTGCCTCCAGCTGTGCGACGTCAGCTTTGGCGAGGTCTCCGACCTTGAAACGCTCCTGCCCGCGCTGCAGCTGTTGTTGTGCGGTCTCGTGAAGTTTCTCGCTGACCTTCTTGGCCTCGGTGGTATAGAGGATTTGCACGTAAAGCTGTGCTATCTGCTCTTGGATGGTGTTCAGACTCTGCAGTGTCTGTGTCTCTGCAATCTTTTCTGCTACTTCTTGAGCTTCAATGTTCTTTCGGTTGATGCCTCCGTTCCATACGGTCCAGTTAGCGTTCAGTCCGTAGTTGCCGTTCTCGGTGACTTTGTTGTTGGTGGTAGTCACCATGCCGTTCTGCACGATGTTTGTGGCTTCCTGAAAGGGGCGGTAGCCCACGCTCTGCCCCATGCTGAAGGATAGGCTGGGCAGCAGTGCAGCTTTGGCTTGCAGCAATTGCTCGTGACTGTCTTCCTGGTTCAGGCGGCTCTTCTGGAGCTGGATGTTGTGCTCCGCTGCATAATCCAAGCATTGCTGTAGGGTCCATCCCGTCTGGGCACCAGCGCTTGCCGGAAGCATGATTGCCGCAGCCAGGGCGGCGATGATTGTTTTCTTCATATAGCTGTATAAGTTGTTCCTTTTATCGATGCAAAGTTACAAAAAATTATTGGATTGACCAAATTTTGGAGTGCAGGTTTAATGCGTTTTAGAGGATTTAACACTTATTCGTCCATTAAGGACGTTTTTGTGATACTGTCTTCGCCTGAAATAATACCCGGCTTTATTCTCTTTTAGAACGACACTCGCCAACATTCCATTATAAGTATGAAGACACCCTCTCTGGCGCATCGGGAGCAAGGGAGTGCATCATGTGGGAGCCGGCGGGGCGCTCTCGAGGGCTGTCTGCCCCCCCCTGCCGTTGGCATCCCTTGAGTGTATATCATAGGTCTTGTTGCGCCCGGGGTAAACTTTTCAGTGCAAAGTAAACAAAAAAACAGATGAATGGTAACAAATCCGTAAAAAGGCTATATTTTCATGAAAAGAGTCTGTCATCTCGGGGAAAGCTGGCGGCTATACCCAAGTGTGAGTGTCAAACTTTTTAGTATGGATAGGAAGGTGATGATAATCAAGGCTAAAAAGTTTTTTGTCTCTTGTGGGAAGGGTACAAACGTAGCTCCGCAGCACCACAGCACCATCTGGTGAAATCGACTTGATGAGAGATATGGCTAAAATGGTTATGTTTTTTTATCTAATTAGTTTCACATGCAAATACACTAAATGGTGCTGTGGTGCTGCGGTGCTGCGTGTTACTGCGTGGCGTGCCTCTCTCCACAGCTGGCTCCTCCGCCTCTTACAGATATCTCCTTGCGCGCGAACAGTCGCCTCCTTCGCGCAGCCCCCCCATAAAGGAAGAAAACAGAATTTTTTTGCAGGGAAATGAAAATAGTGGGAAAGAAAATTGCGTATGTCAAAGATAGTTTGTATCTTTGCATCGTCAAACCGAAACAGAAACATCACTCCAAATATGACCCCGACACTCCGCGAAATCCTGCACATGTATCTGCGCCAGAAGCGCCACGACTTCCACTGGCAACAGATCTTTCTGACCGTTTACTTCGGCGGTCTCTATGTAGCTGTGCTCCTTGCTTTCTATTTTGGTGCGAGGGAAGAACTGGCAGCCCACCCTGTTCCTGCAGCCGTGGTGATCTTTGTGCCTTTGGCGGCCATCACTGTTCAGATCAGCGACCTGCTGATGAAGCTGTTCTGGCGTCGCTCTCCCGTGGAAATGGACGACTATCTGCGCACGCGGCCTGTCTCGCCCCGTGACTGGGCTCGCTTTGTGCTTATCGACACGTCCCAAGGCTTCCTCCAGTGGATGTTGGCGCTCGTGCTGGGCGTGGCGGCACTGCTGTTCCTGCCGTGGTGGTCGGCTGTGTTACTGCTGGTGCTGACGTACTCCGTCTCGATGGTCAACGCGTTGTTCCAGAACTGCTGGCGCCGTGCTCCCGGAAACGAATATACACTGCCGCTGGTCTTCGGCTACCTCTTCTGGACGGGTGTGATGTGGGCTTTGGCCATCGCCGGACTGATCTGGGTGGCCATGAAGGCCGAAGGCTTGGACACACTCTTAGAGGCCGCAGACCCCTCGGCGCAGGCTCTTCCCTTTGCTACTTATACTTTCAGCATCTCTGCCGCCCTGTTGGCCGTCAACGTGCTGGCCTGCGTGCTCTTGCATCATTACTTCATCCGAATGAAGAATCATAATGAAGAATCGCACGCTCCCGTGAGCGCACGAGCCCGCAACCTGGGAGATGCTTCGCTGTGGAGCATCGAGTGGGTGCAGTTGTTGCGTAGCAAGCGGCTGAGGGTCAGCTTCATCGCCATTGCCGTGATTTTCCTGCTGAACACCTACATGCAGCAGCAACCTACCATTCAGTCGGACTTCGGCGGCGTCAACCTCATGCTGCTCTTCGGCATCGCCTTCCCCAGCATCATCCTGGCTCAGTGGGTGCTGGGCATCGAAGCAAATTTTTTCTCAGGCATCTGGACCAAGCCGTGGCCGTTGGAGGGCATTCTTCGCCGCAAGTACCTCTTCTTCTGCGCAATATGCGGTATGATGGCCGTGCTCATTCTGCCGTGCGTGGTGTGGATGGGAATGTCGTTCTGGATGTGGTTCTGCACGCTTCTCTTCGGTTGCGGAGTCTTCGTGTTGCCGTTCATGGCCACGTGCCTGTACAGCAGCCGCATGGACCTTTTCTCCAGTGCCTTCTTCAACTACCAGGGCGGCAACAAGCAGCTGAATTTCTTCTCCTTTATCATGTTCATCCCTATGGGCATCTACTTCGGCGCCTACTACCTTCTGCCCATGCTCTATGCCCACTTGCTCGTCGGCGGCCTCGGCCTCCTCGGTCTTGCGCTGCATCGTCCGTATATCCATTGGATTTCCAACATCTGGCATCGGAGGAGATATGAAATCATGGAACGTTGGTTAACAGAATAATAGCATATGGAATTGAAAATCGAATCCCTCAAGAAAGTGTATGGCGAGAAAGTCGCTCTCGACATCCCCGAACTGTCAATCAGCTCAGGCGAACTTGTAGGCCTCGTTGGCAATAATGGTGCCGGCAAGACCACGCTGCTCCGCCTCATTCTCGACCTTATCAAGGCCACCGAAGGCCACGTTTACAGCAATGGCATCGACGTAGCAGCCCCAGCGCCCAATCGTGGGGAGAGTGAGGCGTGGAAGTACTATACTGGCAGCTTCGTCGATGGGCGTTTCCTCATCGATTTCTACACTCCCGAAGAGTATTTCGCCTTCATCGGTCGCCTCTACGGCATCCCCCAGTCCACCATCGACCTGCGTCTGGAGGACTTCCGCCAACTGATGCACGACGAGATTCTGGGCACCCACAAATACCTCCACGACTTCAGCGAGGGCAACCGCCAGAAGATAGGTATCATCGGAGCTATGCTCATACATCCCAAAGTTCTCCTGCTCGACGAGCCCTTCAACTACCTTGATCCCAGTTCGCAGATTGTTGTGGCCAGACTCATCCAGCAGATGAACCGCGACCTCGGTACCACCGTCATCATCTCCTCCCACAACCTCAATTTCGTGTCCGACATCAGCACTCGCATCCTTCTTCTGGAGAAGGGGCATGTTATTAAGGACTTGCCTAATAATGAAGGAAGTGCAACGCAGGAGTTGAATGACTACTTCAATGCTGAAGCCTGACAAAAAATTCTCTACAACGGATTAGACGGATTAGACGAATTGGTTGTGCGCAGACAACTATTAAAAACAACGGATTAGACGAATTACCGCTGGTAAAAAATCGTATAATCCGTTGTCTAAGTCGATTCACCGTGCGCAGCCAATTCGTTCAATTCGTCTAATTTGTTGTTTTGAATTGAAAGCTTAGCGCCGTATAATTCGTTCAATTCGTCTAATCCGTTGTCGTGAAAGGTGGCTTGCAGCAGGCTACCATGTCACAGGGAACACGACCTTCAGGGTGATGTTGCGTCCGGGGTTGTCGATGCCTCGTCGGCCTGTCTGATTATTTAGCGCCGTGTATTTCAGTCGGCTGAGATGGCTTTGGTAAGCGGTGTTCAGCAGGTTCTGCCCTATGACGTACACTTCGCAGAGCTTACGCCGGCCGCGCAAGAGGATGTCCGTGCCTATGGTGGCGCTCAGTAGCGTGTAGGCAGGTGTCGCCGTCTCGGTGTCGTCAAGCATGAAATAGTGCGATTGGCGGAAGTTGTGCTCAATGCCGATGCTGATGAAAGTGTTGTCCAGGATGTGGTCAATGCGGTGGTGATGAGTGCTTTCGCCCAAGTGGTGAGGGGTGGGAGAGTGGTGGTCTCCGTTGTGCAGGAATTCCCATTTCACATCGCCCGTCCATCGGGTGGCGGGTGTGAGGGGCAGCCAACGTGTCTCTTCCGTCTGATTCAGTTGGCGTGCATCCACCATCGAGAACGTGGAACCGATGTGCAGTTGGTGAATGGGATGCACGTCCACGCTCGCCTCCAAGCCCTTCAGCAGCGCGTCGCCCTGCGTGTACTGATATGTAAGGTAATCCTCTTCCATGGTGACGCCAATGCGCTTAGCGAAGATATAGTTGTCTATGCGATTCAGGAACAGAGCCGCTTCCGCAGAGACGTACTTGCCCGAGTAGTCGGCTCCCAAGTCCGCCTGCCAGCTATGTTCAGCCCGCAAGTCCTTGGTGCCCAACTCGTAGCGCAGAGTCCCTTCGTGCACGCCATTGCTGCCCAGTTCACTCAGGTTAGGAGCACGGAAACCACGGGCGACGTTTGCCCTTATGTTCACCTCCTTGGTGGCGTGGAAGACGGCACCCACGGAACCCGTCAGGGCGCTGAAGTTACGGGTGAAGTCCTGGAATCGCTCGCCCTCATCCGTCGTCAGCGGAAGGCTGTGCAGATGGCGGCTGTCGAATCGCAGACCGCCGCTCAGCGTCCACTGATTCAGCCGCTTGCTTCCCGTGGCGTACACGCCGAAGTCAAAGAGCTTGTAGGCCGGGATCAGCACTTCCTCACCCAGGTTGTCCGACTGCTGCCACATACCACCCGCTCCTCCTGTGAGGTTCCATCCCTCCAGGCCGTTGTAGGTGTAGCGTGCATCGTAGGTCATGGAATGCATCCTGAAATCCAGCTCCGCCTCGTCCGCTGCTTCCTCGTATTCCTGGCGGCGGTTCTGCTGGTAGCCCACGATGGCCTTCAGCACACCGTTGCCCAGTGCCAAAGAATTGTCCCATACGGCTTTGTAGTGCCGAATCTGCTGGAAGGGGAGCTGTTTCCGGTAGCTGCAGCCGCTCCATCCTTCAGGAGCTTCCAGCAGGCCCGTCTGCTCGTCCCTCTCGCCTTCTATCATGCTGGGAGTCAGATGGTAGTAGCCTAAGGTCAGATGCGAGAACCCCCAGTTGCGATTCAATCCCACGAGTCCGTTCATGGCGCGCTCATGTAGCTGGGAACCAGGAATGTAGCCATCGTTGGGTGTCTTGTAGGCATGTGCAAATTTCTCGGAATAGCGCGCGTTCCAGACGATGCCCTTCCGGTTGCCGCCGAAGCGCAGGGAATAGTCCACGAGGCCGCTGTTCGTCTGATACTCCGAGGCAAAGCTGGCGCCCATCTGTCCTGCCGGCTCGATGGCTTCGGGGTGGAAGATGACAACCCCTGCCATGGCGTCAGAGCCGTACATCAGTGAGGCCGGTCCCTTCAGGATCTCTACCTGGCCTATGGCTTGTCCGTCCAACTCCAACCCGTGCTCGTCGCCCCATTGCTGTCCTTCCTGTCGAATGCCATCGGCCACGCTTACGATGCGGTTGTAGCCCAGGCCTCGGATGACGGGCTTGGAGATGCCGCTGCCCGTAGTCACCTGAGCCACACCTGGCTGGCGGGCTATTGCATCCACGATATTCGTGCTTGACGTCTGGCGGAGGGTGCGTTGAGTGACCACGCTGATGGGTGTAGCCGCCTCCTTGCGTTTCATCTGTCCGGCAGGGCTGCTGACCACCACTTCGTTGAGATCCAGATGTTGAAAGTAGATGTCGGTGCTATCCGTCGCCGACTGAGCCGTTGCCCTTGTGGATATGCACAAAAGCAACAGCACTGTATATGCTGATTTCATAGATAGTAATTAAGATGTAAAAAGGATGGGTAAAATAGAAATTGTTCTCTCTGTTTACCCCACGGGAGGCGCTCTGCTGCCGGTGGCGTTCCCAGAACGAAGCACGACCAGCGAACTTCGGTTCTCATAGGGAACGCAAATCTGCGAGACAAAAAAAGACAGCGTAAGACTTACAGCAGGCAGAAAGCCGACGGTCATCACTTGGCATATGATGCAATCGTGCAGGTGGTTGGCATTGGCTGTGAGGTGGCCTCCGTGTGGCAGATGATGGACGCAGGCGTCACATGACATCAGCTCGTCCACGCAAGCCGAGGGGTGGACGTGCAGCGCCATAACGATCGTCATCGGAATGAAAACCGACAACAAAAGCCACGCAGATAGCTGTCTTTTCAGTTCATTTTTCATTTCGCGGGGCAAATATAATGAGTTTTTTTCGTTTTTGTGCATCTTTCCCAGATTTTTTCTCTACCTTTGCCGCCTAAACAAAACAAAAACAGCAAAAATGTTCTCAGGAATCGTAGAAAGCACGGCCACAGTGGTGGCCATAGAGCGCGAGCAGGACAACCTGCACTTCACGCTCCGCTGCCCTTTCACCGGCGAATTGAAGATAGACCAGAGCATCGCCCACAACGGCGTGTGCCTCACCGTGGTTCGCATCCAGGACGACACCTACACCGTCACCGCCATGCGCGAGACCCTTGACCGCTCTAACCTCGGACTGCTGAAGGTGGGCGATGAGGTCAACGTGGAACGCTCTATGCAGATGGGTGGTCGACTGGACGGACATATCGTGCAGGGGCATGTGGACCAGACGGCTCGCTGCATCCGTGTGGAGGATCAGGAGGGCAGCCATGAGTTCACCTTCGAGTACGATGCCGACCCCGATATGGTGGCACGAGGCTACTTCACCGTTGACAAGGGCTCCGTGTGTGTCAACGGCGTATCGCTCACCGTTTGCCGACCCACGCGTAACACCTTTGCTGTGTGCATCATCCCTTACACCTTTGACAACACCAACTTCCACAATATCAAGGAAGGAACAGTCGTGAACCTCGAATTTGACATCTTGGGCAAGTATATTGCTCAGTATCAGAGCCGGATGCAGGAACTGAACCATTGAACGACATTAACAAAGAATAGATATATGGCAGAAAACATCAACGAAGAAGTTCAGGAGAAAAGAAGTCTGAACTTCATTGAACAGAAAGTAGAGAAAGACCTCGCTGAGGGCAAGAACGGCGGACGCATGCAGACGCGCTTCCCGCCCGAGCCCAACGGCTACCTGCACATCGGTCACGCCAAGGCCATAGCCCTGGACTTCGGACTGGCCAAGAAATATGGCGGCACGTGCAACCTCCGCTTCGACGACACCAACCCCCAGAAGGAGGACACCGAATACATGGATGCCATCGAGCAGGATATACGCTGGCTGGGCTTCCAGTGGGGCAACATCTATTATGCCTCTGACTACTTCCAGCAGTTGTGGGACTTCGCCGTGTGGCTCATCAAGCAAGGGCGCGCCTACGTCGATGAGCAGAGCGCCGAGGACATCGCCAAGCAGAAAGGCACCACCACCTCGCCGGGCACCAACAGTCCTTTCCGCGACCGACCCGTGGAGGAAAACCTGCGTCTGTTTGAGTTCATGAACAGCGGCAAGTGCGAACCTGGAACCTTAGTGCTGCGCGCCAAGATTGATATGGCTCACCCCAACATGCTTTTCCGCGATCCACTCATCTATCGCGTGCTGAACATTCCTCATATCCGCACTGGCAACAAGTGGAACGCTTATCCCATGTATGACTTCACCCACGGCCAGAGCGACTACCTCGAAGGGGTCACCCATTCGTGGTGTACGCTGGAGTTCGTGGAGCATCGTCCTTTGTACGACCTCTTCGTCACTTGGATGAAGGAATGGCGAGGCGACGAGGGTGACATCGAGGACAACCGCCCGCGCCAGACGGAGTTCAACAAACTGAACCTCAACTACACGCTGATGTCCAAGCGCAACTTGCTGGCGCTCGTGAAGAATGGATTCGTCAGCGGCTGGGATGATCCTCGCATGCCGACCATCTGTGCCTTCCGCCGACGTGGCTACTCCCCGGAGAGCATCGTCAAGTTCATCGATAAGATTGGCTACACCACCTACGATGCCCTGAACGACTTCGCCCTGCTGGAAAGTGCCGTGCGCGATGACCTCAACCAGCGTGCCACTCGTGTCTCTGCCGTCGTGAATCCCGTGAAGCTCATCATCACCAACTATCCCGAGGGACAGGTGGAGGAGCTCGTAGCCGTCAACAACCCCGAGTGCCCGGAGGAAGGAACCCACACCATCGAGTTCAGCCGCGAGCTCTGGATTGAGCGCGATGACTTCCAGCCCGTGGCCGAGAAGAAGTTCATGCGTCTGGCTCCCGGCAAGGAGGTACGACTGAAGAACGCCTACATCATTAAATGTAATGAGGAGGGAGACCACCCCTACGACGTCGATGCAGAGGGCAACGTCACCTGCATCTATGCAACTTACGACCCCGAAACGCGTAGCGGACAGCCGGGTGCCGACCGCAAGATCAAGGGAAAGACCCTGCATTGGCTCAGTTGCGACCACTGTCTGCCCGCCGAAGTGCGTATGTATGAGCGCCTCTGGCAAGTGGAGAATCCGAGAGATGAACTGGCACGTCTGCAGAACGAAGGGCTCTCGGCCATCGATGCCATGAAGCAGATGATGAACCCCGACTCGCTGCATATTCTCCAGCATTGCTTCGTCGAGAAGTTTGTCCAGCAGATGCCTCCCCTGACCTATCTGCAGTTCCAGCGCATCGGCTACTTCAACATCGACACCGATTCCACCCCCGATCACCTCGTCTTCAACAAGACCGTAGGCTTGAAAGACACCTTCAAGAAAAAGTAAAGAGCAATGCGCCTCGACGACGATCTGAAATATTTCGAGACCCAGGAGTTTAAGGACATTCTGGCAAAGTACGAAGCTGCCAGACAGGCGGGCTCGTCGGTTTATATGGACGCCGACGAGCTCACCGACGTGGCAGAGTACTACGCTATGGTGCAGAACGACGAAGAACTGGCGGGCGAGGCGATAGATCTTGCCCTGCAGTTGCATCCTGAAGCCGTGGACCCTCTGATATTCCAGGCGCGTCAGTATATGCTCAAGGGGGACGAGGATGCTGCCCGGCAAGCCTGTGATGCCATCCCCGACCAACAGCACCGCGAAGTTTATTTCCTGCGTGCAGAGTTGATGGTTCGCGAAGGCAAGAGTACCCAGGCGCGAGAATATCTCCTCAATCGTTCAGAGGATGTCACTGAAGATCTCGATTATTTCATCTACGATAGCGCTTATATCTTCATTGACTACCACGATGATGAAAGCGCGCGTCTTTTTGCAGAAAAGCTTGAGCAGATTGCACCTAAGTGGTTCAAGACCTGGGAACTGATGGCTGACGTATGCCTCTCGTTTGAAAAGAATGCAGACGCCCTGAAGTACATCGAGATGATGCTGGACAAGGACCCCTTCTACCTCACAGCCTGGAACTGGAGAGCTGAAGCCTACTGCGGACTGCTGGACTATACCAAGGCTTTTGAGAGCACGGAGTATGCGCTGGCCGTAGAACCTCAGAACGAACGTGCCATGGAACTGAAAGCCTGGATACTCATGCGTCAGGAGAACCCGGAAGAAGCCCATAAGATTTACGAGCAGCTACGTCGGATGAATCCCGAGTCGGAGATGCATTGTCTCTATGACTCTTATTGTCTCTTCGATCTGCAACGTATAGACGACTCTCTGCAGCTCATCAAGGAAGCTGAGCGTTTGGCCGGAGGAATGAGTCAGGAGCAGGCTGCCATCTATGAGCACCATGCCCACATACTCTCTGAAAAGTCTCTGGTGGAGGACGCTCTGCACTACATCGATTTAGCCGAGGATGCCATAGAAGATGCTGCCGTAATTCACAACCAGCAGCCAGACACCTATCAGGACTTCGACTATTATCGCGCCCGCATTCTCGCCGAAAACGGTGATAGCGAGACCGCTCTGCAGTACATCGAAAGAATTGCGCAGAAAGAGCGTGAGCCTATAGCCTCAATTATCATGCGGGGTGCACAAATCTTTTTTGAAGCTGGAGACTATGGTACTTCGCTGGAACTATTCCAGATGCTACTCCGGCAAGATCTGGAGGAAGAAAAGAAAGCGAGGCTCTATCCCTACATTGCTGCTTGCCTGCATGAACAGGGCAACAAAGCTTTATGCCTCGACTATATTCGTTTGGCTATAGACAATAATTCTCCGGATATGAAGGAGATTCTTGGTTATCTCTTTGCCGAAGGCGTGCAACCCGCGGAATACTACGATTACTATTACTATCAGCTCAACAACCGCTGGCCGAAGTCGGACGTCTAAAGGTGGGTTCTATAGATTAGCTTTGGATTGTTCTTAAGCTATAGTCGAGCAGATTTGACTTCAAGTCCGCCGAAGTGTAGTGGGCTACGGTTCAACTTTTGGAGTAGTGAGTGCCATAAGAGTTCGCTCTTGAATGGCTGAGTCGTGACAAAAGGCAACATCGTTAAGGGATTGGAGGCAAAGATGCCGACAAAAGTCGACATAGTTAAGAGTAAACAAAGATAATTCTTCGAAGTGTCGGAGCGACCGAAGGTCGAGCGCATTGAGAATTTGTAAATTGATAGAACTCACCTAAAGTGCTTTCCCTTACTTCAGTTTAAGAATAAAAAAGGAGGAACGTGGTTTCACATTCCTCCTGATTTGGTTATAGGTCAGACTTGAGTCTGTTTTTCAGATAGGTCAGACCTGAGCCTGTTCGTGGTCTGTCAATGCACCGGGATCTTGTCGATTCGCGCTTGGTGGCGTCCGCCTTCGAATTTCGTAGTGAAGAACTCGTCGAGGCAGGCAGTACACGTGGCTTCGTCGATGAATCTGCCGGGGAAAACGATGACGTTTGCATCGTTGTGCTGGCGGATGAGATGTGCGATTTCGGGTCGCCAAACCAGTCCCGCGCGAACTCCCTGGTGCTTGTTCAGGGTCATTGAAATACCTTCTCCCGAGCCACAGACAGCTATTCCGGGATAGACAACGCCAGATTCGATGGCTTCGCCCAAGGCATGTCCGAAGTCGGAGTAATCGCAGCTGGCTTCGCTGTTAGTGCCAAAGTCGCGATATACGATGCCGCGCTCTACGAGGTACTTCTTGATAAATTCTTTCAATGGGTAGCCAGCATGGTCGCTGGCAAGTCCAACAACCTTGATGTCCATTATAGCAGGGCCTTAACTTGTTTGTACACGTTCTCTGCGGTGAAGCCTAACTTCTCGTCGAGCACCTTGTAGGGTGCGGAGAAACCGAAGCTCTGGAGACCCCAGACGCAACCATCGGCACCTACGAGTCCCTCGAGGTTCACGGGCAGACCTGCAGTGAGGCCGAACTTCTTCACGCCTGCGGGCAGAATAGCCTGCTGGTACTCCTTGGACTGACTGCGGAAGAGACCTTCGGAGGGGACGCTGACGACGCGCACCTTCACGCCGTCCTTGCGGAGAAGCTCGGTGCCTGCCACGAGGGTGGAGACCTCAGAACCGCTTGCGAGCAGGATGACATCGGGCTGCTCGTCGCTTCCGGCTACGATGTAAGCGCCTTTGCCTGCTTCTGCATAGTCGTTGCCGGCAGGCAGGTCTGCGATATTCTGGCGGCTGAGGATGAGGGCGGTGGGGCTGTCGGTGTTCTCCATAGCCAGACGCCATGCCACGGTGGTCTCCTGTGCGTCGGCGGGACGCAGGACGAGGGTGCTGTTCTTGCCGTGGTGGTTCTTCAGCTTCTCCATGAGGCGAATCTGTGCTTCCTGCTCCACGGGCTCGTGGGTAGGACCGTCCTCGCCCACACGGAAGGCATCGTGCGTCCAGATGAACTTCACGGGCAGTTCCATCAGTGCGGCCATGCGGACGGCGGGCTTCATGTAGTCGGAGAAGACGAAGAACGTACCGCAAGCGGGGATGACACCGCCGTGCAAGGCCATACCGATGCAGCAGCACGCCATGGTCAGTTCGGCAACGCCGGCCTGGAAGAAGGCACCGCTGAAGTCACCGGCCTTCAGGGCGTGGGTCTTCTTCAGGAAGCCGTCGGTCTTGTCGGAGTTGGAGAGGTCGGCGCTGGCGCAAATCATGTTGGGCACTTGCTCGGCGAGCTGGCTCAGCACGGCAGCACTGGCGTTGCGCGTGGCATCGCCGCTCTTCTGCTGCACCTTGGTCCAATCGACCTTCGGAGCCTTGCCGCTGAACCACTCGGCCTGAGCAGCTGCGCACTCGGGGTTCTTCTCTGCCCAGACAGCTTCCTCAGCCTTGCGCTCGGCCACAATCTTCTTCAGTTCCTCGGCGCGGCGGGCATAGAGCTCCTTCACATCGTCGAAGATGACGAAAGCATTCTCGGGATCGCCGCCCAGGTTGGCAATGGTCTTCTTGTAGGCATCGCCGCCGAGGGGAGCACCATGGGTCTTGCAGTTGCGTTCGTAGCTGCTGCCGTCATCCTTCAGGGCACCCTTGCCCATCACGGTCTTGCCGATGATGAGGGCAGGCTTGCCCTTCACGGCCTTTGCCTTCTCGATGGCAGTGCGGATCTGTGCGGCATCGTTGCCATTGATCTCGAAGACCTCCCAGCCCAGGGCGCGGTATTTGGCGGCGGTGTCCTCGTTCATGACCTCTTCGGTCTCGGTGGAGAGCTGGATGTCGTTGGAGTCATAGAACATCACCACGTTGTCTAGTCCCAGTGTGCCGGCGATGCGGGCAGCACCCTGGCTGATCTCTTCCTGCACGCCGCCGTCGGAGATGTAGATGTAGATGGTTTCCTTCTCGAACGTGGGGTTGCCCGTGTGGGCTGCTAAGAACTTGGCAGCGATGGCAGCGCCGATACCGAAGGTGTGGCCCTGTCCTAGAGGACCGCTGGTGTTCTCGATGCCGCGCTTGGGATTGGCTTCGGGGTGGCCCGGGGTGGGTGAGCCCCACTGACGCAGCTGCTGCAGCTCTTCAAGGGAGAACTTGCCGATGAGTGCCAGCTGGCTGTAGAGCATAGGAGCCATGTGACCAGGGTCAAGGAAGAAACGGTCGCGGCCCACCCACGTGGGGTCTGCGGGGTCGTACTGCAGGTACTCGCTGTAGAGCACGTTGATGAAGTCAGCACCGCCCATGGCGCCACCGGGGTGTCCGCTCTTGGCCTTCTCGACCATCGACGCAGCCAGAATGCGGATATTATCTGCTGCGTGGTTCAATACTTTGATGTCGTTCATAAATTGTTGTTTACAGTTAGTGATTAAAATATGATTCCTAAATATCTTTCGTTCGTATTGTGAGAAACATTCCTCTTCATCTCAGCCACAGGTCCACGAGGAAATAGACGCCCAAGCCGAGCAACCAGCCCACAAGCACCTTGGGCATGATGTGGCGCGCATACCATGCTACGCTGACTCCTTCAGCCTTCATCAGCGAGTAGCCGCAGACGTTGCCGATGGGCAGCAGGCACCCCGCCACGCAGCCACTATATATAATAAGGTGCCAATACTGTCCGTTCTCGAGGAAGGACTGTGCATACTCAGGATCGAGGGCTGGCGAGAGTGCAGTGATGTCCGAGGCTACAGGGTAAATATTGATAGCCGTGAGCACAACGGCAATGTTGTCGAGCACGGCGCTGAGGGCCCCCATGGCAATGCTCATGACGTAGATGTCGTGGATCCATTCATCGCACCAGGCAGAAATGCTGGCCATGATTCCCGTCTCGATAGCTGCGCTGACGCAGAGGAAAATGCCGGCGAAGTACATGATGGTTTGCAGGCTGGCGAACTGAAACTGGCGGTCGGTGCTCTGAGTCAGTGGTTGGTCGGTGGCAATCCGGCGGTGGTTCATGATTTCATGCAGCACCCAAAGCACACCCAGCACACACAGTGCACCAAGGAACGGAGGCAGGAGGGTGATACGGTGGAAAGTGGGAATGAACCACAGGCCTCCCAGTCCCACAACGAGCAGGATCACTTTCTGCCACAGGGGCAGGGTGCTCTGGTCGCCCCGATAGATGGTGGTGGGACGGATGAGGTCAATGTGTTCCGGCAGGGCGCGTGCGATGAGGGCTGTCGGTACGACGATAGCCACCAAACAGGGCAGTGCCAGGGCAGCACTGAAGTCGGTGGGCGTGATGGCGCCCTTGGTCCATACGAACAACGATGTGATGTCGCCGATGACAGAGGTGGCTCCTCCGCAATTGGCCGCAATGACGATGGCCGAACCAATCCACATACGCCAGCGCGTCTGCTGGACGATACGCCGCATAATCATCAGCATCAGCACGGTTGTCGAGAGGTTGTCCAGGTTCACGCTGATCAGGCAAGTGAAGCCTACCAGCCCCCACAGCAGATGACGGCTACTGCGGGCGCGCACGACATCTGTGATGAAATCGAAACAGCCGTTGGTGTTCAGCACGGTGACGATGTTCATGGTGGCCAGGAGAAACAGCACAATGCCGCAGAGGTCAGCTCCGTAGCGGACAAAGACATTTTGGGCAATGAACTGCTTCACAAGCTCGGAAGTCTGCTCGGCACCTTGGCTGAAGGCTGCGAATTCTGCACCATGCATTTTCAGGGTGAAGTCCGTGGCTGTGCTCATATAGAGAATCCAGACGACAACTCCCGTGAACATGGCGATGGTAGCCTTGTTGATATGTGTGAGATGCTCATTCGCTATCAGCAGATAGGCGATAAAAATGAGCAAAACGATGGCATAAGTCATGGCTTTTTGCTGTTTTCAGACCACAAAGGTAGCGAAAGTGTAGCGGATACGCAAAAAAAAGAGCAAGAAATTTGCATTTTCGGGCCGAATGACGTACCTTTGCAGCGAAAAAAGAGTAAAAAGGCCTTGCGATAGTAGCTCAGTTGGTAGAGCATTGGCTTCCCAAGCCGAGGGTCGCGGGTTCGAGTCCCGTCTATCGCTCCATAATCCCCTTCGCTTATGAAACCTCTTGCAGAACGGATGCGTCCCCAGACACTGGATGGCTATATCGGTCAGCAGCACCTTGTGGGGCCCAATGCCGTGTTGCGCCGTATGATAGAATCTGGCCGCGTCTCCAGCTTCATCCTCTGGGGACCTCCGGGGGTGGGGAAGACCACGTTGGCTCAGATCATCGCCCACACGCTGGAGACTCCGTTTTACACCCTCTCTGCCGTCACCAGTGGAGTGAAGGATGTCCGTGAGGTGATAGACCGTGCCCGAGGAGGGCGCTTCTTCTCGCAGACGGCACCAATCTTGTTCATCGATGAAATCCACCGCTTCAGCAAGTCTCAGCAGGACTCGTTGCTGGGTGCCGTGGAGCAGGGCGTGGTGACGTTGATCGGAGCCACGACGGAGAATCCCAGCTTTGAGGTCATCCGTCCGCTGCTCTCACGCTGTGCGGTCTATGTCCTGAAGTCGTTGGGTAGGGACGACCTGCTCACCCTCGTGGACCGCGCTATCCACGAAGATCTGATCCTCAAGGAGAAAAAGATAGAGGTACGCGAGACCGATGCCTTGCTGCGCTACAGTGGTGGCGATGCACGCAAGTTGCTTAATATCCTGGAACTCATCACCGACACGGGCTCGGACGATGCGGCAGAGGTCGTCATCACCGACCAACTCGTCAGCGAACGCCTGCAGCAGAATCCCCTGGCCTACGACAAGGATGGCGAGATGCACTACGACATCATCAGCGCTTTCATCAAGAGTATTCGTGGCAGCGACCCTGACGGGGCTATTTACTGGCTCGCCCGTATGATTGAAGGAGGCGAGGACCCTGCTTTCATCGCCCGCAGGTTGGTCATTTCTGCCTCGGAAGACATAGGGCTTGCTAACCCCAACGCCCTGCTGCTGGCCAATGCCGCCTTCGACACCGTGCAGAAAATTGGTTGGCCCGAGGGGCGTATTCCCCTAGCTGAAGCCACCATCTATCTGGCCACTTCACCCAAGAGTAATTCTGCGTATATGGCTATCAACGAAGCGCTTTCCTTTGTACGCCAGACCGGCAACCAGCCAGTTCCGCTACATCTGCGCAACGCTCCCACCAGCCTCATGGAAGAATTAGGCTACGGCAGCGGCTACAAGTACGCACACGATTATGCCGGCCATTTTGTGGAGCAGCAGTTTCTGCCCGACGGCATCACACAGCGCTTCTGGCACGCTCAGCCTAACCCTGCCGAGGACAAGTTGAAACAGCGAATGGTTCAACTCTGGGGCAAACGGTTCGAAGAATAAAGGCCTCTCAGGTCACTCTCAGACCCCTTTCCGTAGAGTGGCTTTTTTCCACCAGACGAAACGAATCAGGCAGGCGAGTGTGATGACTGCTGCAAGGATAATCGACGGAACTTCCGGCAGCGAGAGGATGGTCGGCGAGACGAAGAAGAAGTCACAGACGACCATGGTCATGAAGAGAGCCGGCAGCAGCGTGATATAATATAATTTATGTTCGCGCGCGATATACACTGTGCAGACCCACAAGGTCACGGCAGCCATCAGCTGTGTGCCCCAGGCCACGTACTGCCACACCGTTCCGAAGCCACTTGGATTTCCAATCTGCCACGCCAGCAGAGCAATGCCCACCGCGAACACGGGCAGGCTCAGCAACAGACGCGATCGCTTGCTCGTCTGGTTCAACCCAAACGACTCGGCAAGAATCAGTCGTGCCGTGCGGAAGGAACTGCCGCCCGTGGTGATGGGAGCTGCCACGACGCCTAACAAAGCCAGGATGCTACCTGCGATGCCTAACCACGAAGAACAGATGGTGGTGACCACCGTGGGAGCATCGAAGAACTGAATCAGTGTACGTCCGTCGGCGTTGCGCACCAGTCCGTCGGCACCACTGGTGAACTGCTGAACGAGTTCGGGTGAACATACGTCACGCCATCCGTCAGCAAAGAAGAAATAGCTGGAGATGGAGGCCCAGACGAGTGCTACAAGTCCCTCCGTCACCATTGCTCCATAGAAGATGGGACGTCCCTGCCGCTCGCTCTTCATGCAGCGCGCCATCATCGGCGACTGAGTGGCGTGGAAACCACTGACGGCTCCGCAGGCGATGGTGACGAAGAGTCCAGGGAAGAGGTGCTGCTTCAGGCCCAGTCGCTCAGCACCCCAGTTGCCCAACCCGTCCCACACCTCCGGCAGCACGGGCTGTTTCCAGAGCAGCACGGCACCGATGGCGATGACCATGAACAACATCGACAGCGCAAAGGCGGGATAGATCTTGCCGATGACCTTGTCCACGGGCATCATCGTCGTGGCTACGTAGTAGAGGAAGATGACGATGACCCACATCATCTTGTCGCCCCAGATACCGCTGAGGATGATGGCCGGACAGTAAACGAAGAACGCGCCCACCAGCACCATCATCATCATCGTGAAGAGGATGAGACCCTTGCGAGCTGTGCCGCCCAGGTAGTAGCCGGTAAGTTCTGCCAGTCCACAGCCGTCGTGACGCAGGGAGAGCATACCGCTGATGTAGTCGTGGACGGCACCGCCGAAGATGCATCCAAACACAATCCACAGATAGGCCGCAGGACCGAACCACATCCCCATGATGGCGCCGAAGATAGGACCCGTACCGGCAATGTTCAGGAACTGAATCATGAAGATACGCCACGAGGGCAGCACAACATAATCTACTTTGTCTGCCTTGCGGATGGCAGGTGTCTCGCGATCGTCGGGACCGAACACGCGCTCGGCCACACGGCTGTAAATCATATAACCCACGAAAAGGGCAATCACACTGAGTACAAATGATAGCATAGAAATGTTTTTTGTGTTTTCGGCTGCAAAGTTACGTAAAAAAGTCCGTTTTTAACTACTTTTTCGCCCAAAGATTTGGTCGGGTCGCGGAAAAGCCGTAATTTTGTACGCTTTTTAGGACGAAAAGACACACAAATGCTCAAAAAGGCTTCTTTTGTTCGCTCTGAGAGCGTTTGAGGAAATCCTGCCGAGGAAAAGAATTGACAAAGTCAGACACATGTCTGTAGCTCCGCCGACCCGGACAAATAACCATTAAACAATAAATAATAGCGGCCTTGGCCGTGATAAAGAATGCAAGACTCAGAAGACAGAATTATCAAAGTGGACATTGAGCGCGAGATGCGAAGTTCGTTTCTCGACTACTCGATGTCCGTTATCGTTGCCCGTGCGCTGCCCGATGCTCGCGACGGCTTCAAACCCGTACATCGCCGTATTCTTTATGGTATGCGCGTAGATGGCAACACCCACGACCGTGACTATCGCAAATGCGCCCGCACGGTGGGTAACGTGCTCGGTCACTACCACCCCCACGGCGACAGCTCCGTGTACTTCGCCATGGTGCGCCTGGCGCAGGACTGGAACATGCGCTACACGCTCGTCGATGGCCAGGGCAACTTCGGCTCCGTGGATGGTGACTCACCGGCTGCCATGCGTTACACCGAGGCACGCCTCAGCGCCGCCGGAGAAGCCATGATGCAGGACTTGGAGAAAGAGACGGTGGACATGGTGGACAACTTCGACGGCAAGGAGAAGGAACCCAGCGTGCTCCCCACCTTGTTCCCCAACCTGCTCGTCAACGGTGCCACGGGTATCGCCGTAGGTATGGCCACGAACATCCCCACCCACAACCTCGGTGAGTGCATCGACGGTTGTATAGCCTACATCGACAACCCCGACATAGACGTGGCAGGACTGATGCAGTACATCCCAGCTCCCGACTTCCCAACGGGTGCCTTCATTTATGGTATGCAGGGTGTGCGCGACGCCTACGAGACCGGAAGAGGACGCATCGTCATGCGCGCTCGGGCTGAGATTGAGCCGGGTGAACAGCACGACAAGATTGTCGTCAGCGAAATACCCTACGGCGTCAACAAGGCAGAACTCATCAAGGACATCGCCGACCTGGTGAATGAGCACAAAATCGAGGGCATATCCAATGCCAACGACGAGAGCGACCGCGAGGGTATGCGTATCGTCATCGATGTCAAGCGTGACTTTAACGCAAACGTGGTGCTCAACAAGCTCTACAAGATGACGCAGCTGCAGACCAGCTTCTCGGTCAACAGCATCGCCCTGGTGAACGGACGTCCCAAGCTGATGACCCTGCGTGACATGATCAAGTGCTTCGTCGACCACCGTCACGATGTCGTCATCCGCCGCACGGAGTACGACAAGCGTAAGGCCGAGGAGCGCGCCCACATCCTCCAGGGACTCATCATCGCCAGTGATAACATCGACGAAGTCGTGCAGATCATCAAGTCGAGCAAAACCCCCGAAGAGGCTCGCAAGCGACTTGAAGAGCGCTTCTCGCTCGACGAGATCCAGTCCAAGGCCATCGTCGATATGCGCCTCTCGCAGCTTACAGGTCTGCAGCAGGAAAAGCTCCATGCCGAGTACGATGAGCTCATGAAGAAGATCGAGTACTACAACCAGATCCTGACCGACGACACCCTCTGCTGGAAGGTCATCAAGGACGAGCTGCTCGAAGTGAAGGAGAAGTTCGGCGACCCGCGCCGCAGCGAGATTGTCTATTCGAGCGAAGAATTTAACCCCGAGGACTTCTACGCTGACGATGAGGTCGTTATTACTATCAGTCATATGGGCTACATCAAGCGCACTCCGCTGGCCGAGTTCCGTGCCCAGGGGCGCGGTGGCGTAGGTTCCAAGGGTTCTTCCACGCGCGATGCCGACTTCATCGAGTACATCTATCGCGCAACGATGCACAACACCATGCTCTTCTTCACCCAGAAGGGACGCTGCTACTGGCTGAAGGTCTATGACATCCCCGAGGGCAACAAGGCTTCGAAGGGCCGCGCCATCCAGAACATGCTCAACATCGAGCCTGGCGACACCCTCAATGCCTGTCTCTACATCAAGAAACTCTCCGACCGCGAGTTCAACGAGAGCCACTACGTACTCTTCTGCACCAAGGAAGGAACCATCAAGAAGACCAGCCTGGCCTACTACAGCCGTCCACGCACCAATGGCGTCATCGCCATCAATATCAACGAGGGTGACCGCGTCGTGGACGTGGCACTCACCAATGGCGAGAACGAAGTCGTCATCGCCTCCAAGATGGGTCGTGCCGTGCGCTTCAACGAGAGCGCCGTTCGCTCCATGGGTCGCAACAGCACCGGTGTGCGAGGCATCACCCTCGAGGGCGAAGGCAACGAGGTCGTGGGTATGGTCGTAATCGATAAGCCCGAGGAAGAGACCATCCTCGTGGTCAGCGAGAAAGGCTACGGCAAGCGCTCGGAAGTAGAGGACTACCGCATCACCAATCGCGGCGGCAAGGGCGTCAAGACCCTGGAAGTCACCGAGAAGACCGGGCAGCTCATGGCCATCAAGAGCGTCACCAACGACGATGACCTGATGATCATCAACAAGTCCGGCGTCACCATCCGCCTGCACCTCGAGAGCATCAAGATTCAGGGACGTGCCACTCAGGGCGTCAAGCTCATCGAACTCCAGAAACGCAACGATAAGATTGCTAACATCTGTGTCGTGCCCCGCGAGGACGATGAGGAGGATTTGCCCGAAGAGGCTCAGGCCAGCGACCTGCCGGAGCCCACACAGATGAGCGACGGACAGACCGTCACCCTTGACCGCGACGACCAACAATAAACCTTTAGGCCTTTGGCCTGTCACAAGAAAAAGCAAGATGCACGATGACAGGCCAAGGCCTTTTCATAAATAAATAACGAAAACAGTGTAACCCCTCATTAAACTAACAGCGATTATGAAAAAGATTTTTTGTGCTATCGCACTTATGACAGCAGTGCTGTCCGTTTCTGCCCAGGACGGAGTCGTCCGCAAGGCACGCTACAAGTTTGAAGAAGCCCAGAACCTGGCCGCCAACAACGAACGCACCGAGAAGGAAGAGGCCAAGCTCCAGGAACTCATCACCACGACGCTCGCTCAGATCGAGCCTGCGCTCACCAGCCCCGAGACCAAAAAGCAGAAGGCCAATGCATGGGACATCAAGGCTAACCTCGAGCTCTTCCAGATCAACCCCATCATCGCCAAGTTGCAGGCTGACCAACCCATTGATACAGCCCAGTTCGCTAAGCTGGTCATCGGAGCCCTCGACGCCATCGAGAACTGCTACAAGGAAGAGCAAGCCAGCGGTATCCTCGAGAAGTTCAAGAAGGACAACAGCCTCACCGTGTACAGCATCAAGAACAAGCTCTACGCCCTCAACTGCCGTCAGTATCTCGCATTCTGCGGACAGATGTTCTTCACCAACAAGCAGTATGGCAAGGCCGTAGAATCCTTCAAGCGCTACATGAACTTCGCCGACACCTACACCATCTTGGCCGAGGAGACCAAGCTGGATCCCGAAGATCCCAACACCGCCAAGATGGCCTATTTCACCTGCCTCGCCAGCTACTTTGCCAAGGACTACAAGACCCTCAGCGAGTTCATGCCCCTGGCCAAGCGCTACACCGACGACATCGATCAGGTCAACCAACTGGAGATGACCGCCTTCATCGAGCAGGGCGACACCCTCGGATGGCTCAACGCCGGTAAGAAGATTGTTCTCGCCGATCCCCAGAAGAACGACGGCATTGCGCAGAACATCCTCGCATACTACTTCACCAAGCAGGACACCAATGGCGCCACCGCCTTCACTGAGGAGCTGCTGGCTGCTGACCCCGAAAGCAAGATTGGTAACTACGCCAAGGGACTGACCTTCATGAACGCCAAGAAGTACGCCGAGGCCATCCCCTTCTTCGACAAGGCCATCCAGGCAGATCCCGAGTTCTCCGATGCAAACTACAATGCTGGCGTCTGCTACTCCAACATCGGCTATGACATCAACGAGAGCCTGAACGGCAAGAAGATGACGCCTGCCCAGCAGAAAGTTGAGATCCAGAAGGTGAAGGACGAATACGCCAAGGCAGAACCCTACTTCCTCCGCGTGAAGGAACTCGAGCCCGAAAATCCCCACAAATGGGCCAGCCGCCTCTCCACCGTCTATTACATCCTCGGCAACAAGGCTAAGCAGGCAGAGATGGACAAACTCCTCGAATAATCCCTCCAGGTTCCTTACCTGACACCCCATAGAAGAGGGGAGAGCGACCGCAATCGCTCTCCCCTTTCTTTGTTTTGCGCACTCGAGGAGTTTGTCCTCACAGGGGCTTGACGAAGCCAATCCCGCGGCTTTCAGGACATCCCCCTGTGCCTCGGCGGAGCCTGTCCGCGTCTTTCAGGACATCACACCGTGCTTCGGCGGAACCTGTCCCGTGGCATTCAGGGCATCACGCCGTGCCTCGGCGGAGCCTGTCCCGCGACTTTCTTGACTATACGCCGTGGCTTTCGTGGCTGTACGCCGTGGTGTGTGACGTGATATGCCGTGATGTCTCCTTCCTAAGGCCTAACTACTGCAAAATGATACGAGACAAGCAGCTTCTTCTTGCTTGCGAAACTTGAATAAAAGGTTTATTCTGTGGATGCTCCGGGTTTGCGTCGGTTGCGACCTCCGCGATGCCGGGACTTCTTCTTTACCTGTGCAGCGGGACTGGCGGGCGAAGCGGCGTTGTCGGATGGGGGAACGGGATTTTGGGGCTTGGAAGATGCCGGAGGTGTCGCCTGACCCTGATTAGGAGTTGCTTTGGGGGAAGGGGATTGCTTGGAGGAGGTGGAGGAGTTGGATTGCTTGGGGGAAGAGGCTTTCTTGCGGCGCGAATGGGAGCCGGGACGATTGCCGGAGCGGCGGCGTGAGTGGGAGGAATGGCCGGAGCGGCTGCGCTCGCCACGTCCGGTGTAGGCAGGTGCCTCGCCCAGTTCTTCGGGCACGGGTTCCTTGGGCACTTCTTTCTCGAGGAAATGTTCGATGTCGGCGAAGAGGGGTTGGTCTTTCTCCGAGACCAGGGTGATGGCGCGTCCGTCCTTGCCGGCACGAGCTGTGCGGCCGATGCGGTGGACGTAGTCTTCCTCATCGTGGGGCACGTCGTAGTTGATGACGAGCTGGATGTCATCGATGTCGATGCCGCGGGCCACAATGTCGGTGGCCACAAGGATGTCCACCTGTCCCGTCTTGAAGCGGTACATGACGTCGTCGCGCTGTTCTTGCAGGAGGTCGCTGTGCATGGCTTCGACGTTATAACCGAGGCGCTTGAGTGTGATGGCGACGTCCTTGGTGTGGACTTTCTTTCCAACGAAAATGATGACTCGCTCAGGCTTGCGCTGGCGGAAGAGGTGCTGGATGATGCGCAGCTTCTGGGCCTCATAGCAGACGTAGGCGCTCTGGCAGATGCCTTCGGCGGGTTTGTTCAAGGCGATCTTCACCTCCACGGGATCGGTGAGTATGGTCTTGGCGAGCTCCACAATCTTGGCTGGCATGGTGGCGGAGAACATAATGGTCTGTCGCTGCTTGGGCAGGAAGGATACGATCTGCATGATATCCTCGGAGAATCCCATATCGAGCATGCGGTCGGCCTCGTCGAGGATGAAGAAGCTGACGCGCGAGAGGTCCACGTTGCCGAGGGAGAGGTGGCTGATGAGACGGCCGGGTGTGGCGATGATGACGTCGGCTCCGAGCTGGAGGGCTCGTTTCTCCTGCTCGTAGCGGATTCCATCGTTGCCGCCATAGACGCTGACGCTGGAGATGTCATCGAGGTAGTATGAGAAGCCTTCCATGGCCTGGTCTATCTGTTGTGCCAGCTCGCGTGTGGGGGACATGATGACGCAGTTGATGGCGTCCTTGGGGTAGCCGCCGTCGCGCAGCAGCGAGAGCACGGGCAGGAGGTAGGCAGCGGTCTTGCCGGTGCCGGTCTGTGCCACGCCGATGAGGTCGCGTCCCTCAAGCAGTGGGGGGATGGCTTGTTCCTGAATGGGAGTGCAGTCGACGAAGTGCATGTCGTCGAGGGCGTCGAGTACGTCGTAGTTGAGATCTAATTCTTCGAATTGCATAGGGGGTATGGGTCTTTTGGGGCCTAAAGTGGGTTTATCTGAGCGCCCTGCGATAGAGATAGAGGGCGATGATGGTGAACAGGATATTGGGAATCCAGGCGGCGAGCATACAGGGCCAGTTGCTGTTGATGGCGAAGGTGGAGGAGATGGTCTGGAGCATGATGTATGTGGCCGATAGTGCGAGTCCGATGCCGAGTGCTCCTCCCATGCCTCCCTTGCGCTTGCGGAAACTGAGGCTGAGTCCTATGGTGGAGAGGATGAAGGCGGCAAAGGGGTCGGCAAAGCGCTTGTGGTATTCGACTTCGAAGACCTTGACGTTGCCCGACCCGCGCAGCTGCTGGCGTTCGATATATTCCAGGAGTTCTTGGTTGGTGAGTGCCTGCTGCTGGTTCTTGGTGGCCAAGAAGTCGCTGGGTTCCATGATGATCAGGCTGTCGAGGTACTGGTGAGTGTCGATTTGCTCGCGCAGTCCTTGCAGGGTTCGTATCTTGACCTCGTAGAGTTTCCAGTGGAAGCGCTCGTCGGCGAGGGTGTCGTACTGTATGCGCTGTGCGGTGAGGTGGCTGACGAGGCTCTTGTTCTGGAATTTGTCGAGGGAGAAGCGGTAGCCTATCTTGCGGTCGCCGTCGAAATAGTCGAGGTAGGCGATGACGCCGGTATCGACCTGCAGCTGCATGTGCTCGGCAATCTTAGGTTTCTTGCGGCTCTTGTAGCGCAGCTCGAATTCTATGCGCTTGGTGGAGCCGCGCGGGATCACGTCCGAACCCAGATAGAAGCTGATGAGTGCGATGAGGGCCGAGGACAGGAGGTAGGGACGCAGCAGACGGCTGAAGCTGATGCCGGTGCTCATCATAGCGATGATCTCGCTGTTTTCGGCCAGCTTGGAGGTGAAGAAGATGACAGCGATGAAGACGAAGAGGGCCGAGAAGAGGTTGGTGTAGAAGGGGATGAAATCCATGTAGTACTTCAGTAGGGCCGACATCGGGGCGTGGTTCATCGTGAACTTGTCTGAATTCTCGGAGAAGTCGAAGACCACGGCGATAGAGATGATGAGCACGATGCTGAAGAAGTAGGTTCCCAGGAACTTGCCGATGATGTATCGGTCGAACCGGGAGAACAGATTACGCTTTATGGATTGCAGGATGTTCAAATTACTCTTTTATTTCGGGGTTTCGGGATGTAGGGATGTCGATTGTCGATGGAAGTCTTTTCGCCTCCACTCACAGCCTTTGGCTGACGCGCCGGATCATGATCTCTTTCCAGTCGCGGAAGTCGCCGGCGATGATGTGGTTGCGGGCCTGGCGGACGAGCCAGAGGTAGAAGGCGAGGTTGTGGATACTGCCGATCTGCAGGGCCAGCAGTTCCTGTGCCTTGTAGAGGTGGTGCAGGTAGGCGCGGGTATAGGTGCGGTCCACGTAGCTGGTTCCGTTGGGGTCTATGGGTGAGAAGTCCGTGGCCCACTTGGCGTTGCGCATATTCATCACTCCCTCGGAGGTGAAGAGCATGGCATTGCGTCCGTTGCGTGTGGGCATGACGCAGTCGAACATATCGACTCCGAGCGCTATGGATTCGAGGATGTTCACGGGCGTTCCTACTCCCATAAGGTAGCGGGGGCGGTCCTTGGGGAGGATGCCGTTGACGAGTTCTATCATCTCGTACATGACCTCGGCGGGTTCGCCCACGGCCAGGCCGCCGATAGCGTTGCCCTCTGCCTGCTTGGAGGCCACGAATTCGGCGCTCTCGGTGCGCAGGTCGCGGTAGGTGCAGCCCTGCACGATGGGGAATAGGGACTGGTGGTAGCCGTAGCGGGGTTCTGTCTCGTTGAAGCGATGGATGCACCGATCGAGCCAATGGTGGGTGAGTGTCAAACTCTTACGGGCGTAGTCGTAGGGAGCCGTTCCAGGCGGGCACTCGTCGAAGGCCATCATGATGTCAGCTCCGATGCTGCGCTCGATGTCCATCACCCGCTCGGGCGAGAAGAAGTGCTTGCTGCCGTCGATGTGGCTGCGGAACTCGCAGCCTTCCTCGCGCAGACGGCGAATACCGGTGAGGGAGAATACCTGGAAGCCGCCGCTGTCGGTGAGCATCGGGCGACGGAAACCGTTGAACTGATGCAGGCCGCCGGCGCGCTCGATGATGTCGGTGCCGGGGCGGAGGTAGAGGTGATAGGTGTTGCCCAGGATGATTTCGGCGTTGATGTCCTCATAGAGGTCGCGCAACTGGACACCCTTCACGGACCCTACGGTGCCCACGGGCATAAATATCGGTGTGTGGATGTCGCCGTGATCGGTGTGCAGGACTCCAGCGCGGGCGCTGCTCTGGGGATCTGTATGTTCTAAAGTGAAAGTCATTTTTCTTTTTCTTCGTCGAAGGTGAAGTGGATGGGGTGCGCCACTTGTTCCTCAAGGAGGGCGAAGCGGAGCACGTCTAGTATGTTCTCGACATAGTGGAAAGTGAGTCCCTGAAGATACATCTCATCGATTTCCTCGATGTCCTTGCGGTTGGCGTTGCAGAGGATGATGTCGGTGATGCCGGCGCGCTTGGCCGCCAGAATTTTCTCCTTGATGCCTCCTACGGGCAGGACTTTGCCGCGCAGGGTGATCTCGCCCGTCATGGCCAGGTTCTGGCGCACGCGCCGTTGTGTCAGTGCCGAGACGAGGCTGGTTGCCATGGTGATACCGGCGCTGGGGCCATCTTTGGGCACAGCACCCTCGGGCACGTGGATGTGAATATTGTAGTTGTCGAAGACGCGCAGATCCACGCCGATGTCCTCCGCGTGGGCCTTGATGAACTCCACGGCGAGCATAGCGGATTCCTTCATTACGTCGCCGAGGTTGCCGGTAAGGGTGAGCTTCTGTCCCTTGCCGCGGCTGAGACTGGTCTCGATGAACAGGATCTCGCCTCCGACGCTAGTCCAGGCCAGCCCGGTGACGACGCCGGCAAAGCCGTTGCCTTGATAAATATCACGGGTGTACTTGGGTTTGCCGAGAATGCGCTCCACGTCGGAGGGCTCTATCTTTGTAGCGGGGAAGGTCTGGTAGCGTTCATAGTGGAGCACCATCTTGCGGTAGAAGCGATCCAACTCCTTCTCGAGTCCGCGCACGCCGCTTTCGCGGGTGTAGCGCTCGATGAGGAATTCCAGGGCGGCCTTGGTGAACTTCAGTTCGCTCCGGTCGGCGATGCCGCAGTTCTCCTTGACGCGCGGCTCGAGGTGTCGGCGGGCGATTTCAATCTTTTCCTCGGTGATGTAGCCGTTCACCTCGATGAGTTCCATGCGGTCGAGCAGCGGCTGGGGGATGGCCCCGACGTTGTTGGCAGTAGCGATGAACATGACCTTGGAGAGGTCGAAGTCCACCTCCAGGAAATTGTCGTGGAAGGTGCTGTTCTGCTCGGGGTCGAGGACTTCGAGCAGGGCGCTGGCAGGGTCTCCGTTGTTGGTGTGCTCGGTGATCTTGTCGATCTCGTCGAGGACGAAGACGGGGTTGGCGGACTCGGCCTTGATGAGACTCTTGATGATACGCCCGGGCATGGCACCGATGTAGGTGCGTCGGTGTCCGCGGATTTCGGCTTCGTCGTGCAGTCCTCCAAGCGAGGCGCGGACGTACTTGCGCTTCAGTGCCGACGCTATGCTCTTGCAGAGTGAAGTCTTGCCCACTCCGGGAGGGCCATAGAGGCAGATGATGGTGGACTTGCCTTCGCCTTGACTCATCTGGCGCACGGCCAGGTGCTCGAGTATTCGTTCCTTGACTTCCTTCATGCCGTAGTGGTTCTTATTCAGCACCCGCTCGGCGTTTTTGAGGTTGAGGTTATCTTTCGTCAGTACTCCCCAGGGTAGCTGGAGCATCACTTCGAGGTAGTTGTATAGGACCTGGTAGTCGGGGCTCTGAGGATTCAGCCGTTCCAGCTTCTCGACCTCGTGGATGAAGGTGTCGTAGGCCTCCTGTGGGATGTTCATTCCTTGAGCTTTCTCGCGGAAGCGTATGGCATCGTCCTGCTTGGAGTTGCCTAATTGTTCCTGAATGTTGCGTAGCTGCTGCTGGAGGAAGAACTCGCGCTGCTGCTTGTCGATGTCGGCCTGTGTCTGCTGTCGAATCTCGCTGCTCAGGTTTGCGAGTTGGATTTCACGTGCCAGCAAGCGCAGCAGCTGTGTGGCGCGCGCCAAGGGGCTGGGCTCGATGAGCAGGTTCAGCTTCTCATCCACAGGCAGCGGTGCATTGGTGCAGACGTGGTTCAGGAAGAAGGGCATGCCGTAGTAGTTGTTCAGTCCGGCAATGTCCTCATCGCCATAGCGGTCGCTGAGCTCCATGTACTCGATCATCCGGTCGCGAAGGTGGGAGTTCACGACGGTGAAGACGGGGTCGTCCATTTCAGGAATCATTTCCTCGCAGCGCTTGACGTGGGCCCGGATACCCGTGGCATCTACCTTAAAGCGGGAGAGCTCCACACTGCTGAGTCCCTGGAGGAGGGCTGTGCAGTTGCCGTCGGGCAAATCGAAGATGCGCAGCACACGCGCTGCCACGCCGCGGTCGTAGAGGTCTTTGCCGCTCGGCCATTCGACCTGCGGTTCGCGCTGGGTGGCTGTGGCGAAGATGGCACCTGTGACATCGGCCTCCCGGACGAGGTGGATGGAGAGAGGACGCCCGATAGCCACTGGCAAGATTACGCCGGGGAAGAGCACCGTGTCGCGCAGCGGCAGCACAGGAAGTACATCGTCGAAGGGGATGTCGAATATGCGCAAGTCGTTGCCGTCGAAGTCGGCGATGAAAGAGAATGAGTTGCTATTTGACTGCATCATGCTATGCCTAATTACGTTGTGAAACGCTCATTTCCTCAGAAAGAGCGCGCAAAGGTAGTGATAATTTGCGATATTTCAAGCATTTTATGGCAAGAAAGCGCCTACCAAAGGTAGAAATCGTGCGTCAGAGCTGCATAATCGTCGGTTCTGCGCCCTCCGTCATTCAGAATAAGAGGCTTTTCAGGGGTCCACGTAGCCTCGCCCTTGACGAAGGTGGCGAGCACTCGCTTGGGAGCCTTGCGCGGCGTGCCCTGGACGAGGCAGGAGCGCTGGAGGAAGAGACCCTGGGCAAAGCAGAGAAGACGGAACGAGTCGAAGGCCGAAGTGGGGAGGATGACACTGAGGCTGCCTCCATCGGCCAGCAGACGCGCGCTGCACGCGGCCAGTTCCCCGAAGGTGAGCGAGCCCTCCTGCGTGTGGCGGGCGATGCTTCGTGAGGAGTCTGGCGGCAACAAGTTTTCCGCGAAGAAGGGAGGATTGCAGATGATGGCGTCGAAGGACTGGCCGGCAGCAGCTATCTCCTGCAGCGATTGCAGACGGATTTCGATGCGGTCGGCAAAGGGCGACGCGGCCACGTTCTCACGGGCCTGCTCCACCGCCTCCGGAATAATGTCGATTCCCGTAACGAACGATGCTGGTGAGCGCTGGGCCACCATGAGGGCTATCAGCCCCGTGCCAGTGCCGACATCGAGGAGGCGGCCTCGGGCGGGAAGTTGGGACCAGGCACCGACAAGCACGCCATCAGTGCCCACTTTCATCGCACAGCGGTCATGGGCTATCGTGAATTGTTTGAATTGGAAGGTGGGTGTACCCATGGGGCTAACGTGTGAGGAAAGCAATGATATTCATCAGGACACGACGACGCATGGCCGTATCCGTGATGCTCTCGAGGGGAAATCCCAAGGTCATGGAGCGATAGTCCTGACCATCATATGCCACGGCAGCCGACGCCCCGGAAGGACCATAGACCATGGGGCAGAAGGCCTCGGACGTGGGTGCAAGGCAGTCCACGGCAGGCACGCTGTAGAGTTCCTCGTTGAGACGGCGATGTATGTCGAAGTTGCCATCGTTACTGGTGATGCCGCTGATGGAGTCTGCGGGCAGGGCGCCGGCATATTCGTATTTCAGGAGCGAACGCGTAAAGAGGCGGTCGGCATCGCTGGTCATGTCGGACCCTACGTAGGCTCCGCTGACGAGGAGGTTGCCGCCCGAACGGGCAAACTCGGCTGCGACCTGAATCAGCCTGGACGGGAAGACCTTGTAGGGACGAAGGGAATAGCCGTCGGCTTTCTCGGCACCGAAGACGATGTCCATCAGACTGACGGCACGGCTATCGAAGTCGGCACGGCTGACGGCGCTGACGGTGCAGCTACTGACACTCATGCGGCCCTCCGTGGCGGCAATGATATCTTGGGCATGGCGGGTGCTCCAGTCGCGGGTGTTGCCGGCGAGAATCATGCCCTCGAGCTCTGAGCCGCTGTAACCTAAACCGCTGGCGCCTTCACGTCCCATACCCGTCTTGGAAAAGTTGGTCTGACGTCCGCAGTAGCCGGGCATTTTGGCCATGGGGACCCCGGGGTCGGCGTTCAAGTCGAAGCCCTGCAGGCTGTCGTTGTCGATGGGCTGCGGACCAGCCAGGCGGTCGAACGCATCGATGACTAGGGTCTGTTTGTCGCCGATCATAGAGAGATAGGCACAGACTTCCTCCGAGGGCATACTCTGGCCGCCGGCATTTACGGCACAGACCTTGAAGCGGTGGAGCACGGTGGGGGTGGCGCTGTCGAGTTCGTAGTGGGCCTCGGTGACGTAGGTGCCATTGTCGAAGCCCCCGTCGCCCTCGGCGTGATAGACGACGAAGCCCTCGGGCATGGCACTGGGTTCCAATGGATCCTCCACGGCCAGCCAGCTGACGCGTATTTGCTGGGCACCAGGGGTGATGTAGGCTCCGAGGGCGGTCACGGGCAAGGGCTGGACCACCACATCGTCGTCGTCGTGCATGGCGTGGATATAGCGAAGAATACCTTTGTAGGCAGCCCGCGCAAGGGTGAACTTAAAGGTGGGGTCGTGGCCCAGGCAGAGGTCTGCGAAGTTCTGGTGGGAGAGCATCTCGAGGATGATGCCCGGCACCTCCGGCTCACGGCTCTCACTGTAGTTGCGATCGTACATCTGGCGGCGTGACCATTGGCCGTAGGTGGCCTGAAGATCGCGTTCCAACTGACTCATCACGAGGTCACAGACATCACGGGCTGCCATGCGCCTGAGGCCCGATGGATAACGCCCCTTGTTGAAGTCCGTGGTGTAGATTCCCAGCGAGCCTACGGTCGTGTGGTCACGCGTGAAGCCGGCGTCGGTGTGGAGGGCGATACTCATCTCGAAGGGGACGCCGAGGCCCTGGACGTCCGTCCCCGTAGTGTCCTGCCGGAGGACGACGGGGATGTCCGGATTGGCCACAGAGGGGTCTTCGACCGGGTTCCAGGGCCTGGGCAGCGGAACGAAGGCGCTGCCGCGTGCCAAGTGGTTCGTGGTCAGCGAGCGCACATTGATGTCCTCGGAGTAATCGTTGGTGAATCCTTTGTTTCCATACACCCATTGCGGCATCCCGGCCCACTGGGCTGTGTAGCGCGCTCCCTCAAGGAAACGGGGCAGTCCGCTGATGCTGACTCCGGTGCTGTCGCCGCGTGCGATATTGCCCATGCCGCCCCCGAAACGAACGGCATCGGCTGTCACATGACCGCGATAGGCACTGTGGTTCGTCAGCACTACGCAGTTGTCTGCACTCTGTCCGGCTCCGAAGTCGAAGGTGCCGAGGTAAACCCAGGTGCCGCCGCCCATCTGCTGATTCACGCGGAAGGTGGTTGATTGTCCGCGATGGCGAACGGTGTAGTGGGCGTCCTGCACACTTGTGGAGAGGGTGGGGTAGGAGACATAGACGGCGTACTCTCCGGCCGCCGGAATGGCTGGGGTCCAAGTGATGCTGCTCGTCTGTGACTTTCGACTCTGGGCAGCGACCTTGCGGGAAGTGCCGTCGGTAAACGGATTGTCGCCGTTCTGATAGACGGCCTTCAGGTGGGCAAAGCCGAGTCCGGCTGTCTCCCAGGCTTGAGTGCCCTGCTGCTCGGAGTAGGTGCCGGCCTGGGTGGGGGTGTCGTTGTCCACGATGACTTCATTCTTCTGCCAGTCGCGCTCTCGTGTGGAATAGACCACGGCGCCAGCATTCTCGAGCATCGGGATCAGGTAGGGAACCACAAAGGTTTGGGAGAGCAGGTCTTCTGTGGTGCAGAACAGATACGGGCGCTGCCATTGCCACTTGTGGTCGCCAATGGAGTAGTAGCGCCCATGGCTGGCGGTGACGCTCAGGTGGCGGCCACCAAGTCCCTTGGCAACGGAGTAAGGTCGGTCCAGCGGCGTCACCCATGCGTTGCCGCGGTGCTCTGCCTTGTTCCAGAAGCGATCCTCCTCATGATCCCAGCCGCCCTGGACCAGGTCTTCGAGAAGTTGCCCCTTGGAATAAATCTTCAGTTTAAAGTCACGACGCTCGGCAGGCAACAACTGTCGCAGGGCCTCGTAGGTCTGTTCCACCCGGTTGCGGTCGAAGTGATACCACGCCATGATCTCATCGGCAAAGACACGGACTTCTTTCTGCACGGTGTCTATCTGCAGATCTTCCAGGTGGCTCTCCACCTTACGGGTTCCAGAGCCGGAGGTGAATCCAGCCACGAAACTTGCGATACTGTTTTGCTCTTGTGGCTTTTGGGCAGGACAAAGTCCTGCCAGCCACACAAGCCCGAGGGCCAATAAATATCTCTTTTTCACTTTCAAGAATGCTTCATTGTTCAACAATCCGCTCGCTCGAGCGTCGTCCTCTCCTTCTTTCTGCTGCAGGCGTCTGCGGTTCGGGTCGTCCTGCCTGTGGCCTTTTCCCAGTCTTTTCAGATGACAAAATTCTCAGGCACCTTGCCTTGGAACTCGCGGAAATACTCCTTGATTTCTTGCATCTGTGCGTCGGCGTCGCCCGTGGGGATGATGCACTTGGTGCAGACGATGCGCTTCTGCCCATAGTCCAGACCGAAGAGCAAGATAGGCAGCTTAGCTTTCAGCGCTATGTAGTAGAAACCGCGCTTCCACTCGGTGACGGGTTTGCGTGTACCTTCGGGGGTGATGCAAAGACCAAAGTTCTTGCGCTCCAGCGCCGTACGGGCCAGCTGGTCGGTGAGACTCATGTGTCGTTTGCGCTCCACGGGGATTCCACCCATTCGCCGGAACAGGGGACCCAATGGCCAGAAGAACCATTCCTTCTTCATCATGAATTCACAACGGAAGCCCTCGGCACGGCTGTAGAGCTGACCCATCACGAAATCCCAGTTGCTGGTGTGGGGTGCCAGGGCAATAATATATTTCTGTGGAAGTTCCACAGAAACCTCTGCTCTCCAGCCCATAAGGTGGTAGAGCACATAACGGAAGAATGACTGCATGAAAAGAAAACGCGGCAGAAACCGCAGCATAAAACTATATCAGGTGATAAATCTGGTCTATTATCTCGTTCTTACTGACCGCGAGGTCATCCTGCAACTGTGCGAAGAAGCGACGTACTTGACGCTTGTCCACGTGGCTGAGGCGGTTCACGAAATCTTCCTGCATCAACAATATACTCAATGCGATGTTCTCCACGTCTGCATCCTTGATGGTTGGATGCGTCTGCTTCACTGCAAGGCACTCTTGGAGGAGGTCAGCTCCCATCATATTAATGACCTTCTTCAGTTCTCGTCTTTTAGCCATAATCGTAGGTGTATTTTAAAATCGGGGTAAAGATACGGATAATCTTGGTCTCGTCCAAACAATTTTAGTATTTTTAACTACCTTTCAGCGAGTTAATACTAATATCACGCCCGCAAGTATAATTCAGACAAGAAATAACGCTGCAAGTTCCTCCGAAGTAGAAAGAACTGCAGCGTCGGTCATTTGTAGACAAAGGATTGACTTTCTGCTTACTGAATCGTTATGCTGTTGAGGAGGTCCAGTTTGCCCTCAGCCACGAGTTTGCAGATGAGCTCACCGAAGAGCGTGTTCTGCCAAGCGAACCAGTCGCGGGTGTAGTTCGTGGGGTCATCCTTGTGGAAACTCTCGTGCATGAAGCCCTTGCCGGCATCGGTCTTCATCAACATTTCGATACAGCCTTTTATCTCGGCATCGTCCGTAGAAGTGAAGGCTTTCATCATTATACTCATGGGCCATGGCATGTCATGCCCGATGTGAGGTCCGCCAATACCTTCCCCGGCCTTGCCCCTGAAGAAATAGGGGTTGTCCTCGCTCCAGACGAAGCGGCGGGTGTTCTGATAGACAGGGTCACTGACAGGAACGTCACCCAGATAGGCCATTGCGAGCAATGAAGGTACATTGGCGTCATCCATAAGGAGTTGGTTGCCAAAGCCATCGACCTCAAAAGCGTAGATGGGACCGTATTTGGGATGAATATTGATGGCATACTTCTGCAGTGCCTGATGTACTTCATTGGCCAAGGCCGTGCACTGCTGGGCAAGGTCGGTGCGCTGGTTCACTTTCGTCAGGATTTCTGCGGCATGGCGCAACTGAGTCACAGCCATGAAGTTCGACGGGACAAGGAAGAGGAAGGTTGTGGCATCGTCGCTCGGTCGGAAGGCACTGGCGATGAGACCTACAGGCTTCACGGGAGCACCCCAGCCATTGTTGCTCATAGTGTCCAGCTGTCGCTCGGTGCGGCGTTGGAAACGATACTTGCCAGGATTGCCGTCTTTGTGTTGCTGGTCGTGGAAGGTGGCGAGGATGTTCTCCACTGCTTGTAGCCACGAATCACCGAAAATGGAAGTGTCGCCCGTGACGGTCCAATATTCATAGGCCAGCCGAAGGACGTAGCAGAGGGAATCAATCTCCCACTTGCGCTCATGGAGCATGGGCTTCATATCGGTCATGTCCTTCATCCAGTCGCCGTTGGGGTTCGGTTCCTTGTTGAAGGCGTTGGCGTAAGGGTCGATATTGATGCACTTGAACTGACGCAGGACGACACCGGCAAGCATGCGCTGAAGGTGTTTGTCCTTGGGAGCCAGTTTTACATAGGGAAACACCTGGGCACCGGAGTCGCGGAGCCACATAGCATGGATGTCACCTGTATAGACAAAGGTGTCTGGGTTGCCCTGTTCGTCGCTCTCAGTGTAGTGGACGGTGGTGTCGATGGTGTTGGGGTAGCAGTTGACGAACATCCATGCGAGGCGATGGTTGGTGAGCAGACGTGCGATTTCCTTGATCTGCTTCTCCACGGCGTCGGAACGGAACAGACGCTCGGACTCTGGCGGGCGATTGTTAACTTTCAGCACATCGGCCTCAGCTACATAATCGTTTGCACTAAGGGTGGTGGCCAAAGCAAAGGCGGCCAACGTAAGAATTTTTCTCATAGCTTGTTTCTCTGATTTGGTGGTTTTTAGGGTTCTATATGTTTGCTGTCCTTTGATATCAATTGTTCATGCATAAAGCCTTTCAGTCTACACTGGATAGTCCGTGTACTTGAATCGTTTGATGCTTCTTTTGGGAGTCTTCTCGAACTCCGTGGGTACAAGTCGTATTGCATAGACTCGAGCGTAGGAGGGCACAATCTTGTTCAGCGTCTGACGGTTCTCTTCCATCTGGGCCTCAAGCATTGTTTCAGATAATTTAGCAGCCTTGACGTCTTCGGGGTCTGCATAGACAAGTCCATAGAGCTTGTCTTCTTTCTGAATGACGACGCACTCTGTCACAAAGGGTAGGGAAGAGAGTTTGTCCTCAATTTCCTCCGGGTAGATATTCTGACCGTTGGCTCCCAGGAGCAGGTTCTTGGAACGTCCTTTTATGAAGATGTTTCCTTCGGCGTCCATGACACCGAGGTCGCCCGTGTGGTACCATCCGTCCTTGTCGATGGTGGCAAGGGTGGCTTCCTCGTTCTTGTAGTATCCGAGCATGACGTTCATGCCACGTGCCAGAATCTCACCGGGGACATTGGAGGGGTCCGGACTGTCGATGCGTACTTCCATACGTGGAACCGTTCGGCCACAGCTACCAGGCTTGAAGGACTTCCAGTCGGAATAGCTGATGATGGGGGCGCACTCCGTGGTACCGTAGCCTACGGTGTAGTTGAAGCCAATGTCGTGGAGCACGGCTTCGATTTCCTGGTTGAAAGCAGCTCCGCCGACGATGATTTCGTAGTAGTTTCCACCGAAGGCTTCCTGCAGCTTGTGGCAAATCTCAGTCTTCACCCGCTCGCGCAGGAATGGCGTATGGAGCGCGATGCGGAGTGCGGGCGTCTGCAACTTGGGCAGCACAGCTTTGCGAACAATCTTCTCGATAATCAAGGGAACAGCCACTATCAGGCGGGGCTTCAGGTCGGCAAAAGCGGACAAGAGTACAGCTGGCGATGGGGTCTTGGTAAGGAAATTGACGTGCAGGCCATGGAGAAACTCGAAGATGAATTCGAAGGCCATGCCATACATATGTGCCATGGGCAGCATGGAGAGAATCTTGTCGCCAGGCCCCATTTCCTTGCCTAACACCTCAACGGCAAACTGATAGTTGCTCCACATGGCACGGAATGGAATCATGACACCCTTGGAGTTGGAGGTCGTGCCGCTGGTGTAGTTCAGAACGGCGAGTTCATCGGGCGAATCGTGGTAGTAAGCAATGTCGCGCGAGCGGAAATTCATGGGGTATTTCTCACCGAAGAGGCGGTTGAGGTTCTCTCGCGCATACCTCACTTTATCCGTGCGTCCGACGAGAAGTTTGTACTCATCGGTGGAATTTCCGAAGATGCCTTCGAGGGCCGGCATCTTATCAGCGTCTAAATGAGGCCATACCTGATCGCCGACAAAGAGTAGCTTGGCTTCGGAATGATTGACGATGTCATGGATTTGGTCTGGATGAAATTCGTGGAGAATGGGCACTGCCACAGCTCCATAGGTCAGCGTTGCTAAGAAAGCAATGCCCCAGCGTGAACTATTGCGGCCGCAGATTGCAACCTTGTCACCTCGTTTCACGCCCGAAGCCTCAAGAATGATGTGAAGTTTCTCAATAATACGGGCTACGTCCTTGTATTGAAAAGTCTGCAGTCCGTAGTCGCTGAGACCATCGCGATCCCAGTGCTTCTGCAGGCTTAGTTGCACGCAGGCATTGAAACTTATATTTTCCATTTGCTGATCTGTTTACAGTTTCCGATGTGCGCTATTACACAGGATAGTTTGTGTACTTGTAGCGCTTGATACTCTTCTTAGGCGTCTTTTCGAACTCCTCTGCCATGAGCTTGATAGCGTGGACTTTGGCATAGAGCGGCACGATTTTGTTGAGCTCTATGCGGTTCTGTTCCATCTGCTCGTCGAGTTGAGCTGGAGTGAGTCCGCCCTTCTTGACTTCGTCGGGGTCTGCATAAACCAGTCCATAGAGTTTGTCACCTTTCTGGATGACGACGCATTCTGTGACGTAAGGCAGTGAGGAGAGTTTGTCCTCGATTTCCTCTGGATAGATATTCTGTCCGTTGGCTCCAAGAAGCATATTTTTCGAGCGGCCTTTGATGAAGACGTTGCCTTCGGCATCCATCACTCCGAGGTCACCCGTGTGGTACCATCCGTCCTTGTCCAGGGTCTGCGCTGTGGCTTCTTCGTTCTTGTAGTAGCCGAGCATCACATTCATGCCGCGTGCCAGAATCTCGCCGGGCACGTTGGCGGGGTCGGGACTGTCGATGCGGATTTCCATGCGTGGAGCTGCCTTGCCGCAGGATCCCTGCTTGAACTTGTCCCAAGGGGCATAACAAATGATGGGGGCACATTCTGTGGCTCCGTAGCCGATAGTGTAGTTGAAGCGGATTCCTTTCAGGAAAACCTCAATGTCATGGTTCATGGCAGCTCCGCCGACGATGATCTCGAAGAAGTTATCTCCGAATGCTTTCTGCATCTTCCGACGTATATTCGTCTTCACGCGATCGCGCAGCAGAGGAGTCATCAGCGCAAGCCTGATGGCAGGAGCTTTGATCTTGGGGAAGATAGCCTTGCGCACCACTTTCTCAATCAGCAGCGGCACGGCGATGACCACTTTGGGCTTCAACTCAGAGAAGGCTTTCAGCAGCACCGTGGGCGAGGGGGTCTTGCCGAGGAAATGCACGTGGGCACCGCGTGTCATCTCATAGAGGAACTCGAAAGCCATGCCGTACATGTGGGCCGTAGGCAGAATACTGACGATGTTATCGCCAGCCTTGACGTGCTCGTCATATACCTGATGGGCAAATTCCACGTTGCTCCAGAGTGCACGATAGGGGATCATGACGCCTTTGGAATTTGATGTGGTGCCGCTGGTGTAGTTCAGCACGGCAAGTTCATCGGGTGAGTCGATATAGTATGAGATGTCACGGGCGCGGAAGTTCATGGGAAAACGCTCGCCAAAGAGGCGGTTGAGGTTCTCGCGCGCATACTTCACCTTCTCGGTACGGCCGAGCAGCAGACGGTATTCGTCGTTAGAGTTGGCGAAAATACCTTCCAAGCAAGGCATCTTGTCCGGGTCCAAGTTCGGCCATACCTGATCGCCGACGAAGAGCAATTTTGACTCGGAGTGGTTGACGATATCATGAATCTGTTCTGGGTGAAATTCGTGGAGAATGGGCACGGCCACAGCGCCATAACTCAAAGTGGCCAAGAATGCGATTCCCCACCGCGAGGTGTTGCGGCCACAGATGGCAACTTTATCGCCACGTTCCACCCCCGAAGCTTCGAGGATGATATGGAGTTTTTCGATGATACGTGCTACGTCTTTGTACTGAAAAGTTTTTGTTCCATAATCCGAAAGTGCATCTTTGTCCCAATGATCTGTGATGCTTTTCTGGATGATGGCGTTAAAACTAGGACATTCCATTGTTGATATTCCGTTTTTTTGCATTGTTAAATTGGTACTACCGGAATTTCGGTCTCAGGGAGCCCCTGATTCTTGCACATTCCGATTAATCGTGTGCAAAGGTACGGCCTTTTTTGCACATTCCCAAATTTTATGTGCAAAAAGTGTCATTCTTTCGGTCTTTTATGCCAATGCAGTGCTGAAAAGAACAAGAAATGTGATAAATCGATAAAAAAGAAGGGAGGAAATCCTATTCAACGGTCACGAATCGGTCGAGGTGATCATCGACGTAGTGCGCAATGAAAGTCGTGATGGCTTCTTCGTTCTCGATGAACGTGTCGTCGAGTTCATCGAAGTCGGGGTATTGCTCGAAGAGCGCCATGAATTCATCGTCGGTGCAGGAACGCGTGAGTTCCTCGCCATATTTCTCGAAGAGCTTGCGTCCTTTATATATGAGTCTGGAGAAATCGTGGAGGAAAGTGGTGCCGCCCTCAGCCTCGACGTCTTCGCCCCAGAGGCGGATGGCCTTGGCGAAAGGATTGAGGAAGATGAAGGGGCCCAGTCCGTTGTGGATGAGTTGGACGAATCCACCATCGAGCACTTCGTCACGGAACATTCGGTAGGCGAGCAGGGTCGTCTGATCGCCGTTGAGTTCGGACATGTTTTGTGCGTTGAGCTCTCCGCCGAGTGCATCGAGCAGCGTATCGGTGATCAAGGAGAGGAAAGCGTCCATACCTTCGCCTGCAGCGGAGATGATGCGTGATTCTGAGAGAGGGGGGAGCATAGCGAAATGGGGAAAGAGTGGTTGAAATGATAATAAAGTAATAAATCAGAAGAACTTGGGCTTTTTGGCACGTGCCTCGTCGAAAGAGAGGGAAGCAGCTGATGCCTCATGTGAGGCTTCCTTGCGTAAGGTTGCCTGTTCGGCAGCCAACGAACGGGTGGCTTGCTCGGCCGTGGCAGGATCGAGGAAAGGAGCGGCCAGGGGCGCGTTCTGCGAAGCATCGCGCACATGAATTACAGGTCCTCCGTAAACGGGGGCAATCTTCAAGGCCGTGTGAAGGCGAGAGGTGGTGGCGCCACCGATGAGCACAGGGACCTGAATACCTGCTTCTGATAGCAGGTGAACGGTGTGAACCATTTCCTCCAACGATGGTGTGATGAGACCGGAGAGTCCGATGACGTCAGGGTGAAGTTCCAGTGCCTTGGCCACGATGTCTTCTGCCGGGACCATCACGCCGAGGTCTATGACTTCATATCCATTGCAAGCCATGACGGTGGCCACGATGTTTTTTCCGATATCGTGGACGTCGCCCTTGACGGTAGCAACGATGATTCGTGGTCGCTTTGATGCAGCCACGTCAGAGGTGTTCAATGTAAGGTATGGTTGAAGGATCTCCACAGCACGCTTCATCGTGCGGGCCGTCTTGACGACTTGCGGCAAAAACATCTTGCCTTCGCCGAAGAGCTGTCCGACGAGGTTCATCCCGTTCATGAGGGGGCCTTCGATGATGTCCATGGGAGAAGGATAGACGCTGAGGGCTTCTTGGAGGTCGCTCTCGAGGCGGTCGGTGATGCCCCGGCGCAGCGAGTCTATGAGGCGTTCGGAGAGTGAAGAAGTGCCGGGAACTGAGGAGGAGCTGGCAGACGGACCGCCGACAACAGTCGCCGGCGAAGAAGGAGTGCCATTCGCAGAAGCGTAAGGGGAGAATGAAGAAGAGGCGGGTAGAGCGGAAGGGGAAGAGTTCTCCAACTGTTCCTTCAAGGATGTGGCGAGGTCGATGAGCCGCTCGCAAGCATCGGGAGTGCGGGCGAGGATGGCGTCTTCGATAATGCTGAGCTGGTCTGCCGGGATGTCGGAATAGCTGACTTTGGTGGCAGGATTGACAATTGCCATATCCATTCCAGCCTTGCGGGCGTGGTAAAGGAATACAGCGTGCATAGCTTCGCGCAGGTAGTTGTTGCCACGGAACGAGAAACTGAGGTTGGAGACGCCGCCGCTGATGTGGGCTTTCGGCAGATTCTTGCGAATCCAAGCTGTGGCACGGATGAAGTCAGCGGCATAACCGTCGTGCTCCTGCATTCCGGTGGCGATGGCGAGGATGTTTGGGTCGAAGATGATGTCCTCTGGTGGAAATCCTGCCTGATCAACCAATAGGCGGTAGGCGCGCTGACAGATGCTGATGCGACGGTCGTAGGTCGTGGCTTGTCCGTCTTCGTCGAAGGCCATGACAATGACTGCGGCTCCCAATCGGCGGAGCTCGCTGGCGTGTTCGAGGAAGATTGCCTCGCCCTCCTTGAGGGAGATGCTGTTGACGATGGCTTTCCCCTGGATACAACGCAGGGCGGCCTGGATGACCTCCCAGTTGGAAGAGTCTATCATGAAAGGTACGCGGCAGATGTCAGGCTCGGCAGCCAGCAGGTTCAGGAAGTGACACATCTCGGCGCGTGTGTCCAGCAATCCGTCATCCAGATTGATGTCGAGCACGAGGGCACCGTCTTCGACTTGTTTGCGTGCGATGCTGATGGCTTCGTCGTAATTCTTCTCCTGAATGAGGCGCAGGAACTTGCGGGAGCCCGCCACGTTGCAGCGTTCTCCTACGTTGATGAATCCAACCTCGGGCGTGAGATAGAGGGGTTCAAGGCCGGAGAGTGCCAGCGAGCAAGTGGGCAGTTGGCCCCGTTGTGTGGATGAAATTTCTTGGATGTGATCCACGGCTTGACGTATGGCGCGGATATGATTGTCGGTGGTTCCACAACATCCCCCGATGATGTCCACGAGGTGTTCGTCGAGCATGGGGCGGATGTGCTCAACCATACTTTCAGGTGTTTCGTCGTACTGACCGAGTTGATTAGGCAGACCTGCGTTGGGATAAGCACTAATATAATAAGGTACGTGCGCGCGCATGTGTTGCAAAGGTGCCAACATATCTTGAGCACCAAAAGAACAGTTCAGACCAAATGTGAGCAGGGGAGCGTGGGCAACGGAGACGATCAGAGCTTCCAAAGTCTGTCCGGAGAGCAGGCGTCCGGCGCGGTCGCTGACGGTGACACTAAGCATTACAGGCACCTGCCTCGAAGTTGCCTGCATGGCTCGTTCGGCAGCATAGAGGGCGGCTTTAGCGTTTAGGGTGTCGTAGAAGGTCTCGAGCAATAGCGCATCTACGCCGGCAGAGATGAGTGCGGTCATTTGTTCCTCGTAAGCTGCGGTCATTTCGTCGAAAGTGATGGATCGGAGTGCAGGGTCGCTGATGTCGGGACTCATGGAGAGCGACTTGTTCGTGGGTCCAACTGAACCCGCGACGAAGCGGGGGCG
>ONJJ01000056.1 GCA_900318115.1 uncultured Prevotellaceae bacterium | reverse complement strand
TATCTAATCTGTTATGACCTTTCTACCTTGCAGCTGCAAGTTGCAGAGGTCAATCTTAAAGCAATTATAAAAACGAGAAAAAATGAATGACGTTAGTATGGACCAGAAGGGGGCTGGTGGAGGTTGCTGGGCTATAGGGCTATACATAACAAGAGCGACTATCCTCACGGACAATCGCTCAACAAAATCATTTACCTTATAAACTAACTAACTAAATCTCAAATGAAAACTTTCCTTAATGGATAAAGTATGATTCCTTTTGCTTTGCTGGTGCAAAGGTACGGACATTTTCCGAAATAACTGCAAAACTGATGCTACAAAACATAAAAATCGCGCCTTTCCTTGACTTTTGTCAATGAGAGGCGCGATTTTCGTAGCTCTTTTTTAGTGTTTTTGGTCTTTTCTTTTGTTTTTGAAAGGTTGCCGTGGACAAGGAATCCGCGTAACCGGCGATCATAAAAGACCACGGATTACGCGGATTAACGCGGTTCTAAATAAATCTTTTCTACCGGGAATAAGGTAAAAGCCGTATTCCTTCACGCTCTTTCCATCAGTTGCTGCGACAAAATAAACTTGCTTAGCACCGGGAAGAATCACCCGACCTGGCTGCCGGGCTTCACCTCGCGCTGCGGGGTGATGACGCTGAGCGAGCCGTCGGCGTCCACGGCAGAGAGAATCATGCCCTGGCTCTCGAGACCCATCATCTTGCGCGGCGGGAAGTTGGCGATGAAGCAGACCTGCTTGCCGACGAGGTCTTCGGGCTGGTAGTGCTGGGCAATACCGCTGAGGATGGTGCGAAGCCCCTTCCCGTCCTCCCCCGAGGGGGAGGTGAGTTCTCCGTCAGCAATCTCGAACTTCAGCAGCTTGTTGCTCTTCTTCACCTTCTCGCAGCTGACCACGGTGCCTACGCGGATATCCAGTTTCTCGAAGTCGTCGAAGGTCACTTCCGGCTTCACGGGTTCGACCTTGACGTTGGCAGCCTCGTTGACTTCGTCTTCGCCCTTCACGACTTGGCCATTCAAGCCAGCTTGATAGCTCTCGCTGCTCTGGGCGTTTTCTTTCTTGATGCGCTCCAGTCGATCCATCTGAGCCTGGATGGCCTCGTCCTCAATCTTCTCGAAGAGCAGTTCGGGCTTGGCCAGCTGGTGGCCGGCCTTGAGGAGTTCGGTGCTGCCCAGGTTCTCCCATCCGAGAGGCTCTACGTTGAGCATCTGGTAGAGTTTCTTCGAGCTGAAGGGCAGGAAGGGTTCGAAGGCGATGGCGAGGTTGGCGGTCAGTTGGAGGCTGATATTGATGATGGTCTTCACGCGCTCGGGATCGGTCTTGATGACCTTCCAGGGCTCGCAGTCGGCGATATATTTGTTGCCGATGCGTGCGAGGTTCATGGCCTCCTTCTGTGCATCGCGGAACTTGAAGTTGTCCAGCAGGTTCTCCACCTTCTGCTTCACGTCCTTGAACTCGGCGATGGTCTCGCGGTCGTAGTCGGTGAGTTCTCCGCAGGCGGGGACGACGCCCTCGTAGTACTTCTGCGTCAGTTGCAGGGCGCGGTTGACGAAGTTGCCATAGACGGCCACGAGCTCGTTGTTGTTGCGTGCCTGGAACTCTGCCCACGTGAAGTCGTTGTCCTTGGTCTCGGGGGCGGAGGCTGTCAGGGCGTAGCGCAGCACATCCTGCTTGCCGGGGAAGTCGCGCAGGTACTCGTGGAGCCATACAGCCCAGTTGCGTGAGGTGGAAATCTTGTCACCTTCGAGGTTCAGGAACTCGTTGGCGGGCACGTTGTCGGGCATGATGTAGCCGCCGTGGGCCTTCATCATCACGGGGAAGATGATGCAGTGGAAGACGATGTTGTCCTTGCCGATGAAGTGGACCAGGCGCGTGTCCTCCTGCTGCCACCACTGCTGCCAGGTGCCCCAGCGCTGGGGGTTGCTCTCGCAGAGTTCCTTGGTGTTGGAGATGTAGCCGATGGGGGCATCGAACCAGACGTAGAGCACCTTGCCCTCGGCGCCCTCCACGGGCACGGGGATGCCCCAGTCGAGGTCGCGCGTCATGGCACGTGGCTGCAGCTCCATGTCGAGCCAGCTCTTGCACTGGCCGTAAACGTTGGAGCGCCATTCCTTGTGGCCCTCGAGGATCCATTGCTTCAGCCAGCCCTCGTACTCATTCAGGGGCAGGAACCAGTTGGTGGTGTCGCGCAGCACGAGCTGTGCGCCACTCTCCTTGGAGCGAGGGTTGATGAGCTCCGTGGGGTCGAGGTCGCGTCCGCACTTCTCGCACTGGTCGCCGTTGGCTTCGTTGTGGCAGTAGGGACATTCGCCGACGATGTCGCGGTCGGTCTTGAAGGTGCCGGTGGCCTCGTCGTAGAACTGTTTTGTGGTGCGCTCGATGAGCTTGCCGTCGTCGTAGAGCTTGCGGAAGAAGTCGCTGGCGAACTGATGGTGGGTCGCCGAAGTGGTGCGGCTATATACGTCGAAGCTGATGCCGAACTCCTCAAAGGAGTCCTTGATCATCTTGTGGTAGCGGTCCACGACCTGCTGGGGCGTGATGCCTTCCTTGCGGGCGCGCTGCGTGACGGGCACTCCATGCTCGTCGGAGCCACCGATGAACATCACGTCCTCACCCTTCAGGCGCAGGTACCTTACATAAATATCTGCGGGCACGTACACGCCTGCGAGGTGCCCGATGTGCACGCCGCCATTGGCGTAGGGCAGTGCGGAGGTGACTGTTGTTCTCTTGAATTTCTTTTCCATATCCTTGTGTTATTGCTTAATATTCTGCTTTTTCGGCCGCAAAGGTAGTTAGTTTTCTGCAAACAGCAAAGAAAATTGTCGCAAAACGTTGTTTGTGGCTCCCCTTTCGTTGCCGTTTTCTCACCGATAGGAACTCTTCAACCTTTCGGCAGCAAGAACAGTAAGGCTAATCAATACCAACACAAGGGCCAGCATCTGCTGGGGCGAAGGCAGCATTTCGGGCAGGCGATGAAGCAGGAGCATGAACTGCACGAGCAAAGCATCCCAGTCGAAATTGACGATGCCGACCAGCACGCGCCGCGCCATAGACATCATCGCCGTGCGCAGCCATCCGAAGGTGCCGAAGGCAATGACCATGACCACAGCAGCCACAATGCCGATGCCGTTGAGCGCCAGGTTCCAGCGACGCAGCCTGACGGCCTCCTCTTGCTGCCGAGGCAGGGCTGCCAGCACCCGTTCCGTGAAGCCGTTGTCCGCTATCGTCTCACGATGCTCTGCGAAGAAATCCCGCAGCAGCTGCTCGTCGTTATCGGTATGTTGAGATTTGAAATGTGCCATTTGAGATTCTAAATTTGAAATTAGCAATTTGATACTTGAGATTTGCCATCCTCATCCGTATCCGTTTCTCCTCAGATACGTGGCCATGGTCTTCTTTCCGCGTAGCAGATGGCTCTTGATGGTGTTCTCGTTCAACCCCGTGATGGCTGCGATGTCCTTGATGCTCTGTCCCTCCACGCACTGCAGGATGACACATGTTCGCTCCACTTCGGAGAGGGTGGCCAGGGCTCGGTCGAGGTCGTGGCTGAGCAGCCCGCCTCCCTCCCCTCCCTGGGGCGGGGTGACCAAAGATGGCGACGCCCAGTCCGAACTCCCCTCTCCAGGGAGAGGCTGGGGGTGGGCCTCACGTTCCTTCCTTTTCTCGTCCAGGAACACCCGGTAGGCGATGCGCAGCAGCCACGTCTGGAAGTTCGAGGCGGCACGGAAGCTCTTCAGCCCCTGCCACGCATGGATGAACGTCTCCTGCGCCAGGTCGTCGGCCAGCATCCCATCGCCGGCCGTCAGGCGGAGCAGGAAGCGGCGCACCGCCTCCTGATGTGCTTCCACCAGCTGACCGAAAGTGCGGTGGCTGCCCGTGGCAACCACCTGCGCTATGAGTGCTATGTCCGAGAGGCGCGACATGGCTTCAGGTGTATTCTATTATTTACTTCACTTCTGGTACGTCGTTCCGTCCTCTGCCTTATTCTCCTCCACTACCTGATACTTCGAGGGGTCGAACGTCTGCTGTTGCTTCTTCTTTGTGGTCGTGGCAATCACCAACTTGGCCACTCCGATGCAAGCCACCAGGGCACCGATGCCCCACAGACCGTCGAAGCCTATTCCGAGGAAGACGAGGATGAGACCTACGCCCACACACGACCACATGATACCACTCTTCCACATCTCGGCGTTCTCGTCGGGATAAAGCCCCCCTCCGACTCCCCCCATGGGAGAGAGAGTTGCGTTTCCGCCTGCATTCATTTGGGAGGAGTAAGTGCCCTCACCGGCATTGGCGGATCCGGCCAGGGGCTGTGCTTGTCCTGCTGCCTGTGCTCCACCCATCGGAGGATTCTGGTACGTAGTAGTAGGATTCGTCCTCGAGCCGCGGACAATCAGCCAGATGATCAGCGCCAGCACCCAGATGGGACTCGTGAAGAGGGCGAAGAGCAGCACCACGACGAAGATCGCGATGAGGATGCCCAGGATGCCACCCATGATGCCCAGTCCGCCGCCGAGGAGCTTGCCCCACCAGCTATCCAGCCATCCGAAGTTCTCGCTGAAGTCACGGCTAATCTCGTCCAGGTCGCTCTCCGAGAATAGTTCCACATCGTCCGAGTCCTCGCCCTCGTAGAAGAACGTGGTGTCCTCGGCCAGCGTCTCCAAGGAGTCGCCCAGACGTTCCATCTCCTCGCCCATCTGTTCCAGTTCATCGCCCAGCTTCTCGGCCTTGTCAGGATTCGTCACGGCGGACATCGCCAGTTGCACGCCCTTCTTGGCCATCTGGGCTCCTTGCTTGGTCATCTTTTTGGCCACAGCCTTCTGCTGCGCTGTGGCGGGTTTGCCGTTGACGGTCATGCCCGATAATTTCACGCTGACGCCAGCATTCTTAGTCGAATCGGCAGTCTCCTCAGCACGGAGCGAGGAGGCAGGTGTGGCGGCCATCATCATTGCGGCCATTGCCATCAGGAAGAAATACTTTGTCTTCATAATCTTATTCATTTTTATATTCAGTTTTCAGTTCAATAAATTGCAACTTACACCGAATAGACGACAAAGGAAGGAAAAAAGTTGCAGCTTTCCTCAGTTTTTTGCAAAAAAGTGCCGTTTTCGCCTTAACTTTGTGCCGCAGGAAGCGTAATATAGATGTATGACACGCTCAGAATTCGAACATATAGCCCCCCGGTTGCGCCCGCTGATGGTGCAGGTAGCCCTGGACTTCTTCGGCTCGGAAGACGATGCCGAGGATGTGGCGCAGGAAGCGCTGCTCAGCCTATGGCGCTACTGCGAGCACATCCAGGCGGAGCGGAACGTAGAGGGACTGGCGGTGCGCGTGGCCAAGAACTGCTGCGTCAGCTGGCAGCGCCGTCAGGGCCTCTCAGCCATCGTTCCCGACGAGTCCCCTTCGGATTCAGCTCCTGCCCTCTCCCACTCCCCCCACGACCTCCTCGAAGCCAAGGAAGTGCAGGAGACGCTGCACGAGATCATTGCCCGACTGAAGCCTCGAGAACGGGAACTCTTCGAGATGCGGCAAATAGAGGGCCTGCCGCCCAACGAGATTGCCGCCCGGACGGGACTTCAGAAAGCATCGGTAAACGTCATCGTATGCTGCGCACGCAAGAAAGTATTCTCAGAACTCAAAAAAATCCTCAGAAGATGAAAGACAAAGACATACAACAGCTGACAGACCGCTACCTGGCGGGCGAGACCTCCAACGAGGAGGAACGCCGACTGGCGCTGGCGCTGCATGAGATCCAGACGTCTCGCGGCGAGTTGCCGGCAGACTGGAGGGCTGTGCAACTGATGCTGGGCGAACTGACGCTGGGCGAAGCGCTCTACGATGACATCATGGCCCGGCGCGGTGCGGCATCCTTGGCTCAAAGTGCTTCTGCACCAAGTGTTCGCCTGACCACGGAACGGCAGAAGAGTAGCCGCCACCGGCTTTGGCGCTGGGCAGCTGCCGCCGTCATCGTTCTCGCTGCCGGAATTGGCGTCGCTCTCTACCAGCCGGAAACGTCTCAGCCTAAGGCCGCAAGCGCTCTTACTAACAAGACGAGCGAACACAACCAAAGGTACATTCCTCCGCGTCCGGCGCTACAAGTCGCCACGACCAATAGCATCAACGAGGCCGGACAGCCGCATGAGCCCATGCGAAAGAACGCATCTGCCAAGGCGAACAGACGGAAAAGAAAAAGTGCCCAGCCCAAGATTACGCCTTCGGGCACTGAGATGACCTCCCCCACACTGGAGGAACGGACAGAGGAACCCTTGCTGGCAGCTGCAGAAGCAGAACAACAAACGGAGAACGTCCAGTACCCGTCACTTTCGAATGACGACGATCCCTACGCTGCCGTGGAAGCTGAAATGCGCGACATCCGCAGCCGTGGAGAGCGACTGCAGCGAATGTTGGACGAGATTATAAACGATAAAACCATGTTAGCAAACCATTTAAACTAAGTTACCATTATGAAAAAGTATATTACTACAATCGTCGTCGCCATGTTCTATCTGACGGCTGCCGCCCAGCCCAATCCTCGCTTCGTCGAGTTGGAGAACTATTTTAAGGAACTGAAATCACAACATATCACCTACCGACAGCGAAACAAAGGAGAGGGAATAGAACAGGAGATTTCTACAAGCTTCTGGATTAATCATACTCACAGTGATGATCCAGAGCTACAGTTAATCATGGATAGCTTGAAGGCCGTACGCAATAGACCCTTTGTCCTTGCTATGGACAGCATTCGCCGCTGCTTCTCCGAATTGGCGCGTACAGCCACAGAGAGCTACCAGTACGAGTACCACAAAGGGAAACGAGACACCGTCGAATATGCTATCGCGTTTGCCAAAGAGAAAGAAGACTCGTCGCAAACATTTAAGTACAACAACGCCGTGTCATTCCGCTACATGCGCGAAGTGGGACGCTTTCACTTCCACAATTCAGAAAGCGGGAGCAGCAAAAACAGGTTTGGAAATGGTCATTATTGGCACACCTATTATGCAGATAATCCTCTCGGACTCACTTGGGAACAATTGCGCCCATTCAATGGCGAAGAATTCCTACGACAGATTCAGCCCCTGTTAGACAATGCCCTGAAGCAGAAAGACGTGATGAAATACCCAATCCACTGGCAGCACGACGAGGGATACGAAGCTACCGAAGACGAACTTATGTATAAAGAAGCCTGGTTCGATGATAATCAAGAAGAAAACAAGCATACGGGGTTGGCCACTGGAATGCACTACGTTTTCCCAAAAGAGCAAGAGGATTTAGCTATGGACGTGCTGCATCAGGTGGATTCCATTGCCCGCGCCTATGTCAATGCTCACCCAGAACAACTCTACAGCTATACTCATTATGAAAGATACTACACTGGCAGCTGGGGCACCTTGCTTTCCGGTACGGTACATCGCCATACAAAGGAACATAGCTATGAACTCAAATGCTTCCTCGAAGAAGACGGCAGTCGCCACCTGGTATTTTTCACCACCATAGGCGATCTATGGGTACCCAAGGACTGGAAGGAACTCAAGAGCTGGATCAACGGCAAGCGGGAGTTTCTGAAGAAATAGCACTCAAACGGCATCTGCGGCAAGTTAAATTCTGCTAAATGACGCATAGTGTGGCGGCAAAAGATTACCTTTGCCGCCACAACTTTTAATGATTCATACGATGAAAGAGATTTTTCTGGCCGGTGGCTGCTTCTGGGGCACCGAGCATTTCTTCAAGCAAATAGACGTCGGGTCATAAAAACGGTCAGTTGAAATAAGTGTTGGTCAGGAAGTAGGTGCGCTCCCAGTCAACTATCTTCAAGTCGGACTCCTTGGCCGGATGGATGTCGA
>ONJJ01000022.1:51698-52600 GCA_900318115.1 uncultured Prevotellaceae bacterium | reverse complement strand
CCCCTACGGTGGGTACGCGCCCGATTCATGTCATGTTCATGCAATCCGATGGGGTGGTATTCGGCGGGCATACACGGGGGTATGCCCCTACGGTGGGTATGCGCCCGATTCATGTCATGTTCATGCAATCCGCTTCCCAACGCATTGGATTTTCACGTATATACTGCCGGATAAGCTGCAGTTCTCGTTCATTGCGTATAATATGATCATAATAGCGGGACTGCCATAGCTTGCCTTCGAATGGTTTCCATCCTTGCTCTCTCACGCCATGTGTGTAGGTATTTGTTGTGACGCTCTTGAACCATCGCATCACATCCCGCACATCCGACCGCACCACATCAACCTCCTCATCAGTATCCAATAACACCTTTCCAAGCCGCGCGGCATCTGTCCTCAGACTCAAGATACAATGCAGATGATTCGGCATAACACACATCTCCAGACATGCAACATCGGCAAACCGTTGTTCGATACGGCCATAACAATTCGTCACCATCTCACCTGCAGCGTTCAGGCACATCTGACCTTCAACGATGTTGCCAAACAGATGATGTCGTCCATGCACCACTATCGTCAAGAAATACAAGCCACGTGATGAATAATCGTAGCCTTTCAGTCGTATCGATTTACGTTCAGGTAATATCATTTTGTTTTTATAAATTGTTTTCCACCGTAGGGCCATACCCCCGTGTATGGCCGCATGATTACCGCCGCGTGTATGGCCGCATGATTCCGATGGGCCCATTTTCGGTTCGGGGGGGAATCCGACGGGGTGGTATCCGACGGGCATACACGGGGGTATGCCCCTACGGTGGGTACGCGCCCGATTCATGTCATGTTCATGCAATCCGATGGGGTGGTATTCGGCGGGCATACACGGGGGTATGCCCCTACGGTGGGTA
>ONJJ01000022.1:0-51641 GCA_900318115.1 uncultured Prevotellaceae bacterium | reverse complement strand
GGGGTGGTATCCGACGGGCATACACGGGGGTATGCCCCTACGGTGGGTACGCACCTGCCACGTTCGGCGTGACAGGTGCGCTCTTTTTCGAGTTAAAAAAAGAAAAAATCAGGCTTTCAGTTCCTCGGGCACTGCGGGCATGGCACCGTTCTGCGTGCAGACGTATGCGCTGACGCGTACGGCAGTGCGGTGGGCCTCGGCCACGCTCTTGCCACCCAGGATGCTACCTACGAAGGAGCCTGTGAACGAGTCGCCGGCGCCTACGGTGTCGGCCACGGTGACTTTCGGCGTCTCCTGGAACGAGACGGCCCCGGGGGTGAAGACGTAGGAGCCGTTGGTGCCGCAGGTGAGCACGAGCATGTCGAGGTTGTACTTGCCCAGTATGAGCCAGCACTTGTTCTCGATGTCGAGGCCGGGATAGCCGAACATGCGGCCGATGAGCACGAGTTCCTCGTCGTTGATCTTGAGGATGTTGCAGCGGCGTATGCTCTCCTGGATGATCTCCTTGGTGTAGAACTGCTGGCGCAGGTTAATGTCGAAGATCTTGAGGCAGTCGTCGGGCGTGGCGTCGAGGAACTTCTGGATGGTGGTGCGGCTTACGATGTTGCGCTGTGCGAGCGAGCCGAAGCATACGGCACGGCACGAGCGTGCAATGGCAGCGATATCATCGTCGAAGGGAATGTTGTCCCAAGCCACGTTCTCCTTGATGTCGTACGTGGGGATACCACCTTCGGCCAGCGTCACCTGCACGGTGCCGGTGGGGTAGGGCACGCGGGGCAGCAGGTCGTTGAGGTTGTGCTCGCGCAGGGCTTCGATGGTCTCGTCGGCCAGCTTGTCCTCGCCGAGAGCGCTGATGGCGATGGTGTTGTCCGAACCGAGGAACTGACCAGCGTGGTAAGCGAAGTTGGCAGGTGCGCCGCCGAGCTTCTTGCCTTCGGGCAGAACGTCCCACAGGACTTCGCCCAGGCCTACGACATAACGTTTTTCGTTCATAGTCTTATGCAGTTTTGAGTTGTTTGATATAGGTGAACAGGTAGATGACGCCTATGGCCATGACGAGCACAGCGCCGGCCTGACCCATGGCATCGCTCATGACGCCCATGAGCAGCGGGAACACGGTGCCGCCGAAGAGGCCCATGATCATGAGGCCGCTGACCTCGTTCTGCTTCTCGGGCATGGATTCGAGGGCGGTGGCGAAGCACATCGAGAAGACGTTGCTGTTGCCGTAGCCCACGAGGGCGATGGCCGCGTAGAGCACCAGCTTGGTCTGGCCGAAATAGAGGCCGCACATCGACAGGGCCATCATGCAGACGGAGATGATGAAGAACGTGCGCATGCGCAACACGCGCAGGAAGAAGGAGCCCGTGAGGCAGCCGATGGTGCGGAAGATGAAGTAGAGCGAGGTGGCGAAGGCGGCTTCGTTGAGCGTCATGCCCAGGCGCTCCATCAGGATCTTGGGGGCGGTGGTGTTGGTGCCCACGTCGATGCCCACATGGCACATGATGCCGAGGAACGAGAGGAGGACGATGGGGGTGCCGAGGAGCTTGAAGCACTCGACGAACGTGGAGGGCTTGCCCTCGATGGGCGCTTCCTCAATAGGCGTCAGCCACAGCCACAGCGTGGAGAGCGCGCCTACGACGAGGAAGATGGCGAAGAGCACGCGCCAGTTCAGGCCCAGTTCGGGGATGACCTGCGTGGCGCCCCACATGGCCAGATAGGGGGCCGAGAACGAGGCGATGGCCTTGACGAACTGTCCGAATGTGAGCGTGGAGGCCAGGTTACCGCCGCCCATGACGGTGGAGACGAGCGGGTTCAGCGATGTCTGCATCAGCGCGTTGCCGATGCCGAGCAGCGAGAAGGCCACGAGCATCACGCCGAACGACTCGCCGAAGAGGGGCAGCACGAGCGAGACGACGGTGACCAGCAGCGAGAGCAGCACGGTCTGCTTGCGACCGATCTTGTTCATCAGCATGCCTGTGGGCACGCTGAAGATGAGGAACCAGAAGAAGACGAGCGACGGGAAGATGTTGGCCACGCTGTCGGTCAGTCCGAGGTCTTCTTTCACATAGTTGGAGGCGATGCCCACCAAGTCCACGAAGCCCATGCAGAAGAAGCAGAGCATCACGGGGATGATTGCCAATTTACTTGTCTTGTTATTCATAGTTCTTTCGATATTACGATATAACGTTATTCCGATATTACGCTAATTGTTAATCTGATAGATGGTGGCCTTTCCGCCCTTGACCTTCACGGTGTTGTAAGGCTCTGCGGGGAAGACGAGGTTAGTCATGGCCACGCGCCCGTCGGCATCGAAGGCCTCGATGGAGCAGCGGTCGATGAAGATGCGCAGCTGCTTCAGGCGTCCGTGCGTGGGCGCCACGGTGGTGCAGGGGAAGGCCTCGCTAAAGGCGACGTTGCCGCTCTGCGTACGATCCATGCTGAAGGTGCGCGCATCGTCGTCGTAGGTCATGACGACTTGCTCGCCCTTGGCGTTGGAGAGCGTGATTGTGGCCGAGCCTTTCAGGTCGACGACCATCTCGCAGGCTTCGGTGGGGTTCTTCACTTTCTTGCCGCGGGCGGCCAGCATCTCGGGTGCGGGCTTCACGCTGACGTACCATTCTCCGCCGTCCTGGAAAAGGCCGAGGTCGCGGGCGATGGAGTTGGCCGAGCGGTACTGCATGGTCGGGACGTCGTTGGCGTACTGCCAGTTGCTCATCCATGCCAGCACGGTGCGACGTCCTTCATGGGCACCCCAGAAGGAGACGGTAGCGTAGTGGTCCTTACCCCAGTCCATCCACTTGGTGACCTGCGGTGCGGAGTCGCAGGTAAACTTATGGCCGTCGAAATCGCCCACGAAGTACTGCGTGGCCGAGCCGCCGAAGGGGCCGCCGGGGTTGATGTTGCAGACGAGGACCCATTTCCCGTTCAGTTTGAACAGATCCGGGCACTCCCAGACGCCGTCGTGGTTGCCATAGCCGAGACCGAAGCGACTCTCTTCCTTCCAGTCCTTGAGGTTGGGCGACGAATAGATGCGCATCTCCTGCCCCACGGCCAGGATAAGGTTCCAGGCGTTGATGTCCTCGTTCCAGAACATATTCGGGTCGCGGAAATCCTTTTCTTCAGCAGTCAGCACGGGGTTGCCCTCATACTTCGTGAACGTCTTGCCGCCATCGGTGCTGTAGGCTAAACATTGTGCCTGCACGTCGCCACCAAAGGGCGTGGGACGGCTCGAAGTGTACATAGCGATGACGGCACCGCGGCCGAAGCCTGCCGTGTTGTTTTCATCGACAACACAGGAACCACTGAACATCGTTCCCCATGCGTCGGGGGCAAGTGCCACGCCTTCGTCCTTCCAACGGACAAGGTCGGTAGATGCGGAATGTCCCCAATGCATATTGCCCCACATGGAACCATAGGGGTTGTACTGATAGAAGAGGTGCCACACGCCATCCTTGTAGAACATCCCGTTCGGGTCGTTCATCCATCCTCGACGCGGTGTCTGGTGGTAGAGCGGACGATACTTCTCGTCGATAAACGCGTAGTCGGGGTCATCGTTCTGCACGAGTTTAGAGAAACAGATGCTGCCTGTGGGCACGTTCTGCACGCAAACCTTGAAAGAACCACTTGCCTGATAGGGCTTCAGGTCCAAGGCCACGAAATAATCCACCCGCTCACGTGCCATGCGAATGTTCTGCTCCATCAAGAGCATACCGTTTCGGATGACTTGCACCTTACCTTCGGGCACCGATTCCTGAATGGGAAGCCACAGGTAGCGGCCTTGCGATGCTGGTGTCACGATGGTTTGCTCGCAAGCCTGCGGTGTCAGTCCCTGCGCCTCACAGCGACTCCCGAAAGGGAGTGCCGTGAGAGCTACAGACAGGATAAAACATTTGGAAATGTTCATAATGCACTTCTGTTGAAATAATCGTTAGCTTACTGCTGGGCAACTTTCACGTCGGTGACGGTGATGTTGCCGCCGTAGTTGTTAATGCTCCAGCAGTTCTTCTGGATGCCGTAGATGCGCTGTGTGTAGGCGCAGACATCGTTGATGTAGAGCACGAGGACGCTGTTGTCCGTGTAGATGTCGATGTTGTACTTGTTGTCGGCGGGGCGCTCGAACCAGTAGCCGTCGATGCCCTCGATGAATCCCTTGCCAGCCTTGCCTTCCTGCTCGAAGTTGACCTTGCGGTGGTTCTCATCCTCGGGGTTGACGACGAGGGTGTAGTACTTCTCGCTATCTGTGCCGCGGACGAAGCTGATGCCGAAGCGGTCCCAGTTGTTGGAGGTCTGCACGGTGAAGGTGATGTGGTTGGCGGTGCCGAGACGGGGGTAGAGGACATAGGCATCGTTGCCGGAGAGCTTGCCGTCGGCATAACCGTTGCTGGCCATCACCTTGACCTCCTGCTGCTTGTTGTACTTGGCGGCCATAGCAGGCACAGCACCGAGGGTGAGGGTGCCATCCTCGTGTTGGATGATGCGGTGGCAGACGAGAGCACCTGACCATGCAGGTTCGCTCTCGGCGCCCACGTTGATGTTGCGCTCGTCGATGGTGGTGCCGATGCGTTGCGGGCACCATCCCCAGATGAAGCGGTCGGTGCCGTTCGAAGCTGTCTTGGCGGCGTAGAAGGCTCGGCTGTCGAGCACGCCCTCATGACCGTCCTTTGGCCAGTTGGCTCCCGGGTCGCCAAAGCAAGCCTTGAGACCCTCGAAAGAAGTGGCCATCATGTACTTGACCTTGCGGCTCCAAGGTGCACGGTAGCCTTCGCTATAGACGAAGTACCAGTAGTTGCCCATCTTGAAGATGTCGGGGCATTCGCACATGCGGTCCCACACCATATTGAACGAGCCTACGTGCTGCCACGTCTTGAGGTCACTCGACTTGAAGTCGGCAAAGCGGAGGTTGGAGGAGATGACCATGTGCCAGAGGCCGTCGTCGGCCTTGAAGACCTGCGGGTCGCGGAAGTCGGAAGCGGCGTAGCCGTAGTCGACGCCCTTGAGGCTCCACGTGGCATCCTTCGTCCACGTCTTGAAGTCGGGCGACGTGGCGCGCATGACCACCTCGCGGTTGGGCAGCAGCGGGTTGTGGCCGGTGTAGTAGATGTAGTAGAGACCGTCGGCCTCGTTGTAGACGGCACAGCCGGTGCCGAGGGCAGCGTCCTGCTGAGCGGTGGAGGAGCCTGTGGGCAGCACCTCGCCGAGGGGCTGGTAGGTGGCTCCGTCCTTAGTGGCGAGTCCCCAGAAGGGATGGTAGCAGGCGCCGTTGTTGTCGTACTCCTGCAGATAGAGGACCTTGAATTCGCCCGCCTTCTGATCGTAGAAGGGCATGGGGTCGCCTACGCGCCCGATGGCGGGCTTGTAGTAGGTGAGGAAGGCGGCATCGTCGGTGCTAGCGAAGGCTGTAGTGGTTGAGGCCCAAGGCTTAGGATCGTCGCCATAGTTGTCTTCGGAACAGGCGGTGAGGGCTGCAACCATATTGCAGCATAAGAGGCCTGCGCAGAATATATTAAACATCTTTTTCATTGCTGTGTTCTTATTGTTGAAGTTCTACTTGATTCACCCTGCCGGCGCCCCTTCCCTTGCCAGGGGAGGGGCACGGCGGCTGCGGGTTACTTTGAAAGATGATTGAGGGCGTTCTTTGTCATCGTGGCGATGTTGCGGTGGAAGTTCTCGGTGTAGCCGGCCTCGTAGGTGTAGGAGTACCAGTCGTAGCAGCCGGAGCCGATGCAGACGATGCCTCCCTTACCGTCGTGGGCGGGATATTCCCAAGCCACAATGGCTCCGTCGCCACCCACGCCGAGGACGGTAGCGCCCGTGCGCGAGGTCCAGGCGGCGTAGTCGGGATAGTCGCCCCAGTCGGTGCCGATGTGGTACTGGGCGGTGGAGTTGGTGATGTGGTAGCCGGCATCGGTGCAATAGACTTCCTGCGGATTGTCACCGGCGACGAGGCCTTGGAAGAGCGGGTGAGCGTTCTGGCCGTCGAAGATGCGGAACGTCCAGGGGCCGCCGCAGAGCTCGGCAGCAGCTTCGTCCTGGCCCCAGCAGTTGTTGGGCGTGGTCCATTCGTCGTCGCCCGTAGCTCCGATGAACGAGGGCAGGTTGACGGCGTAGCGCGTCAGGAAGAGTGCGCCGCCGTTCTCATAGAACTGGCGCAGCTGGTTCTTGGCAGCAAGCGCCTCGGGGGCCTTGGCCACGAAGACATCGTGACCGTCGACACCTCCGTCGACATGGAAGTGCCACCAGATGACCTTGCACTCGCTCATATCAACGGCGTTGGCCTCGAGGTCGGCGAAGCTGGCGTAGAGCGAACCGGGCACGTTGGCGAGCATCCACTCGCAGGCGGTCTTGGCCTCGGCATCGAGGTCGTTCATGCTGGGGGCTGCGCCCACGAAGAGTGCCTTGGGCTTGTCGATGGCGATGACGGTGACGGTGTAGGTGCTTTCGGCAGAATTGTTCTTCACTTTATAGGTGACGGGCTGCGAGAAGTCCTGTGCCTGCCCTGAAGCGGGGGTGATGGTGGCGTTCTGGCTGTAGACAATGGTGGGCACGAGTGCGGTGATGTTCTCCGTGGCCGGCACGTAGACGGTGATCGTCTTGGCCGTCTGGTCGATGGTGCCCTGGTAGATGTCGTTAATGGTGAAGGCGGTGATGCGCGCCTCGTCGTGGAGCACGCGGAGAGTCCAGTCGAGGTAGGTGTCGCCGTTGCTGACGCGGAGCACTTGTGCGGCGTTCATATTGAGGCGATCGCCCTGCTGGAAGTTGCAGGCGGCGCCGTCGGAGAGGGTGAGGCGTGTCAGTTGCATGGCCGATGTCTCATAGACTTCGGGCAGACGCACGGTGATGGTTCGCGAAGGAAGGTCGATGTTGCCTTCGTAGTCGTCGAGTGCGAGGGCCTCGACACGGCAGTCGCCCGAGAGCCGGAGGTCGCTGACGTTGTCGGAGGAGCAGGCGGCGAGGAATGTGGTTGCTGCGATACAGCAACAAACACAACCTAAGAGAAGAATCTTATATATGGTTCTCATAATGAAGTCAATTATGAATTGTGAATTGATAATTATGAATTGTGAATTGATAATTATGAATTATGAATTGATAATTATGAATTAAAGAAATTACCAGTTGCCTATGTTCTGGGTGTAGTGGCCGTTGGAGGCAGAGAGCTGCTCGAAGGGGATGGGCAGGTACTCGTCGCGGTTGGCCGTGAAGTGGGCTGCAGTGTAGATGGCGCAGTTGTCGATCTCCTCGGCGTAGTACTTGTTGAGCACGGTGGCGGCTTCGCCCCAGCGTACGAGGTCGAAGAAGCGCTCGCACTCCATGCCCATCTCCAGGCGGCGCTCCATCTTTACGATGCGCAGGGCGTCAGCCTTGGAGTAGCTGCCACGATAGTTGGAGATGAACATCTTGACGCCGTAGCGGTTGGGGTAGCTGGCAATCATCTGTGTGCTCTGTGCGGCACGTGTGCGGAGCTGGTTGACGAGTTGGATGGCCTCGGTGGTGTTGCCCAGCTGAGCCTCGGCCTCGGCGCGCATCAGCAGTACGTCGGCATAGCGGAAGACGATGCGGTTCATGGAGCTTGCCCAGTAGCTGCCCTTGATGAGGTACTGGTCGATGAGGGCGGGGTCGACGTTCTGCTTGAGCGAGACGTTGTAGCCATAGAGACCGTTGGAGCGGCTCCAGATGCTGGTCTCCTCCATCATGTAGGCGGGGTTGAACATATAGGGGAGTCCGGGGATGCCTACGGTCAGGAACAGACGTGGGTCGGCATTGTCGGCGGCCTTGTCGTAGTTGCGCTGGTTGTAGGTGTCGAGCAGTGGCAGGCCGTCGCTGCCAGTGCGGTAGGCGTTGACGAGGTTCTGCGAGGGCTTGTAGAAGTCGCAGCCGCCGTCGGTAGCGCCGGGGATGTTGGGCGGTATGAGGCCGTAGCTCCAGTTGAGGTTGCCGTAGGTGCTGCCGTCGTTGCGCGAGTACTGAATGGCCCAGATGCTCTCGATGCCGTTTTCATACTCCTCCTCGGGGCGGAAGTTGTTGTGGAAGTCGTCTTCGAGGCCATAGTTTGCGTAGAGGGCGGGGGCTGTGAACTCGACTACCTTCTGCAGGTCGGCCTCGTTGATGCTGGTCACCTGGTTGGTGGCAGCGTCGTCCTGACGGTAGGCTTTGTAGAGATAGACCTTAGCGAGGAAGGCAGCAGCGGCGGCCTTGGTGGGGCGCCCTTTGTCGGCCTGAGTCTCGGGCAGGGTGTTGAAAGCTTCCATGAGGTCGTCGATAATGAGCTGCCAGCCCTCATCGTTGGTGTAGGTGGTGTTGGAGAGGGTGTTGTACTCGTCGTAGGTCAGGTTCTCATTGATGACGAAGGGGATGTGCTTGTAGAGGCGCTTCAGGAGGAAGTGTCCGTAGGCACGGAGGAACTTCATCTCGGCCAGGCGCTGAGTCTTCATTCCATAGTCGCTCTCGTTCAAGAGGGCGATGGCGCTGTTGACGCGCGAGAGGCTGTTGTAGAGGCGAACCCACATGTCGTTGATGTTCCAGTTGGTGGTCAGCACGCCCTGCTGCACCTCGAGCTGATGGAAGACGTCGCCGTCGCTAGTGCCGCTGCCGCCTTTGTAGGCGTCATCGGAGCGGACGTCGAAGTTCCACATGGAGAAGGAGGAGTTGATGTCCTCTGCGGTAGTGAAGATGGCATAGGCAGAGACTACCATGGCCTCGGCGTTCTCAGGCGTTTTCACCTGCTCGTCGCTGAGCGTGCCCTGCGGGGTATGCTCGTCGAGGAAGTCGGAGCAGGAGGTCAAGGTTGCGGCAATGCCACAACTTACGCACAGCAAGAGATTCTTTATAATATTTGCTTTCATAATGATTCCTTAATATTATATATGTGATGATTTCGTTGGCTTCGTCTTCTCTTAGAGTGAGACATTGATTCCGAAGGTCACGTTGACGGGGATAGGATAGCCAAAGTTGGCGTTCTCTGGATCGACGCCCGTGAAGCTCTTGCTCTTGATCGTGAAGAGGTTCTGAGCCGAGAGATAGAGGCGCAGACGCTGCATGTGGATCCGCTCGAGGGCTTTCGAAGGGAGGTTGTAGCCGAGTTGCACGGTGCGCAGCTTGGCGAAGCTGCCGTTTTCGACGAAATAGGAGCTGACGCGCTTCTCGTTGTTGTTGTCCATCACGCTGATGGCGGGGATGTTGGAGCCGTTGTTGGCGGGGTTCCAGGCATCGAGCAGGCGCTGGCCTTTGTTGAGGTTGGAGATGTTAAGACCGCTCCAGAGGTCGGTCTCGCGCTTGAGGTCGCTGATGACATCGACGCCCTGCACGCCCTGCCAGAACATGGTGAAGTCCCAATCCTTGTACTGCAGATAGACGTTCAGGCCCCAGGTGAAGTCGGGCACGGGCGAGTAGATCCACTTTTGATCCTTCTCGTTGATGATACCGTCCTCGTTGAGGTCCTTCCAGCGGATGCGTCCGAGGCCTGCTCCGTTCTGGGTGGCGTGGTCGTCGATTTCGTTCTGGCTCTTGAAGATGCCGTCGTAGACGTAGCCTACCTGTGCGCCCATGGGATGACCTACGACGCTCTCGACGCCGTTGCCGCCGAAGGTGCCGTTGGCAGCGAGAGTCTCGGGCAGCTTGGTAATCTTGTTGCGATAGGTGCCTATGTTTCCGGCGAGGTCGTAGCTGAAGTCGCCAACCTTGCCGCGATAACCTACGTTGAACTCGATACCCTTGTTCTCCATCTCGCCAGCGTTGATCCATTGGCTGGCTCCTTCGCCCATGACGCCGATGCCGGGCATGTAGACAAGGATGTCGGTGGTCTTCTTGTAGTACCACTCGAATGAACCATAGAGGGCGTTGCGCAGGAGACCGAAGTCGAAGCCGATGTTCGTCTGTGTGGTGGTTTCCCACTTCAGGTTGTCGTTGCCGAGCTGGTTGCGCTTGAAGCCGCTGGCCAGCTGCTGGCCGCCGTTGGTGCCTGCGATGTCGTAGCTGGTGCCGTAGCTCTGGCCGCCGAAGCCTGCCTCGCCGTAGTTGCTCACGTAGAGCGTGTAGCGTGCGATGTTGTCGATCTCCTGGTTACCCGTACGTCCCCAGCTGGCGCGCAGCTTCAGGTCGTCGAGCCAGCCTACGTTCTCCATGAACTTCTCCTGGCTGATGCGCCAACCTGCGCTGAACGAGGGGAAGGTACCATAGCGATTGTTCTTGCCGAAGCGCGAGCTGCCGTCGTGGCGGACGGTGACGCTGGCCAGGTAGCGGTTGTCGAAGTTGTAGTTGGCCTTGGCAAAGAACGATACGAGCGAGAAGCCGCCGGCACCGCCGTAAGCTTCGGCCTCGCCCACGGCTGCGTCGGGCCACATATAAGAAGGAGTGAGCACTGCGAAGTCATAGGCCTTGCCGCTGAACCAGCTGTCGTCCTCACGGTTCAGCTCCACACCTGCCAGGGCGTCGACGTGGTGCTTACCAGCCTCGAAGCTGTAGCTGGCCACGGCGTTCCACATCCACTTTGTCCAGTGCTCCTGCTTGGGCTCGACAGCATTGGTGGAGTTGGCCACGGTGCCTTCGGTGATAGGATAGGTGAAGATGCGCTGCTTCTTCTGAGCGTAGTCGAGACCGAAGGTGCTCTTGATGTTGAAGTTCTTGAAGGGGTTGATGTTGATGAAGGCATCGCCGAACATGCGCCAGTATGTGTAGCGATTGTCTGCATTGCGCGAAAGGCGTGCCAGCGGGTTTTCGCGGTCGGGATAGCCGCCGACGGGACCTGCGAAGCTGCCATCGGTAGTATAGACGGGCAGCGAGGGATTGAACTGAAGGACGTTCTCGAGGAATCCGCCAGGAGCCTGCACCTCGCTGGTGCGGTTGACGGTGAAGTGCTCGCCTACGGTGATGATGTCGCGATCGTTAATCTTCAGGAGTTTGTAGTCGCTGTTCATGCGGGCAGAGAAGCGGCTGAAATCGGAGTCCTTGATGATGCCGAGGTTCTTGTAGTAACCGAGCGAGAAGAAGCTGCTGCCCTTCTCCGAACCGTTGCTCAGCGAGACATCATATTTCTGCACGACGCCCGTGCGCGTGGTCTGGTCGAACCAGTCGGTGTCGGCAGCGGGAGTGGTGCCGGCGGCGTCGAGGTACTTGCTCATCGTGATGCCGTTGAGCACAGGCACGCCCTGCTGGTTGTAGGTCCAGTCGTAGTGATAGCCGAGGCCGTTCATGTTGGGGTCGAGACCATCGTTGACGTAGCCCTGCCACATCACCTGCCCGAACTGCTTGGCATTGAGCACCTCCATGCGGTTGGCATAAGTCTGTACGGCCACGCTGGCGTCGAAGTCGATCTTCACCTTGCCTTCCTTGCCGCGCTTGGTGGTAATGATGACGACGCCGTTTGCAGCACGGCTACCATAGATAGAAGCTGAAGCAGCATCCTTCAACACCTGGATCGACTCGATGTCGTTGCCGTTCAGCTCATGCATACCGGCCTTGGTGGGCACGCCGTCGATGATGTAGAGAGGGTCGTTGTTGTTCAGCGTGCCGATACCACGGATACGAACCGTGGCGGCTCCAGAGGGATTACCATCGGCCGAGATATTCATGCCGGGCACTCGACCTTGCATAGCCTTGATGGGGTTGTTCTCGTTCTGCTTGGCCAGTTCATCAACGCTGACTACCGAGACAGCGCCCGTCAAGTCGGCCTTGCGCTGCACCTGATAACCTGTCACGACGAGCTCGTTCATCTGGGCGACATTCTCGCCCATAGTGACCGTCATGCCGTCCTTGGCCTCCACCTCCTGGGTGTTGAAGCCCATGAAGGAGATGACCAGCGTGGCGCCCTTCTCCACCTTCAACGTGAAGTGGCCGTCGATGTCGGTCAGCGTGCCGTTGTTGGAGTTGGCTTTTTCCTTTACTGTGGCACCGGGCAGGCCTTCACCGAGGTCGTCGAGCACGGTGCCGTGGACGTCTACTTGCTGCGCCCAAAGTGTAGTGCCAGCAAGAATGAGCGCGAGGCTCATCAACAATCGTCTTAGCTTTTGCATTGTTTTTTGAGATGTTAGTTAATGGATTAAACGCTTTTTGACGCTGCAAAAGTCGTATTATTCTAATAATGTGTGCATAAAGAATCGTTCATCCCCTTGAAGATTTGTTTCGATGCAACATAAATGCAAAGGAATGAACGATTCTTTTGGTTGAAATGTCGGGAAATGAGGGCGAAAGTCGTCTACGACATAGTTTCTTTTCATCGTCTTAGCATTTTCTGACCTCTCCGGGTACCATGCCAAATTCTTCCTTAAAACATTTCGTAAAGTAAGCTGGAGCAGAGAATCCCACAGCATAGGCCACTTCGGAAACGGTCTTGTCCGTAGTCAGTAGGAGTTGGTGACCCCGGTTGAGGCGGGCGGTGCGCAGCAGTTCCACAGGTGAACTGCCGGTGATGGCTTTCACCTTTCGGTAGAGTTGAACACGGCTGAGATTCATTTCGGCAGCTAAGTCTTCCACGCTGAGCTCACTGTTTTCCATGTTTCGCTCCACGACTTCGCGGAAGTGGGCGATGAAGGGTGAGGAGGCTTCCTGAATTGTTGCGGATGCTGGCTTTGGGGAATCTGTGGACTCTGGGGTGATGGGGGAATGTGGCGGTAATGCCTGTGCTGCCACTTTTTCTGTTTCTTCTGTGGTGGCACTGGCGTCCTTTGTGTCTTGGGGTTGGACGCTCAGATTCCATAGGTTGTTCAGCACGCGCTCGCGTCGGATGTTCACCTGCCCACGGTGATAGAGATAGAAAAGTACGATGACAATGAGCAGCAAGGCAATGACACCACAGGCGAGGATGGTGACTGTGCGTTGCACGGAAAGTTGTCGGAGGTAGCCGTTTGCCAGCAGGTGCATGCGTTCCAGCCGTTGTGAACGTCGCACGACCTCCTCGCTCTCAAGGTAGAGCACATTGGCGTTCTCATGAGTCACGAGGGCAGATGTGAGAAGCGTCTCTTTCTGGTAGGGCTTTCCTTGGAGAATGTCCAGTGCTAATTGCAGCAGTAGGTCGCCCCGCGTGGGATAGATGTATGATGCTGTGAGCAGCGAATCGCGCACCTGACGGATGCCACCCAGCTCGCCCGGCAACCCATCGATGCCGCAGAAGAGTGGTAGCTTTCTGCCCGGCATGCGTTCAGCTATGGCCCTGCGGGCTCCCATGGCGGTGCGGTCGTTGTGTCCGAAGACGATGTCGAATTCGGAGACATCGCCTGGGTATTCGCGGAGCACCTTGTATGCCTTCTCCTCGGTCCAGTCGCCCTGCAGCGTTGCGGCAATCTGCATCTTGGGATAGGTGCTGATGGCATCGCAGAATCCTCGGTGGCGTTCCTCTGCCGGCGAACTGCCTTTGAGACCAAGCACCTCCAGTATTTTCCCTTGTCTTCCGAGTGTGGCAGCGATGTACTCTCCCATCTGTCGGCCCATCTCGTAGTTGTCGGCGCTGACGAAGGCGGTGTACTTCCTCGAGTCGGTTTTCCTCTCGAAGACGATGATTGGAATGCCGCTGTCGTAGGCTCTGTCGATGGCGGGCGTGACATTCTGCAGCTGGTTGGGGGCCACGATGAGCAGGTCTATGCCGGCGGCCACGAGGCTGTCGATTTGCTGGATTTGCCGGCGGCTGTCGTCGTGAGCCGTGGTGAAACTCATCCGCAGGTCTTCGTGCAGGCTTGCTTCCAGCTTCATCTCCGCATTCTGCCAATCTCGCCAGATGTCCTCGGAACATTGGGAGATGCCGATGTGGTAGCGTGCCCGCTCAGATGAGCAGGCAGTGAGGGTCAATAGAATGATCAAGCAAAGAGAAATGTCATGCCTCATTGATTCCTTGGATTTAGAATTCTGCCTGCAAAATTACAAAAAAAAAGTTATGGGGGAGTGCAGAAAGGAAAAAAATGCAAGTAAAAATCGTCCTTCGTGCTCTTTTTTGCGGAATGTAGGTGTTCATTGTAGGGGTGCGAGCGGGTTGTGAGGGATAAAAGATGTTAAAAGATGTGGGTTTTTCGGTATGGATGGAGGTTACAAGTTTGAGGAATTATTCGTACCTTTGCGGCCGATTTAGGAAAAAAAAGCCTGCAGGGTTGTAGTTGAAAGGACAAAGGCCAGGGCAGGCACTGGCATAAACTTTCAACGACGATAGCATCATCAATCAAATTCAGTAAATGATACAAGAAAGAAGATGGCTGGCGGCTACGTTCGCCGCAGCCGGCGTGCTCTGTGCCTCGGCGCAGGAGCCGCTCAGGATGACAATGGAACAACTTTTTGCCACTGGCCCAGACGCTCATCAGCCAGACACGACGGCGCGCCGAGCAGGGCATAGCCCTCAGCAACGACATCACCCGCCACGAGTTGCATGGCCTTGGGTGGGAATGAAGATGCTGATGAGGCGAAGACGCCACATCCCAGCGTGACAGGTGCGCTCTTTTCTGAGTTAAAAAATGTTTTTTCTTCCTGCGGGCTCTCACGATGGGATGTCCGGAGGGGTCATTCGCCTTGGCGGAAGAGGTGGGTGAAGTGGCGGTTGTAGAGCTCTGAGAGGCCGGTGCGGTTGTCGATGGCTTCGCCCACGACGAGCATGGTCGTGAGGGTGAGGTTGTTGTCGTGGACAATGCTGGCGAGGTCCTTGAGCTGGCCGCGATAGATACGCTGGTCCGGCCAGGTGAGGTGGTAGCAGGCTGCCACGGGGGTGTCCTCGGGGTATTCCTGCAGGAGCTCGCGCTGGACATCATCGACGATGGCTGCGCTGAGAAAGATGCACATGGTGCTCCGGGAACGGGCCAGCAGGTGTAGCTTCTCCCGCTCGGGCATGGGCGTGCGGCCTTCGCCGCGAGTGAGGATGATGGTCTGCGTGCGCTCGGGGATGGTGAACTGCGAGCGCAGTTCGGCCGCAGCAGCCAGGAAGGAAGATATGCCGGGGGTGATGTGGTAGTGCATGCCGTTGGCATCGAAGTAGGCCATCTGCTCCTGGATGGCGCCGAAGATGCAGGGGTCGCCGGTGTGGAGGCGCACGATGAGATGTCCGAGGTCGTAGTGCTGCTGCATCAGGGCGCATTGCTCCTCGAGGGCCATGTCGGCAGAGGAACGCACGACGGCGCCGGGCTTGTGGCAACGGGTCAGTGCCTCGGGGACGAGGGAACCAGCGTAGAGGATGAGGTCGGCCTGCTCCAGGAATCGACGTCCGCGGACGCTGATGAGGTCGGGGTCGCCTGGACCGGCGCCTACGATTTCGATATGACCTTCGCGCTTAGAGGTGGCACGGCCGGAAGCGGGTAGCCTGCGCAGGTGGCGGGGATCGATGGCCACGGCGTAGGTCCATTGCTGGCCTTTCTGCTTGGTGACGAGGAGGTGGCCCTGGTCAGAGGCGAGGAGGGCGGCAGCCTCGCAGACGCTGGGGGTGCCCACGTGGTCGGCTACGGTCTGGCTGGGAGTGGGGACGCTGACGGCGGCCAGTTGTTCAGCAGTGTAGAAGGTGACGGGATAGCCCTCTTCCTCCTGCAGAAGCTTCACCACGGGTTCGTCGGCTTTCAGGTCGATGGTGGCGAACTCCCGTATGGCCTTGGTCAGCAGGCGTTGGTGCCCGGAGAGGTCGCCGTAGATCTCGCTCCAGATGATCTTGGCCGGCTCAGCCTGATGTGCCAGACCGATTCCGACAGAGAGCACACGGGGAATGTAGAAGATGGTGGGGAGGTTGGACATGAAGTCGTGGCCGCGGAAGGAAACGACGACCATCGCCTCGTAGTCCACGGCCAGCTCCGGTCGCCACTCGTCTTCCTCAAAGATGACGACGTGGTCGGGGCAGGTGGACTCCAGGTAGTCGGTGCCTTCGTCGCGAACGCCGAGGATGAGGGCTACGGGCCTGCGGTTGACGAAGGCATAGATGACCTTGTTCTCATCATAGCCCGTCAGCTTGTACCAACCGAACTGCTGGTCGAGGCAGTCGAGTGCCCAGAGTCCGGCGAGGTCGCTCTGGGTGGTGATGATGGCTCGCGCGCCGATGCGGTCGGCCAGGGCCTGGGCAAAGCGGTTGGCACCTCCCACGTGGCCGGAGAGGACGGGGATGATGTTGGCTCCGGTGCTGTCGATACACAGCACGGCGGGGTCGGTGTGCTTGTCCTCCACGAGGGGTGCTATGGTACGGACACAGATGCCCATGGCACCGATGAAGATGAAGGCGCCAAAGTCGTTCCATCGTTCGGCGACTTCGCCACGGGTGATGACGGTGGCCCGGAATTCGCGCTGAAGGGTTTCGGCGATGCGGGCACTGGCTTCGGAGATGGGAACGAGGGCGACGAGTGTAGTCTGTGGTGTTATCTGCATAAGAAAGGTTATTTGACGGGCTTGGTGGCCTTGAGGATTTCGATGGGGTTGTAGTCGCCGAGCTGAATGCGGAGGGGAGGCTCCTGCCGGAGACCGAGTTCGGCGCACGCCTCGTCGAAGAGCTGGTGGCTGCCGGGCCGATGGTCCGTGAGGCGGTCCACGACGGGTGAGGTGACGCTGTTCATGACGATGACGCCGCCAGGTTGGAGGGCGGCGGTGGCCTGGGTCATGATTTCCTTGAGCTTGCCGCCGTGGCCGCCGATGAAGATGGCATCGGGGGATGGGGTGGGTGCTTGGGCTGCAACAATGTTGCAGCATAGGGAACAGAAGTCGCCCATGCGGACCTTGATGCCCGGGGCACCGTGGCGACGGGCATTCTCGTGGATGAGGGCTTCGCACTCAGGACGAATCTCGAAGGCGACGACGCGGAGGTGGGGGAAGAGCAGGCGGGCTTCGATGGAGACGCTGCCCGTGCAGAAACCGATGTCCCAAAGGACGCGGCGGCGAGGGAGGTCCAGGGCCTGCAGGGTGAGCAGGCGGATGGGCATCTTCGTAATCATCTTCTCGCGGCCGTCGAGGAGGGCGAAGGAAGAGTCGGGGAGGCCGAAGGGACGAGGGGGTAGGGGAGAGGCGGGGGCGGCGAGGAAGGAAGAGGATGGCCGGGCAGTGGCAGTGCCACTGCCAGCGCAGAGCAAGAGACAGTTGGGAAGGGTGAACTCACGGGTGGAGGCCGCGGCGAGGGAGAGGGTGGTGACGCGCTCCAGAGTGGGGTGACCGAGGTGTTCGCCCACGTGCATGGTGTAGTCGTCGTAGCCGTAGTCGAGCATTCGGCGGGCGATGGTGGCGGGGGTGTGCTCGCGGTCGGTGAGCACTCCTATCTTGGGCGCTCGCTCGATGAGGGCGCGGTCGAACTCCGGCCAGGGACGACCGGTGAGGGAGACGACGCGCAGGTCGTGGTAGGGGAGAACGAGACGGTGGGCCAGCAGCTGGAGGCTGTTGAAGGCGGGAAAGAGTCGAAGCTCCGCCTCGGGGAGCAGGCGACGGAGGGTGTTGGCGAAGCCGAAGAAGAGGGGGTCGCCGGAGGCGAAGACGATGATGGTTCCCTCGTGGCTCCTTTGTCTATAGGTGTCTATCACCGCCTCCACAGGCACGGTGATGTCTATCCACACGGCACCATGGGGCAGCAGGTCGGCCACGAGTTCGTGGTGCCTGCGGCCTCCCGAGAAGAGGTGACCGCGGCGGATGACGTCCGTCACCTGGGGCGGGAAGAAGGGATGCGGAGCGTCCGTGATGCCAATGACGATGAACTTCATAGGTCGCGTCCGGGTTTGAGTTGGGCGGCATCGTCGAAGGTGAGGATGGCATTGCAGAGCGTGGCGGCGAGGTTGCTGCCGCCCTTGCGGCCTTCGACGATGACCTTGGGAATATCGCGGAAGGGCTTGATCATGTGTTTGGACTCGCAGACATGGACGAAGCCGACAGGGGCTGCGATGACGCCTGCGGGGTGTGCCTTGCCCTGGCGGATGAGTTCACAGAGTTCCATCAAGGCCGTGGGCGCGTTGCCGAAGGCAAAGAGGGCATCGGGATGCTCTTCCACGGCGAGCCGGATGCCTGCCTGGGTGCGGGTGATTGCTTGTGCCTGAGCCATCTCGGCCACACGCGGGTCGCTGAGGTAGCACTTGGCCTCGACGCCGAGGCGGGCGAGGGCTCCCTTGCGGATGCCGCTGGTGACCATGGTCACGTCGGTGACGATGGTGCGCAGGGTGCCTTCCTTCACCTTATTATATATTGTTTCCACGGCACCGGGGTCGGTGTAGAGAAGTCGCTCCATCTCGAAGTCGGCGGTGGTGTGGATGGCGTGGAGTAGGGCCCAGAGGTGGTCGAGGGGATAGGAGGAAGGAGATGTGGAAAGACCACGTCCTGTGCGAAGCTCGGCGAGGATGGTGCGGAAGGACTCGTTCATGATGGACTGACCGATGGACCTCTCTGGTTCTCCGTGCGCAGGGTGGCTTTCATTCCCGCTCGGCGCGGCAGCGTCTGGCTCCTCCTTCCCTGCGGGTAAGGTGGCGGAGGGATAGTAGCCGCGTGGTGTGATGAAGTGGCCGTCGGCAATATAGCTCTGGGAATTGCCGATGAGGAGCACGCAGAACATATCAACCTGCTCCGGGTCGAGCTCCGCAAGGGTGGTGAGCGTGGCTTCCTGCTCCGGACGTCCTGCTTGGCGGACGATGCCGACGGGAGTGGTCGCCGCGCGCCCCTCGGCAAGGAAGAGTTCGCGGAGGCGGTAGAGCTGCCAGTAGCGACCGTGGGAGCGCGGATTGTAGATGGCGGTGACGAAGTCGCCCATTGCAGCTGCACGAATACGGCGTTCGATGAGTGCCCAGGGAGTCATCAGGTCCGAGAGGGAGATGAGGCACAGGTCGTGGCCGATTGGAGCCCCCAGCAGGGAGGCTGCTTTCTGGAACGCCGAGATGCCCGGCAGGCATTCGACTTCCAGTTCCACGCCGCGTTCGCGCTTCATCTCATAGATGAGGGGAGCCATTCCGTAGATGCCGGCATCGCCGGAGGAGATGACGACCACCGTGCGGCCTTCCTCAGCCAGGCGGAAAGCCTGCTCGGCACGTTCGCGCTCGCGCTTCATTCCCGTGTCGATGCACTCGCAGCCCTCCTTCATATAGGGCTGGACGAAGCGGAAGTAGTATTTGTAGCCCACGATGACGTCGGCCTCACCGATGGCAGTGAGGACGGCCGGCGTCATGTCTTCAGGGCTTCCCGGGCCGATGCCCGCAATGATGATTTTCTTCATTCGCAGTCTTATTTCCGGCACAAAGATACGGAAAATTAGGGAATCAATACCTCATTCTGAGGCTTAAAGTGAGCGAGCGACCGGGATTGATGGTCGAAAAGTTGGAATTCCAGGGCGAAGTGTCGCGCTGGTTGAAGATATTCTCGATGCCCAGTCCCGGTTCGAGGGTGAAGTTGCGCAGGGCAATGGTGTGGCGAGTCATCAGGTCCCACTGGCTGATGGCGTCGGCGTAGCCGTAGGTGCTGCTGTAGCGCTGGCCCTGGATGTGGCCGTTGATGGTGACGTTGAGGTGGTAGTTGTTCCAGGTCTGGTCCCATGAAGCGAGGACATTGCCCACGTGGCGCACGCTCTTATCGACAGGTGAGGTGGTGACGACGTACTGCTGTGTCTTCTTGTCCAGAGTCTGGGTCTCGGCTTCGGAGTCGGTGAAGGTGTAGCCGCCTCCGATGGTGAAACCGTAGGGCAGGAGTAACTTCACCGAAGCACTGATGCCTCGCAACGTGGCTTTGTCGATGTTGTCGCGCTGGCGGATGGTGGTCCAGCCGTCGGCTCTGATGGCGGTGAGATGGGCGTCGGCATCTACTTCGGCTTGCGTCATGGTGCGGTAGTTGATCATGTCGCGAATCTTATTCAGGAATCCCGTCACGCTGATGCTCATCCACTCGTTGCTGTACTCGGCGTTGACGTTGACGAAGTGGTTCTTCTCGGGCTTCAGCTTCGTGTTGTAGAGGGTGTAGCGCGAGGCTGTCTTGGCCTGGTCGGTGGCGTAGAGTTGCGAGAGGGTGGGGGTGCGGTAGCCGCCAGCGTAGTTGGCGCGCAGGCGGAAGCCTCCAGTGTGGAAGAAGAGTCCGGCGTTGGGGGTCAGCGCGGCTCCGAAGTTGTCGTTCTGGGTGTAGCGCAGTCCGACCACGCCTTCCAGCCCGCGGACGATCTGCACCTCATCCTGGGCGAAGAGGTTGTAGGTGTTGGTGGTCTCGAAGTCGATGTTGTCGCTCTGGCTGCTGAGGCTCTCCTGCACGAATTCAGCGCCTGCCGAGAGTTTGTTCCACGAGGCGAGGCGGAAGATACCGCGCAGGGTCTCGTTGACATAGTGGGTGCGCTTGCGGGTCTCTTCGTAGCTCTCCTTCTCGGCGGTTTGCCAGTAGTCGTACTTCGAGGAGAAGTTGTCGCTGTAGATATCGAGGTAGAGGTGGATGCGGGAGTCGGGAGTCCAGCGTGCACCGCCGCCGTAGAGGTAGGAGGTGTGGTGCAGGTCGTAGGTGTAGGCGGCCTTCGGAGTGTAGGTGAAGGGGGAGGAATCGGCGCGAGTACGCGCCGCACCCAACCAGAGGGGAGCAGAGGAAGAAGAGAGAGGAGAGAGGGGAACAGAGGGAGAGGAGAAGGGAGAAAAGGGAGAGGAGAAGGGAGAAGAGGAAGAAGAGAGAGGGGAGGAGGGGGCGTGAGAGGGGGCGGTGTTCTTCTTCTGGGTGAAGTAGGTGGCGGACTGGGGGCGGTCGGTCTGGTTGTCGTAGTAGGAGCCACGGATGTAGAAGGACCACTGGTCGTTGAGGCGGAAGTCCAGTTTCTCGCTGATGTTGTTGCTATGGAAGCCTGTGGACATGGGGCGACCGGTGAGCTTCAGCACCTCGGTGCCGTCTTCATCGAAGGCCTGGTAGTGGTTGACCTGCCAGTTGTCTGCCTGATGATGGGTGTAGGTGGTGTGGGTGGAGAAGCGCCCAATGGTGGCATCGACATTGATGTCCTGGTCCAGGCGCCCCTTGCTGCGGAACTGAGTGCCCGAGGTGGCAGAAACGGCGTCGCGACCCTCGTCCGTGATGACGTTGATGACACCCGCGATGGCGTCGGAACCATAGAGGGCGGAGGCCGCTCCGCTGTAGATTTCGATGCGCTTGACGTTGGCCAGGCTGAGGCGTGCCCAACGGTCGTCGCCACTGACGCGCTTGCCGTTCTCGAGGATGATGATGTAGTCGTCGCTGATGCCGTTGAAGTTGACGAAGGTGCCCATGCCATTGGTGTGGGTGGTGACGTTCGTGGTCAGGCGCGTCAGTGCCTCCTCGAGGGTGGTGACTTGGGCGTCTTTCAGCTCCTTGGCAGAGATGACCTTGACGGCAACGGGGGAGTTGTCGGCACGGTGGTAGGTGCCTGTGCCGGTGACGACAACGGGGTTCAGGTCATGGGCTTTAGTGCCCTGTGAAGCAGCGCTCTTTGATTGAGCGAAAGCGGTGCTCCCCAAGAGGGAGAGCACCGCTGCGAAGCAGATAGTATTTATGGCGTGTTTCATGGGTCCTGTTTTACTCCTCAGGATTCTTGGAGTGATAGAAGTCAAGGGCCTCGCCGGCGATGGCGTTCTTCGTGTGCTGCATCCAGACGTTGCGCACGGTGGGCAGTTCCAGCAGACCCTTCTCGATCATGGTGGAATTGTCGCAGGTGTAGCCCATGTGGCTGAAGTACTTCTTCCAACTGGTGTCCTCGACTTCGCCTTCCTCGTTCTCCTCGAATCCGTTGTCCCAGGCGTCATCGTCGCCAGCCATGTCGTTGTGGCCGTGGTCGCCGTCGATGGACATCAGCGGGTGGCAGAAGACTTTGCCGCTGGTGATGCCGGCAGCCTGCATGCGCTCGTACACGTCGGTCTTGAAGTTATCCATCATGTCAACGGTGCCTACGAAGTAGCTCTTGCTGTACAGCTGCAGAGCCTCTTCGAGCTGTGTGTAGCGCACGTTGGCCTTGTAGGTGTCGTAGCTGTCGGGGTTGCCGTGGCCCATGAAGGCGACCACGCCTTCTGCGGCCTGTGTCTTATAGAGGGCATCGAGTTGCTTGGCCACTTCGGGGACGTCCTTCTCGGCATCCTGAAGGAGGGGAACACCCAGCTTCAGCACAACCTTGGAGAGGTAAGCATCGTCGAGGTCGCCGTTGCTGTTGTTGGCGAAGTCCTTGATGTAGTTGATGACGCGCGTGTACTCCTCGCCGGGGATGACCTGCAGGGACTGCACGATGATTTCATCGTAGCGGACACCTTCCTGGGCGAAAGCGTTGAGCCAGAAGTTGGGAGCGTAGAAGTTACGGGGATCCACTTTCTCACCGGCAGCGGCGCGGTTGATGCAGATGGCGGAGGAGAAGGAGAGGAACACGTCGTAGCCGGGGAACTGCTGCTTGTAGGCATTGACGGTGCCGTCGAAAGCATCGTAGGCCTGCTGCCAAGTGGAACCGAAGGCCACGAGCAGGATAGCCTTGTTCTGTTTCTTGTTTGCCTTGACGTTCTGGGTCACGGCATCCTGATACTTCTGCCAGTTGCTGGCGGGGGCGTTGTCATTGTCGGAGCAGGCGACGAAGCCGGCCGACAGGGCGATGGCTGCAAGAGCCATCAGAAAGAACTTAATCTTCTTCATTGTAGGATTGTTTAGAATTTGTTTTAAATGATTGGAATTTAGCTTTTCCTTGATTGAAGCGAATGGTGAGCGAGGCATAGACCGTGGTGCCGGGCGAGGTGGTGCCCAGGTGCAGGCCGTGGGGCGTGCGGTCCACGTAGTTGAAGATATTGTCCACGCCTGCCTCGGCGCGGAGAGTCAGTCCGCGCGACTGAATGGCGCGGCACGCTATGTCGTGGGTGGAGGAGAGGCGCCAGATGTGGTAGGCCTTTCCGTTGCCGTTGAGCTGGTAGTAGCGTTTGGAGGATGCCCGGCCGTAGAGCCCAAGGCCGAGACGATAGCCAGAACGGCTGAAGGTGTGGTTCCAGGTGGCGAAGCAGCTGCCCTTGTGGTGCGCCATGCCGTCGATGACGACTTCGTGCATGCGGTCGTGGTCGCTGTCGTACTCGTGGGCCTTGGTGTCCAGGTAGCTGTAGCTGCCGCCGACGGCAAAGTCGCTGAAGGCGTAGCGCACGTTGACGTCCACGCCGATGGTGCGTGCGTCCTCGAGGTTCTGGTACTGGCGTGTCTTGTGTAGCTCGTACTGCATCTGATACTCCTCGGGTGCACGGTAGTTGGGGATGGTGACGAGGTTGATCATGTCCTCCACCTTATTAATATAGCCCGTCACGGAGAACGAGAAGCCGCCTGTGTTGATTTCTGCTCCGATGGAGCCGTAGTTGCTGGTCTGCGGACGCAGGTCGGCATTGCCGAGGTAAAGGTAGGTGCCGTTCATCTCGCGGACGTAGCGATAGTGCTGCTCCTTGGGCGTCGGGGTCTTGAAACCTTGTGACCAGGCGGCACGCAGTCGCAGCCAATCCGTGGGGCGCAGCATGGCTGAGAGCTTGGGCGTCAGATGCAGACCGAACTGCTGGTTGCGATCCAGTCGCAGGCCTCCCGTCAGTTGCAAGAGTCGCCAGGGGCTGTATTCATCCTGGACGTAGAGTGCCTCGGTATGGTCGGTGACGGTGCCTCCGTGGTCCACACGCATGGGCGCACGCAGCCAGTCGTGGCGCACCTCCAGTCCTGCGCTGAGGCGATTTCGGGCCGGTAGCTCGAAGATACCTTTCAGGTGTCCCATCGTGCGCCGCTGGTCGCTCTGCAGGTTGGTCTGGTCGGGGAAGTAGGGGTAGTAGTGCGTGAAGTTGCCGTAGGGGTCGTAGCCGTCCACCAGTGTGGTGTCCGTGAAGACGTATTCGTAGGCGTGGCGGTTCCAGTCGATGTCCAGGGTGACCACCGCCTTCTCCGACGGTGTCCACTTGCCGCCCACGGCAGCCGATGCGTTGCGGTAGGCGAGGTCGTAGGTCTTCACGTCCACGGCGGCGTACTTGCCCGATGGACGATAGATGCGCTTGCGGTAGATAGAACCTTCGGCGTAGAATTCGAGGTCGGACGTAGGAGTGTAGGTCAGTCGCTCGGCCACCTGCCAGTTGGTGTGGCGGTTGACGGTCTTGTTGCGCGAGTCGTAGATGGGGAACTCTGTCTGTGCCGGATCTTCGTGGGAGGTGTTCTGCCAGCCGTCGCTGTGCTGGAGTTGGAAGTTGGTCAGGCTGCTGACCTTGCCGATGGCGAAGCCCACGCTGTTGTGCTGGCGCAGGTCGCCGTAGCTGCCGCCGCGGGTGGTGTTCTCCAGCAACAGGCCGTCGCGGTCGTACTTTCGTGTGATGATATTCACGACTCCGGCAATGGCGTCGCTGCCGTAGAGTGCAGAAGCGGCTCCCTTCACGATTTCTATGCGTTCGATGCGTGCGGGGTCTATGAGTCCGAGGTCATTCTGCCCGCCATTGTCGCCGTGCAGGCGCTTGCCGTCCACGAGGATGAGTATGTAGCTGTTGCCCAGGCCGTTCATCTGCATCTGCGCGCCCATGTCGTCCTCGTTGAAGGCGAAGCTGGCGGTCAGTCCACTCAGGATATCTTCCAGCGAGCGGCCGCCGTACTGCTCCAGTTCGTGGCGGGTGATGACTTCCGTCTGCACGGGCACGTCCTTCAGCCGGTGCTGGGTTCCAGTACCGGTGACGACTACTTCTTCCATACGGCTTGTACGTAGAGAGTCCTGCGCTTTGATAGGGGCAAAGAGGCACAATAGTGCCACGCCGAGAGACAGAAAATGTTTCATTGACTCCGTGCGTCTGTTCCTGGACGCCTTTGATGGATGTTCGCGAAAACGTAGCAGGTCTTCTGGCTTTCCCCCGTCGGTCCTTACCTTCCCAACCTTGCTGGTCAGTGGCTTTATACGGACAAACGTTCAGAATGGGGATTACAGCTGCAGGAACAGCTCCGGACTCGCACCGGATTCCCTTGCATCGGCAGCCTACAGGCTGGCGATTGCTCGTTTCGGGCGCAAAGGTACGGAATTTAGGGTAAAGAGAAAAGAGAAAAGGGAAAAAAGTTTAGAAGAAAGCCTCATGGCATTACTTTTCGGCCTGCAAGTCGTCTTTTTTGCGTTCTCTGACCTCGCATACTTTCCTCATTTGCTCTTTTTCCTCCTTCTTTTTCCTCTTCTTTCTCCTCACTTTAGACTTTTCTCTTCTTCTTTTTTCTCTTTTCTCTCAAAAAGCCGTACCTTTGTGCCCGATGAAAGCAGCATTCCTCATAGCAGCACCCTCCAGCGGCAGTGGCAAGACCACCATTGCCCGTGGTCTGATGGCCCTTCTTGTGCAACGGGGCTTCTGCGTCCAGCCCTTCAAATGCGGGCCGGATTACATCGACACCAAGTTCCACGAAGCCGTCTGCGGCCGCCCGAGCGTGAACCTCGACACGTTCATGGCTACGCCAGACCACGTCCGTGAACTCTTCTGCCGCTACACCCTTGGCGGCGCAGCAGCTCCAGAGTGGGCGCGTCGGCCTGCCGACGTGGCTGTGGTCGAGGGTATGATGGGGCTCTTCGACGGCTACGACCGCGACCTCGGCTCCTGCTCGGAGGTGGCCCGAGTGCTGGAGCTGCCCGTGGTGCTCGTGGTCGATGCGCGCTCCGCAGCCTACTCCATGGCCGCCCTGCTGCAGGGCTTCCTGCATTTTCGTGCGGACGTGCGCATCGCGGGCGTGATATTTAATAAGGTGGGCAGCCAGCGGCATCAGCAGATGCTGCGCGAAGTTGCCGGCGAGGTGGGCGTCCCCTGCCTCGGCTGCATCCCCAAGCAAGCCGCCTTGGAGCAAGGGTCGCGCTACTTGGGGCTGGACTTCTCAGAGGATACGAATAACGACGAGCTGCTACGCACCCTGACAGAGTGCCTTGACCTCCAGGCTCTGATGGAGAGTACCACTTGTGGTACTCAAAAGTACCACCTGTGGTACAAGGAAGTACCACCTGTGGTATTCGCCCAGAAATCTTGCCGCATCCTTGTTGCCCGCAATGCGGAATCCTTTTCGTTTGTATATCAGGAGACTATAGACTTACTTTCTTCTCTGGGTAGCGTTGCGTTCTTTGATCCGGAGGAGGAAGAGTCAGGGCGATGTCTTGTGGGAAACTCAGGGAATCGTTCTGCGGTAGAGCTCGGGAATCGTTCTGCGGAAGAGCTCGGGAATCGCCCTGCGGAAGAGTCAGGAATATGTCTTGCGGGGGAGCCATTCACTCTTCTATATCTCCCCGGCGGCTACCCGGAGAAGCATCTTGAAGCACTGGTTCGTGCGGAGAAGACGCGCCGTTTCGTGCACGACTTCGCAGCTGCAGGAGGGCACATCATTGCAGAATGTGGAGGAATGATGTATTTATGCAGAAGTATTCTGACTGACGAGGGCGAGGCTGCGATGTGTGGCGTCCTTCCCTACGATGTCAGCGCCCGCAAGGCAGACCGAAGGCTCTCGCTGGGTTATCGCCGCTTCGAACTCGAAGGGCAGGAGATGCGTGGGCATGAGTTCCACTACACGCAGTTTGCCCAGCCGGCACCCGCTTCCGTCGTGCAAGTCATGAACGCCAAAGGCGAGCCCGTGGCTACGCCTATTCTGCGTAGCGGCAACGTGCTCGCCAGTTATACTCACCTCAGTCCAGAGGCGTTCAGGGTTCTGTTTCCCCTTCTAAGTAGTTGTTGAGGATGATCTGCTGACCGTCGAAGACGGCGTAGGTGAACTGCGAAATCCAGTCGCCGAGGATGAAGAGGCGGCAGTCGTGGCTGAGCATCAAGTCCAGTTCGATGTGGCGGTGCCCGAAGATGAAGTAATTGATGTCCGGATGGGTGCGCAGATAGTCTTTGGCAAAGAGTACCAGGTGTTCCTTGTCTTCGCCGAGATACTGTGCGGGGCCTTCTATTTCATGCCTGCGGCGACTGCGTGCAGCCCACCGCAATCCGAGTTCCATGCCCCATCGAGGATGCAGGGCGGAGAAGAGTATCTGGGCCGGGCGATAGTGGAACAGCCAGCGCAGGAACTTGAATGTGGGGTTGGGGTCGCCCAGGCCATCGCCATGAGCGAGGAAGAAGAGGCTGTCGCCGAGTTCCAGGGTGACGGGTTTGCGATGGATGATGCATCCACATTCCTTCTCCAGATAGTCATAAGCCCAGATGTCGTGGTTGCCCGTGAAGAAATGCACTTCCACTCCGAGGTCAGTCAGTTCGCTGACCTTGCCGAGGAAGCGGGTGAAGCCCTTGGGAACCACGAGCTTGTACTCATACCAGAAGTCGAACATGTCGCCAAGGAGATAGACGGCGCCCGCTTTCTCCTTGATGCTGTCGAGGAAGCGGACGAGGCGGCGCTCCTGTGTGCGGCTGTGGGGGATGGCGCGACTGCCCAGATGGGCATCGGAGAGGAAGTAGATGGGTTTCATATTGCGAGTGACGAATTATGAGTGACGAAAGATGAGTGAAAGGTGGGGGATGATTCTTCAGAGAAGTCCCAGCTCGAGCTTGGCTTCTTCGGTCATCATATCTTGTGACCATTCAGGCTCGAAGACGAGATTGACGTTGACGGTGGTGAGTCCTTCGATCGTTTCGAGTTTCAGACGTACGTCCTCGATGATGAAGTCTGCCATGGGGCAGGAGGGAGCTGTCATGGTCATATCGACGTCCAGCTGCGTGAGGTCATCGCTGAGTTCGATGCGATAGATGAGCCCGAGGTCATAGACGTTCACGGGAATCTCAGGGTCGTAAACCGTCTTCAGGAGTTCGATGACTTTTTCTTCTATTTGTAGTTTGTCCATTGGGCGTGTATTTTTGGGGAGGTGTATTCGTAGGGGGCTTAGAGTTTGCCTTCTTCGCGATAACTGTAGAAATCGCCATCGGTGATGATGACGTGGTCAATCAGGTTCAGCCCCATCGTTTGGCAGGCACGTGCGAGTCGCTCGGTCAGTTTGTCGTCATCGCGGCTGGGGCGTTTGTTGCCAGAGGGGTGGTTGTGTGCAAAGGCGAGGGCCGGTGTCTGGCGAATCAGGGCTTCGCGGATGACGAGTCGCACGTCCACGGCCGTGCTGGTGAGTCCTCCCTTGCTGATGAGGAATGGTGGTCCTTCGATGCTCCTGTCGGCCCGGAGATAGATGGCGTAGCTCTCCTCGTGGGCGAGGTCGCGCATACGCGGGTACATTATATTATATAGGTCCACGGAGTTCTCGACGTAGCGTTTCTCTGCCGCAGCCTCCATGGTACGCCGTCGTCCGAGCTCACAGGCCGCAAGGATGGTGACAGCCTTGGCGGGTCCCAGTCCTTTGTAGTTCCTGGTGAGGTCGCTGAGCGAGAGGCGGCTGAGTGTCTTCAGGCTACCTCCGCAGTCCGAGAGCAGGCGCTGCATCAGCTGCACAGCCGACTCCTCGGTGTTGCCGCTGCCGATGAGGATGGCCAGCAGCTCGGCAGGGGAGAGGGCTGCAGCGCCTTGCTCGATGAGGCGCTCGCGCGGTCGTTCGTCGTTGGGGAGGTCTTTGATGTTCATTGTTTCTGCGTGTGTACGTTTTCTCCGTAGAGCGTCTGGTTGGTGTCGAAGCCCTCGTCCTGGCGTTTCAGCACGAGGCGTTGCCATGCCGCACTGAGGAAGCCCGTGCCGTAGCCAGTGAGCTGTATGAAGGCTGCGGGCACCGCCAGCAGGCCCACGCGCAGACTATGGTTGCGCACGGAGGCATCGGCGAAGATGAGCAGGGCGTAGAGCAGCAGGGGCAGCAGCGCCACAGCCATCAGCGCGCAGCCGAAATAGGCCAGGACGAGCACCATGTTGCAGCCCTCACGGGGACTGGCGACGAAGCCGGTGACGGCCATCACCAGCCCCACCAGAAAGACAAGGGCCAGCAGCCAGCAGCCGACGGTGAAGGCGGCGGGCAGCATGTGGACCAGCTTCATCGAGCCGGGATGCAGCAGGTGGAGGTTGATGCGTGCCGCGCCGGAGTTGCGCACCTGGCGGAAGAACTTGCGGAAGTCTGTGCGGCGCTTGTGCCAGACCCAGGCTTCCGGGAACAGGCGGCAGCGGGCACCGGCGTCGCAGATGCGATAGCTGAAGTCGATGTCTTCGCCGAAGCGCATCTGGCGGAAGCCTCCCAGTTGCTGCCAGAGTTGGCGGCTGACACCCATGTTGAAGGAACGTGGGTAGAAGCGGTCGAGCTTCTTCTTGCCGCCGCGGATGCCTCCCGTTGTGAAGAAGGAGGTCATGGCATAGCTGATGGCTTTCTGCACGGGTGTGAAGTCGGGGTGGGCGCGGTCCGGTCCTCCGAAGGCGTCGGCGGGTGCCGTGCGCAGCTCCTCGTCGATGGCAGCGATGTAGCCGGGCGGGAGGACGACGTCGGAGTCGAGCACGATGAAGTAGTCGCCCGTGGCGCGCTCTGCGCCGTAGTTGCGGGCAGCGCCGGGACCTCCGTTCGGCTTCACATAGTAGTGGAGGGGGAAGAAGGGGGAGGTGACGGCGGGCTGGGTGAGGGCAGGCTGGGTGACGGCGGACGAACCGCCGTCAACAGGGCGATAGCGGTCGCAGACGGATTTGCAGGGGATGTCTGAACCGTCCTCGACGATGTGGACGTCGAAGTCTTGCGAGGTCTGGGTGCAGAGACTCGCAAGCAGTTCGTCCACCTCGTCGGGGCGGTTATAGACGGGTATGATCAGAGAATATTTCACTTCTTGGTGAGGTTGGGTGAATCGTTCACTTCTTGTTGAGGAGGTGCGACGTTCACTTCTTGGTGAGGTTGGGTGAACCGTTCACTTCTTGTTGAGGAGGTGCGACGTTCACTTCTTGGTGAGGTTGTAGGTGTCGGTGGCAATCATCAGTTCCTCATCGGTGGGGATGACGCAGACCTTCACGCGTGAGGAGTCCTTGCTGATGATGGCTTCGGTGGCACGGCAGGCTCGGTTCTTCTCGTCGTCGATTTCTACGCCGAGGAACTCCAGCCCCTTGGTGGCTCCTTCGCGCACTTCCCACTGGTTCTCGCCAGCACCGGCTGTGAAGAGGATGACATCCACTCCACCCATGGCTGCAGCGTAGCTGCCGATGTACTTCTTGATGCGGTAGGTGTACATTTCCTTTGCCAGCCGGGCGAGGTCGTTGCCCTCTGCGATGCCGGCCAGGATGTCGCGGAAGTCGCTGCGTCCTTCGCTGACGCCGAGCAGGCCGCTCTGCTTGTTCAGCAGGTTGGAGATGCCGTGGGTGTCCAGCCCGAGCTTGTCCATGAGGAAGGTGACGGCACCGGCGTCGATATCGCCGGAGCGCGTGCCCATCATCAGGCCTTCCAGGGGAGTGAGACCCATGGAGGTGTCCACAACCTTGCCGTCCTTGACAGCAGCGATGGAGGCTCCACCGCCGATGTGGCAGGTGATGACCTTGGAGCCTTCGACGGGCATGCCTAAGAACTCCAGCACGCGGGCAGAGACATAGCGGTGGCTGGTGCCATGGAAGCCGTAGCGACGCACGCCATACTTCTTGTAGAGGTCATAGGGCAGGGCATACATGTAGGCGTAGTCGGGCATTGTCTGGTGGAAAGCGGTGTCGAAGACGCCCACCTGCGGCAGGTCGGGCAGCAGCGCCTTGACGGCGTTGACGCCCTTGATGTTGGCCGGGTTGTGCAGTGGAGCCAGGTCGTTGCAGGCTTCGAAGTCGCGCATGACCTCGGGGGTGAGGAGCACGCTCTTGGAGAACTTCTCGCCGCCGTGCACCATGCGATGGCCTACGGCGTCCAGCTCGTGGAGGTCACGGAGCACAGCGTGCTCGCCTTCGGTGAGGACCTTGAAGATGAGCTGCACGCCGGCAGTGTGCTCAGGCACAGGAGCTTCGAACTGGAACTTCTGGCCGTCGGCCTTGTATTTGATGAAGGAGTCTGGCAGCCCGATCTTCTCGATGCCGCCGCTGGTGATGACCGACTTGTCGGTCATGTCGTAGAGTGCGTATTTTATACTGCTGCTGCCGCAGTTGAGAACAAGTATTTTCATATCGATGGGTGGTCTTATTTAGCATCCATTGCCTGGCAGGCAGTGATGGCGATGAGGTAATAGATGTCTTCCACGGAGCAGCCGCGACTGAGGTCGTTGACGGGGCGTGCGATGCCCTGGAGGATGGGGCCGATGGCAATAGCTCCACCCAGACGCTGCACGAGCTTGTAGCTGATGTTGCCCACTTCGAGGTTGGGATAGACGAGTACGTTGGCGTGACCGGCGATGTCGCTGCCGGGAGCTTTCTTTTCGCCCACGGAAGGCACGAGTGCTGCATCGGCCTGCAGTTCGCCATCGACCTTCAGCTCCGGACAACGCTCCTTGGCCAGCCGGGTGGCTTCGATCACCTTGTCCACGACTTCGTGCTTGGCGCTGCCCTTGGTGCTGAAGCTCAGCATGGCCACTCGCGGATCCTCGAATCCTGCCACGCTCTTGGCGGTCTGGGCTGTGCAGATGGCAATCTGTGCGAGCTGGTCGGCATCCGGCATGGGAGTGACGGCAACGTCGCCCACGACGAGCACTCCGTTCTCACCATATTCTGGGCGGTCGGTGATGAGTAGCATGGCTCCGCTGACGCAGGTGATGCCCGGCGAGCACTTGATGATCTGCAGGGCGGGTCGCAGGGTGTCGCCCGTGGTGCTGAGGGCACCGGATATCTGTCCGTCTGCGCCTTCGGTCTTGATGATCATGCATCCGAGGTAGAGCGGGTTCTTGACGAGTTTGCGAGCTTCCTCGATGGTCATCCCTTTCTTCTTGCGCAGCTCGCAGAGCAACTGTGCGAGTTCCTCAGAGCGTTCGTAGTTTTCAGGGTCGATGAGGGTGGCCTCGTCGATGTGGGTGAGGTTGTGCTTCTTGGCGAGTGCGTGGACCTCGTCGGGGTTTCCGATGAGGATGATGTCGGCCAGTTTGTCGGCCAGTGCCTTGTCGGCAGCGATGAGCGTGCGCTCTTCTGTTGCCTCTGGCAGTACGATGCGCTGGCGGTTGGCCTGGGCGCGAGCGATGATTTTCTCAATCAATGACATGATTTGAATTAATGATTTGGTGATTTATGATATATGATGAATGTATTTTGGTTCTGAGTGGGGGAGACCTCCGCGGACGCGGAGGGCACCACGGCTGAGGGAGATGTTTTTACTTCAATTGCATTTTGTTTTTACTTCAATTGCACTTTGTTTTTACTTCAATTGCACTTTGTTTTTACTTCAATTGCATTTGGGTTTTACTTCACCAGGATTTTCTTTCCGGCAACGATGTAAACGCCGGGGGAAAGGGTGCCAGATTTCAACTGCGAGCGTCGAGCCACCTGTTGGCCGGCTACGTTGTAGATGGCATCCTGTTGGGGTAATGGACGGAAGAGGGGAATCTGTGGGAGCACGCCGGTCCGGATGTTCTCGATCGTGGTGTTCAGCGCTTCCAGCTCAGCGCGCGAGATGATGGTCACCTTGCCGTCTCTCATGTCCTCCGGCATCTCGCAGATGGCATCGTCCATGAATTGCCACTTCGGCGAAGCGGCGGCCGTGAGCATGGCGGAGTAGAGCAGTCTGTACTGCTCCATGGAGGTGGCGAGGAACCAGCCGTCGCCTCCGAGTGCAGGAATCGTCAGGGGTCTGTCCACACTGAAGTTGCTGACGGCCTCGGTCACGTTGCTGAACTTGGCGATGCCTGGGTTCTGGGTCTTGCAGGTGGCTTGCAGCAGGTGGCTGCCTTCCGGGTCTGCGAAGATGGCCACGTAGGTCTTGCCGTTGGGGAAGACGTGAAGATCCTTGACGGAGGTGTCGGAGTTGAAGTATTCAGCCGGTTTGGTGAATTTCACGAAGTCCTTGGTGCGCGAGTAGCGGGCAGCGTAGGTGGTGCCGTTGATGGTGGACCAGTGGTAAATGTAGTAGGTAGAGGTGGAGTCGTAGCCGATTTCGGGCGTGTTCACCTTCAGGTTCACCACCTGCCCGTCCGTCCCGTTGATGGGTTCCCACGACATCAGGTCGCTGGACTTCCAGTGGTAGAGTCCCTTGGCATCGTCGAGTGCGTGTACCAGATGGAAGACGGGCTTGCCCGACTCGTCCTCCATCCTAAGGACAAAAGGGTCCTTGACGGTCTCTTCTTCTGTTAAGTTAGCGAAAACGCTCTCTCCGTTGTTCAGTTCGGTCCAGTGGAATCCGTCGAAGCTGGAGGCATAGTGGATGCCGTCGGCAGCGGAGGTGGTGTAGGTGAGGAGGTAGGCACGAGCCGGGTCTTCCACGATCTCGGGTGTCTTCACTGCGGTCAGGGGCTTGATGGTGGTCTCGGCATTGCTCTTGAAGGTGCGCAGGCTGAATCCTGCATCGATGTACTGTCCTCCGCTGGTCTGCTTGGTGTGGATGGCGATGGTGTTCTCGCCGTCCAGCCGGATGGTCTTGCGCGCCGCCTCAGAGATTTCGAAGAGCTGGTAGGAGGTGTTGTAGCCTGTGGTGGTCATGGCGAGAACTCCATTGATATACACCTCCGAGTCTTCGTCGTAGAAGATGCGCAGGCAGAGTGCCGGCAGCTGTTCCTGGGTGACGCCCTCCAGTTGGAAGTTGCGACGGATCCAAATCTCCGGCGTGCTCCAGGTGGTGCGGACTCGCGCTGCAGCCTGGTCTATCTTTCCGAATCCTGCCTTGCCGGTCTTCCAGCTGCTGCAGTCGTAGTCAGGCTTCTCCCACCCCTCTTCCGGTTCGTTGGTGGTGTAGCTCCAGACGATGTTGTCGGCGTTGTCGCCAGCCGTCAGCACACTCTCTGCCGAGGAGAGGCGGTAGTTGATGGTCTGCTGGATCTTGGCACGAATGGATGCCAGCTGTTCTTCGTTGACCTTGAGCACCTTGCGGTCGTAGGTGAGGATTCCGTTGACCTCCTGTTCCACGTCGGTGATCTGGGTGTAAACGGCTCCCCAGAGCTGTCGTGACTGCTGCAATCCCTGCAGCGCGCCCGTGTATTGGTTGAATCGTTCCGTGTAGTCCTCGCTGTTGCTGACCTGTGTGTAGGTCTGCTGGCTTCCAGCCCAGAGATGTCCTTCGACCATCAGTGTGATGCCTCCGTACTCTCCGCAGACAGCCACACGCTCCTTGCGCGAGTCTGCCTCTGTGCTGGGTGCCGGGTAGTTGTGCCGGTCCAGTATGTCGCCAATCTTGAAGTCCGTCCATCCGGAGGCCGTGTTCATCAGTCGTCCGTGGTCAGCATCGGCATTGCGGACGACGAGATGTCCGCGTATGGTGTGTCCACCGCCGGCGCTGGCATCCTGTCCCCAACCTTCGTTGTAGGGCACCCACACCCCGATGCAGGGGTGCTGTTTCAGCGCAGTCACGATGTGCTCACATTCCTGGTAGAAGTTATGTTGGATTTCCTCTTTGGTGCCCAGGCTGCCGCTGCTGCCTCCGCTGGGCATGTCCTGCCAGACGATGAGTCCGTTGCGGTCGCACCATTCGTACCAAAGGTCGTTTTCCACCTTGATGTGTTTACGCACCATGTTCATTCCCAGTGACTTGATAGTCTTCAGGTCGTAAACCATGGCTTCGTAGGAAGGAGGTGTCAGGAGTCCGTCGGGCCACCATCCCTGATCCAGAGGACCGAACATGAACAGAGGCTTGCCATTGAGCAGGAATGCCATCTGCCCGTCCACCAGAGCCTTGGTGAGCGTGCGCAGTCCGAAGTATCCTCGTGCTCGGTCGCACTCCTGGCAGTCGTCTGTGCAGAGCACGATGTCGAGGTCATAGAGGAAGGGTGTGTCGGGTGTCCATAGCTTGGCGTCGGGGATGACGAGTGTCACCTCCTCGCCTACGCGAACCTTATCTGATGTAGCCACTATCTGTTCGCCGTCGCGTGCGATAAGGCTGAACTTGCAGGAGGGGTCGTTTGCAAAGACGCGGACGCGCACGCTTCCCGTCTCGGCGTCAGGGACGAGTTCATAGCGCTGCACATACTGCTTGCCCACGGCTTCCAGCCACACCGTCTGCCAGATGCCGCTGCAGCTGGTGTACCAGATGCCGCTGGGCGACACGGTCTGCTTGCCATTGGGCTGTCCGCCGCGGCTGCTGGGGTCATAGACAGCCACCTGCAGCTCCTGCTCGCCACTGGCCTGGAGGAAGTTCGTGATGTCGAAGGTGAAGGGGTCGCTGCCACCTTTGTGCTCACCCACCTGTGTGCCGTTGACGAACACGGCGCACTGCCAGTCCACGGCTCCGAAGTGCAGCAGTATGCGCTTCCCCTGGAAGTTCTCGGGCATGGTGAACGTGCGGCGATACATCAGCGTGGAGTTGGCTGTGGTGCTGTAGTCTGTGTGCATGATGCCGGACAGCGCGGACTCGACTCCGAAGGGCACCAGAATCTTCTGTGTGAATCGGCTGGCTTTCTCTTCGTAGGTCAGCTTCACGCTGTTCGTGCGTCGGAAGTAATCCCACACGCCGTTGAGGTTCATCCAATTGTCGCGCACCAGCTGTGGGCGCGGATATTCCTGCCAAACGTTCTCCGGGTCGATGGTCTCTCCCCACGGAGTCATCAGACGTGCCGACAGCCGCTGCCATTCTGCAGCGCAGGCTTCGGAAAGGGCCATCAGTGTGGCCACTGCAAGTAAGCAAAGACGTTTCATGATGGTTGTTGGATTTGTGGATTGTTGGTGATTATGTGAGTGGTGTGGACGGAGTGGCCGGCTACTCCTGTCTCTTCCAGGGTATTCCGAATCTTGGGTGGCCCCGTATCTTATGACTTCCGAGCCCTCATGGATCCCAGTATGACATAGGCGATGAGTGCCACGTAGGCCACGATGGAGAGAAGCTCGGAGGCCGGGTTGGCCAGCCATGCTGCGCTGTCGGGCTCGAAGCCTACGAAGCGGAGTAGGGCAGAGACCACACCCATCAGAGCTCCGCCGGCGATGAATCCGCTGGCCAGCAGGGTGCCGCGCTCGCCACGTGCCTTGTTCAGGTCTGCGTCAGTGGAACGGGTGGTGACGTACCAGTTCACGGCACCGCCCACCACCAGCGGCACGTTCAGTTCCAGGGGAATGAACATACCCAGCGCGAACGCCAGCACGGGCACTTCCAGCACATTCAGCAGCAAGGCCAGCGCTGCCCCCACGCCGTAGAGCAGCCAGGGTGCACCCTGACCCATCATCAGGGGCTCGATGACAGCCGCCATGGCGTTGGCTTGTGGAGCCACCAGGGCATGTTCTCCCGTGAATCCGTAGGTCTTGTTCAGGATGATGATGACACCTCCGACGGTGGCTGCCGAGACCAATGTTCCGAGGAACTTCCAAGTCTCCTGCTTGGCAGGCGTCGTGCCCAGCCAGTAGCCGATCTTCAGGTCGGTGACGAAGCCGCCAGCCATCGACAGTGCCGTGCAGACTACGCCGCCGATGACCATGGCGGCCACCATGCCGCTGGTGCCCTGCAGACCCACTGCCACGAGCACGATGGAGGCGATGATGAGTGTCATCAGCGTCATGCCGCTGACGGGGTTGGAACCCACGATGGCGATGGCGTTGGCTGCCACGGTGGTGAAGAGGAAAGCGATGACCGTCACCACCAGCCAGGCCACCAGCGCCTGCATGAAGTTGTGGATCACGCCCACGAGGAAGAAGACGAAGACGACCGCCAGAGCCACGCCCACGGCAATGGCCAGGAAGCGCATGGAGAGGTCGCGGTCGGTGCGCAGGGTGGCAGCGGCAACAGCCTTGCCTTGGCCTCGCAGCTCGCGACCCGCCAGCCCCACGGCTCCGCGGATGACGCCCCAGCTCTTGACGATGCCGATGACACCAGCCATGGCGATGGCTCCGATGCCGATGTAGCGGGCGTAGCCCGTGAATATCTGCTGGGGGTCCATCTGGCTGAGCATGGCGCTGTCCGCGGTGGTCATTCCCAGCAGGGGGATGAGGAACCACCATACGAACAGGCTGCCGGCGCAGATGATGGCTGCATACTTCAAGCCTACGATGTACCCCAGTCCGAGCACGGCCGCGCCAGTGTTTATGCTGAAGGTCAGTTTCACCTTCGTGGCCAGCGTCTCGCCCCACTCGGTCATGCGGGTCGTGAGCGTTTCGTGCCAGGCGCCGAAGGTGGCGACCAGGAAGTCGTACAGTCCGCCGATGGCAGCTGCCCAAATCAACGGGCGCGCCTGCGAGCCTCCCTGCTGGCCGCTGACCAGCACCTGCGTGGTGGCCGTGGCCTCCGGGAAGGGGTATTTGCCGTGCATGTCCTTGACGAAATAACGGCGGAAGGGAATCAGGAACAGGATGCCCAGGCAACCACCCAGCAGCGATGCCAGGAACACCTGGAGGAAGCTGACGGTGATCTCGGGGTACTTCGCCTGCAGGATGTACAGGGCGGGCAGCGTGAAAATGGCACCGGCGACGATGACTCCCGACGAGGCACCTATGCTCTGGATGATGACGTTCTCGCCCAGGGCGCCCTTGCGCTTGGCAGCGGTGCTCAGTCCCACGGCGATGATGGCGATGGGTATGGCGGCCTCGAAGACCTGCCCCACCTTCAGTCCCAGATAGGCGGCAGCGGCAGAGAAGATGACTGCCATCACCACGCCCCATCCCACGCTCCAAGCGTTGACCTCGGGGTATTCGTTCTCCGGTCGCATCAGCGGCTGGTATTGCTCGCCGGGCTGCAACTCGCGCAGCGCGTTCTCCGGCAGCTGCATCTGTTCTTGCTTTTCTTCCATTGCTTTCATAATCTTAATAGGTACTCGCGCGCCTACGTCGCGCGTTTGTGGCCACAAAGATACAAAAAAAATGCGTAACGGCCAAAGAAAATGGCATTTTTGCAGCCGCTGTGGAAGAAAAGGTGAAAAAAGTGTCGGCAAGAACGCCAAAAACCGCTTATCTTTGCGCCCGAAAGTCTATTTCTTTAACCGTTCTTCGTGCAGACATGAACAAGAAAGTCTCTTACGTCGGCTATGGCCTGGGCGATATGTCGTCCTCTATGTTCTGGAAGGTGTTCTCCTACTACCTTCCCTTCTTCTACTCAAATGTCTTCGGCCTCAGCCTCGTCGATGCGGGCGTGCTGGTGCTGGTCACCCGCATCTGGGATGCGGTGTCGGACCCCATGATGGGCATCCTCGCCGACCGCACCCGCTCGCGCTGGGGCAAGTACAGGCCCTATCTGCTGTTCGTGGCGCCCCTGTTCAGCATCGCCGGCATCCTGCTCTTCACCACGCCCGACTGGGAGTATGGTGCCAAACTTATCTACGCCTATGTGACCTATATCCTGATGATGACTGTCTATACTGCCATCAACGTGCCCTACGGCGCCATGCTGGGTGTGATGACGGCCGACTCGCAGGAGAAGACGGTCTATTCCTCCTTCCGTATGTTCTTCGCCTACGGCGGCTCGTTCGTGGCGCTGGCGGCCTGGGAACCTATCGTGAACTTCTTCAAGTCTGCGGGCTCCACCACGCCCGCTGCGTGGCAGCAGGCGATGATGGTCATTGCCGCCGTGTGCTTCGTGCTCTTCCTGGGCTGCTTTGCCCTGACGAGGGAGCGCGTGAAGACCGTCTCCACCGTCAGCGTAGGCTCCGACTTCCGGGCGCTGCTGTCCAACCGTCCCTGGTGGCTGCTCATCGGCGCAGCCCTGTGCTTCAATCTCTTCAGCACCGTGCGTGGCGCCACCGTGGCCTACTATTTCGCCGATGTGATAGGCTTCAACCAGATGCTGAACTTCCGCTTCGCCAGCTTCGGCTTCGAGCTCCTCTTCTACGCCGGCCTGTTCCTCTCGGTCGGTGAGGTCGCCAATATGGCCGGCGTGGCGATGACCGTCTCGCTGGCACGCCGCTTTGGCAAGAAGAGCACCTTCATCGGCGTGAATGCCGCCCTGATGGTGCTGAGCTGCCTGTTCTTCTTCATCCCCGTCTCGCCCACGGGCTTCTGGCTGATGCTGCTCTTCCAGGTGCTCATCTCTGTGCTCACGGGAATCATGTCGCCCCTCATCTGGTCGATGTACGCCGACGTCTCGGACTACGCCGAGCTGCGCTACCACACGGCCTCCACGGGTCTCATCTTCTCCAGCTCCAGCATGGCCCAGAAGTTCGGCGGTGCCATCGGCGGCGCTGCCGTGCTGTGGCTGCTCTCGGCCTGCGGCTACACGCCTCGCACCGACGAGCAGCTGGCAGCCCAGGCGCTGGTCTCGCAGCCCGATGCCGCCCTCCAGTGCCTGCGCTACCTGATGTCCTTCATCCCCGCTGCCGTGGCCTTGCTGGCCATCTGTGTCTGCCACTACTATCCGCTGACGACCGAGCGCGTGGGCGAAATCAATGAACAACTGAAACTGCAACGCCAATGAACCCCGCTATCTGCCAACTGCGCGCCGAGGCGCTGGAGTGCCTGACGCAGAACATATTGCCTTTCTGGCTGGACAAGATGCAGGACAACGAGCATGGCGGCTGGTACGGTCGCATGGACGGCCACGGTACGCTGCATCCCCAGGCCGAGAAAGGTGCAATCCTGAATGCCCGCATCCTCTGGTCGTTCTCGGCAGCCAGCCGCGTGCTGGCCAAGGAGGACGCCAGGTATCAGGACTTGCGTGAGCGCTGTCTCCAGGCTGCCGCGCGCACCAAGGACTACTTCCTCCGCCATTTCCTCGACCGCGAGCAGGGTGGCGTTTACTGGTCCGTGGACTACTTGGGACGTCCGCTGGACACGAAGAAGCAGTTCTACGCCATCGGTTTCGCCATCTACGGGCTCTCGGAGTACGCGCGAGCCACGGGCGACGACGAGGCGCTGCAGGTCGCCCTCAACCTCTTCGGGGATGTCCAGCGCCACGCTTGGGATCCCGTCCACGGAGGCTACATCGAGGCCTGCACGCGCGACTGGCAACCCGTCAGCGACATGCGGCTCTCCGACAAGGACGAGAACTACCCCAAGAGCCAGAACACCCACCTTCACATCATCGAGCCGTACACCAACCTCCTGCGCGCGCTGAAGGAACGCAGCACTGCTGCTGCCGCTGTTCCTGCCGCCTGCATTGATGCCGCTCCCGCTGTTCCTGCCGCAGCCACCGCAGATACCGCTGCCGTGGCCGTGGTAGCGAGTGCCGTCCGGCGCTTGCTCTCCCTCTTCGCCGAGCGCATCCTCAACCCCGCCACCCACCACCTCGACCTCTTCTTCCAGATGGACTGGTCGCGCATGAGCACCACGGAGAGCTACGGCCACGACATCGAATGCTCCTGGCTGCTGCACGAGGCTGCGCTGGTGCTGGGCGATGCCGATGTGCTGCATCAGCTGGAACCCGTCGTGCAGCAGGTGGCTGTGGCGAGCGAGCGGGGACTGCTGCCCAACGGCGCCATGATCCACGAGAGCGGCGACCCCGACCTCCACTGGTGGGTGCAGGCAGAGGCTGTCGTGGGGTTCCTCAATATGTACCAGCACTTCGGCGACGAGGCAGCGCTTGCTCGGGCTCTCGCCGCCTGGCAGTTCATCAAGGACCACCTCATCGACCGCGAGCGGGGTGAGTGGTACTGGAGCCTGCGTGCCGACGGCTGTGTACGCCCGGTCCATGGCGATGCGTCATGCCTGAAGGACGGCGGCGATGCCTCTCGCGAGACCTCGTATTCGGTGAACCTCGACGAGGACCACGCCGGCTTCTGGAAATGCCCCTACCACAACAGCCGTATGTGCCTGGAAATCCTCGAACGCTTCCCCACGGGCGGGTGAGGTCCCGGGAGATTCAGCATATAGAACGCACATCGATGATTCAGCCTCCTGCTGCAGATGCTTCGGGGCGGTGCTTGTAGGAGGCTGCAGTGTGGCGATTTGCAGGCAGCTGTGTGGGGTAAGGAAGGCTGTGGAGTTAATAAAGAGGTAAAGAATGTTAAGAAAGAGGTGGCGTGTGCGGGGAAAGGTAGTATTTTTGCTGCGGAATAAGAAAGAATTGCTAACTTTGCGGCAGTGAAATGCTAACTTCGCGACAGAAAAACAGCTAACAACTTGCCAACTATGATCACCAAAGATACCACTCCGGAGGCGCATATCATGCGCGAGATCACGCCCCTGTCTGAGCGCGACTGCTTCTACATCGTCGATCGCCGCAAGGTGGCCTTCGACTACCCTCTGCACATCCACGAGGAACTGGAACTGAACTTCATCGAGCACGCTGCCGGAGCGCGACGCATCGTGGGCGACTCGACGGAGACCATCGGCGAGTACGAGCTGGTGCTCATCGCCGGTCCTGAGCTGGAGCACGGCTGGGAGCAGGGCGACTGCCGCAGCACTACCATCCGCGAGATCACCATCCAGTTCAGTGCCCAGTCGCTGCCCGACGTGCTGCTGCAGAAGAACCAGTTCGACACCATTCGCCGTATGCTGGAGCGGGCCCGCCACGGACTGGCATTCCCCATGGATTCCATCATGAAGGTTTACGCGCGCCTGGAGCGCCTGGCGCACGACGATGGCGGCTTTCACTCCGTGCTTGCGTTCCTGGAGGTGCTCTATGAGCTGTCGCTGAGCGAGGGCGCCCGTGAATTGAGCAGTTCCGCCTTCTCGCGCGCAGAGAACCGCTCGGAGAGCCGTCGCGTGGCCAAGGTGCAGCAGTATATCGCCCAGCACTTCCACGAGGAGGTGCGCCTGGAGACGCTGGCCGACCTGGTGGGGATGACACCCGTGGGCTTCTCGCGCTTCTTCCGCCAGCGCACGGGACGCACCCTCTCCGACTATATTATCGACACGCGCATAGGCCACGCCGCCCGCCTGCTGGTGGACTCCACGCAGACCGTGGCCGAGATCTGCTATGACTGCGGTTTTAACACTCTCTCGAACTTCAACCGCCTCTTCCGTCGCCGCAAAGGATGCTCGCCCAAGGAGTTCCGCGAGGGCTACCAGAAGAAGAAAGTGTTCATCTGAGGTGGCCTGTGTCGGCAACGGTTAAAATTGTGTCACGATAGAATAGGAATGACCCGTACATTTGCAGCGAAAATCGTTCAAAATTTAGGTTTAACTATTCAAATTATGTGTCAAATGAAACGAATCTTTACCTGCTTACTGATGGTCCTGATGACCCTCGGTGCAAATGCAAAAGTTGATGTGGACTTCTCCTCGCGCTTCACGGAGGGGACCAACGTCATTGACGCCACCAGCGCATGGGGCTGGCACAGCGTGGACCTCCGCAGCTACGATGTGATGGACTACGAATACCTCTACATCAGGTACGAGTCCACCTGCAGTTTCAACCTGATCCTGCAGAATCCCGACTGGCAGAACGCCTACCAGGTCAGCTGCAACGCCAACGAGACGGAGGCGTATATAAAGCTGACGCCCCATGCCTACACGAGCTACAGCTGCGTGGTCATCCAGAACCATGCCGAAGGTCAGATCACCGTTGAGAAAATCTATTTCTGCACGGAGGATGAGTTCTTCAACCCTGCTCCGGAGGACCATGACGAGGCGGTGGAAAACCTCATCGATATCTATCTGCGCTACCAGCAGTACGAGGACGGACTGCCCCTGGGCGACGACTATGGCTACTATTCCGAGGAGCTGTACAATGAGTTCGTCAAGGCGCTGGACGTGGTGAACAAGCTGGGCGACAAGGCCATGCAGGAAATGACCACCGAGGCGCTGAATGCTGCTGCGCAGGCCATCGTGGACGCCTATCGCACGCTGATGGCATCGAAGAAGCAGTACCTGCCGGAGAATGGATATTATAGGTTCGTGTGCGCGCGTCAGTTCTACACCGAGGACGAGGAGAGGGGCGAGACCGCTTTCTTCCAGAAGGCGCTCTACAGCGGCAACGACGGCACCAACCAGTGGAAGACCCTGGATGCCGCAGACCCCACCTTCCTCTGGACGCTGCAGCGGCAGGAGGACGGCACCTACCTGATGGCAAATCCTGCCAACCACCTCTATTTCAGCTCCCCGGAGAAGTGCTCCGAGGCGCAGAAGTTCATCGCCTTCGACCCCGTGCTCAGAACAAACGGAGCCTATGAGTTCAGCTGGCCCATGAGCACAGAGGAGGATGTCGTGGTCTTCAACTTCAGATTCAGCGACCAGCCGGCCAACAACCAGATGTATATTCACTGCAACTGGCACGACGGCGGCAAGGGATGGGGAGGCCCCATGACCACCTGGTTCAACACCAACACCGACAGCGGTGCCAGCGAGTGGTTCATCCAGCCCGTCAGCGACGAGGAGGCACAGGCAATCCTCAACGATAACTCCTTCGCACATGACTTCGTGGTCATGCTCGCCGATGCTAAGGAGAAGGCTATTCTGGCCGACGACATGATTAAGACCAAACTCATCACCGAAGCCAGCCAGTTCAGCAGCCCCTACAGCCAGAACGACCTCGGCAACCGCGACGGCGGCGACCTCAGCTCAGGCGTGCTCATCGACGGCGACCTCGGCAGCTTCTGGCACAGCCACTGGGAAGGCGGCAACGTCGAAGCCGGAGTGCACTACCTCCAGGTGGAACTCCCGGAGGCCGTGGGAGGCTCGCTGGAGTTCGACATCGCGCGACGCCAGAACATCGCCAGCGACCACGTCACCAAGTGGAGCGTCTATGGCAGCGACTCGCCCGACGGCGGCAAGGACTCCTACGAGTGGATTGCTGACCTCGAGACCCCCTACACGGACTACAGCGAGCAGCCCTCTGTCATGTTCACCATCGAAGACGGCAAGGAATTTGAGTACCTGCGCTTCTACGCCGAAGCCACCACCAGCGGTCGCGGATACTTCCACGTCAGCGAGCTGCAGCTCTTCGCCCTCTCCGCCAATCCCACCAACCAGGCTGCCACCATGGGCAAGGTGTTCACCGACCTGCAGGCTGCCATTGCCGCTGCCGACCTGGTGGACCAGAACGCCGTCAGCCGTGCTGACTACGAGGCGCTGAAGGCTGCCTACGACCCCTTCGTTGCGCTCTTCGTGGATCCCACGCCCTTGCGCGAAGCCATTGCCGGAGCAGAGAACATCGTCCGGGTGGCGGAAGTGGGCAACAATCCCGGTCAGTGGAGCCAGCAGGCTATAGACGGCTGGAACCAGCTCATGGCAGACGCCAGAGCCTACGACCAGGCAGGCAAGTACACCTCGGCACAGAGTGAGGACTACATCTCGAAGCTCGCTGCTGCCAACTTCTCGGCAGCTGCCAACCAGCTGAACCCCAACAAGTACTACGCCATCCGCTTTGCCAGCGAGGAGAAGTACGAGGAGCAGGGATGGAGCACCGGCAATGTGGCGGAGAGCGACTTCGGACCCCTCTTCGACACCTACCTCGCACCGGCTGGGGAGTCCGACCTGGTTCCCACACCGGCAGGCGACGTACGTCAGGGCTCCTTCATGTTCTTCACCGATGACAGGAATGCCGACATCGCCTTCCGCTTCGTGCCGGCAGGTGACAACCGCTACATCATCCAGCACAAGGCCAGCGGACTCTTTGTCCAGGTCTATGGCTACGATAGCTGGACGGGTCTGACGCTGAATCCCACCGTCTTCACCATCGAAGCCGTGGGCAACGGCGAATGCACACTCCACGGCGCAGACTATGCCGGCAACGACCTCTCCTACCTCCACGCACAGCTGCGTGACCACCGCCTGGTCACCTGGCACGACCACAACGTAGGCAGCAACTCCGGTCTGATCATCGAGGAGGTGGCAGACGTGGAAGGCGAACCTGCACAGCCGCTGGCTGACTTCCGTACGGGCGAGCTGACAACGATGTGCTATCCCGTGGCCGTGGCTCCCTCGGCAGGCAGCCTCTACACCGTGGCAGGCACCTACGACAAGGACGGGAAGGTCTTCGTGGCTCTGAACAAGGTTAAGAAGGCTGCGGCAGGACAGCCTGTGGTTTACATCGCCGAAGGCACCTACGACGCAGAGAACGTGGAGGCACGCACCACCGCCACCCTCAACGTGGGCACAGACATCGCCGCCCAGCCCCTGAACGACGGAGCGCTGAAGGGTGTCTATGCCGACACCGACCTGACGGAGGCTGCCTTCATCGTCAACGAGAATGCTTTCCAGCCCACCACCGAGGAGAATGCCAAGGTCTGGGCTAACCACGCCTACATCGTGCCGGGTGCCGGAGCTGCAGATGCAGACGCCACCTACGACCTCGTGCTCGAAGTGGGAGGCGACCTGACGGGAGTGCAGCAGACGCTGAGCAACGTCGCCCGGAGCGGAAACGTCTATAATGCTGCCGGACAGCTCGTCCGCAGGGGTGCCACCCTCAACGAGGTGCAGCAGCTGCCCAGCGGCCTCTACATCCTCAACGGGGTGAAGGTGCTGGTGAAATAAGTGCTTATTTGAACCTGTAAAAATCCTTACGATATGATGCAGCAGATGCATAATCGTCATCGTCCAGTACGGCGAGTCCTCTCAGGAGGACTTGCCCTGCTGTTTCCCATTCCCGTAAATACTACTTCAGAGATGCAAAATAACTAACGCATAAAAACCTGTAGAATGATGAAACGACTACTATCCTTAGCAGCACTGGTGCTCTTCGCCCTTGGCAGCATGGCGCAGGGCTTTCCTGATTTTACCAAGTTGAACTTCGGTTGCGACGGCAACAGCATTACCGCCGGTCAGCAGTGGTCCGAGACGGTGGTGCAGCAGCTGGGCTTTGCCACCCACCACAACGTCGCCGTGGGCTCTGCCACCTGGGCTTGCCACGCCGACACGCAGGACTACGGCAGCACGGGCTTCGCCGGCATCTCGGGCGGTTGGCTTCCCACGGAGGATGCTGCCGAGCTGCAGAAGCGCCACAACAACTGCTCCAAGGTTCACGTCCAAAAGTTCATCGCCGAGGTCGAGGCGGGGCAGTTCCCTGCGCCCGACGTCTTCGTCTTCGCCATGGGTACCAACGACGGCAACCTCGGAACGGCAGAGGAGGCACTCAAGGGCAAGAATCTTGACGAGGTGGACGTCACCACCATGGCAGGCGGTGCGCGCTGGGCTATCCAGACCATCATCGAGCGCTTCCCTGACTGCCGCGTCTTCGTCTGCACCCCCATTCAGACCGCCGATCCGGGCCACAACGCCTTCAACCTGCGCAAGTGCCAGATACTGAAGGAAATCTGCCGAGCCCTCTCCGTACAGGTCATCGACTGCTGGGCAGAGTGCGGCATCACGGAGAAGCTGGAGAACGGCCACGGACAACGCTACCTGCGCGACGGGCTTCACCCCGAACGTCCCGGTCAGCAGCTCATGGGACGCTACATCGCAAAGGAAATCCGCAACAACTACTTTTGATTCGGCAGCTCTACCGCTACCTGCGCGACTTCGCTCCACGTCTTTTCAAGTAAACGGAGGATGGAGCAGGTACGAATTTTGGGAAATATTCAAGCAAAAAGACCATACACACATGAGACAGAGACGAATCCTACACTTGCTGTTGTTGCTGCTGCTCTGCGGCAGCGCATCGGCTCAGGACACTCCCCAGCGCTCTGCTGAGGCAGAGGAGCTGCTGCAGTGCTTCCATCAGATCTTTGGAGAGAAGATACTCTCCGGTGCCACGGCCAACGTGAACTGGAACCTCAACGAAGCCAAGTGGGTACACCAGCACACGGGCAAGTGGCCTGCCGTGAACTGCTTCGACTACCTGCACCATCCCTTCGCCTCCAAGGGCGGGTGGATTGACTACACCAACGTGACCGAGCTCGTCAACTGGCACAAGGCTGGCGGAGTCATCGAGATCATGTGGCACTGGAACGTGCCTGCCAACAAGAGCGGGCAGTACTCGTTCTACTGGGGAACGGAGGACGACAAGACGACTTTTGATGTCAAGAAAATATTTGACCCTACGTCGAACGAATATAAGCTAATGATGAAAGATATAAATACCATCGGAGGCTACCTGAAGCTGCTGAAGACCCGCAAGATTCCCGTTCTCTGGCGTCCGCTGCACGAGGCAGGAGGTATGTGGTTCTGGTGGGGGCGCGACCCTGAAGCCTGCAATGAGCTCTGGAAGGTCATGTACCGTCGGTTCCAGGAACTCGGACTGGACAACCTCATCTGGGTGTGGACGCAGTCGGCGGCATGGGGAAAACCGTACAGCGACGGCTACCGCTGGTACCCCGGCGACGAGTATGTGGATATCGTCAGCATCGATGTGTACAACAACACCAATGCCTCCAATATCTACAGCACCTGCTTCAACTTCCTGAAGAAAGCCTCGCCCACCAAGCTGGTGGCTCTGACCGAGTGCGGAAATCTCGCCAAGATCAGTCAGCAGTGGAAGGCGCGCGCGCGCTGGCTGTACTTCGCGCCCTGGTATGACTATGGTCGCACCAGCAATCCCAACAGCTCGGCATTCAAGAGCAGGGACCACGGCAGCTGCAATGCAGACTGGTGGGACGATGCCTTCGCCCAGGACTATGTCCTCTCTCGCGAGGACTTCAAGGCGTTGCGACAGGAACTCGTCGGAATCGGCGATCTGCAGGACGACAATTTCGTGACTCTCAAGCCTGAAGACGATAAATCCTTCGACCTGAACGGACGCCCCTGGCAGCCGGGACAGAAAGGACTGGTCATCCGTGGAGGTAAGAAATATTTTGTCAGATAGAATCCGTCGCTCAAATAGCATGTCTGGAATGACAACTGCCTCTGAAGTGAACCTAAGATAACATTTGAACTCTATTTAATTAAGGAATACACATGCAAAAGTTCTCCCTCATTTCTTTCCTCATGGCTGCCGCCCTTGCCACGAGTGCACAAGCCCAACCCCTGCAAGTCAGTGCCACAGCCTCCGGCAAGGCATTCGATGGTATTGGAGCCGTCAACGGCGGAGGAGCCACCTCTGTGTTGCTGCGTGCCTACCCAGAGCCGCAACGTTCCCAAATCCTCGACTTCGTCTTCCGCCCGAAGTTCGGAGCCAGCGTGAGCACCATGCTCGTGGAAATTCCCGGCGACGGAAACTCCACGCAGGGCTCCATGCCCACCCATGCCCACTACCGTGGCGACGCCAACTTCGAGCGAGGCTATATGTGGTGGGTGATGACCGAAGCCAAGCGACGCAATCCGCAGCTGGCCATCGACGCCACAGGATGGAGTGCACCTGCCTGGGTGGGGAATATCTGGTCGCAGGAGATGGCGGACTACTACGTCGACTGGCTCACAGGACTGCGCGAGCACTACGGACTGGAGCTCGATGCCCTGGGCTGTCACAACGAGAAGGGCTACAGCTACGACTTCGCCAAGCGCCTTCGCCGCACGATGAACGAGCGCGGGTTCGGCAACGTGAAGCTTCATGGCTTCGACAACTGGGGCAAGAACAAGATGGACTTCCTCGCCGAGATGCAGCGCGATCCTGAACTGGCTGCAGCCATCGATGCCGTCAGCGCCCACACCTTCAGCGAGATACAGCTCACGCCAGAGCAGCGTGCTGCTGCCGAGGCGCTGGGAAAACCCATCTGGAACAGCGAGGACCATGTTTACCGCAAGGGCTTCGATGTGCTCATCACCATCGTCAAATGCTTCAACGAGAACTATATCATCAGCGGAGCCACACGCGTCATCAACTGGTATGACATAGCTGCCGTCTATCCCTTGGAACCCTATGGCGTAGACCCTGCCATGATGATTGCCCACGAGCCCTGGAGCGGACACTACAGCGTGCGCGAGTCGCTGTGGGGCTATGCCCACTATGGCCAGTTCACGCAGATAGGATGGAGATATGTCGACTCCGCTTGTAGGAAGCTGCCTGGCGGAGGTTCAGTCATCACCATGCGCGACCCTTCAACAGGCGACTACAGCATCATCATAGAGACCAAGGAGGCCAAGGCTCCGCAGACCCTGAAGTTCGAGGTCGCAAAGGGACTCAGCCGTGCTGACCTCTGTGTCTGGCGCAGCATACCCGATCAACTATTTGTGCAGCAGCAGGACATCCATCCCCGTCGTGGTCGTTTCGAAATCACACTCGAGCCGGGGGCTGTTTACTCGCTCTCCACCACGCGCGGACAACAGAAGGGTTCCTTCGCCAACGTGCCTGCCTCGAAGCCTTTCCCCTTCCCCTACGCCGACGACTTCGAGAAGTACCAGCCAGCCTCTGCCTATGGCTACCTGCCCAACTATCTCGCGGACATCATCGGTGCCTTCGAACTCACCGAACGCCCTGACCACCAGGGACAGTGCGTGAGGCAGGTGGTGGGCGACCACACCCTCAGCTGGGCACCCGAATGGCATCACTACACCATCGTGGGCGACTCTGCCTGGCGCGACTATGAGGTCAGTGCCGATGTCTACCTGAACCCACAGGACGAAGCGGCAGTGATGGGACGTGTCATCGACGTGGGCTCCGGCTACGGCGTGTGGGTCAAGGGTTACTACCTGAAACTCAACGACCAGGGGCGTGCCAGCCTCGTCATGAGCTGCGGCAAGCGCAACAAGCAGGAACTCATCGGCGATGCCGAGCAGCAGGCACTCATCCGTGCACGCAAAGACATGGAAGTGGGTGGGGAATTCGTGCTCGACAGTGCACAGGTGGAGGGCATCCGCCCCTGCAAGTGGCACAACCTCAGGCTGCGCATGCAGGGTTCCACGCTCGTCGGTTTTGTCGACGGGAAGCAGGTCGTCAGCACCTCATCAGACCGCTACCGCCGAGGTATGGCTGGTCTGATGGCTCCCCTGCAGCGGCGTCGTGTCTGCACACCCTACTTTGACAACCTCAAGATTTCTCCCCTCAGTGGGCTGTAACCTGAATTTCCCTCTCAGTGGGCAGTAACCTGAATTTCCCCTCAAAAACTCCTTCGATATGAAACGCTTCCTACTGCTATCTGCTCTGCTGCTGGCGCTCTTCATGCCAGGCATCTTCGCCCAGGGAGAAGTCTCCCCCCAGCCCATCGACCGCGAGGCCACAGGACCCACGCGGCAGCTCTACCGCTACCTCCGCGACAAGGTGTGGGGCAGGCAGGTGCTGGCCGGATGCCAGGCTCGTTGGGACTACAACACCACGGACGCCGACGGCATCCGCGAGCGTGCAGGGAAGTATCCTGCCGTGAATATTTTTGACTTTCAGCACTTCCGCCAGCGCAACCTCAACTACCTGGCTCCGACGGCTAAGCAGTGGAACGATGCCGGCGGCATCGTGGGCTTCATCTGGCACTGGAGCGTGCCTGTGGACCCTGAACTGACGCCGAAGGACGGCTTCGCCTTCTACACCCCCACGGGTGCTGAGGGACGTCGCCCAGGTACCCTCTTCTCTGCCCGCAGGGCGGTGCAGGAGGGCACGCCAGAGCAGCGCATCATCAATGAGAACCTCGACACCATCGTGCGCTACCTCCTCCACTACCAGGAGCAGGGAATCCCCATCCTTTGGCGACCCTTCCACGAGGCTGCAGGCAACACCAACCGCGGCGGAAAGGCGTGGTTCTGGTGGGGAAACGACGGCGCCGAAACCTTCAAGAAACTGTACCTCTACGCGCAGCGCTACCTCATGCAGCGAGGCGTGCACAACCTCATCTACATCTGGACCTCGGAGCTGGACGACGACGACTGGTATCCTGGCGACGAGTACGTGGACATCGTGGCTCGCGACCAGTACCGCGTGGCTTCGGACCACGGTTCCTTCAAGCAGCAGTTCGACCTCCTGCGCAGCAAGTATCCCACGAAGATGCTGGCGCTGGCGGAGTGCGACGTGGTGCCCTCGGCAGCTGCTATGGAGCAGGACGAGGCGCGCTGGCTCTTCGTGGCTCCGTGGACCACGCCCTATGTCTTCAGCCGCCAGAACGACGACGCTTTCTGGAAGCAGTTCCTCGGCGAAAAACTCATCCTGACGCGCGACGAGGTCAACCGCGCAGGCACCTACCGGCTGGACATCGACCACGCCAGCGGCATCTATGCCAAGGGCGAGCGTGCCGTGGTCACCTGCCACGCCGAGGAAGTGCCGCTGGACTCCGTGCGCGTGCGCGTGTACCTTAATAATATGCTCAGCCGCGAGTTCTGCCTGCTGCCCTCCACACAGGATTTCACGGCACTGGAACTGGCGCTGGACAGCACGTGTGCCGTCAGCGTGGAGCTGCAGGAACGCCATGGCAAACCCGCCTCCATCGGCTATGTCGTGGCTCCGGAGGGCTTCCGTGCGGGCTACGAGGAGCCAGCAGACCTGATGCAGTACTGGGCAGACCAGAAGCAACAGCTCAAGGCGCTGCCCATGCAGGTGAAGACCACACCGCTGGTTGTTCCTGCTCAATACCAGGGCAAGTACGTCTGCCAGGATGTGGAAATCAACTGCCTGGGACCTGCACCCGTGCGTGGCTACATGGCCAAACCCGTGGGCGCCAAGAAGAAGTCGCTGCCCATCATCATCCTCTGCCGCGCTGCAGGCGTCAGTGGCTACTGGTGCCGCTGCCAGGTGGGTGAGTGCGTGGGTAATGCTGCCATGGGCGGAGGAGCCCTCAGCCTGGACCTGAACGCCCACGGTATGCTCAACGGGCAGAAGGACGACTACTACCGCATGCTCGAGATAGCCCGCGCGGCTGAGATCGAACTGACCCGCGAGGAGTGGTACCGCCTGTACCTGTCCTCGGGACATATCCTACCGTAAATAATACTTATATGCTCAACACTATGCTTTTAGTGTTGAGCTTTTCTTTTTTGACAATAAATTCAATCAAAAACGCTCAAAATAATTATTAAAAAATGATTAAAAATGATTAAATTAGCTTGACTTTGCGCAAAATAGTGCTATAATGTGATTAGGGGTGATTAAAATTGCTCACTCAGGAAAGATATCAGTCAATTTTGAGCACGGTCAACGAAAGGGGAGCCGTAACGGTCTCTGAGCTCGCCGAGCTGCTTGGTATATCGGAATCCACAGTTCGCCGCGACCTGACGGCGCTGGACGAGCTGGGAAAGCTGAAAAAGGTGTTCGG
>ONJJ01000012.1 GCA_900318115.1 uncultured Prevotellaceae bacterium | reverse complement strand
GCAGGGAGGTCGAGGTGAGCACCGCAGAGGGCGTGGTCAGGCGGCTGGTGCCCGACAGCACGAGCGCGGAGGCGCGGCAGCGGATGCGGGAGTGGGCGGCGTGGATCATGGACAACTGCCCGTTTGACCAGCTGCTGCGCGAGCGCCGGGGCAACTCCTTCTGGATACACGTCTCGCTGAAGAGAGGGGGAGGGCGCAGGCGTGCCGGCGGTGGATGGTAGGTCTGCCGGAGCTCGCCCGCTCAGAGGTAGTGCCGCCAAGCCCACGGAGCCCGGTTACTGAGGTAGCTGGGCTCCGATTGGTGGGTATAGGCCTCGCGCTCGAAGGAGATGCGATGGTAGGCGCGCAGCAGACGGCTGGCCTCCCTGCGGGCAGGGTGATTCGCGGGGACGGAAGCATCGGCCTCGCGAGCTGGAAGAAACGTCTGAACCAGGCGCACCAGCCACTCCGCTATATATATAAGGTAGAAGGGCACATAGAGCAGTTCGCGCATCTGGCGCGTGTGAATCCGTTCGTGGTTCAAGTCCACGGGCGCAAACGCTCTACCCTTGCGGACAAAGATGATGCCGAAGAGGTTGATGGCCAGAAATGGGCCGAAGGGGAGAAAACGATTGTGGATGAGCAAGATAAGGGGGCGATTTTGCGAGTTTGCGAGTTTTGCGAGTTTGCGATTTTCGAGATTTCGAGATTTCGATTTCTCGACATTTCGACATTTCGGCATTTCGAGATTTCGATTTCTCGGCATTCGATATTTCGATTTCTATCTCATTGCTTCTATCCAATTATGAATTATGAATTGTGCATTATGAATTGTGCATTATGAATTGTGCATTGTGAATTCTTCATTATGAATTGTGCATTATGAATTGTGCATTATGAATTCTTCATTATGAATTGTGAATTGTGCATTATGAATTAAGAACTCTCTCTTCATTCCAGTTCGAGTTGGAAGAGCTGCTTGAGTTCTGCCAGTGCCGGATTGATGTCGGTGAGGTGGCGCAGTTGCTCGTGTTTGTCATAGACGCGCGTGGTCTGCACCGTCTGTGCGGCGATGTCGAATTTGATGCTGAGCTGGCTGTTGCGGAGTTGCTGGCGCAGGTATCCTTCCAGGCGCGGCTGCACCTGCATCATCATCTGCAGCACTTCCTTGTTGTCCAGGGTGAGGCTGACGGCTCCTGATGCCGCATCGTTCACGACGGGTTGCATGATGCGCATGCGCTGGGCGATAGCCGTCTCGGACTGGGGCATGGTGGCGATGAACTGGTGCCATTGGAAGTAGAGGTCACTGGCTTCGACGGGCTGATTGGCTGCGGGCTGCGGGGCGGGAGCTGTCGGCTGGCTGGCGATGGAGGAGCTCTTGGGGTTCGCCGTGGAGGAAGCCGGTTGCGCGGGCTGGCTGATGCGGATGGAGGAGAGCATGCTGCCGAGGTTCACCTTGCGCTTGGCTGGGGGCGTAGAGGAGGGAGCCGTTGCCCACGGCCGGGCGGCAGATGAAGCGGGGGAGGGGGAAGCAGGGGTCTGTGCGGCCGGCTGATGAGGGATTGCGGGGGAGGGGGAGGCAGGGGTCTGTGCGGCGGGCTGATGAGGGATTGCGGGACGCGGAGCGGCGCCGGCGGCGGGTGTCGGCTGAGTGCGGGGCACAGCAGGGGTGGCCTCCAAGGCAGCTGCTGCCTGGAGGTTGAAGATGGGTTTCAGGATACGTGCAGGGCGGCGCCCCGCACCAGGGTCGTCGTCCGTTGCCTGGGCACACTCGATGAGCGTGAGCTCCACCTGCAGGCGCTTGTTGCGGCTGGTGCGGTAGGCTTGGTCGCAGTCGTTGCAGAGGCGGATGGCGCGATAGAGCCACTGTACCTTGCAGCGCTGGGCTTGCTGCTGATAGCGCTGGCGGATGTCGTCGCTGACTTCGAGCAGGGAAGTGGTCTGCGGGTCGTGGGACACCAGCAGGTCGCGCAGGTGAGCGGCCAGGCCGCTGATGAAGGGGGCGCCGTCGAAGCCGCGGCTGAGGATCTCGTTGTAGAGGAGCATGCACTCGGGAATCTTCTTCTCGAGCATCAGATCCACGAGGCGGAAGTAGTAGTCATAGTCGAGGACGTTCAGGTTCTCGATGACGCGCTGGTAGGTGAGGTTGCCTCCGCTGTAGCTGGCCACCTGGTCGAAGATGGAGAGCGCGTCGCGCATGCCGCCGTCGGCCTTCTGGGCGATGACGGTGAGTGCTGCCGGCTCGAAGGTGTAGCCCTCCTGCTCTGCCACGTGGGCGAGGTGGCGCACGGTGTTCTCTACGCTCATGCGCTGGAAATCATAGATCTGGCATCGGCTGAGTATGGTGGGCAGGATCTTGTGCTTCTCGGTGGTGGCGAGGATGAAGATGGCGTGGGCGGGCGGTTCCTCCAAGGTCTTGAGGAAGGCGTTGAAGGCGGAGGTGGAGAGCATGTGCACCTCGTCGATGATGAACACCTTGTACTTGCCTATCTGGGGCGGGATGCGCACCTGGTCGATGAGGGCGCGGATATCATCGACGGAGTTGTTGGAGGCGGCATCCAGTTCGTGGATATTCATGGAGCGCTGCTCGTTGAACGCCTGGCAGGACTCGCATTCGTTGCATGCCTCGCCGTCCTGACGGGGGTTGAGGCAGTTGATGGTCTTGGCGAAGATGCGCGCGCAGGTGGTCTTTCCCACGCCGCGAGGGCCGCAGAAGAGGTAGGCGTGGGCGAGCTTGCCCGTGTGGATGGCGTTCTTCAGAGTGGTGGCGATGGAACCCTGGCCGACCACGGTGTCGAAGGTCATCGGGCGATATTTGCGCGCGGAAACGATGTACTCGGACATTATTTAGTTTAGAGTTTAGAGTTTAGAGTTTAGAGTAGTTTTTAAGTTTAGAGTTTATGGAGTTTAAAGTTTATGGAGTTTAGAGTTTAGAGTAGTTTTTAAGTTTAGAGTTTAGAGTAGTTTTTAAGTTTAGAGTTTTAAGTTTAGAGTTTATGGAGTTTAGAGTTTATGGAGTTTAGAGTTTATAGAGTTTAGAGAGTGGCCGAAAAGGCTCCTTTTGGGTGCAAAAGTACATAAAAATCGCGAAAAAGTAGTGTAGTAGTTAAAAAACTTTCGAATTCGGGCTTCCAGCGTTCATTTTTTTTGTATCTTCGCGCCATCGAATGAAGAAAATAAGGTAAAGAAGAAACAAATGGGACAACTGTTGACTATCTGGAGTTACATCCGCAAGTACAAGTATGTCGCGGCATCGCTGGTATTCCTGCTGATTATCGGCGTGCTGGACGAGAACAGCCTTTTGGTGCGGTTCGGACGAAAGGCCGAGATCGCCAACCTCAGGCGCGAAATTGAGAAATACGAGGCGCAGTATGATGCCGAGACGGCTCAGCTGGAAGCGCTCAGGAGCGACCCCGCGGCCGTGGAACGCATGGCCAGGGAGGTCTATCTGATGAAGCGGCCCAACGAGGACGTCTATGTCTTCAAGAACGTGGATCCGGCTCAGATTCAAAGCCGTAAGCACGTGGCACCCACCGCTGCAGCTCCGGTCGCAGAGGCGGCGAAGCAGACCGCGGATTCTGCTCTGGTGGCAGAGCCCGCAGACACGACGGCCGCGGGCGGCGGTGTGCAATAGGGCACGGCTGCGCCAAGGAATAAAAGAAAAGGAATGAAAGAACTGACCCCTCTGCAGAGTGCAGTGATGATGGCAGGCGGAGTGCTGGTGGTGCTCGGAGCTGCCGCGTATATGTTCCTGCCTGTGGCGGCCTTCGTGGCCTTCGCCGTGGGAGCTGTGGCTTTCAGCTATATGCAGCTGCAGCAGAGCTACGATGGCCGCAGCTTCACCGTCCGCCGTCTGCGGCGTCAGCAGCTGCTGGGCGCCGTGGCGCTGCTGGTGGCGGCTTGCCTGATGGCAATGCAGACCTTCCGCTTCGGGTTTGCCATCAGAAATGAGTGGGTGGTCGCTCTCACCATTGGTTGTGTGCTGGAACTCTACACCGCCTTCCGCTTGCCGGCAGAGCTGGAGAAAGAACAGAGGCAACGAAAGTAGAAAGTTCTCAGCGAAGCGGGAAAACTCGCGCGGAGGACTGAAAGTCGAAAAGTTAAACATCAAAAGATTGAAATATCTCTATATCCTATATCAAATCATCGTCTCGCCGCTGCTGCTGCTGCTGACGATTCTGACCGGGGTGACGACCATCGTCGGCTGCACGCTGATGAATGCCTCGTGGTGGAGCTACTATCCCGGCAAGTGGTGGTCGTGGGCGATGATTCGCCTGCTGCTGCTGCCCGTGCGGGTGGAGGGGCGCGAGCATCTGGAGGCCTCGCAGAGCTATGTCATCATCCCCAATCATCAGGGGGCATTTGATATTTTCCTCGTTTACGGCTTCCTCGGGCGTCATTTCAAGTGGATGATGAAGTCCGAATTGCGCCACCTGCCCTTGGTGGGCAAGGCTTGTGAGGCGGCGGGTTTCATCTTTGTGGATCAGAAAGGCGGTCCCAAGAAAATGAGAGCCACGCACGATCGGGCACGCGCCATCCTGCAGGGAGGTACCTCCGTGGTGGTCTTCCCCGAGGGGGCTCGCACGTGGGACGGGCGTATGCGGCGCTTCAAGCGAGGCGCTTTTCAGCTGGCCGACGAGTTGCAGCTGCCCTTGCTGCCCGTGACCATCAACGGGTCGTTCGACGTACTTCCCCGCACGCGAGGGTTCAGTTTCGTGACGTGGCACCCGCTCTCGCTGACCATCCATCCACCCGTGAGGATGCAGGGGCAGGGTTCCGATGCCGAGCGGGATACGATGCAGCAGACGTTCGACATCATACAAAGCGCTCTGACCACCCGACCCGTGGAACTGCAACCCGGAAGCTATAACCCAGAAGATTGAATATGAGAAACATTACATACATATTGACGATTGTGGCGGCACTCGCATTGAGCTGCTGCCAGACAACGAAAATGAGTGTCCAGGGAACTTCTACTATCCCCGAATTAGAAGGCAAAACACTTTACCTGCGCGTCTATACCGACGGCGACCTGCAGGTCATCGACTCGGCGCGTATTCAGCACGGCAAGTTTATGTTCCAGGGTGCAGAGCCGGATTCTGCGGTGATGGCTTGTCTGTTCCTCGGCGAGGAGAGCCTCATGCCCGTTGTGCTGGACGGCTCACCGCTGGAAATCCGTCTGGATCAGGCTGACCGCAAGGTGACAGGTTCGGAACTGAACGACTCTCTGTTCGCTTTCATAGCCCGCAAAACAGCCTTGGACGTGCAGCTGGCTGAGCTGCCAGGGCGCGAGAGCCGGATGATTCTCGACGGCATGGACCATCGTGAGATCGTGCGTCTGCTCTCTGACGAAGCTGCCATCCTCAACAGCCAGGAGGATGCCCTCGTCTCGAAATTTATTAAGGATAATATGCACAACTGCCTGGCACCCGGAGTGTTCATGATTGTTACTTCAAACTTCCCCTATCCTGTGATGAATCCCAGCATAGAGGAAATCATTGCCCTGGGGTCCCCTCAGTTCCTGAATAATGCCTACGTCAAGGACTACATCCGCATGGCCAAAGAGAATATGGAAAAGATTCGCGAATAGCCGGAGGCAGAACATCAACGAATCAATAGTAAATGAAAGTCGCCGTGAGAAAGTTGTTGTTGCTGGCAGGGGTGCTGATTTCCATCTCAGTTGCTGCTGAGGAGAACTGCAAGTTCGATTGGAATGTCACGCCACGGCTGACGAAAGAACACCCCAAGGCGCTGAACCTGACGTTGAGTGATTCTGTGTTCGATGAGCCCTCTCCGGTGTCGCCCGACGCCTACAGGGTTCCTGTCTATAAACCTCTGGACGATATCTCCTGGGTGGGTATTCCTATCTTTATCTCCGGCATCATTGCCAAGGGCGAGAAGAAAGCTTTCCGGCAGGATTATAACAACACGCACGCCAACACGCGGCTGGTGACTCATTTCAAGACGAGTATCGACGACTACACGCAATATTTCGGCCCTGCGCTGACATTGGGCTTGAAGATCGGGGGCGTAGAAGGACGCTCGCAGTGGGGACGTATGCTGGCCTCGATGGGTATGACCTATGGTATCATGGCCGCCTTGGTCAATGGTATCAAATATACTTCCAAGGAGTTGCGCCCTGACGGCACTTCTTACAACTCCTGGCCTTCTGGCCACACGGCAACCTCTTTCGCCGGTGCTACGATTCTGCATAAGGAGTACGGCCTGACGCGTTCGCCCTGGTACTCGGTGGGAGGTTATGCTGTGGCCACGGCTACGGGTGTGATGCGTGTGCTGAACAACCGCCACTGGGTCAGCGACATCCTCTCCGGAGCCGGAATCGGTATCATGTCCGGCGAGTTGGCCTATATGCTCAGCGACTTGATTTTCAAGGACAAGTACCTCCTTCGCGGCGAATTGCAGCGCTATCCCGACCTGAGAAAGAATCCTTCGTTTTTCAGTATCTCCATGGGCATTGGCTTCGGCTCGCCGGAACTGGATTTCTCGGGTGTAAAATCCCAGGAACGGGATGTTACGATGGGGGATTTCAAACTGAAGTTCCAAATGTCAACGGTGGTGGGAGCCGAAGGTGCCTACTTCTTCAATAAGTTCGTGGGTGCCGGCGGACGGCTGCGCGTGCGTACGACACCTGTCAAGGGGTGGAGCAACGTGCTGGATTACGCCGAAAAGGATATTAAGGAGCGTTTGGAAGGCTTGACAGAGTTGGCACATGAAAAGGATCCTGATTTTAGCCTTCAGATCAATGGCGACGTCAATTCGATGGTCACAGACAAGGAACTATCCATCGAGAGTGACCACCTGACGGAATTTGCAATTGACGGAGGTCTGTATTTCAATATCCCGATTTCCAAGCGCTTTGCCATCGGAACAAAGGTGCTCATCGGTTCCAGCCTGACGCAGGCATTGGACCTGAATGCACATCTGAAAGGTACACAATGGAATATGGATTACAGCTACAATGTCGTCGATGGAAAGATTGACTGGGATTCGTTCTCCTTCGATGCGATGTCGCAGGCACATAACGAGGCCGGCGAAGTAATTCCTTACGAGGCGGAATGGGATTTCTTCACCCTGACGGCCAACCGTTCCACGAAGTTCGGAACAGGTATCTCGTTGACCTATGCCCACAAGCACAATTTCTGCTGGCGTGTGTTCCTGGATTACGACAATACGTACAAGACCTACACGCTGACCAAGGATTCGGAACACTTCATGACCGGGTTGTTCCCGAATGCGGTAGAGAGTGGCGGCCTGTTCGCAGACCTCCTCGTTCCGGAAGTCTATCAATTGAAGAAGAATATGCACCAGTTCGTTCTTGGTGGTTCCTTCTGTATCTCGTTCTGAGGAGGGAGGCTTTTCTTCTTCGGAGAAAGCTGATTTCATATCTATAATCTCTCGTCAGAGCAGTTTGGCTCTCTTTTAGAGCAGGTTCGCATCTCTTCAGAGGAGGTTTGCCGTCAGATATGGGCGCAGTTCTTCGGGTTTTCGCCCTTTTCGTTGGGCGTAGTCGAGGAATTGGTCCTCGCCGATGGTGCCTACGGCGAAGTAGTGTGCCTCGGGGTGGGAAATCATCAGGCCGCTGACAGAGGCGTGGGGGAGCATGGCTCCATTCTCGGTCAGGCGGATGCCTACGGCGGAGAAGTCGATGAGGCGGTCGAGGTCGAAGTTGAGGCTCTGGTCGGGCAAGCAGGGATAACCTACGGCGGGACGGATTCCTCGGAAACGCTCCGCAAGCAAGTCGTGGATGGAGAGTTCCTCGTCGGGGGCATAGCCCCAGTAGTGGCGTCGGATGGCTTGGTGAGCGCGCTCTGTGGCGGCTTCGGCCAGGCGGTCGGCCAGGGTCTGGCAGAGTAGGTGGCGGTATTCGTCGGCCTGCTCCGTTCCGTCCTCATACAGGTGCTCGATGGCTTCGTCGGCAGCGGTGCAGAAGATTCCTATGCGGTCGCGAAGGCCTTCGGGGTTCACAGGGCGAAGGAAGTCGGCGAGGCAGAGGAATGGGGCGGATTGCTGGCGGAGGAAGTTGAGACGGAAGACTGCTGGGAGCCCCTCGGATAACTCCGGCGGCGGGGGAGGAGGGAGTTTCGCGCAAATATGCGCGACACCCAACCGAAGGTGAGAGGGGGCAGCCGGGGAAACGGTGGCTTTGGCGGCACTGGTGTCTAATGGTAAATTGTCCAATTGCCCAATCAAGATGTCTTCCCCTTGGCTATTGCAGTCGAAAAGGCCGAATCGGACATGAATCCTGTATCCTTGCTGGTCGAGGTAGAAGAGCATTCGCTGTGCCTCCTTGTGTAGCTGCATGGCCTCTGCTGCCCGGGCACGTTCGTCCTGCGGAAAGCGGGCAAGCCACATGGCGCGACAGGAATCGCAACCGTGGATGTCTGCTATTCCGGCAAAGCGGGCAGGAAATCCCCAGGCGTGGAAGAAATAGGACCAACTGATATAGGGTTCTACTTCGTGGATGGAATAATGGAGGGTTTGGAGCAAGGGAGTGAGAAAATGGACAATGGGTAATGGAAAGCGGAAATGGACAAGGGGTAGTGGAAAGCGGAAATGGACAGGGGGTTGTGTAAAGCGGAAATGGACAATGGGTAATGGAAAGCGGAAATGGACGAGGGGTAGTGGAAACCGGAAATGGACAGGGGTGGGGTAGGGTGTGAGAAATGGGGCGTGGGTGATTATCGCTCGAAGCGGAGGCGCTGGGCGTGCGTGTTGCCTTCGGCGAATATACCTTTATTATATATAAGGTGTCCGTTGCAGTAGGTTTCTTCCACCTGCCAGGTGAAGGTGCGCCCCTCCAGCGGGCTCCATCCGCAGCGGCTGACGATGCGCTCGGGTGTGAGTGTCCAGGGTGTGCGGCGCAGGAGTACGAGGTCGGCTTTCATGCCTGTGCGGATGAAGCCGCGCCCCTCGATGGAGAAGAGGCGGGCGGGATTGTGGCTCATCAGTTGCACCAGTTGTGTGATGGGCAGCACACCTTCTTCCACCAGCTGCATCATGGCGGGCAGTGAGAACTGCACCATGGGCATTCCGGAGGCGGCGCGCTTGCAACCACCTTGCTTGTCGGTCAGGAGGTGCGGGGCGTGGTCCGTGGCGATGGTGAAGATGCGTCCGTCGGTGAGAGCCTGGCGCAGGGCATCGCGGTCGGCACGGGTCTTCACGGCCGGGTTACACTTGATGCGTGTGCCGAGGGTGGAGTAGTCCTCGTCGGTGAAGAGCAGGTGAGGCACGCAGGCCTCGAGGGTGATGAGTCCGGCGGAACCCTTCTCCGGGAGGGAGGAGAAGGGCTGTTCGAAGTGGCGGGGGTGCGCCAGCGTCAGTTCCTCGGCTGTGGTGACGTGGGCGATGTGGAGGTGTTTGTTGTGCTTCCGTGCCAGTTCGGCGGCCAGGCGGGACGAGCACAGGCAGGCCTCCCGGCTGCGGATCTCAGGATGATGACTCACGTCGGGGTCGTCGCCGTAGTGCTGCTGAGCCTGACGCATATTGCGGGCGATGATGTCCGAGTCCTCGCAATGTGCCATGATGGGCAGGGGTGACTGCTGGAAGACGGCGTCCAGGGCTTCGCCCCGGTCCACCAGCATTCCTCCCGTGCTGCTGCCCATGAAGAGTTTCACGGCAGGGACAGTCGAAGGATCCAGCTGTGAGAGCAGGTGGGCGTTGGAGTTCGTGGCGCCGAAGTAGAAGCTGTAGTTCACGAAGGAATGGCGTGCGCCGAGGTCGAAGCGGTCGGCAAGGGCTTCGAGGCTGGTCGTCTGCGGCACCACGTTGGGCATGTCCAGGATGGTGGTCACGCCTCCGGCGGCGGCGGCATGGGTTTCGGTGGTGAGGTCGCCTTTCTGGGTGAGGCCCGGTTCGCGGCTGTGCACGTGCTCGTCGATGATGCCCGGGAGCAGGAGCGAGGGGGCACCGAAAGCGGACTCCTCTCCGATAGAATTGGCGAGCGCTGTTGTTGGGGGAAGCTCTTCCTTGTTGTTGATGAAGGCGATGATGCCCTCTTCCACCAAGACGTCTGCCCGGCGGATGTGGCCGTCGGAAACGTAGATGATGTCTTTGAAGTAATGCTTGTCCGGGCTCATAGCTTAGAAAATGGGTGTCATGGTTTCGAGGAGGGGAGCAAGTTTATGGCTTGGGATACTTCTTGAACCAGCCATCCCAGCGCAGACGCATAACGCCGAAAGCCGCTTCGGAGAAGATGCCTCCGGACATCTTGCTCGTGCCCAGCTCGCGGTTGACGAAGACGACGGGCACTTCCTTGATGCGGAATCCGCATTTGTAGGCGGTGAACTTCATCTCTATCTGGAAGGCGTAGCCCTTGAAGCGGATGGCATCGAGGTCAATGGTTTCGAGCACCTTGCGGCGGTAGCAGACGAAACCGGCGGTGGTGTCGTGTATGTTCAGGCGGGTGATGAACTGCACATACTTCGAGGCGAAGTAGGACATCAGCACGCGTCCCATGGGCCAGTTGACCACGTTCACGCCCGTGATGTAGCGCGAGCCGATGCTCATGTCGTAGCCCTCGTCCTTGCAGGCTGCCAGCAGTCGTGGAAGGTCAGAAGGGGCGTGGCTGAAGTCGGCGTCCATCTCGAAGATGTATTCGTAGCCGTGGGCCAGTGCCCACTTGAAGCCGGCGATGTATGCCGTTCCCAATCCCAGCTTGCCGCTGCGTTCGACGAGGAACACGCGGTCGGCGAACTCATCCGCCATCAGCCGCTTGACGATGTCGGCAGTGCCATCGGGCGAGCCGTCGTCGATGACCAGGATATTAAAGGTGTGCTCCTCTCGGGAGGTGACGGCGCGGATGATGTTCTCGATGTTTTCCTTCTCGTTGTAGGTCGGGATGATGACGATGCTGTCTGCTTGCATGGTGGTATCTTTTGATATCCTCGCGGGAAAACCGCGAGGCACTTTGATTGGGGGATCCTCGCGGGAAAACCGCGAGGCACTGTGGTTGAGGGGAACCTCGCGGGAAACCGCGAGGCACTGTGGTTGGGGGATCCTCGCGGGGAAAGCGCGAGGCACTGTGATTATTCTTTGACGACCTTCATCAGGATCATTCCGATGAATATCCAGATGATCTCACGAACTCGGCAGATGATGCTCACGAAGATGCCCAGGGCTGCTGAGAGACCGAGGGCTGCTATGGAGAGCACGAATCCGCCTTCCTGGACTCCCAGTTGCATAGGCAGGAAGCCGATGAGGTTGGCGAAGAGGGAGGTGAAGGAGAGGATGAGGATGGAGTGGCAATAGGTGAGCAGTATTCCTGAAAATCCGCCTCCGCAATCTACTCCGAAGAGCAGGAGCATGAAGAGGATTTCGGAGGCCTGCACGATACGTGAGAGGTATTCCAGGAGCAGGCTGCTGTAGAAGGCGCGCTTGTCCTGCCGATGGAGTGCGGAAATCTGTTCGTCGATGGTTTGCAGGGTTTCGGCATGTCGTTCCTGAAAGCGCTTGCTCCATCCCTTCAGGCCTGGAATCTTGCTTGTCCAGCCGATGATGGTGACGGCCACTCCGTTGCGATAGCCTTTGCCGAGCACCCAGAAGGCCAGCAGGCAGAAGACAGCAATGCCGGAGAGCACGACGCCCACCGTGGTGTCGAAAGGCAGGTCGCCGATGGCCACCAGGAGGAGGTAGAAGAAGATGGAGGTGAACCACAGCCAGAAGTGAGCCAGGAAGTGCATCATGGCATAAAGGATGACGGAGGAACTGGCGTGTTCCTTGCCTATATCCTTCGAGAGTTCCATGATGCGATAGGGCTCTCCGCCCAGTCCTCCCACGGGTGTGGCGTAGTTCAGGGCATAGCCCGTGATGGTCAGCCTGTAGATGCGCCAGAAGCTGACTTTCTCCACTCTGTCTCCCACGTTGCCTCGGATGATGCTGCGCCAAGCCAGGGCGTTCAGGGCATAGATGATGAGCCACACTCCGATGATGGGAATCAGCCAGTAGCCGGCTCGGCAGAGGTTGTCCCATAGTTCGGCGAAGCTGACATCAAAAGTCAACAGCATCACGACTACTGCCGCGATGCCGATGAAAAAGAAGAGATTGTTGAGTCGTTGCTTGGTCCACTTCATGATGTTCAGAGACTTTCAGCGATGCGACGACAGAATGTTTCGTGGCGATGATTGACATACCAGAAGAGCAATCCCATTCCTATGACTTCCCAGACGAAGTTCAGGGCAGGCACGTCGAGCAGGCAGAAGAGGAAGAGCCAGAAGGAACGGAAGTTGAAGGTCAGCATTCCATTCCAAGGCATCACTCCGAGTGATTCGCGATGAATCTCCTCGCGCACCTCAGCGGGGATGTTGTCTGTGCTTCCGTACTTCTCGCGCAGTTTCTGCAGCAGGCGCTGGAACTGCGGTGTGACGTTCTCCTGCTTGCGGGTGTAATCCACGTAGGATTTCTGGAACAGCCGCTCGTAGAACGGGGCGTCCTTGGGCAACTGATCGTAGATTTCCTGCTGGCGCTTGGAATTGTCGAGTTCGCTGCCTTTCTCGCCCTTGAGGAAGAAGAGGTGCACCTGGATGTAGTAGTCGGCCAGGCGTTGCTGACCTCCGAAGCAGTAGAATCCGGAGAAGCATCCGAAGGCGAGGAGGCAGAGAGAGGCGATGAGCGCATTCTGCGGTGTGTCCTCGATACCGAGCCATCCGAACTCGATGGAGTGGTGGAGGTAGAAGCGGTAAACGAGACACACGTAAATGGGTACGAACCAGACGAAGCCTGCCACTCCGTCGAGGATGCGGCCGATGCGGCTCTTCTTGCCCGTCATGCGAGCCAGCTGACCGTCGGTGCAGTCGAGGATGTCGGCCACGCAGAGCATCAGGATGGCGATGATGTTGAAGATGAGTCCCTGCGTGCCCTCGTAGAAGTAGCTTCCGTGGAGGAAGAAGGCGGCGCTGGCCACCCCGATGATCATCGAGAGGATGGTGACGGTATTCGGATGGATATTGAACCAGTTGAAGAACACTGCCCAGTAGTAGCTGAATGGGCGTACTACGTGGTAGTCGAGCCAGTCTTCCGTCTCGGCGGACTTCAGGGTGGCGTAGATTTTCTCGTTCATGATGTCTTATTTGTTGAGGAACACGCTCTTGATGGTATCCACGACGGTCTGGATTTGTTCCTTGCGGCCGAGTGTGATTCGCAGGCAGGATTCCAGCCCCTTGTCGGCCATGAACTTGATCTTGTAGTCCTGGTCGGCGAGTGCCTTCTGCAGGGCTTCCTTGATTTCCACGGGGTACTTGATGAGTATGAAGTTGGCCACGGACTTGTAAACCTTGAATCCCGGCAGGTCGCCGAGTTCTTTCTTGAAGAGCTGGCGATCCCACTCCATTTCGTCGGCCACGCGGCGGTAGTGCTCATCGCTATCCAGGGCTGCGAGTGCTACGGCTTCAGCAAAGCGGTTGAAGCCCAGGTATTTGTTGGAATAGCTGAGGAACTGGTCGTGTCCCTTTCCGATGAATCCGAATCCGGTGCGCAATCCAGGCAAGCCGTAGAACTTGGAGAGTGTGCGTGAGATAATCAGGTTGGAATACTTGTTCACCAGGGGAGCGATGTAGTCGGTGTCGGAGGTGATGAAGCTTGCGTAAGCCTCGTCCACGAGCACCATCGTGTCGCTGGGGATGTTCTCCATGATGCGTCCGATTTCTTCGGAGGTGAGGCTGTTGCCCGTGGGGTTGTTGGGTGAAGCCAGCAGCAGCATGCGGGGATGGATGCGGTTGGTGTACTCGATGACCTCGTCCACGTTGTAGGCGAAGGTGTCGCCCGTCTCGTAGAGGGGATACATCTCGAAGTGACCTCCGCACTCGCCAGCCACACGGTTGTAGTACCACCATGAGAATTCGGGAATGAGGATGGTCTTGTTGTCGCCCACGGTGAGGAAGTAGTGGATGGCGTTCTTCAGGATTTCCTCGCCGCCGTAGCCCAGGAGCACCTGTTCCTCGGGCACGCCGTAGATTTCGCTGACGCGCACGCTGATGACGCTCTTCTTGCCTTGGTCGTAGATGCGGGTATAGAAACAGAGTTCTTTGGGATCGAAGTTCTTGATGGCATCGAGCACTTTCTGGCTCGGTTCGAAATTAAATTCGTTTCTGTCGAGATAGTTCATTGTTATTCTATTGTTTAAATTTCTATTCAGATGGAGTGGATTCGTAGGCCTGAATCCTTAAATCTTAAAGAACTTAATCGTAGAGTTCTGCGGGAATGAGTTTCTTGGCATTCTCGAAGTCCTCCACGGTGTCGAGTTCTATGGAGAAGAGGTGCGTGGTGTCAACGACCTGGAAGGTGTGGCCTTGCGGAATCAGTCGTTCGAAGGCTCGCTCATAGAAGACATCCACGAGTCCTTCGTGCTCGATCATCTGTTCCAATTCCGGGAACAGTGCAGTGCTGTACTCTGCGGTCATTTTCTCTATGCCCACGCTCTCGCCGATGGCCTGCTCTGGTGAGCATGTCTTGCTGATTTCGAGCACCTGGTTCTTGTCGTCCACGATGACCTTGATTTCCTCGTCGCCCAGTTCGTGGCGGTTCAGGGACAGGGCACTGCCTTGCGTTCGGAGCAGGGTGGGGATGATTTGCGGATCGAAGAGTATGTCGCTGTCCAGCAGGAGGAAGTCGTGTCCTTCGGTGTAGGGGCGCGTCATCCAGAGCGAGAATATATTGTTGTTGTTCGCGTAGTCGGCGTTGTTCAGGAAGTGGATGGTCAGGGTGGGGTAGTGTTTAGTGAGGAAGTCACGTACCATTTCAGCGCGATATCCCGTCACGACCACCAACTCCGTGATTCCTGCGCTGACCAGGCTGTCCACGGTGCGCTGGAGCAGGGTTCTTGACCCCACGGTGAGTAGGCACTTGGGCCGGTCATCTGTCAGAGGGCGCAGCCGTTTTGCCATTCCGGCAGCTAAGAGTACTCCTATCATAGTGTTCTGAAGTGTAGTTTTTTGATACCTTAAGGAATATAAGGTGCGTTAAACGGGTGCAAAGGTACAAAAAAAAATTGGACCAGCGGTTGTGCTGTCCAACTTTTTTCTGTGTCATAAGCCATTTAGGGCTCATTTTGTCTGTTTTTGCTCAATAAATCAGATGACGACGGCAGTTCCGCTGGTCGAAACCATCAGCATGGAGCCCGATTGTCCCACGGTCTCGTAGTCGATGTCAATGCCCACGATGGCATTGGCTCCCATCATCTGAGCGCGCTGCATCATCTCGTTCATGGCGGTGTCCTTGGCTTCGATAAGCACTTTCTCATACTGTGTGCTGCGGCCGCCGAAGAAGTCGGTCAGTCCTGCCATGAAGTCTTTGATGGCGTTGGCGCCGATGATGGTCTCGCCGGTGACGATGCCTTTGTATTCTCTGATGGGGTGACCCTCGAGGGTCGGGGTTGTTGTGATAATCATAGTTTTCTTATTTTTTTTTGAGTTGCGTTTGAGTGATGAGGGGCGACGGTTGGTCGGTGGGTGATGCCGCGATGCAATCGCGGCGAAAGAAACGGGACGAGATTATAGTTCTCAAAATTTAAATTCGACAGCTATCCGCAGGTTCTTTTCGAGTTCGGGGTGCTTGCGGGGTGATATCTCGCCGTTCTTTGTCTCTTAATGTGGCCTCAGGGTTCAAGTGACCCTGTTTGTGGCACTTTTTTCAGTGTTTTTTTGCCGACAGAGGCTGGAAAATGGGTCAGAGGTGGAATTTTCTCGCAGAAAATCAGTATCTTTGCGGCCGCAAAAATTGAATATATGCAGATACAGGAACTTCAGACGCTCTATGCGCGACATCCTCAGGTGCGTGCTCTGGCTCGTGCGCTCGGCAAGAGTGAGGTGCGACAAATCCGCCTTTCAGGGCTTCAAGCCAGCTCGTCGGCGCTCGTCTTTGCCTCTGCCGCAGTCGTTCCCGTCAAGGCGAGCCGCTCTGTTTTGGAGGGCAAATCAGAAGGCGTTTCGGTTGTCGAGTCAGAAGGCACTCCGCAGGGCAAGTCGGATGGCGCTTTGTCAGTCGCCAGCCAGCCTCTGCCTCCCCTGCTCTTCATCCTCGATGACCAGGAGGAAGCGGGCTATTTCTACCACGACCTCGTCCAGGTGATGGGCGAGCAGCAGGTGCTCTTCTTTCCCAGCAGTTTTCGCCGTGCCGTGAAGTTCGGCCAGCGCGATGCTGCCAACGAGATCCTGCGGACGGAAGTGCTGAGCCGAGTGAAGAGCGGGGATTCTTCACCCTTCATTGTCTCCTATCCCGAAGCCGTTGCCGAACGTGTGGTGTCGCAGGAGACCTTGGAAGCTCGCACGCTGGGGTTGCGTACGGGTGAGCGCGTGGACATCAGCTTCGTGGAGCAGACGCTGCTGGAATTTGGCTTCCAGCGCACGGATTACGTCTATGAACCCGGTCAGTTCGCGGTGCGTGGCTCGCTGGTCGATGTCTTCTCCTACTCCAGTGAGTACCCCTACCGCATTGATTTCTTCGGTTCGGAGGTGGACAGCATCCGTACTTTCGAGGTCGAGAGCCAGCTTAGCCGGCAGCGCGTGGACCAGATATCCCTGGTGCCCGAACTCAGCAGCGAGCATGAGGACACCGTCTCCCTGGCCTCCCTCCTGCCCGCGGACACGGTGCTGGTGGCCAAGGACTTGGCCTACGTGGCCGAACGCATCGGGCAGATATGGCAGGAAGGCTTCTCGCAGCAGGCACTTCTGGAAGACGCTGTGACGAGTGAGCGTGAGGAAGCCGAGCAACGTCAGCGGCTGAAGAAGGAACTGATGCTCATCACGGCACCCACCTTCGAGCAGGACTTTTCTTCCTTCAGGCGCGTGGAACTCTCTGCCTGCAAGCGCGAGGAAACATCCATCGCCACGCAGCCCTCTACACTTTCTAAAAGGAGAGGCTCGGGGGCTGGTCTCAGCCTTTCCTTCGCCACCACTCCTCAGCCCATTTTCCACAAGAACTTCGACCTTGTCGCCAATACCTTCGAGGACTACCTCCTGAAGGGCTACACCATCTATATCCTCGCCGATTCACGAAAGCAGACTGACCGCCTGAAGGCCATCTTCGAGGAGCAGGCACCCGATGTGCAATTCACCCCCGTGGACAAGACCCTGCACGCGGGATTTGCTGATAATGACCTGAAGGTATGCCTCTTCACAGACCATCAGATCTTCGACCGCTTCCACAAGTACAACCTCCGCAGCGACCGCGCCCGCTCGGGCAAGGTGGCACTCACGCTGAAGGAACTGCAGGAGTTCGAGGTGGGTGACTACGTGGTCCACGTTGACCACGGCATCGGCCGCTTCGGCGGTCTCATCCGCGTGCCGCAGCCCGATGGTCGCATGCAGGAGATGATCAAGATCACCTTTGACCACGACGACGTCGTCTATGTCTCGATCCACGCTCTGCACAAGGTCTCGAAGTACAAGGGCAAGGAAGGTGAGCCGCCGCGCATCAGCCGCCTCGGAACTGGCGCCTGGGAGCGCATGAAGGAGCGCACGAAGTCGAAGATCAAGGACATCGCCCGCGACCTCATCCGTCTCTACTCCCGCCGCCGCGAGGAGAAGGGCTTCGCCTACAGCCCCGACTCCTACCTCCAGCACGAGCTCGAAGCCAGCTTCCTCTACGAGGACACCCCCGACCAACTCAAGGCCACGCAGGACGTCAAGGCCGACATGGAGCGTCAGCGTCCTATGGATCGCCTTGTCTGCGGCGACGTGGGCTTCGGCAAGACCGAGGTTGCCGTGCGCGCAGCCTTCAAGGCCGCCGTCGATGGCAAGCAGACAGCCGTCATGGTCCCCACCACCGTGCTTGCCTACCAGCACTTCAACACCTTCCGCGACCGCCTGCGCGACCTCCCCGTGCGCGTGGATTACCTCAGTCGGGCTCGCACTACCAAGCAGACGCGAGAGATCCTCGCTGACCTCGAGGCGGGCAAGATTGACATCATCGTGGGTACTCACAAACTCATCGGCAAGACTGTGAAATTCAAGGACCTCGGCCTGCTCATCATCGACGAGGAACAGAAATTCGGAGTCGCTACGAAAGAGAAGCTCCGCCAGATGAAGGTCAATGTGGACACGCTCACGCTCACCGCCACGCCCATCCCCCGAACCCTGCAGTTCTCGCTCATGGGCGCCCGGGACCTCAGCGTCATCCAGACGCCTCCGCCCAACCGCTATCCCATTCAGACGGAGGTGCATACCTTCTCGCCGGAGATCATTGCCGAGGCCGTGGGCTTCGAGATGAGCCGCAACGGGCAGGTATTCATCGTCAACAACCGCATCTCCCAGCTGCCCGAGTTGGAGGCGATGATACATAAGTATGTACCCGATGCGCGTGTGTGCGTGGGCCACGGACGCATGCACCCCGAGGAGCTGGAGCGTGTGATGATGGCCTTTGCCGCCTACGACTACGACGTGCTCATCTCCACCACTATCATCGAGAGCGGGCTGGACATCCCCAACGCGAACACCATCATCATCTGCGGGGCCAACAACTTCGGTCTCAGTGACTTGCATCAGATGCGCGGTCGCGTGGGGCGGTCGAACAAGAAGGCCTTCTGCTACCTCATGGCCCCTCCGCTGGGTGCCTTGCCGCAGGATGCCCGTCGGCGTCTGCAGGCCATCGAGAACTTCTCCGACCTCGGCAGCGGCATCCACATTGCCATGCAGGATCTGGATATCCGCGGTGCGGGCAACCTGCTGGGTGCCGAGCAGAGTGGCTTCATCGCCGACCTCGGCTACGAGACCTACCAGAAGATTCTTTCCCAAGCTGTCAAAGAACTGAAGAACGAGGAATTCAAGGAACTCTTCGAGCAGCAGGTGGCTGCGGGCGAGGTCACCAGCGGCGAGGATTTCGTAGACGAGTGCCAGCTGGAGAGCGACCTCGTCATGTCCTTCCCCGAGACCTTCGTGCCCGGTTCTACGGAGCGTATGCTGCTCTATCGCGAGCTCGACGGGCTGGAAACCGACGAGGCCATCGAGGCGTTCCGGCGTCGCCTGCAGGACCGCTTCGGTGCCATCCCCGAGCAGGCCGAGGAACTCATCCGTGTGGTGCGTCTGCGTCGGCTGGGCAAGTACTTCGGTGCCGAGCGTGTGGTGCTCAAGAACCACCGTATGCGCCTCTATTTCATCAAGGAGGACGACTCTCCCTTCTTCCGCTCGCCCGCCTTCGACCAGTGCATCGCCTACGGCACCATCCACGTTGCCGACTGCCGCTTCGATGAGGTCAAGGGTCGCCGTTCCATGCTCATTCAGGGGGTGGACAGCGTGCGCCGAGCTTGCGAGGTGCTGGAGGAGATGCAGGCCATCCACACCTGAAATCTTAGTTTTGCGCTGCAGCAAGTACTACTTTGTGGCCGCTGGAAGTAGTACTTTTGACCGCTGGTAGTACTTTGTGACCGCAGCAAGTACTACTTTGTGGCCGCTGGAAGTAGTACTTTGTCGGGCGCCTCTCTACTATTTCCTCCCTTTTCCTTTTCACGCTGCAAAGATACGACATTTCTATTGCGGTCTACGAATAAATCCCCGACTTTTTTTCGTCTGGGTGCATTTTTTTTCGCCGAGACGCATTTTCTCAGTGCCTGCCCGTTTTCCGTGGCTTACAATTCCCCTTGTTCATTCAGTCAGCGCGCTGTTGCAGTGTTGCAGTGTTGCAGTTCTCTTAAGGGTATTTCCACTCCCTAAACAAACTTCTATATTTATATATATATATAATATATATATATAAATATAGAGTTATTTTTTGACTGTCGTAGAATCTATTTTGGGAACTGCAACACTGCAACACTGCAACACTGCAACACAAAGCAATGCTGCACCACTGTTTCCAATCTTGCTGCTAAAAAGAAACAATCGGATTAGGGAAGAGTTGTCCTAATCCGCTGTTCCATAGTTCGTTGCTCGGGAATCAACGCTTGCGCACAGGGTCGCAGGTGAGCCCGATCCCGAGCTTGCTGAATATCTTGCGGTCCACCTCTCCGAGCATGACGGTGGTGTGTACCTGGCATCCCTTCAGCTGCGGCAGGGCGTCGAGGGCACGTCGGCAGTTGTCGTCCTGGGTGCTGAGAACGGCCAGTGCCACGAGCACCTCGTCGGTGTGCAGGCGGGGGTTGCGCCCCTGCAGGTCCTCGATCTTCATGCGCTGTATGGGCACAATCATGCTCTGCGGGATGAGTTTGAGGTTGTGGTCGATGCCCGCCAGGTACTTGGTGGCGTTGAGCAGGAGGGCGGCGCAGCAGCCGAGGAGGTCGCTGGAGCCGGAGGTGATGATGGTGCCGTCGGCGAGCTCGATGGCGGCGCAGGCGTCGTCGGGCAGTCCCTTGGACTCCTCCTTGCGCAGGCGGGCGGCCACGGTGGTGCGGCGGAAGTCGGTGGTGATGCCTGCCTGGCGCAGCAGCAGGGCGATTTTCTTGACCTCAGAGTCGTCGCAGGTGCCGGTGGCGAACTTGTTGAGGGCTGCGTAGTAGCGCCTGACGATCTCGTCCATGGAGGCGTGGCTGCAGACCTCGTCATCGCTGATGCAGAAGCCGACCATATTGACGCCCATGTCCGTGGGGGACTTGTAGGGGTTGTGGCCGTAGATGCCCTCGAAGAGGGCGTCCAGCACGGGAAATATCTCGATGTCGCGGTTGTAGTTGATGGCGATTTTGTTGTAGGCCTCGAGGTGGAAGGGGTCGATCATGTTGACATCGTTGAGGTCGGCCGTGGCGGCCTCGTAGGCGATGTTGACGGGGTGCTTCAGTGGCAGATTCCAGACGGGGAAGGTCTCGAACTTGGCATATCCGGCTTCGATGCCACGCTGGTGCTCGTGGTAGAGCTGGCTGAGGCAGACGGCCATCTTGCCGCTTCCAGGGCCGGGGGCGGTCACGATGACCAGGGGCCGCGAGGTCTCTACGTAGTCGTTTTTGCCGAATCCGTCGGCGGAGTCGATGAGCGAGACGTTGTGGGGGTAGCCCTCGATGAGGTAGTGGAAGAAGTAGCGGATGCCCAGGCGCTGCATGCGCTCGCTGAATGCCACTGCGCTGGCCTGACCGTTGTAGTGGGTGATGACCACGGAGCTGACGAGGAATCCTCGCTGCTGGAACTCCGAGCGCAGGCGTAGCACGTCCTCGTCGTAGGTGATGCCCAAGTCGGCGCGCACCTTGTTCTTCTCGATATCAGCGGCGCTGACGACGATGACGATCTCGGCGTGCTCGCGCAACTGGGAGAGCATGCGCAGCTTGCTGTCGGGCTCGAAGCCGGGCAGAACGCGGCTGGCATGGTGGTCGTCGAAGAGTTTGCCACCCAGCTCGAGGTAGAGTTTGTTGCCGAACTTGGCGATGCGTTCCTTGATGTGCTCGCTCTGGATGCGAACGTATTTGTCGTTGTCGAAACCGATTTTCATAGATGTGATATATAGAGAGGTGTTGTCATTCAGTTGGGTTTGTGGTGGAGCCGGGGATGAGTTTGGCGTCGGGAATTTCTTCGGCCTCGGCTTCCGTGACTTCTTCTGCCTCAGCTTCCGTGACTTCTTCGGCTTGGATGAACTGGGCGTCGTAGAGCCTCTGGAACCGCCACAGGCGCAGCCCGAGGAAGAACTCGTTCACACCGTAGCAGATGGCGATGATGCCGAAGACGGTGAAGGGCAGCGAGGCGGACTCGGTGGGGTAGAGTAGAATCATCACGCCTGAGGCGATGACCACCAGCAGCGGGATGAGGAACAGCGAGAAACTCAGGGGGGCTACCTTGCGATTCTTGAAGAGGCCCCAGAATTGACTCAGGCCGAAGAGCACCAGCAGGCCGCCCACCACGTACATGAAGATTTCCTTGAACTGCGTAGGCCACACGATCAGGATTGCGCCGAAGGCCAACGACCCCAAGCCGGCGAAGGGAAAGACGGGGCGGAGGGCAGAGCCGGAGGGGCTCTGGCGGCGGGAGGTGAAATAGCCGACGATGGTGCCCAGGCCGAGCAGGCCGAACAGACCGCCTACGACTTGAATGAGCAGGTCGGCCATCGTGGAGGGGTTGCTGACAAGGAGAAAACCGACAGCAACGGCGCACAGGGCGCGAAGGATGTAGCTGAGCAGACGCATGGGAGAATTTATGGATTTACGGATTAACGGATTTGTGAATTTACAGATTTACTTTTTTGACCATTTCCGACTTTCTGATTCCCCTGAGGCTTTCTGGGATATTGGATTTCCGGATTGCCTGGGCAACAAAAATTTCGGTGCAAAGGTACGAAAAGAACGAAAAATATGCAAATGAGAATGCACGAAATAAGGCAAAAAGATAAAAAAACATGCCCAAAATGTAAATTTTCAACTTCGGACTTTCAACTTTCAACAAAAATCACTACCTTTGCGCCGCATTTAACACCCAAGACGTGAAAATCAAGGAAATCATCGGTGCCCTTGAGCAATTCGCGCCTCTGCCCTTGCAGGAAAGCTACGACAATGCAGGCCTGCAATGTGGATTGACAGAGGCGGAGGCTTTAGGGGCATTATTGTGTTTGGACGTGACCGAGGACGTGCTGCGCGAAGCCGTGGATCTCGGCTGCAACCTCGTCGTGAGCCACCATCCGCTGCTCTTCCACGGGCTGAAGCAGGTCAGCGACGCCGACCTCGTGCAGCGCTGCATCCGCCTGGCAATCCAGAATGACATCTGCATCTACAGCGCCCACACGAACCTGGACAACGCCGAGGACGGAGTGAACTTCCGCATATCCGAGAAGTTGGGTCTCATAGACGTGCAGCTGCTCAGCCCGCGCATGGTGAGCGTGGGGACCCGGCAGGTGAAGTGCGGCAGCGGCACCATCGGCTACCTGCCCGAGGCCGAGGACTCGCTGGCCTTCCTGCAGCGCGTGAAGCAAGCCTTCGGCATCGAGGCCCTGCAGCACAACCAACTGCTGGAGCGCCCCATACAGAGTGTAGTCGTATGCGGCGGGGCTGGAGATTTCCTGCTGCCGGAGGCCGTCCGTGCCGAGGCCGATGCCTTCCTCACCGGAGAGATGCACTACCACACATGGTTCGGACATGAGCAGGAAGTGCAAATCGCCGTGATGGGGCACTACGAGAGCGAGCAGTACACACGCGAGATCTTCCGAGAGATCATAGAGCGCACAGCGCCGCAACTGCCCATCTACGACACCGAGGTGCGCACGAATCCCATACAGATACTCTGAACTCAGATTGAAGAACGAAACATCCAATCCGTAAATCATTAAATCACAATATTATCACTATGGCAAGAGAAAGAAAAGACCCCGCAGACCTCAGTATTGAGGACAAACTGAAGAATCTCTATCAGCTGCAAACCATGCTCTCCGAAATCGATAAGATCAAGACCCTACGCGGCGAACTGCCTTTGGAAGTGCAGGATCTGGAGGACGAGATCGAGGGACTGACCACCCGCATTGAGAAGATTCAGGAGGAAATAGCAGGCCTGCAGCGCGAAGTCAGCAGCCGGCGAATCACCATCCAGAACAACCTCGCCAACATCGAGCGTTACACCAGCCAGCTGGACAACGTGCGCAACAACCGCGAATATGAGAATCTGACCAAGGAAATAGAGTACCTGCAGCTCGACAACCAGCTCAACGAGAAAAAGATACGCGAGGCTGGTGAGGCTCAGGAACACAAGAGCGAAGAGATCCGTCGCTGCTCTGACACCGTCACCGAACGCCGCACGGACCTTGACATCAAGAAGAGTGAGCTCGACGAGATCATCTCCGAGACACGTGCCGAGGAAGAGAAACTGCGCGAGCGCAGCAAGAGCCTGGAGGCCACCATCGAGCCGCGTCTGCTCTCCGCCTTCAAGCGCATACGCAAGAACTCCCGCAACGGACTGGGCATCGTCTATGTCCAGCGCGATGCCTGCGGTGGTTGCTTCAACAAGATTCCGCCCCAGCGACAGCTCGACATACGCATGCGCAAAAAAATTATTGTATGCGAGTACTGCGGACGCATCATGATCGACCCCGAACTCGCCGGCGTACAGCTCCAGGCAAAGGGCGAAGAGAAGCCCAAACGCCGCCGTCGCACCAAGAAGACGGAGGAGTAACCAGAGAGGACGGAATTAGGACGTCTGAATTTTTGAATCCGGACGAAGAAAACATGCGAGATTCGACGATTGGCTGCGCAAAAATGCGTGGCCAATTGTCATTTAAGGGCTTTTTCTAAGAAAAAGTACGGAAAAAGCACAGAGAAAACAAAAAAACTCAAAACATCTAACACGAAATCCTAAACTTTTTTTGTACCTTTGCGGCCGACTTTCAAAACAACATAAAGTCTAACCAGTAAATTATTACTCATTTTTTAATTAACTCTATGTCTAACTTAACAAACATCCAGCCCCTCGAAGACTTCGATTGGGAAGGCTACGAGAAAGGCACCGCTCAGACCGAACAGAGTCTGGCACAACAGGAAGAGGCTTACGAGAAGAGCCTCACGGGTGTCAACGACCACGATGTCGTGGAAGGCACCGTCATCAGCATCAACAAGCGCGAGGTTGTCGTCAACATTGGCTACAAGAGCGACGGCATCATCCCCGTCAGCGAGTTCCGCTACAACCCCGAACTCGCCGTCGGCGACAAAGTTGAGGTTTACATCGAAAATCAGGAAGACAAGAAAGGTCAGCTCATTCTCTCCCACAAGAAGGCTCGCGCCACCAAGAGCTGGGAGCGCGTCAATGCCGCCCTGGAGAACGAGGAAATCATCAAGGGCTTCGTCAAGTGCCGCACCAAGGGTGGCATGATCGTCGATGTCTTCGGCATCGAGGCATTCCTGCCCGGCAGCCAGATCGATGTCAAGCCCATCCGCGACTACGACGTATTCGTCGGCAAGACCATGGAATTCAAGGTCGTCAAGATCAACCAGGAATACCGCAACGTCGTCGTCAGCCACAAGGCTCTCATCGAGGCAGAACTCGAGGCTCAGAAGAAGGAAATCATCTCCAAGCTCGAGAAGGGCCAGGTGCTCGAGGGTACCGTCAAGAACATCACCTCCTACGGCGTGTTCATCGACCTGGGTGGTGTCGACGGACTCATCCACATCACAGACCTCAGCTGGGGACGCGTCAGCGATCCGCATGAGGTGGTGGAGCTCGACCAGAAGCTCAACGTCGTCATCCTCGACTTCGATGAGGAGAAGAAGCGCATCGCCCTCGGCCTCAAGCAGCTCACTCCCCATCCCTGGGACGCTCTCGATCCCAACCTCAAGGTGGGCGACCACGTCAAGGGCAAGGTCGTCGTCATGGCCGACTACGGCGCATTCATCGAGATTGCTCCCGGCGTCGAAGGACTCATCCACGTCAGCGAGATGTCTTGGAGCCAGCACCTGCGCAGCGCTCAGGACTTCATGAAGGTGGGCGACGAGGTCGAAGCCGTCATCCTCACCCTCGACCGCGAGGAGCGCAAGATGTCCCTCGGCATCAAGCAGCTGAAGGAAGATCCCTGGGAGAACATCGAGCAGCGCTACCCCGTCGGCAGCAAGCACACTGCCCGCGTCCGCAACTTCACCAACTTCGGCGTCTTCGTTGAGATCGAAGAAGGTGTGGACGGACTCATCCACATCAGCGACCTCAGCTGGACAAAGAAGGTCAAGCACCCCAGCGAGTTCACCAAGATTGGTGATAACATCGAGGTCGTTGTCCTCGAAATCGACAAGGACAACCGTCGCCTCAGCCTCGGCCACAAGCAGCTCGAGGAGAACCCCTGGGATGTCTTCGAGACCGTGTTCACCGTGGACAGCGTTCACGAAGGAACCATCACCGAGATGCTCGACAAGGGTGCCGTCATCCAGCTCGAGTACGGTGTGGAAGGCTTCGCTACTCCCAAGCACCTCGTCAAGGAAGATGGCAGTCAGGCTCAGCAGGGCGAGAAGCTTCCCTTCAAGGTGATTGAGTTCAACAAGGACAGCAAGCGCATCATCCTCAGCCACAGCCGCATCTTCGAAGACGAGGCACGCCGCGAAGCTCGCGAAGCACGCAAGGCAGAGCGCTCTGCTGCCAAGCGTCCCGCCAAGCCCCGTGAGGAGCAGCCCGTCATCCAGAACCAGGCTGCAAGCACCACTCTCGGTGACATCGACGCACTGGCAGCCCTGAAGGCTAAGATGGAGCAGGGCGAAGAGTAAGCGTCTTCACGTGCGCACACGCGCAAACATTATTAATACTTTGGAGGATGTCCCCAGTCGAGGGGCATCCTCTATTGTTTATAGGGCTTTTCCTCGCTTTTTTCGGGCATTTTCCTTTGTCATGTCGCAGAAAATGTGTTCCTTTGCAGCAGAAAACAACAGAAAAGCCCCGAATGAGGCACGATAACACGAAGTCAAACCCTTAAAAACGAACTGATATGAAGCGTTTAATGATGTCCCTGGTCCTGATGGTGACGATAGTTGCCTCGGCCGCAGCCATGAGCTTCTCCAAGGCTCGCAAGGAGGCCCTCTTCCTCTCCGACAAGATGGCCTATGAACTCAACCTCAGCCTCTCGCAGTACGAAGCCGTCTATGAGATCAACCTCGACTATCTGCTCGGCCTGAATTCCTATGCCGACGTGGACGGCGTCTTCTGGATGCGTCGCAATGCTGACCTCCGCTACGTCCTCAGCCCCTGGCAGTGGGAGCGCTACTGCCAGATCGTGGACTTCTATCGCCCCATGGTCTGGGTCAGCGGCCACCGCTTTGCCCTCTCCCTGCGCAGTCGCTACACCCGCAAGAACTTCTTCTACTACGAGCGTCCTGCCATCTATGGCTCCTATCGAGGCGGACACAACGCCGGCCACGTCAGCTACTACCAGGGTCGTGATTTCCACCAGCCCTCGAACAACGTAGGTCCCCAGCGCTACGGCAGTTCTGCCCCCGCACCCCAGGGCAGCGGACGCCCCTCTGGCAACAAGAACAGACCCAGCTACAGCATCGGAACTCCGTCCTCTGGAAGTGCCGGCAGCAGCAACAGCGGCAGCGTCCGCGGACGTGCCGACGGCGGCAGCAGTACTCGCTCTCAGGGCACTATCAACAGCAACTCCTCCTCCCGCTCGGGCAGCAGCACCACCACGACCACCAACTCCGGTAGCTCGCGAGGCAACGCTACTTCCGGCAGCTCTCGCGGAGGCAACACCAGCGGTGGCAATGGTTCCTCTCGCGGAGGCAACACCAGCGGTGGCGGACGTGGAGGACGCTAACAGACATTCATGCAATAATTCTTACCAATATGAGACAGATTAAATGTATTGGCATTCTCACTTCCGGGGGAGATTCCCCCGGAATGAATGCTGCTATTCGCGCAGTCACGCGTGCAGGCATTGCCAACGGATTCCGCATCAAGGGAATCTATCGCGGCTACGAAGGACTTATCCATAAGGAATTCAAGGAGTTCACGACCGAGAGCGTGTCCGGAATCATTGGCCGCGGAGGCACCATCCTGAAGACCGCACGTTCCAAGGACTTCATGACAGAGGAAGGGCGCAAGCGGGCTTACGACAACATGGTCGAAGCAGGAATCGATGCGCTGGTCATCATCGGCGGCAACGGTTCGCTGACCGGTGCACGTCTGTTCGCTGCCGAGTATGACGTTCCTTGCATCGGCCTGCCTGGCACCATCGACAACGACCTCAACGGCACAGACCTCACCATCGGCTACGACACGTCGCTGAACACCATCATGGAATGCGTGGACAAGATTCGCGACACCGCCAACTCCCACGAGCGTATCTTCTTCGTGGAAGTGATGGGGCGCGATGCCGGCTTCCTCGCTCAGAACTCTGCCATCGCAGCTGGGGCTGAGGCTGCTATCATCCCTGAGGACAACACCGCAGTGGACCAGCTTGCCCAGTTCATCGGGCGTGGCATCCGCAAGAGCAAGTCCAGCTCCATCGTCATCGTCTCGGAGAGCCCCAAGTGCGGAGCCATGTACTATGCCGAACGCGTGCGCAATGAATATCCCGAGTTCGACGTGCGTGTCTCCATTCTGGGTCATCTCCAGCGTGGCGGCTCGCCCTCGGCGCAGGATCGCATCCTCGCTTCGCGCCTCGGCGTAGGAGCCATCAACGCCTTCATGGACGGACAGCGCAACGTGATGGTCGGCATCAAGAATGACGAAGTCGTCTATGTCCCCTTCTCCAGCGCCGTGAAGTCCGACAAACCCCTGAAGCGCGAACTCATCACCGCCCTCGAAGTCCTCAGCCTCTGAGGCTCCTTTGTGCATAACCACTCGAAAGCACCCGGCGAAGCCACATAACCCCATGTCGGCGTGGTGAAACGTTGAGGCTGGAATAGGAGTGAGTCAACGAGGAGGGTGTCCCTTTGAGGCCACCCTCCTCGCTTCTTTGTCGTAACCTCTGCCGATGTCGCAAATGTGTTACTCGTGGTAGGGTTCCACGGGTATCGTCACCAGCTCGTGGATGGTGCCCCAACCGTATTCAACCTTCACTTGGACGAAGATGTTGAATCGGCTCAACACGGTGGTGCCGTTGTTCTTGTAGGTGATGCACCCGAAGTTCCACGGGGTTGTGATTCCATTCCATCCGCTGGGCTGAGTCTCCAGGATGATGGTCGGCGGCAGCACCTGGCGCACTCCATTGAGGTCACATTCAGAATCCTGCGGGTTGACCACTCTTACGTCGAATGCGGGGCTGGCAGTGCGTCCGTAGAAGTACCAGTAGTTGTTGTGGCTGGAGAACGGACGTCCGCGCCAGTCAGTGGGAGCTATGACGTCTTCGAGCTGGATGTAGGAGCCGGGCTGTCCATAGTCCACGGCATCGACGAATCCCCTCACGGAAGTGGGTGCGAGCTGCACGGGGCGTGCGAACCTGGCCTTGAAGTATTCCTGCCCATTGAAGGTGATGGTCACCGGGCGTTCGGGATCATTGCAGATGTAGCCCTTGACGGAGAACAGTGCGTACATGTTATTGGTGTTCAGCAGCTTCTTGGCCACATCGCTGGTCTTGCTGTAGGTGACCCGGTTGTAGGGGGTGAGCGAGTGGTCGTTGTCGATGGTGGCGATGACCTCCTTCACCCCGTCGACGGTGGCTCTGAGCGTCAGCCCGTCTGCGCTGACCTCGAACCTCACGGGGACTGCTCCCAGTTCTTCCTTCTCATGGGGGATTTGGGTGATGCGCTCCATCTCCGCTTTGTTGAAGATGTAGTCGATGTAATCTACGACTCCTTGTCTGTCATCGCGCAGGCGCAGTATGCCGTCGGCCTTGACGATGAACGGGGAGTTCAGGTCGTTGACGAATACGCAGTGGTTGGGGTCAACGTCCGTTGTCGATAATGGAACGGCCACGTTGAAGTTGGCGTTAGCAAAGTTGTTCTCCCAGTATTCGTTGATGAAGTCCTCGATGCCTACGTTGAACACCTTCTTGATGTCTTCCACCTCGGCCTGCAGGATGACTTCCACGTAGGTGGTAGCATCCTTCAGATAGCGGACTCGGTGGCTGATTGTCTTGCCTGCATTGTCGAAGATTTCCTTGTTGCTGACTTCCCACTGCAGGAGTTGCGTCGAGGCGTGGTTGTACTGTGTGCGGTTCTCTTGGACTTCGTACACCTTGCCGACGGTTCCTGGGGCGGTGTTCAGGGCATCAAACGTGGGATAGAGCCGGTGGAACTCCTCATGACTCATGCCTACGGCGTTGTAGAGTTCCTCGTTGATGATTTCGGGAGTGGTCACGGCATATTTGAACTTGCCGCATTCGTAGGCGAGTTTGTATCCTCCTGCGGGATTGGTCGGGTCGATGGCCTTGACGACGATGCCCTCCTTTCGGGTAGCAGCAGGAGCGCTCTGATGTCCCCCGATCTCCACGCGGGCGTAGGCTACCTGCACGGCTCGTGTTCCGTCCATCAGGCTGATGCGCAGGAGTGGTTTTCGTCCGATGGCGGCGTCTTTCCGGGTGTCGTCGTAGACTCTGGCGGTCAGAATGCCGTCTTCGCTGAGGCTGACGAAGTCTGCCTGGTCGGTGGGCTGCACGGCTACGACTGCATTGTTCGTATGGAGCACGGTGGCTGTTTCGCCCACCTTATAGTTCCTGACGATTTCGAACTTCCATTTCATGTCCAGGTTCTCCGGAGTGTACTCGAAGTGCTTGTTCTTCGTGTCGTGGACCACAAACACTTGGTTCAGGTCCAGCTGTCCGTCGTAGGGCAGGGTGATGTCCACATTGCCGGCGGCAGCATAGTCTTCCCAGGCCCTAAGCGTCTTCACGGGTGCGTAGGCCAGCGGGTCGGCAGCATTGATCTGGGTTCTGAGGTCTTTGTCCGTACTGCCTTTGATGGCTATGCGCAAATCGACCTCGGTATTGCACACGGTGACGTAGTCTGAGGTAATCGTATCTTTCACGGCCACGGACTGCAGTGCGGCTACGGAGATGTTGTCGCCTGTGGCAGGAGTGCCGCTGGCGATGACTTTCACCTTCAAGATGCCTTCCTTCAGTTCCACGGCCTCTGCTGCCAGTCTCAGGTTGGAGGACGCGGAGCGGGTCTTCACGTACTCCGCATCGGCCTTCACCACAAACTGCAGGTGATCCTTGATCAGGTTGAAGTCCGCATTGGCCGGATTCACGTGGTAATAGGCATAGGTCGAGGGGTCGCGCTGGATGGCCGTTTCCTGTGATAGGTTTTCACTCTTGGAGTCCTTGCTGTTGATGGTCAGGGGCTTATAGTCGTACTTGAGATTCCTGATGCCGGGGATGCCGTCGATGTACACTCGTCCCATCTCATCTCTTTCGAAGACGAATCCGCGCAAGACATTGCTCATCGCCACGGAGTAGGTCTCATAGTCTTCTCCAATCTTCACATTGGTGAAAACGATATTGCCCTTCTGGTCGACAACAGCCGCCAGCTGATTCTGGACCATGAAGGAGATGCCGGAATCCCCGATCTTCTGATTCGTGGTGCCGTCGTAGATGTCAAAGTTGCCCGTCTCGTAGTTGGGGACATAGTAATTGCCGTCCTTTCCGTCAGCACCGTCCTTTCCGTCAGCACCGTCTTTACCGTCAGCACCATCTTTGCCGTCAGTGCCATTGGTACCGTCGTTGCCTATAGCCTTGTATGACGTGGGCATGCCGTCCTTCACCCAATAGCCTTGGGCGTCAATGGTCCACACGGTGCCGGGAGTGCCATCGGCACCATTTGTGCCGTTGATGCCATTCGTTCCATTGGTGATTTCGTATGTCACCTGTATTCCGGCGCTCGTGGTTATGTTGATGGCAATGCCATTCGCCGTCTTCGTCACGCTGTTGATGTAGCTGCCGTCGCCTAAGAGAGAGTAAATCTGATTGATAGCTCTCTTGTTGGCTTCGATTTCCGTGCGCAAATCTTCGTTGTCGCCAGTATATTCGTCCTTGCAGGAAGTCAGTGATGTCAGTGCCAAAGTCGATGCACCGAGCATCCAAAGGTAAAATAAATATCTTTTCATAGTAGATGGAATTATATGTAAGTATCGTAATCTGTTGTGTGTGCGTTTACTTGATGAGTATGCGTCTGCCCTGGTTCAAGTATATACCGCGGGCAGGAACTGTGCGTGCAGAGACTTTCCGACCTGACAGATCATATAGGCAACCATTATCAAATCCTGTGGTTTCATCAGGCAGACCGCTGATGTAGGTGTTGGTGCCGAACTCGTCGGTGAAGGCTGAGCGCACTTTTATTCCAGCAGACCCTGTGGGCGGTGTGATGTAGGCGGAGAAGGCGTTGAGCGTTGCGCTGCTGCCGCCCTTCTTTAATCCGCCAGCACTGTTCACCACGCCGTACTTCCCGTTCATGCTGGTACCGACAGTGAAATTCGAGGTCATCGACCAATCAGAATAGATACCTATGGCACCTACATTGTCTCCGTAGCCAGCTGAGGCCGTAATCTCTGTAGCTGTAGCGGCGCTAAGTGTGACATTTGTCCAAACCGGATTTACCACCTCTGTACCCAGATGCAGGATATAAGGCTGGTTGGCCGTGATGTCACCGCTCATCACCTTGTTGAAATGTAACGTATATCCATCTGCCTGACTATACGTCACCGTCTCCAACTGCGCCACCCAATCGTTAGCATTCGCTGCGCGGCCAGTTAAGGTGGTAATTGTAGTGGAGAAGGGTAGGGCGAGGGAGGAGTAGCCGGCGGGTAGGGTGCGGGAGAGGGTGACACGACTATAGTCCTCGTATTCGATAACGGGAGTTTCTGTAGGGTCAAGCACTAGAACGGGCTTTATAACCTGAATGGTGTATGTCTTGCTCAATGCGTAGTAGCCATCATCAGCGTCACGTGTCAGCGTCAGCGTGACGGTTCCCTCCTTCACAGCATGTAGTGTAAAGGTATTGCTGGCAAATGTTGAGGTCAATGTACCTTCGTCCCCCGTGATGACAAGAGCGCTGACCGTTACTGGAGCACTGGGACGTATGGTGATATCATCACTCCCAATGGGGAAAAAGTTTGTGCCAGACTCTGACAGGGTTGTTGTTATGGTTACTTCCTCCTTCTGTATAATGGTGAACGTACGTGTTATACTTGCAGATTTATACTTGTAGTTACCAGCCTGCGTTGCCGTGATGGTAACCGTGGCGGGTCCGGACAATGCTGTCAGATCACCCGTCGTGGCATCTACTGCCAAAGCAGCAGGGTTGCTGGACGAATATGTAACATCCAGTCCGCTGGATGCCGTAGCTTTGTTTGTAGTCAACACAGGGCTTACACCCACTTCCAACGTTCGGGCTTCATCATCGAGGTCGTTGTTCCAATTCACCGTCTGGTTGTACTTCGACACCGTTACCGTAACACTCTTTGTTGCACCATAGTGACTATCTGTAGCCGGCTGTGTAAGGGTAAGTCTTGCCGTACCTGCACCTACTGCCGTTATCTCGTTGGTAGAGAGGTTGTATGAAATCACATTTTCGCCCTCTATGTTTTCTATAGTTGGAGTGATTGTTGCATCGCTATTCTTAGAAGAATATACATTTGAGATGACATCATCAACCTTTACACTCTGGTCGTCTATTATTGCCAACGTGTTAGCCCTCTTGGCAGCCGTAGCCGTCAGCGTTATTGTCTGCGTGTAGAATAGGTCGCGTATAGTGATGACGGCAGTTTCAGGATTTAAATCTTTCGTGAGTAAGTCTTTTGGATCGGGGGTATAGGTTACGGTGAAAGTCTGCGTACCATCAACACCGCAGATGTACTGTGTGCCGCCGGGGCTGGTAGCCTTCTTGTTACTCTCAACCGAAATAGTCGATATACTTGGTACGAAGTTATCGTTGTCGCTTTGGATGCTGATATTGCCGCCGTTGGTAGAACTGTAGCTCACAGTGATAGTGGCGGAGGTTGCAGTATTCCCAGTGAGTACAGTGCCGAGATTATCTTTGGTAGTGTCGTGCGACTCTTTTACGTAGGTCTTACGAGTAACCAAGATATTCTTTACACGTTTCTCTGATGTGGCACCCAATCGGGTCTCAAATTTAATCCTATTGACATTTTCTTTCAACTTGTTATCAGGATAGTGCTTATAGCTTGTTGGCAAATCTGGATTATCATATTGTTCCCAAGAACTACCATTGTTCGTGGAAGTCATAACATAGAAATAGTTGTAACCACCCCACCATTTATAAGCATCATAGGATAACACATCGGCGGGTCCTGATAATGTTGCTGTCGTATAAGAACTAATCGTACTCCATCCATGTTCTTCATCATCGTATAAAACGTAGCCAGTAGCCTCATCTGTGTTGTTTACACGGATAGTAAACGATGCATAGCCTGCCTCGTATTTGTAGGTCTCAGCCTGAATGATTTCATAAACATCGTTTCCCTGGGTGTTGCCGGCGGTAATGGTGCTGCCAGAAAGGGTGGTATATGAACCACTGTGACGGCTGACAGTAGGTGTGGAAGTCTTGTTCTCGTAGGTATAGGAGAGCGTGGCGGTCTCGCCATACTTCAGCTTGAGGTCTGTACTGCTAACATTGTTTCGTGTAACAGTAGCTATTATGTTATTGCTATACTTCGAAACGGTAATGGTGTACGTAGAACTGGTTTTTCCTGCGTACTTCGCGGTTTCTGCTTGCGAGAAGGTTATCTTGGCCGTACCAGCATTTCTTGCAGTAATGACACCATTGGCATAGGTAATAACCGGGGTTTCATTATTGACGGACTGATTAACGCCCGACGAAAGCGTCTGCTCCGTGATAGCACCGACAATAGGAGTTCCTGTGTTGTTCTGGTCGGTAAAGGTTACAGCAATGGTGCCGTCAACCAGTGCTTCTGTTGCAGCAAGGCTGAACTTCAGATTGTTGGGCACCTTGGTAACGGTAATATTGTAGATTGCCGAGGCGGCATAGTGGGTGGTAGTCGGAGGTTGGGTAAGGGTAATGGTGGAGGTCCCGACTTTAAGTGCATTCAGCGTGATAACGCCGTTGCTTTCAGAAATGCTTACCACCGTTGGATCCGTTGAATCATATTTGAAGCCCTCGCCTGTGTCAGTACAGGTGATGGTTTCAGTATCACCGACATAGAGTGTTGCTGCATCAGCCGTTACCGTGAAAGATGGAGAGTACATCGCCCGATACTTATTGATAACGGTAAATTGCCGAGTAGCTTCCACAGGGTTGAATTCTGCATTACCTGCTTGCCTGGCCGTAATGGTTACAATATTACCTGGGGCTGTTGGAACCGAAACGCCTGTAACATCACCAGTCGTTGCGTTAACGCTTGCTACATTGGCGTTACTGCTTGAATAGGTTACCGCCAGTTCAGTAGCTGTTCCAGTGACAGCAGATTTTGCCGTTGCTGCAGCCGCCCCCTCGGTCGTAACTTCATTAACAATGTTCACTATATCAGGGTGCGTCCACGTCAACGTCTGATTAGCCTTGAAATAAGCATATAAGGTAAGAGTCTTGGTAGAACCGATTGAGGTATTAATTATCGTTGGCTTGAATGTCTGGTTCTTATATGAATTGTCTGCCGATGCCGGCTTAGTATGTTCAGCATCCTCATACCAGCCCTCAAAGGTACAATTTGCATTGGGCGTAGCTGTAAATGTGGCCTGAGTGGATGCCGAATTATCACTCGGGTTACCTATGACCTTTGACGTTACTGATTGTGTAACCGTACCGTAGCTGCCATTTATCTTATTGGCCGTAACTGTAAAGTTAAAGTAAGGTTTGAAGATGGCGTAGAGAGTTTTATTGGCAGTCGAACCTGCTATACCATTTATAGTAGGTTTATATGGATTTTCTGTTGACTCATAAGAGGTCGCGGTAGATGTGGTTCCCCAACCTTGAAACTCGTAGCCAGTTTTAGGAGTTGCGGTAAAGGTTGCCGTTGATGACGCAGAAGTACTTGTAGTGTTTGCTACACTTGTTGGACTTACACTTGCCGAAGCAGTACCATATGATGAACCATTTGGGGTTGCTGTAGCTGAGAAATTATAGGTGGTCTTAAAAGTTATCGTAACAGATTTTGTTGCATCGTCAACAAATGTTCTTCCTTTAAATGATACAGCATAGTATTGTCCCGAAGCTTTAGTTTCAGAAGAGCTAAAGTCACCAGACATAGAAACAGCCTGAAACCCACTATTTGGCTTTACCCAGATATAATAATAGTCTGTGACTTGTGTTTCAAAAAAGCCATGACGCCCCTGTTCTAATGATGCAGAAGACTGGTAAGCAGAAGCGGCTGGAGCAGATGTTGATGATGTAATCGCCACCAATCCACCACCACTAACGCTAACATTTAATTTTGTTGAAGAATAACCCCACACCTCCCCGCTCCACGCGAGTGCGAGGATTATAAGAAGGATAATATGTTGAAATCTTTGTTTCATTAATTCTTTTTTCTTTTACTAGGTAGGACTAGGTCTTCCTATGTAATTTTAGGGGGAGCTAGGCTATCCTAGGGGGACCAAGGTCCTTTATAATTTCCCGGCCTTATTTTGTTCGGCGTACCAGGTGCGCCATTTGTTGACTTCGGCCTCCAGTTCCGCTATGAGGGCTTTGACTCTAGTTTATCCTAGGCTGTCCTATGGAATCCTACGTGGTCTTAGTCGAATGTTCCCTCATAGTCTTCTCCTCCGATGATGGGAATCACCTCGCCGGTGACGGAGTTGGCGGTGAGGGTGATGACGGTGTGGCGACCGGAGGCTATGGTGATGGTGCCGGTGGCGCCCACGACATCGGTGACGTAGGTGCCTGAGGTGGCGCCGCTGATGGCGCGTGCTGTGACCGAGTAGGTCAGGGAGCGTGAGATGGGGGTGCCCGAGGGGGCGTAGAGCGTCTGGGTTGCCGGGGTCGAGGCGACATGGCAGTAGACGGCGTTGGTGAGTGAGGTGGCGTTGGGTGCCGGTGCTGTCAAGGTAGCGAGGGTGTTGTTGCCGTCCTTGATGTCAATCGTAGGATTGTTGTAGAGTGCTGTGAACGAGTCGTCGAGGAGGTAGGTGACGCAGGCATTCTTCGGGGTGCCGAGGGCGATGCTGACGGGCACGGTGGTGGCGGGTGCCACGGTGAAGTCGTCGGAAGAGCCGGAGTAGTAGGGGCTGCCCTGTGCGGTGGAGGCCGCAGCAGCGTAGTTGTCGGCCGTGAGGTGGTAGGTGCCCGCCTCAACGACGGCCGCAAAGGTGTTTGTCTCGCCCACGCGGGTGAGGGTGACCTGCTGAGCGGCTACGGCTTCGCCCCCGGCAGTGGTGCCGCTGAGGGTGAAGACGTAGCCGGTGAGGTCGGTGAGGGGCTGGGTGGCGCGTGTCTCTAACTCGGTGTAGAGCCCGTTGCCGTCCAGCGAGAGCACGATACGCCCCATGCCTCCCGACTCGGGGAGGTCCGAGGAGCAGGAGGCGAGGAGGAGGAGTAGAAGAGCCTCACACCCGAGCGCCCTCTGAAGAGAGAGGGGAGTGGTTACTTGGGAGAGTAGGCGCGAAAGGGAACGCATGACGTGCATAAGAGAGGAAATGGTTACGGGTTTATGCAGAGGCATCCCGCGGGGTATGCCTCTGCACAGGATGTTTAAGGATACGTGGATTAGGGCTTTACGACTTCATCGCCGGTGGCAGCGTCGATCTCGATTTCATCGGTCGTGCCGCCATTGTAGGCGTCGTCGTAGGTGATGCTGACACTGATGGTGCCGTTCTTGTTGCTCTTGATGGTGAGGGTGCTGGCGCTGCCTGCTTCACCGAGGGTGATGGTCTTGGCGTCAGAGGTCTTCGTGTTGCCGTTGATAGTGTAGGTGATGGTGTAGGTGAGCTGGGCTTTAGGAGCGAAGAAGGCATCTTTGCCGATGGTGCTGGGAGTTGCAGTCTTGTCAAAGGTCAGAGTGCGGGGAGCGGTGACGTTGACGGTGAGCGCTGTTCCGCTGAAGCCGGAGGAAACGATGTTGAACTTGGCGTTCTTGGCCTTGCCACAGTCAATATCCACATCTGTGGTCTGGCCTGCTGTGACGGTCTGCTCGGAAGCGTTGCCTTCGTAATATGCAGCACCAAAGCCATCGTTAGCCGTCAGCCAAGCGTCGTTTGTAGCAAAGTTTGCCACGGCCACATTGTATGAGCCGGCGGCAAGAGGTTTTGTGCTGAGGGTGGTGCCAATGAGGTCTTTTGAACCTGCAGTTCCATAGACATAGTCGCCATCTTCATTGGTTACAACAGCATACCACTTAGCTACGGGTGCATCCTGGATAGCACGCGTAGCGAGGGTATTGTCGATGGTCACACCGAGGTTGATGTAGCCTTTGGTGGAGTCGATGTTGTTCTCCTCGTCATTGGAGCATGCGCTGAAGCCGGCGAGTGTGGCGGCGGCCAGTGCGAGAGTAAATAGCTTTTTCATTGTTTTGTGTGGGTTTTAGAGAGTTAAACTTATTTTCTATGATTACTTGCACGAAAGAATTTATTCGAGAAGGACTTCCTCGCCGGGTTGTTCGTCGAAGGTGTCGTCGTAGGTGACGGTGAGGGTGATGTTTCCTTCGGTGGGTTCGGTGCCGTTGAGCTTCACGCGCAGGCGAATGATTTTTCCGGCCTGCAGGGTGAGGCTGCGGTGCAGTCGCACGGTGCCTTCCCATCCTGCCGAGGCGGTGATGAAGAGGTCTACGGTGTGGGAGCCGTCGTCGGCGCTGGGGTTGTAGTAGGCGATGGTGCCGGCGGTGAGTTGGCGGTTGGCATCGAAGGCGGCAGCGTTGGTGCCGTTGAACTTCAGCGTGCGGCGGTCGTCCGTGGTGACGGCGTAGTCGGTGAAGTAGCTGGTGAAGGAGTCGTCGAAGGTGACGCAGAGTCCGGCGTTGGTCATGCGGCAGGGCACGGTGACGTAGGTCGTCTGTCCGGCAGTGATGCCGAACGGCTCTGAGCTGCCGGCATATCGCCGTGCTCCCCATCCGTCGTTGAGTGTCTCGGCCTCGTCGGCGGTGATGTTCTCTGCGGTGAGGATATAGCCCTGTCCCAGCGGCTGTGTGCGGTCGGCGTCGGTGATGGTGGCGTAGGCTTTGTGCTGCCAGAGGGTCTCGTTGTCCTGTGTGAGAGTGAGGAAGAAGGCCTCTGCCTCGGTGCCGGAGAGCAGCCGCGCGGCGCGGGTCTCGATGTCCACGGCGAGGCTGTCGGCAGCCAGATGAATGGCGAAGGAACCCTGCTGCGTACTCCGCGGGGAGTCGAGCTCACTGACGCAGGCGGTGAGGGCTGCGGTCGCCAGGACTAAGATGATATGTGGTATGCGGCGGAGCATCGGTTATTTACCGTATTTGAAGTTGAGTTTATAGACTTTGGTGTGTGTGGCGCCGGAACCGTAGCTGCCTTCGCAGGTGACGGTGGTGACGGCGGCGTTGGTGGTGATGGTCTTCGTGCCGGCATTCTGCACGTCCTGTCCGTATCTGGATTCCGTGACGGTGACGATTTCCTGGTTCCCGGCCTTGACGTTGGCGGTGGTGTTCACGGCAGCGCGGTGCAGGATGATGTCGTAGTCCAGGGTGAGCTTCACTCCGGCGGGGATGCGGAACCAGGAGTCGTTCTTGATGCGGTGGGGCTGGCTGAAGGAGTAGTTGCCGAGGCGGACGTAGTTGCTCTCGAACTCCGTGGTGCCGTCGTCGTTGCCCCATCCTGCGGCCTGCGTGGGCGGTGCGAAGGAGGCCGGCAGTCCGGTGATGCGGATGTCCTTGGTGGCGGTGACGCTCTCTCCGGCGAAGTGGGCGGTGACGGAGAAGGGATAGGGTGAGGCGTTGACGGGCACGCCGGTGTAGTTGCCCCATGCCACGGCGTTCTTCGCCTCGGTGGTCGTCAGACTCTGGCCGTTGAAGGAGCGGACGTAGGAGTGGGAGTAGGAGGCGTTGCTGAGCAGGCTTTCTGCCACGCTGAAGCGTGCCGAGGGTGCGTAGAACGTCAGGCGCTCGCAGGCGTTGGCCCCGTCGGTGTCGCCGCTTTCGTATTTGGTGTGGGCCGAGTAGCCGTCGACAATGAGGCGGAGGGTGGGAGCGGGCACGGTGAGCGAGACTTCGCCCGTGCGCGCGTCGTTATTGGAGGAGGTGTAGGTGTAGCTGACGGTGTAGGTGCCCTTGGGGAGGTATGGCCAGGCGGCGTCGGTCTCTGCGGACTGGAGGTCGCCGCTGCCTGCGAGGGTGCGCACGACGGTGCCTGCGGCATTACGGATGGTTGCGGACCAGGCTTGTCCGTCGATGGGTGCGTCGGTGATGCGTACCTGGGTGCCCTGCAGGAGGCCGTCGGAGGAGTAGACGTGTGTGGCGACTGGCACGGGGGTGCTGATGAGGTCGATGTTCCCCAGCGAGTGGATGCGGCTGAGCACACCGCCGAAGGTGGTGGTGGAGGCCAGGGAATAGCCCTTGGAGGCGGTGGTGAAGGAGAGGGTGAAGCCCGCGAGCTGCGAGGGAGCGCAGACGATGTAGTAGGTGCCGGCGTCGAAGGTCGTGCTGCGGCGCGGCGGCAGGATGGTGATGACCTTGCTCTCCGTGGCGGCGATGGACACCTTGGGCGCGGCGGCGCTGTAGTCGATGGTCAGCTTGCCGGCAATGGGTGCTGTGGCAGTGAGGCGGATGCTGCTGATCTTGCCGGCGGCGTAGGGCGGCACGCTGAAACGCAGCAGCTGGCAGACGTTGTAGAAGGTGACCTCTGTGGGGCTGCCGTCGAGGTGTCGCTCGCCCTTGGCCACGGAGATGTTCAGCTCCGGAGCGAACGTGGAGGTGGCGGCATACTGCGTGGTGGGCAGGGTTGCGGAGAGTGCGGCGCTCGAGGCGGCGCTCTCGGCGGCGAGGGAATGGGGATAGATGGCGGCGAAGCGGGGACTCTTGGGCGTCACCTTGCCGGAGAACTTGATCTGTCCGTCGGTGCCGATGGCGATGGGGAAGCTGTGCTTGGCCGAGGTGAAGTCGTAGACGGCGATGGCATCGTCGGCGTTCCAGCCGACGGTGTTGCCCTCCTCGTCGAGGGCTGTGCGGGTGGCGATGGTGTTGGCCTCGGCGGTGTAGGGCTGGTGGGTGGCGATGATGTCCGTGGAGCCGTCTTCGACCTGAATGTCTTCGTCGGTGATGTTGATGATGTCCTCCACGAAGAGGTACTCCTCATCGAGGGTGACCTGGAAGTCGAAGGTGCTGCGTTCGTAGTTGAGGTTGATGCGGCTGATGACGGCTTTGCTCAGGTCTATGGTTCCGGACTTCTCCACGGTCTTCGGTCCTACGGCGCGGATGGTGTAGCTGATGGTATGCGAGCCTTCGGCGTCGAGGTTGAAGTAGGCTATGCGCCCGGGGGTGATGTTGCCGTCGACCTTGGAGCCGCCGCTGGCGGCATCGAAGACGAGGGTGCGTTCGCCGTCGGTGATGGTGACGGAGTAGGAGGTGGTGAAGTATTCTGACACGCTCTCGTCGAAGATGACCTCGAAGCCGGCATTGGCCACGCTGCAGCCTACGTTGACGGGTGTCACCTCGCCCGCCTTGATGGCGAAGGAGGCGGAGGTGCCGGCGTAGCGCCGCTGTCCCCAGCCGTCGTTGCTGGTGATGGCCGTCTGCTCCGACACGCTCTCGGCGAAAACCCGGTAGCCGTAGCCTGCGGAGAGGCTGGTGTTGATGTCCTTTAGGTAGGTGGTGGTGCGGACGATGTCGCTGCCCTTGTAGATGGTGACGAGGAACAGCTCTGCCTCCTCCTTGCTGATGACGGTGGTGGTGGCGCGCGTGGCGCGTTCGCCGGTCAGCGTCAGCTCGAAACGCCCCATGCTGTCCGCTGCGGCATTATCGGTTGTTTCCTGTTGGCCGACGAGGTTCGACGGAATGTCGTTCTCGCCTACGCAGGCCGCGAGGAGAAGCATCCATGATAGTATGATTCCGAGTGACTTTCTCATAGTGAAATATTGTTGTCGTCGGTGTCCATATCGTCGGTGATGACGATGTCCACGCCTCCCGTGGTGGCGTCGGAGTCGTAGTTGTAGCGTACGGTGAAGCACTTGCTGGCGGCCACGTCGGGGAAGTCTATGGCGGAGTGTGCGTTGGTCTTGCCGTCGGTGTTAGTGGCGCTGAGGGCGTAGCTGAAACCTCCGTCGGCGATGCTGAAATAGGCCTTCTCGCCCTGGCGGATGGTGGTCGTGCGGCTGCCGCTCTTGAGGGTGAAGGTGTAGGTGGTGAAGTAGGTGTCGAAGTGCTCTGGCAGACTCAGCCCCACGGCGTAGTTCGTGGCGGGAACTTCCATCTTCAGGCGGAACACCTTGTCGTACTCCATGGTGATGAGGGTGTCGCCGTAGTGGCAGGCGGCCCCGCGCCCGCCGTTGGCTGTCGGCCAGGAGTCCTGGTTGTCGGTGTAGGCCACGACGCGGTAGTCTCCGGGTTCGAGGACAATCTTCGGGGGAATGTTGCCGGGGGAATATTGTTGCACCGGGGTGCCGTCGGGCAGGCAGATGGTCACGGCGAGGTCGTCGTCCACGGCGCGCGTGGCGACCGACGGGTGTCCGCAGCGCGAAAGCTCCAGCTCCAGCACGGCTTGTGCGGCGGGCTCGAGTTGTTCCTGCTGGCAGGCTGTCAGCAGGCCGATACACATTATTATATATAATAGCTTTCTCATGCGTTTAGTGGTTGGCGTATCTGAAGCTGAGAGCATAGATGTGTGAGCACGTCTGCCCGGCTCCGTAGCTGTTGTTGCAGGATATGTTCGTGATGAACTGGCTGTCGTCGTGGAAGACGGCGGTGGTGCCCTCGTGGATGTGGTCGGTGTCGCGGAAGGGGGTTCCTGCTTCCTCTATGGTCAGGATCTCCTGGCTGCCGCATTGGATGGAGAACGTCGTGCCTATGGTCAGGGTGTGCACGTTGACATGGTAGTCCGCGCAGAAATAGGTGGCAGGCGGCAGGCAGATGGCCTGGTCTGTGCGGATGGTCTGTCCGCCGGTGCTGAGGTGTCCGAGGCGTACGTCGTTCTCGAACCAGTCCACGCCGGACGAAGAGGACCATTCGTCGTGCTCGGCGAGGTTCAGGGCGTAGGGCAGCCCAGTGATCTGGAAGCCTTGTTGTGCAGCGGCCGTGACGCCGTCGAAGGTGGCATCGGCGCGCAGCACATGGGCGGCAGAGCGCACCTCCTGGCCTGTCAGGTTCCCGATATAGTAACTGCCTAATCCGGGCGCGACGGTGGTGGCGGTGCCGCCATCGTAGGTGTAGGTGAAGGTGTAGCTGTAGTTGCTGTTCGTGAGCAGCGAGCGTTCGATGCCCAGATGCACCGAGGGTTCGTAGACCGTGAGGCGGTCGCAGGCGTTGGCGGCTTCGATGTCGCCCTCAAGGTACTTGGTGTAGGAGGTGTAGCCGTTGACGCTGACGACGAACGTGGGTGCTCCGACCATGAACTCGCGGCTGCTCAGGGTCTTGGCCGTCCCGCTCTCACTGATGAGATAGAACGTGGCTTTGTACTTGCCCTGCGGCAGGTAGGGCCATTCGGTGGAGCTGCTGTAGGTGGAAGTGAGTGCCCCTTCGCCCTGGATGCGACGTACCTCTGTGCCGGTTGCGTTTGTGACAATGGCTCGCCAGGTAAGGCCCGGGTAGTTGTCGGTGAAGGCCAGGTCCGTTCCGGCGAGGTTGCCATTGCGGGTGAACTGGTGGGTTGCGGTGATTATGGGCACGGGCAACCAGGAGAGTGGTATGGTCTCGTCGAGGGTGACGTCTTCGAGTTCGACCTTGGCGATGTCCACGGTCATGGCACTCTCGGGGTCGGGCAGCGTCAGGGTGACAATGGCGTGGTCGGCCGCGCTGAACGTCTCGGGGAAGTCGGCGCTGGTGAGCTGGGTCTGCACCTCGCGGTCGTTCTCCATCTTCAGCTTGCCCCAGAAGCTGATGGTGACTTTGTTCCCGGGTTGCACATAGACGCTCCTGCCAGGTGCGCCACGGCTGATGGCGATACTGTTGTCACCGATGTGCACCTTCAGCGAATAGTCGCTGTAGAATCGTTCGAAGCGCTGGTGCTCCTCTTCGTCCTGCCCGAAGACGGCGCTGATGAGGGCGTTGCCCACAGAGGCGTGCAGCTGCAGGTCCGTGGTCTGGTCGGCAGTGATGGTGGCAGTAGACTCGGCGATGTAGTAAGGTGTGTCGATGCCCATGAGCGGGTTGTCGCCATAGGTGGCACGGACGGTGTAGTTTCCTGTCGTCAGGCTCAGCTCTTCGGTGGTGAAGGCGTCGTCGTAGACGGCACGTCCGGCGCTGTTGGTGATGCGGAGATGAAAGTCTTCTGCTGTGGGCACACCGAGGTCGGCGGGAATGGAGCGTGTGGCGGAGGAGACATTCGACAGATCCAGACGCAGGCGGCCTTCGCCGTCGGCGGTGAGGATGTCGGCGTCCGTGCTGCACGCCGCCAGCAGCGGAGTGAGCAGGAGTAGCCGTATGATGTCTTTCAGTTTCATTTTCTTTTCCGGGTTGTCCTAGGTTGTCCTAGGTTGTTCTAGGTCTTCCTAGGTTATTCTAGGACGTCCTAGGTTATCCTAGAAATTCTGGTTATTTTAGTTCTTTACTCGTAGAGGAGTTCCAGGTTGTCTACCTGCAGCAGCGATTCCTCGCCTCCGGTGAAGTAGTCGCCGTACTTGGAGCTGGAAGCCACGACGATGATGTACTTCGGCCTGCGGTCACGGACGCGGTAGTCCAGCGTCAGGGTCTCGGTGGTCCACTGGCTGACGTCGCGCCCGCATGTCATCTCGGCGAAGGCGATGAGGTGAGGGTCGTTCTTGTCCAGCAGGTGCAGTTCGGAGGGGCGTGTGCGTATGAGGTAGGGGCACTGTGTGCCTTTGTAGTCCACGGGTTCCCAGTCTCCGAGGGCGATGTATACGTTGCAGGAGTCCGGTTGTCCCTTGAGGCCCTCGTAGAGCTTCCGGGTGATGTATTTTCCGTAGGACTCTTTCCAGTCGCCGCCCGTGCGGGTGATGGTGCTGGTGCGGTACTTGTAGTCGAAGCGCATCTTTGTGGGGAAGGCCGTGAAGGGTCTTCCGAAAGAGAGCACTCCGTTAGTGCCGTCGGTTTCGAGGTATTTTCCGGTGAAGATATTCCCGGCGGCGAACTTGATGACGATGTACTTCGATGCCAGGTTGGCAAAGCGTCGTCCTCCTTCGTCGGCGTAGGTGCTGTTGCTGGCGCCCACGGTGGTGGTTCCGTGGTTGCCGGTGTCCCAGTAGCCTTCAGCGCCATCGGCCCAGGGCAGGTAGAGCGCCTTGGTGCCGGAGCCTTCGATGTGCCAGTCGTCGAAGCTGCTGTTTTCCAGTTGCTGGGGTGCCACGGTGATGTAAGACTCTGAGTCGGTAGAGGTGACTTCGTCGCCTATTCTCGTGCGGAACTCGTAGCTGCCTCCGGGGGTGAGTCCTGTTACTTCTGCAGTGTAGGTAGAGCCGTTGACGACGACTTGATCCTGAGGTACTTGTGTCCATTCGTCATCACCTTCGCGGCGATATTCCACGACGGGTATGCTGCCAGAAGGACAGTTGCCGCTGACGGTGGCGCTGTTGTTGCGTACAAATGCCTCGGCTGTTGTTTGTCCTTGTTGGTTGGTTGTATCTCCTTGTTGATCAGTCTGGTAGACGAACATCTGCCAAGTCTCGCTCTCGGTGCTATTGCCGGGGGTGATGTCGAAGGTGCGAGCCTGGTTGAAGTCCATGGGGCCGGCTCCCACAGGGTCGGGGTTGACCACGCTGTGCTGCCCGGCAGGCTTGAACTTCTGGATGGTGATGCTGCCCAGGTCCTGCTCTCCGTTCACGTAGACTACGATGTTGCGGTTCACCGGGTCGATGACGGCGTCGCCCGCTTGTCCGGAGATTTCTACTTCACGGAGTATGACCTGCTTCACGCGGATCTTCCATTCATAGTCCTGATAGGTATGGAGGGTGAAGTCCGCATAGCCCTGTGAGAGGTCTATAAGGGTGTTGTCGGTCGATGCCGGACTTTCGAATCCTTTGGTGGGGAAGAAGCTGGGGTGGAGGCATACACCCTGGGCAGGGACGAGGGTGGCGTCGTTGCTGACTTCCATCTGCAGGATGCGCACCCGTCGCAGGTCTACGGTGTCGCTGACGAAGATGTCCACGGTGGCATCTTTCTCGCTGATGGTAGCGCGAGCAAATTCCTGGTCGTTGGCATCGCATTGTCCCTGCACCTTGAAAGCCGTGATGGCGGATTCCACGATGGGGTAGGGGATGTCATCCTTGATGGCGCAGGAGGCGAGGAGCAAGCTTGCGAGAAGGGTGGTAGTGAGCGAATATATATAATGGGGTCTAGTCATTCTAGTTGTTCTAGTATTGCTAGTTATTGTAGTGTTGATAGATGTTTCTATTTTAGAGGTAGAAGGTGACTCCGAGGTTGATACTGAGGAGGTTGAACTTGAAGTTCATGCCTCCGCTGTGGCTGGAGCCGTTTTCCACGCGGTTGGTGTGCTGGTTCTTCCAGCGGTATTTCAGGCCCATGATGCCGATGCTGGCTTCAGCGGCCATGAAGTCGGTGACGAAAGCCGCCATGCCGGGGCAGAAGGCGAGCTGTAGTGTGTGGGCACGTTCGAAACTGCCTTCGAACTCCGTGCCACTGCCTGTGGTGTTCTTGCCTACGCTGTAGGCGTAGATGGCCCGGACCTCGCTGAAGAATGCGAAGATGTTCTTGCGATCCAGAGGCTGGTAGAGTCTTCCGAAGGCCGCCACCTCATGCGTGTGCTCGAGATAATAGAGGTCTTCGAGGCTTAGTTCTAAGCTCTCACTCACATCACCCAGTTTCAGGTTACCCAGCTTCATGTCGAACTGGCCGAGGAAGAAGTAGTCGCGGTGGTAGTTGTATCGTCCGCCGAGACAGATGTTATTCCAAAGGAAATATCCAAAATAGGGGCTGGCGCTGAAGGTGTGGCCTTCGAGCTCCATGTTTTTCAGTACAAGCAGATTGATATTCTCCGTGTCCCACTCCTGATAGTTGAAGGTGGCTCCTGTCATCCATTGTCCTTTGGGGATGAACACGCGCTTCATTAGGTCGCGGTCTATGCGCTGGATGTGGCGTCGGCTCTGCATCTTGTCCCAGGTCTGGAGGTACTTGGGACGTTCGGTGCTATCCGTCTTCTGGACAACAGGCAGCGGGGTCAGTCGGCGCTGTGATGATTGCACCTGCTGGGTCGGTTGTGCCTGCTGGACAGGTTGAGTTGGTTGCACCTGCTGTGCCGGCTGCGTCGGTTGCGCCTGCTGGACAGGTTGGGTTGGTTGAACTTGCTGCACCGGCTGTACCTGTTGTACCGGCTGTGCTGGCTGTGCCTGCTGTTGCTGCTGTAATTGGGGTATTAAAGCCGCAAGCTGCAGAGCTTCGAGTACCCCGATGCGCACGGCGCGTGCGATGACAGAGTCGGGCACGCTGTTGTTATTGATGATGATGGGCAGGCCGTTGGCCATCTGGGCTACGTTCATCGTGTCGTACTTCATGACGAAGGACGTGTCCTTCTTTACGACGACAACCGTGTCGAGGCGGGTGTTGACGAGCGTGTCCTGGCGCGCCACGACGACCTGTCCGGGGCGCAGCTGGGGAGAAGTGGTGACCTGCGAGGAGGCTGCTGCCGGCGCGAGCGCCAGCAGCAGCCCTAACAGGTATCTGCTTGTTTGTTTAGTCATTACGTCTTATTTAACTGTAGGCGTGTCGCCATATACCAGTTCGAAGTCATCGAGGTAGAGGCATGAGGAGTCACTGCCGTAGAAGTAGTCACCATAGCGCGAGCTGGAGCAGACAATGATGAGGTGCGTGGGCTTGGTGGTCAGGCTGTGGTATTCCAGAGGAATATTGAATTCCTTCCACTGTCCGTTGCTGTTCACACACTCAGATGCCGGCAGTGTGCCGTAGGCTACCACTCGGTTGTCGGTGTCCCAGTTGGGGAAGTTGGCCATGTCGGTGTTGTCAATCTGGATGGCTGAGGTGGTCAGCACGCAGTAGATCTGGCACTGGTCGGGCTGTCCCTTGGCAGGTGCTCCGGAGGGCGCTGTGCCGCGGTTGATTTCGCCGGGAGCGTACTGCATGTAACCCTTGAGGCTGGTGGGACGTCCGGTGAAGGGCACACCCCAGTTGAGCACGGCACCCTTGGTTCCTACGAGGTGGTCGAACTGTCCGGTGAAGAGGCTGGCAGCGGCGAACTTGATGATGACGTAGGTGGACTGCAGCTTGGCAGCACGGCTTCCGCCGTGGACGGGGCTTGTCGTAGACGTGGTGACGTTGTACTGCTCGCCCATGGATGCCGAGCCGGGGTTGGAGCTGTCCCAGTAGTTGGTTCCGCTAGCATTGGCATACCAGATGTTGCCGTTCTTGTTCCATTCTTCGAAGCCGCCGTTGTACAGTGTCGGCTCTTCGTCCGTGGTGAATACCACCTCGTTGCTGTTGACGGTTGTTTCTCCCTTCGTATAGCTGAGGCGGTAGGAGTAGGTCGTCTTGGGCGTGAGGCCGGTCAGTTTGTAGGAGTAGTTGTCTCCGCTGATGCTGAGGGCGCTGTTGGCCACGGTGGTCCAGTCGGCGTCGTTCTGGCTCTTCCACTGCAGGGTCACGCTTGCGGGGTCGAATTCAGAGGTCTTGGCGGTTACGAGTCCGCTGAGGTCGGCAAAATGTCCCCATGCGTTGGCGTTGTTGGCCTGCAGGGCGGTGCTGCTCTTGCGCGGCACTTCCACCGTGTAGGTGTAGGTCTTCGTGGCATCATCCACGCTGACGGTGACGCCGCCCATGTGTCCGGCGTCGGCCACCTTGTAGGTGATGATGATGTGGTCGCGGGCCTTGACGTCGCTGATGACGTTCTCCTGCAGGTGCGTTTCGTCGTTCATGTTCGTGACGTGGACCATGAAGGTGAGCTCACCCACGGGGAAGTAGGCCGAACCCACGGTCGTCCCCATGATGAAGGTTCTGGGTGCCACGCCGTTGACGGCGGACTCCACGATGGCTCGCGCGCTCTTGAAATAGGTGCGGAAGCTGTTGTCGAAGTTCACGGTGACCTTCACGTTGGCCTGAGTCAGTGTCAGGGAGGCCTTGCTCAGGGTGCGTGCGGTCACGATGGCCTTGGTCATGCCCGTGTAGTAGGGCGTGCCGAAACCTGAGTCGCTGCCGTCCCAGTTGGCGGAGTGTGCGTCGATGGTGTAGGTTCCGGGTGCAAGGACGATGGTGCCCTTGAAGTCGCTGGAGTTCTCGAAGTCGTCGGTCTGCATCACCACGGTGCCGTCTTCTTTTCGGAGTTCTACGTGCAGGGTCTTGGGGTTGTAGCCGGAGGGTACACCGTTGACGGCGCGGGTGTGTGTTGAGACGAGTGTGTTGATGTCCAGGGTGAGGTATCCCATTTCTTCAGCGCTCTCTATGTCCGTGGAGCATGAGATAGAAAGAAGTGCGGCGCACGCGATGGACAAGATGGAAAATATCTTTTTCATAGTTCTATTGCTTTAATCATCATTCGACGGTAAGGATTAATGTGCCGTTCTTCTTGTTGCCGTTCATGTCCTCGATGACCAGGTTGAACGTGTGTTCTCCGGAGAGGAATCCGAGCAAGCCGAAGAAGTTTCCGATGGGGAAGGTGTAGTCGACGTCGCCTTGAGCTGGCACGCTCAGGGGCTGACCCAGGTCGTTGAAGAGCTGTACGATGTCGCTGTTGTCTACGATTTCTGCGCCTCCGACGAAGTCCACTCCGTAGTTGGTGTTGAGGTCTCCGAGGGACTCGATCATCTCGGAACTGGTGCTCTCGATGCTGACCTTGATGCTCTTGATGCCGTTGTCACACTTGATGTAGGTGTCTCCGAGGCTCTTCTCGGTGGCGGCGTTGACGGTCATGTTATTGGGCAGGTTCAGGGTGATGGAGGTGTCGTCGCCGGGTGTGGGGCCGGGTGTTGGCGTTTCGGGCTCTTCGAGTGTGCCGCTGTCGGTCACTTCGAGCGTCATGGAGCTGGATGTCTCGGTGAAGGTGACGGTGGCGTTGATGGCGATGGCGGTGACCTTGCCGGTGGTGCTCTCCACGGGGGTGAAGTTGATGTTCAGGGCATCGCCGCCGGTGAAGTAGGTCAGGTCGCCGTCGTACTGTTCCTCGGCCTGGCTCTTGGTCAGCTCGTTGCGTGCTGCCACGGTGCTGCCCTCCTGGGTGGTGCCTCTGAAGTTCAGCACGAGCTTCTCCACTTTCTCCTCGAAGTGCCAGTAGACGGGTGCCGGCGTGGTGCCGTCGGCATTAGAGAAGACGAGCGCCATGTCGCCGCCGTCGTCGATGGTGATGGTCCAAGCCGTGAAGACGCTGAGGAAGTCGGCGTCGTAGTGGAGGCTGATAGGCGAGTTCTTCATTTTGCAGACGACGTTCACGTTGGTGGTTATTTCCTTCTCGATTTTCAGGTCTGCTGTGCCCTGGTAGTAGGGGGTGGTCATCTTCTTCTGGATGATGCCCGGTGTGTGGCTCTCCACGCTGTAGTTGCCCACGGCGAGGGTGTATTTTGCCGGCACGAGGCTGACAGCGTCCCAGCTTTCCACCTTGCTGCCTTCGGCGGTATAGAGGGTGACGGGATAGTCGGTGACGGGTGTCACGGCACGGGTGGCCTGCGGCTCCACTTGTGTGACGTTCAGCGCCATATAGCCTTTGCCGTCCGCTCCGTTACCTTCGAAATCATGGTTCTCGCTGACGCAGGCCGTGAGTGCGGCGATGGCCAGTGTTCCTGTCAGTAATGAGTATCTCAGTTTCATATCTGTAATGCGATTTTAGTTTAAGATTCTGGGAGTCTGCTTAAATCCAGCTGACAGGCACCTCGATGGTCGTGGGCTTGTCGTTGGTGCTCTCGTCGATGGTGATGGTGATGGAGAGTCCGCCTTCGGTCATCGCAGTGTAGTTCGGCGTGATGGTGAGCTTGTGGGCCTTGTTGCGCTCGAGCTGGAAGGTGCCGGTGGCGGTGCCGCTGGTCTGCTTGTTGCCGTTGGCATCCACGTGTGCGTAGTCCTCCTTGGCGGTGACGTTGACGGTGTAGGTGACGGTCTCTGCGGAGGTGCCGAGCTTCACGTACCAGGGTTCGGTGTCAGCCTTGGCCCAGGCGATGGTGTTGCTGCCCAGTGCCGTGGTGCCGCCGAAGGTGACGCTGTAGTTGTCGTAGTAGGTAGCCATCTGGCTGTCGAAGGCCACGCTGATCTTGCCGCAGGTGGGGGCGCAGTTGACGGTGACGGTCGTATCCTTCTTGGCCTTGATGGTGAAGCTCGCCTCTCCTTCGACGCGGAAGTCGTTGCGCGAGGCAGAGGACTCGCTGCCGTAGAAGGCCTTGACCTGGTAGGAACCGATCTCCAGTTCCTTGGGCAGGTTGGTGGCGATTTCCGAACCCTTGCACTCCAGCAGGACGTTGTTGTTGCGGGTGTTGATGAGCTGCACCGTGTAGTTGTTCGTGTTGCGGTAGTCGGCCTCACTGAGCGCACGCGTCGCTGTTTCGAACGTGGTGCCGTTGTTGAGGCTCAGGGTGAGTTTGCCCTTCTCGCGGACTTCATTCTTGGGCAGCTGCTCGTCGATGCTCCTTTCGGAGGTGCAGGCGACGGAGAGCCCCATCAGTCCCAGCGTCAGGCATGAGATGAAAACATTTTTTTTCATACTTTTTAATAAATGGTTGTGTTATTATATTTGTTATGCATCATAAAATTATTTGTTGACGTTCGGGTGCTTTTTCCCCGAAATCCGCTGCAAAAGTAGCGTGTTATTTTGGTAGCGAATTTCAAAATCGGTAAAACGTACAAGCAAATTTCGGTATTTTGCCCATTTTACCGAATTTCCTTATGCGCGCGTATATAAATTAAGGTGTGTGCGAGCTTGCGGAGGAAAAAAGTTCCGTTTTTCGGCACGAGTTCGGAGGATAATGCTTAACTTTGCACCCGAAATAGAAAAGTGACTGCGAATCCTATGCAAAAGAATAACTTTTTACTCCGTTCCGCCTTGTTGCTGGCAGCTCTGATGGCTGCCATCCTGACAGCGCAAGCGCAGACCGACTTTCCCTCCTGCGCGCCCAAGGCGACCTTCACCTACACCGAAGTGGACAGCGAGGGGCGTGCAGAAGAGAAGACCGAGGAGTTGGAGAGCTATGCTGGCTCGGCTCCTGTGCTCGCGCAATTCTCCGCCAACCCTTCGGGCTTGGACGACGAGGATGGGGCGCCCCTTTACTCGGCTCGCTACGAATGGAAGATCTATGAGCAACAGACGCCCGATGTGGCATTGGTCCACCGATTTGAGGAGGATATGGAATATCGGTTCGAGCACAGCGGTTCGTATGTAGTGGAACTGAAGGCTACCTTCGTCCATGGGACCGACACCGTGTTCTATCCCCAAGAGGGCGAGACAGGTGGACGTTTCACGGTCAGCATCTCCGAATCGCAGCTGCAGATGCCCAATGCCTTCTCGCCCAACGACGATGGATGGAACGATACCTACAAGGCGAAGTCCAATCATCAGAGTATCGTCAGTTTCAAGGCTACCATCTTCAACCGCTGGGGACAGCGCCTCTACAGTTGGAACGACGTGAATGGCGAATGGGATGGCAAGGTGAATGGCAAGGTCGTTCCCGATGGCGTCTATTTCGTGAATGTCGTGGCCCGCGGTGCTGACGGCAGGGAGTACCACATCCGCAAGGATGTCAATGTGATGACGCGTCTGATATCTGATGAAGGCGGTTCTGCAGGAGGTGAAGAATGAGCGGACAGGGGAAAATTGAGGTTCTGGGCGCTCGCGTCCACAACTTGAAGAATGTTGATGTCACGATACCTCGCCAGAGTCTGACCGTCATCACTGGACTTTCAGGCTCCGGCAAGAGTTCCTTGGCCTTCGACACCATCTTTGCCGAAGGGCAGCGACGCTACATAGAGACTTTCTCGGCCTATGCCCGCAACTTCCTCGGAGGCATGGAACGGCCTGATGTGGACAAGATCACGGGCCTGTCTCCCGTCATCAGTATCGATCAGAAGACTACGAACAAGAATCCTCGCTCCACCGTCGGAACCACTACGGAGGTCTATGATTACTTGCGTCTTCTCTATGCGCGTGCCGGTGATGCCTATTCCTGGCGAACGGGCGAGCCGATGGTGAAATATACCGAGGAGCAGATCGTAGAGCTCCTCTGCAAGGACTATGCCGGCCGGCGTGTCCTGTTGCTGGCTCCTCTGGTGCGGAACCGCAAGGGACATTATCGCGAACTCTTCGACAGCGTCCGACGCAAGGGATTCCTGCGGGTGCGGGTGGACGGCGAACTGATGGAAGTCGTCCAGGGGATGAAGGTTGACCGCTATGTCAACCACTCCATAGAGGTGGTGGTGGACAGGGTCGTGATCGAGACGGATCAGGGGAAAACGGATTCCTCCAAGCGATTGCGCAAGAGTGTGGAACTCAGCCTGAAGATGGGCGACGGACTGATGATGGTGCTGGATGCCGACAGCGGTGAACTGCGTCACTATTCCCGAAGGCTGATGTGTCCTACCACGGGCATGAGCTATGCCGATCCGGCTCCCCACAATTTCTCTTTCAACTCGCCGCAGGGTTGGTGCCCGCGCTGCAAGGGATTGGGCTACGTGAATCTGATAGATGTCAACAAGGTCATTCCGGATCGTGCGCTCTCCGTCCGCGAGGGAGGCGTCGCTCCGCTGGGAAAGTACAAGAACCAGATGATTTTCTGGCAGATGGAGGCATTGCTGGAGCGCTACGACTGCACGTTGGACACGCCTCTGAGTGCTGTCCCGGACGAGGCGGTGGATGAGATTCTCAATGGATGTCCTGAGCGCTTGCGCATTCCTGCAGCTGTTGCCCACACGACCAATGACTACTACATAGACTACGACGGCCTGACGAAATACATCCAGATGTTGCAGGATTCCGATTCCAGCGCTACCGCCCAGAAGTGGGCTGAGCAGTTCTCTCGCACGGCGACATGTCCGGAATGTCATGGAAAGCGTTTGAACCGCGAGGCCCTTCACTTCCGCATCGGCGGAAAGAATATCGCAGAACTGGCGGACTTGGATATCAAGGACTTGCTGCAGTTCATCTCTGCTCTGGCAGAGGAAGCTGGAGTTGATGGGGGTGATGGGGTTAATGGGTCTGATGGGGTTAATGGGCTTATTGGGGTGAATGGGTCTAATGGGGTTAATGGGTCTGATGGGACTGACGAGGTGGGGAAGACAAGACCTCTTCTTACGGCTCGCCAGCGGCAGATTGCCCCTGAAATCCTGAAGGAAATCCGTGCTCGCCTGCAGTTCCTGGTGGACGTGGGGCTGGATTATCTCTCGCTTTCGCGCAGCAGCCTGAGTCTCTCCGGTGGCGAGAGCCAGCGTATTCGTCTGGCCACACAGATTGGTTCCAAACTGGTCAATGTACTCTATATCCTCGATGAACCGTCAATCGGACTTCATCAGCGTGACAACCAGCGCCTTATCCGTTCGTTGAAGGAACTGCGCGATATGGGCAACACCGTCATTGTCGTGGAGCACGACGAGGAGATGATGCGCGAGGCGGATTACATTGTGGATATGGGTCCGCTGGCTGGCCGAAAGGGTGGGGAAGTGATGTTCCAGGGGACGTATGAGCAATTAGTGGCCCCGCTTTCTGCTTCTCCCGTGGAGGGGGAAGGCTCGCGCAATGCCAACTTCTCTCAAGCCGGAAGCCTCCCCTCCCTGGAGGGAGGCGCTGGGTCCCTCACTGCTCGCTATCTGCGTGGCGAGATGAAAATTGAGGTTCCTGCCATGCGTCGTCAGGGCAATGGTAACTTCCTGCAGATAGTAGGCGCCAGAGGAAACAACCTCCGTGGGGTGAACCTGAAGCTTCCGCTGGGTACATTCATTTGTGTCACAGGCGTTTCCGGTTCCGGAAAGTCCACGCTCATCAACGATACCCTGCAACCCATCCTCTCGCAGCATTTCTATCGCTCGCTGCGCGACCCCTTGCCCTATGATGCCGTTGCCGGTCTAGAGTTCCTGGACAAGGTCGTCAGTGTGGATCAGAGTCCCATTGGACGCACGCCCCGATCCAATCCAGCCACTTATACGGGTGTGTTCTCTGATATCCGCGACCTATTTGTTTCGCTGCCCGAGGCAAAGATTCGTGGCTACAAGCCTGGCCGCTTCTCGTTCAATGTGAAAGGCGGACGGTGTGAGACCTGCGGAGGCAATGGCTACAAGACCATAGAGATGAACTTCTTGCCTGATGTGATGGTGCCTTGCGAGGAATGTCACGGCAAGCGCTATAATCGCGAGACTCTGGAGGTGCGATTCAAGGGCAAATCCATAGCCGACGTGCTGGATATGACCATCAACCAGGCGGTGGAGTTCTTTGAGAACCAACCGAATATCTTGCAGAAGATTCGCACCCTGCAGGAAGTGGGACTCGGATATATCAAACTCGGACAGTCTTCCACGACCCTCAGCGGTGGCGAAAGCCAGCGTGTGAAGCTGGCCACGGAACTGGCCAAGCGCGACACGGGACGCACGTTCTACATCCTGGATGAGCCCACCACGGGCTTGCATTTCGAGGATATCCGTGTGCTGTTGGGGGTGCTGCAGCGTCTGGTGGACAAGGGCAACACCGTTCTCGTCATCGAACACAATCTGGATGTCATCAAGTCGGCGGATTATCTTGTGGATCTCGGTCCTGAAGGTGGTCGTGGTGGCGGCTTGATTCTTTCGACGGGTACGCCTGAGGAGGTAGCCCAGTCAACAGAGGGCCACACCCCTCGCTTCCTCCGCGACATCCTCCGGTAAATAATCTCTGTAAATTCCGTAAGTGTAGCTTGACCTGCATTGAAGTATAGTTCCTCACGCAAGTAAGTATTAGTTTGTTGCGTGAGGAAGTATTAGTTTGTTGCATCATGGCCTGTAGTTCTGTGCAGTTAGGTCTATCGGCCGGGACACTTAGGTGTGGAGACGTTTGCGCCTGCTGCATCGGAGGATACAGCAGGCTGCATGGTGGTGTGAGGCTAAGTCTTTACTTGGTCGCCTCTTTACTTGGCCGCCTCTTTACTTGGTCACCTCTTTTACTTGGTCACCTCTTTACTTGGTCAGATTGACGATAGAGATGACGAGGGCGGTGACGGAGGCGAGGGCACTGATGACACTGCCGCCTACACCCAGGAAGGTGCTGAAGGCAGAGCTCTTCACGTTCTGGCTCTTGTTGGGCTCCACGTAGATGAGGTCATTCTGCTGGACGTAGAAAGCGGGGCTCTGGAAGATGTCGGCAGAAGTAAGGTCGAGCTTGTACATCTCGCGCTTGCCGTTGTTCTCGCGGAAGAGGGTGACGTGCTGGCGCAAGGCCTGGTCGCTGACGTCGGAGCAGTTGGCCAGGACGTCCAGGATGGTGTTGCGCTCAGAGGTGAGACCCACGACGCGGGGACTCTTCACTGCGCCGAGTACGCTGACGCGAGCGTTCAGCAGGCGCACTGTCACTTCGGGCTCCTTGATGAGGTTACGTGCCTGAATGACTTTCTCGATGGCCTTGGCGGCTTCTTCAACCGTCATGTTGGCCACCTGAACCTTGCCCAGGGCTGGCAGGTCGAGGAAACCTTCGTTGTCCACGGTGTAGCCGTAAACGGAACCCATGGTGCCGGATGCCGTATAGCTGTAGTTACCGCCACCGCTGCGGCCACCACCGCCGGAACCCATGGTCACGTCGAGGCTGAAGACCTCCAGCAATTCGGGGTTGTCGCAGGTTACTTTGATGAGCACTTGGTCTGCAGGCTTCAGGCGCATCTCGTACTTCTGCATGATGTCTTGTGCCTGGGAGTAGATGGAGTCGGCACCTTGGAAATAGATAATCTTCTTCGAGCTGACGCAGGAAGAGAGGCACATGACGGCAACGGCCATCAGGGCGAGGAAAGTCAGTTTCTTCATTCTATTTGCTTGATAGTAATCTTAATTTCGCCACAAAAGTACTCACTTTCTCTCAAACGACCAAAGAAAATCGCAAGAAAAAGGCCTGCACGTGGTTGTGCAGGCCTTGCTTCGTGATTTTTGAGCCTTTTTTTGTGCTCAAAAGTGGGATTTCTGAATTACTTAACCATCACCTTGTGCACGCTGCCATCGCTCATGCGAACGATGTTGATGCCGCGGTTGAGGCGAGCAGCCTGACGACCGTCGAGGGTGAAGATCTGAGCAGCCTTGGCGTTGGTGCTCTCCACGCCCTGAACGGCGGTGAGCTCATCGCTGAAGTTCTGGCCGGTCTTGCCGAGGTAGAACAGCTGCCAGTTGGTGAAGATTGTCCAGTCGCCATCGATGTGGCTCCACTTGCGGATAGCGAGTTCGAGCACGCCGTCCTCGCCCACCTGAACCTTCAGGCTGTTGGGATAGAAGCCATTCTCGAAATAGGTAGCGGCAGCTTCCATGTTCTCGGGGATGTACATTTCTGTGCCCTCGAGGTTCTTGACAGCGGTCTCCGAGCCAGCGCCGAGATTCATCTCCTGAATCTCGCTCTGATCGATAGCGTTGCGCAGAGGAGTGGTCATCTCGCCGAGGCTGGTGGTAGCATAGATGTATGCGTGCTGAATCTGCTTCAGGGAGTCGCCCTGTTCGCCGTTGTAAGCGCCGGAGTAGCCGGCACGGTAGTAACCCTGGAGGTCAACTTCGTAGAAACCGGGCTTCAGGCCTTCGATGGTCTGGTGGATGTAGATGGTGTCGTTGTTGAAGGCTTCCAGCTCTTTCCAGTCAGCAGCGTAGGCGCCACCGATGTTCTCCACAGTCCAACCTTCGGAAGAGTTCTCAGCCTTGACGGGGTGGAAGTAGTTGTAGTTGAAGATAGCATAGGTAGCATCGTACTTCTCGGTGGGCTCGTCTGCAGCATCGAAGGTGACATAGGTACCCCATGCCTTCTTGAAGGAAGCGATGATGTCGTCGACAGCTTCGTTGCTCTCGATGGTAGCGGGATCGTCCTTCAGCTGCTGGGCGTTGCTCAGCAGAGCGGGCAGAGCGTTGTCAGAAGTGCTGAATGTGCCACTGAGTTCGTTGTAGAGGTCGATAGCGTCCTGGAGGGCATTGCCCTTGGCTACACCAGCCTGGATGTACTTTGTGGCAGCCTCGATTTCGGCGATCAGAGCCAGAGCCTGGTCTGCGGTTTCGAGTTCTTCCATCTTGTCGACGCGGCCGTTGAGGTCGTTGACCTTGGTGGTGGCAGCCTTGGTGACGAATGCGTTCTCAGCATTGACGGCAGCCATCATCTTCTCCTGAGCTTCCTCAATCATCTGGTAGTAGAGTTCGAGGGTGTTACCAGCATACGTGATCTTCATGTTGTCCCAAAGAACCCACTCGTGGGTGCTGTTGCTGCGGACACCGATGCGGAGATCGCCGGCTTCGCGGAGATTAATCTTCACCTCGCGCTGGTAGAAGGGCTTGCCGGTCAAGGGGTTGTCCATGCCGAAGTAAACCTGAGCGCCAGCCATGCCGTTGGGCACATAGACGGTCTGGCCGTTCTTGTCGATGGGAGTATCGCCGAAGGATGCTGCATCGTAGAGGATTTCCTCGCTGTACTCGTCAGGACCTGAGCCGTTCACGTTGCTGATGCTGGGGAAGCTTGCAGTGCTGTTGCCGGCATAGAGCTCGATGGTGGTCTCGGTGAGGCCGTCGTCCAGACGTGCGAAGCCCTGGACAGAGATGTTGTACACGCCAGCGGGCATGTTAGGAATAACCTGATAGAGGTCGAAGTTGACGTGCCAGGATTCTACTTCGTGGTAGTCAACACCGTCGAACACGGTCCAAGCACCACGTGCATCTCCTTCCTTGACATCCACAGTCCAACCATTCAGGCCGTTGTCGAAGCCGGGGTTCTTGAGCAGCAGGGTGAGGTCATCACCGGGCTTCACGTTGTCGCCCTGGATGAAGTCGAGGATCAGCTGCTGAACGTGATCCTGGCTCTCGTTGATTTCCTCAGTGGTGAGGGTGTTGCTGATGAACTTGGTCTGGAGTTCGGTGTTGTACTTATCCATGGCGTCGGCCAGTTCTGTCCAGCCTTCGTTCTCGAGCACCTGCTCCAGCAGACCCTCAAATTCGCCGCCAGTGCCGAAGTAAACTTCGAATTCTTGATAAGCCTTAGCAGAAGCGTTGAAGGCATCGGTAGCAGCCTTGACGGCATCGCGGGCAGCAAGAGCTGTCTCGTCATCAGGATTGCTGTTGAGGACAGCAGTTGCATCCTCGATACCCTTTTCGAGAGCCTCGAGATCATCGGCATTTGCGGGCACGTTGGTGTCAATATTCTCAGCTTCCTTGATGGCGCGTTCCAACTCAACCTGAGCAGGAGTGAGATCGGTCTCACCATAGTAGTAAATCTTGAAGTTGTCAGCTGCAATCCAGTTGGCGGTAGCGCTCTCGGTCTTCAGACCGAAGGTGAGGACGTCAGAACCTCTGGGGTTCACGAAGCTGACGCTGAAGTGCTCGGGCTTTCCGTCACCGGTGGCAATCGCGGTCTTAGCTTCGTACTGACCAGCCTGAATGAAGATAGATACGCCTTCAGCAGGGTTCTTGCCTGCAGCATCTGACCATTGATAAACGGAAATGGCATCTGCTTCGAGCACGTATTTACCTGAGGGCAGGCCATAGACCGTCTGCTGCAGGTAGCCGTCGCCGATGACAAACGGAGAACCGTTGCTCTTCCAAGCCTCGATGAACTTGCTGATGGTCACGTCGCCATTGGTGTAGCTTGCGCCCTGATAGCCGATGTTGTTGGCCTGCTGACCGCTAACGTAGTTGGTAGTCCAACCTTCGATGTTTCCTACTTCGAAGTCGGGGTTGACGAGTACATACTCAGTAGCATCGATGGGATCATCGTCTGTTGCACCAGCGAGGAGGGTAGCGAACTTTGCTCGATTGATGGCAGCCTTCAACTTTTCTATGGCGGCTTTAATCTCCTCTACTGTTGCGCTGGCATTGTTGTAGACCTTAGTGGCATCGTCGGTGTCCACGTCATAGCCTTCTTCCGTAGTGCTGACAAGCAGGTCATAGAGTTCCTTGCGAGGCTCATAAGCAGCCTTCTGTGCGAGGTAGTTGGTAGCATCAATGAACATCCAGTCAATGTTCTCTGCCGTTTCTTCAAGATTGAAGGTGACAACCGTGGATGCACCATCTTCGATGGTCATACCTTCCTCTGTCACCCAACCGGCATACTGTGTTGCTGCATCGGGGAATGAGGGGTCGCCTTCGGCCGTCTGGATACGGAAATAGCCGTTGTCGGCCTTCGTAATCTTCCAGATATAGCCCTTCGCCTGGGTGCCATGATCCATGAAACCAGATTCCTCACTATCGCGGAACAGGTAGGTGTTGGTGAAGGTGCGTTCGTTACTTGCACCATTCACGGTGAAAGTACCGTTGAGTCTGAGAGCATAGCCGCTGACTTGAGCGGTTCCGAAAGTCTGGGTAGAATCTTCCACCATGATAACGAGGGCAGGAGAATAAGTGTCTGCGACTCCTTCCATCGTAAGACTGATCTGAGTAGACCATGAGTTCGAGCCTGTGATGAACTGGCCAGCACCTACATTCTTGATGAAGTAGCTCTTGCCGCTCTCAATGGCTGAAGCATTGGTCTCTTCCAATGTGGGCGCTGCGGGTTCAGTCCACTGAGCCCATGCACTTGCACTCATGAACATTGCACCTGCAAGTGCAACGAGGGAGAGTAACTTTTGTTTCATAAAGCAGTTAATTAATAATTAGTTAGAGAATAAAAATTGTTGTAATCTCGGTTGGTTTAGCCCCCTGAAAAGGGCCTTTTTTTCCTTTTTGGTAGGCAAATGTACACTTATTTAAGATACGCTGTATGCACAAAGGCGTTAAAAGTGCATCTCGTTAAGGATAATTAACAGACGGCCGCTCTTCTTTGGATTATTACGAACCGGACACCTTATTATATATACGCGTGCGTGAGAGGCAAATTTGGGGTGGGGGAGTGGGGATTAAGAGTTTTTAACGAGAAAGGTTCGTCTATGCAGGAAAATCGTTGTACCTTCGCGGCCGAAAACATTATTTATTGTAGCTACATGACTATAGCAGTGGATTTCGACGGCACCATCGTCCGTCACCGTTACCCGGATATCGGCGAGGAAATACCCTTTGCCACACAGACCCTGAAGATGCTCATTGAAGAGCGCCATAAACTCATCCTCTGGAGCGTGCGAGAGGGCAAGTTGCTGGACGACGCCGTGGAGTGGTGTCGGGAACGTGGCGTGGAGTTCTATGCCGTGAACCGTGACTTCCCTGAAGAGGATATCACCAAGAATCAGCACTTCAGCCGCAAGCTGAAGGTGGATGTGTGGATCGACGACCGCAATGTAGGCGGACTGCCCGATTGGGGCACCATCTACGACATGATTCACAACAACAAGACCTACGAGGAGGTGATGACGGAACAGCTGAATCCCTTGGCCGTGGAGCAACGTCCACGCAAGAAGTGGTGGCAGTTCTGAGGGCTAATTCATAGTCCCCGCCAGAGAAGTAAGGAGCGAGTCCTTCTGAATTAAAAAGAAAAACAGTGGGCCTGTAAGCCGGGTTCTGTGCCCGCCGAGGCGGGTGCCTGCCATTTATCCAGGACGCCGCTCCCGCGACGCCTCCATCGTTCTACCCTCCGGCTCGGGCGGGCAGCCCTCTCTCACCCTTGCGCCCTCGTGAGGACGCAGTCGGCGCGTCGCCGGTTTACGCGAACTTTCAACCTCCGGTGTGCACAGCACGTATGTCGCCATACGCCTGGTGGGCTCTTGCCCCACCTTCTCACCCTTACCGCCATAGCCTTAAACCAGATGTGCATTATGAAACGATCTTTAAATATGGCGGCGGTTATTTTCTTCTGCACGTGCAAGCCCTCGCGGACTTCTACCTGTTAGGTAGCGGAGTGCCCTGTGTTGCCCGGACTTTCCTCTCGCTCTTCTCCGAAGGAGATCGGCCAGCGGCAAGCCGTCCCACTGTTTTCTGGCCGCAAAGTTACGGAAAAAGTTTCAGGTTCAGGGTTTCTGGTTTAAGGTTTTTGATGTTTCAGGTGCAAAAGTTTAGAGATTTTTGCAGTTCCTGCCATTTTTGCGGTCGCGGTGAGTCCTTTGACAAAAGAAATGTAAAAATGTCAGTCCTCAGTTTTAACCGCCGTTAACCTCTGGCGCAATCACGTTAAAAGAAAGAAAAAATGCGCGACAAATAGTCATAAAACTAAACTTTTGCACTACTTTTGTGTCCGAATTCGTGAGAGCTCATCGAACCATAAACTTTAAACTCGAAACATAAAGCATTAAACTCGAAACAGTAAACTCTAAACATTAAACCAAACTATACGATATGACACAGAACACTAAGAAATGGCTTGGCGCAGCAGCGCTGGTGCTGAGCAGCAGTGTACTCACAGGCGCCGTGATGCGCACGAGTGCTTCCCGTTCCAATGACGCTTATTCTGACGACAGCTTCCTCGGAGCCCAGCCTGCCGCCATGCAGATGCCCAATGCAGCTCCGACCGGTGCTCCGGCAGTGGCAGGCCTGGTTGACCTGACTGCAGCTGCCGAACGCTCCGTCAACAGCGTAGTATATATTAAGGTGACGCAGAATGCTGTCCGCCAGCGTGTGCGCGTCCGCGATCCTTTCGAAGATTTCTTCGGCGACTTCTTCGGCTATGGCAACCGTGGTCAGGGTCGCGAGCAGGAAATCGAGACTCAGCCCCGCCGTCAGGGTGCCGGGTCGGGTGTCATCATCACCACCGATGGCTACATCGTTACGAATAATCACGTGGTGGCTGGTGCCGATGAGATCTTGGTCAAACTGAACGACAACACGGAATACAAAGGACGTATCATCGGTCTGGACGAGACCACGGATCTCGCCCTCGTGAAGGTAGAGGCCAAGGATCTGCCCGCCATCACCATCGGAAACTCCGATGACCTGAAGATCGGTCAGTGGGTGCTGGCCGTGGGCAACCCGTTCAACCTCACCAGTACGGTCACAGCCGGTATCGTTTCTGCCAAGGCTCGTTCCCTGGGAGCCAATGGCGTGGAGAGCTTCATCCAGACGGATGCTGCCATCAATGCCGGCAACTCTGGCGGTGCGCTGGTCAACGAACGTGGTGAACTGGTGGGTATCAATGCCATGCTCTATAGCCAGACGGGCAGCTACAGCGGTTACGGCTTCGCTATCCCCACAACCATTATGAACAAAGTCGTCAAGGACCTGAAGGAATTCGGCGTCGTGCAGCGTGCTCTGCTGGGCATCAGCGGCATGGATGTCACCAACTACATCGATAAGGAGAAGGCCGAGGACCGCGAAGTAGATCTGGGAACCACCAAGGGTATCTACGTCCAGAGCGTGGAGGAGAAATCCACCGCATCCGAGCTCGGACTCCAGAAGGGCGATGTGGTCACCGCCATCGATGGCAAGGAAGTCAGCAAGATGGCCGAGTTGCAGGAAGCACTCAGCCAGCGTCGTCCTGGCGACAAGGTGTCCATCACCTACCTGCGCAACAAGAAGAGCCACACCTCTTCCGCTACCCTGCGCAACATCCAGGGCGGAACGGAAATCATGGAAGAGATGGATATGGATCTCTTCGGCGCTCAGCTGAAGCCGCTGTCCGATGAGAACAAGCGCCAGCTCGCCCTCTCCTACGGACTGGAAGTCGTGGCCGTGAAGAATGGCAAGATGAAGGATGCCGGCATCCAGAAGGGCATGATCCTGCAGAAGGCCAACGACAAGGAACTGCGCACCGTCGAAGACTTCGAGGAAGCCGTGCGCACGGCCAACCAGAGCCGCGACCGCACCCTCTGGATCCAGGCTCTGACCCAGAGCGGACGTCGAGTGGCTGCCGTCATCGATCTCTCCGAGAACAAGGGCTCTGAGAAGAAGTAAAAACGGCCACTGCAAAAAATGTGCCAAAAGTGCACAAAAGCCCGCAAGGATGCAAAGAAAGCAAAAAAAGCTGAAAAAACTTTGCATCCTTGCATTTTTCTTGCAGATTTCTTTAAATTTTTCTTGCGAGAGTACTCTATATAATGTATCTTTGCACGCTTTAAAACCATTTTATTGAAATGAGACAATTAAAGATTACCAAAAGTATCACCAATCGTGAGAGTGCTTCCCTCGACAAGTATCTGCAGGAAATCGGTCGCGAGGACCTGATTACTGTGGAGGAGGAAGTGGAACTGGCCCAGCGCATCCGCAAGGGAGACCGTGCTGCCCTGGAGAAACTGACGCGCGCCAACCTGCGCTTCGTCGTCAGTGTCGCCAAGCAGTATCAGAACCAAGGACTCTCGCTGCCCGACCTCATCAATGAGGGCAACCTCGGACTCATCAAGGCTGCCGAGAAGTTCGATGAGACGCGCGGCTTCAAGTTTATCTCCTACGCTGTTTGGTGGATTCGTCAGAGTATCCTTCAGGCACTGGCTGAGCAGAGCCGTATCGTGCGTTTGCCCTTGAATCAGGTGGGTTCGCTGAACAAGATCAGCAAGGCCTACTCCAAGTTCGAGCAGGAAAACGAGCGCAAGCCCAGCCCCGATGAACTGGCCGAGGAACTGGATATCCCTGTCGATAAGATCAGCGATACCCTGAAGGTCAGCGGACGCCATATCTCCGTGGACGCCCCCTTTGTGGAAGGTGAGGACAACACGCTGCTGGACGTCATTGTCAACGATGACAGCCCCATGGCCGACAAGAGTCTGGTCAACGAAAGTCTGAGCCGCGAGATTGAACGCGCACTGAGCACATTGAGCGAACGCGAGAAGCAGATCGTGGAGATGTTCTTCGGAATCAACCACCAGGAGATGACGCTTGAGGAAATCGGCGACCGCTTCAATCTCACCCGCGAACGTGTGCGCCAGATCAAGGAAAAGGCCATCCGCCGTCTGCGCAACAATTCAAAAAGCAAACTCCTGAAACCCTACCTCGGATAAATGAGAAGAGTCATCACAGCCCTGCTCATTGCCTTCGTCTGTGTCGGTTTCTCAGACGTTCAGGCCCAGAAGAAACCGCGAATGCAGCGTGTCTATATGTTTGGCTTCGCGGCTTCGTTCACAGATTCCATTTGCTGCCTGACGGACATCCAGCGAATCGACAGCGCCTGGATAGAACCTACCCACAAGTTCTTGGTGGACCGCTCGCTCTACAGCCTCCAACTGCAGAACCACATGGAATCGGTGGAGGGATGCAAGAATGCCATCAGCTCAGTGTTCTTCACCCTGAAGCCCAACAAACTCCAGCGTATGTGGCGCAAGATGCGCAAACGCTACGAACGCGCCGAAGGGCTTCGCTTCTCGGTCCTTCCAGAGAACCGGTTCCGATTCGCGGCCGAGGAGTATCGCGAGATCATCATCGGCGACGATGTCGTAGCCCCTCCGTCTGCTCCCGTTGCAGATAAGAGTAAAAAGAGCAAGAAAGGTAAGTAGCAATGAGCGTTCACTACTATCAGGTCGCACGGCATCGGTTGTGCATTCAGTTGCCAGATGCCCTGCAGCCAGCTCAGGTCATCCCCTCCTTCTCGCCGTTTCAGTGTGAGGGGGAGGGCGATGTCGTATTTACGATGGAAGTCTCCGTGGGAGTGGCTCCCGACTTTTGCGGCATGCAGGAGATTGGTCAGTTCGACTGCGGCGGTGCCAACCATGGTGTCTATCGTTCCGCAGCAGGGGAGTATGGCTTTGAAATCAGTCTGCCCGCTTGCGATGGCGGCCAGCTCAGCTGTTGTATGCTGGCTTCGGCAGACTTCCGCCACTGCCGTGCAGTGCTGACGGGAGAGTATCTCGGACAACACCAGTTCGGACTGAACAATGCCCTGATGATGGCCTTCGCATTTGCCACCGCAGAGCAGGATACGCTGCTCGTTCATGCTTCTGTCATCCGCAACAATGGCTATGGATACCTCTTTACGGCTCCCAGCGGCACGGGCAAGAGCACTCATACTCACCTCTGGTACAAACACATACCTGGCAGCGACCTGATGAACGACGACAACCCTGTCGTGCGCATCGTCGATGGTCAGGCACTTATCTTCGGTTCCCCCTGGAGCGGCAAGACTCCCTGCTATCGCAATATCTGGGCACCTGTGGGCGCCATCACACGTATTGAGCAGAAGCCCGAGAATACCATTCGCCGCATGGCCACTGTCGAGGCATTTGCCATGTTGTTGCCGGCTGTCAGTAGTATGAAGTGGGATGCCCGAGTCTATCGGGGCATTTGCCATTGTCTTTCGCGGCTGATAGCTCTGACTCCCATCTTCCTCCTGGGTTGTCGGCCCGACGAGGAGGCGGCCCGTGTGTGCTATGAGGCGGTGAAGGTGGACAGCTCCTCGCAGAGCGAGGCGAGCGAGCCCGGCCAGAAGAGCAATAAGCCCCAGGGAAGTTGAAACTCCGAAAACTCCGAAACATTGAAAGGTCGCGAATTCATAAACCGTGCAGCCCGCTGGTTGCTGTCTCCTTGGCGAAAAGCTAAGGCTCAGCGATATGCCGATCCTGCAGCGGACACCATCCAGCGTAAGGAATTGCCCAATGAGGTGTTGCTGCCGCTGGTCAGTCAGTACGTTGCAGGAGGTGAGCGTGTGGTCATCTCCGTGAAGGGCTATAGTATGCGCCCCTTCCTCGAACACCTTAGGGACAAAGTGGAGCTGGCGCCGTGGACCGACGTCCAGGTGGGAGATGCCGTGCTGGCGGAAATCGCCGCAGGTCATTTTGTGCTCCATCGGGTTATCTGTCGCGAGGGAGATCATCTGACGCTCAAGGGCGACGGCAATCTGCGCGGGGTGGAACATTGCACCTTGGCTGATGTGCGCGGTCTGGTGACGAAATATATCCGGCCGGGAGGGCATGTCCTCTTGGCCTCAGACCCGCAACTGAAGCGGAAAATCAACCTTTGGCGCAAACTGCCCTATGGCGTGCGTCGCGTGTATTTATTTCTTTATAGACAAACTATTTAGTCCAAGAATATGAGAATCAAGGAAGGATATGAGTTAGTGACCATCTGCGGCGAAGCCATCGTCGTGGCGCATGGTCTGGAGAATATTGATGTTTCCACCATCATCAATCTCAATGAGAGCGGAGCTTACCTCTGGCGAGGTGTCGAAGGACGGGATTTCGATGCGGCAGAGCTGGCACGTCTGCTCTGCGAGGAATATGAGGTGAGCGAGGATGAAGCGTTGCTCGATGCCCAAAAGACCATTGGCGACTGGTCGTCTGCAGGACTCCTTGTGGAGTAGTTCTTAGGAGCTTTCATCATGAAATTACTTCGTCGCCTTCAGAAGATCCTGCAGTGGGCGGTCATCCTCTTTTTCGTCTCCTCCATCCTCTCGGTGGTGGCTTACAAGTGGTTGCCGGTGCCCGTCACGCCTCTGATGCTCATTCGCTGTGGCCAGCAGATGAGTCGTGGCGAACACGTGCGACTGCGGCATCATTGGGTTCCTCTCGACTCGATGTCTATTTATCTGCCCGTGGCAGTCATGGCCTCTGAGGATCAGCGGTTCTTGGAGCACAACGGCTTCGACTTCGATGCCATCGGACAGGCGCTGGAAGAGCGTCGCACGGGCAAGCGGAATCGTGGCGGAAGCACCATCAGCCAGCAGACGGCCAAGAACGTCTTCCTCTGGCCGCGTTCTTCCTGGGTGCGCAAGGGCTTGGAAACGTATTTCACCGTCCTCATCGAACTTTGCTGGAGCAAGCAGCGCATCATGGAGGTCTATCTGAACTCCATCGAGATGGGCGATGGTATCTATGGTGCTGAGGCCGTGGCGCAGTTGCATTTCGGCCATCGTGCCATTGACCTCACACGCCCCAACTGTGCGCTCATCGCCGCCACGCTGCCCAATCCGCTGAAATTCAGTAGCAAGAATCCTTCGGCTTATATGCTCAAGCGGCAGACCTGGATCATGCGCCAGATGAGACATATCGACCCGATTGGGGAATGAGGTTTCGAGATTTCGATTTTTCGATTTTTCGACATTACTTGACCCTGATGACTCTGACTCCCAGCTGGGTGGGATGCTTCTTCATGTATTCTTCCAGAGTCATCGGTTCCAGTACCACGCGCTTGTGTATCTGGCTGGCATTCAGCAGATGCAGCTTGCCGTCGGTGCCCCACACGGCAAACCCCAGATGGGACACATCCAGTCCTGCCTTCTTGGTGACGATAGCCAGGATGTCACCGTCCTGCACCACTCCCAGTTCTTTCCTGGACTTTCCTAACAGTCGTCGTGGTATGTAGCGTACGGTGCGTCCGTTCACGCGCCGTTCATTCTCCTTGATCAGCCGCAGTGCTTCGGCATCGCCTTTCAGCATCGGATAGCGATCTGGGTGCTGGCTCATGTAGGTGCAGTTCAGCACTTGTTTTTCCACGAAGGGATAGTGTTCGCCGCGGCTGTCGCCCGTCTTGCCTTTCACCTCGCTGACGAATCCTTGCTGGCTGTTGCTGGCTATCCATTCGCTGAAGTAATGGTTGCGTGAGGCGTAGCCATTCAGCTTCCCGTCGCTATAGCGCACACGTTCCAGGTTGCGGCAGAAGTCGCTGAAACGTATGCTCTTATGGCGCGTCGTCAGCACCAGTGCCAGGACGTTTTCCACCAGCGTCGTGCAATCCAACTCGCGCAGGTTCACGGCCAACTCTTCCTTGGGATTCACCTCCAGGGTCTTCCCCACATAGGGCTTGCCCATCAGTTCCTGGGCATAGAAGAGTGCCAGGTTCTCGCCGGCGGGCTGTCGCTGACCTTTCTGCAGCAGACGAACCACGGCTATGCTGTCTTCTTTCTGATACGTAAGAGCTGCTGCGTCGGCCATACCAAGCACGAGCAGCGCGAAGGATAATAGAAACTTTTTCATTTTCATCTTATCATTTTTCACTTTTCATTTTTCTCTTTTCTCTTTTCGCTTTTCATTTTTATCTTTTAATTCATTTTTCTTTTTTCTTTTTTTCTTTTTTCTTTTTCGTATCTTTTTGCTCGCAAAGATACGAAAAAGTCTCCATCCGGCGGCATAAAACGCAAAAACTTTGAACTTTGAACCTCAAACTTTAAACTTTTCCCTACCTTTGCGCCATGAAACATTCATTCTTGCTCCTCTTCCTCCTGGCTTTGGCCTCTTTTGATGCCTTTGCCCAGCAGACCCGCTCCTTCAGTGAGCAGATTCGCACCGTGCGCGTCGTCGTCAACCACGATCCGCTGCAGCCTCCAGTGGCGCGTCTGGGGTCGCCCGTCGAAATCAGTTTCGACGAACTCTCCCACGAGTACACGCGTTATATATATAAGGTGGAATTCTGCAATGCCGACTGGACGGCTGCCGACGAGATTTTCGAGAGCGACTACCTCTCAGGCTTCAATGGCCAGCCCATCGAAGACTACGAGACCAGTTTCAATACCACTGTCCTCTACACCCACTATCGCTTCAGCTTTCCCAATGAAGACACTCGCCTGCTGTTGCCCGGCAACTACCGTGTTCGCGTCTATGGCGACGAGCGCGACTCCAGCGACGAACCCGTGTTGGAAGCCTGCTTCTCGCTCTTCAGGCCCGAGATGACCGTGGGGATGGATGTGAACGCCAACACCGATATCGATTTCAATCAGCAGCACCAGCAGGTCTCGTTCACCGTCGGCTATGGCCAGCGCCGTGTCGTCGATCCTCAGCGTGAGCTCCACACCGTCGTCTTTCAGAATCGGCGGTGGGACAATGCTGTCGTAGATCTGGCGCCCAACATTCAGAAAGCCACGGGTGCAGAGTGGAACCACCGTCGCGACCTCATCTTCCCCGCCGGAGCAGAGTTCCACAAGTTCGAGATCATCGACGTGCAGCTCAACGGCATGGGAGTTGATCGTATGCTCTGGGTGGAACCCCATCGCCATGCTGTCCTCTTTCCCGTTGAACCTCAGCATAATTACACCTACGCTCCAGACGCCGATGGCGCCTACGTGATTCGTGCTCCAGAGGACGAGTCGCCAGAGACAGAGGCCGAGTACCTCTTCGTTCACTTCATCCTCCATTCACCCCGCCTGCCTGGAGGTGATGTTTACGTCACGGGGCTCTGGGACAATGGATTCCCCGACCCGCAATGTCGCATGGAGTATGATGAGGCACAGGGTGTCTATGAGTGCAGCGTTCTGCTCAAACAGGGCTACTACAACTACCAGTTCCGGCAACTCTCCGCCGACGGGGTGGGGCAGACCGCACGCACCGAGGGTGACTTCTACGAGACAGAGAACGAATACATCATTCTTGTTTACCATCGTCCGCAAGGCGCGCGCTACGATGCCCTCGTCGGATATTCAAACGTGAAAACAGGAGCACCCTGACACGCATCAGTCCATAGCCGTCGATATAAGCAATTCAGATTGAATACAAAATGGAAATCATCAAACAGTTTTTCCAGCAGCTGGGCGACATGCTCAGCATCCCTTGGTCCTTCGTTGTCCTGGAACTCATAGGCACTCTGGCAGGTGCCGTCTCTGGGGCACGCCTCTCTGCCGCCAAGAAATTCGACCTCTTCGGAGCCTTCATCGTCGGCACGGCAACGGCCGTAGGCGGTGGCACCACCCGCGACCTGCTCATCGGCAAGACACCCTTCTGGCTCGAGGACCCCATCTACCTCCTCACGTGTCTCTTCGGCCTCGTCTGGGTCATCGCTTTCCGCCGGTGGCTGGTGCGTCAGAACAACACCTGGTTCCTCTTCGACTGCATCGGTTTCTCGCTCTTCAACGTCATCGGTATTGAGAAAGCCCTGGGCCTCGGTATGCCCACCTGGGCTGCCATCTGCCTGGGCGTCATCACGGGTGCCGGCGGTGGTGTCCTGCGCGACATCCTCATCAACGAGGTACCCCTCATCTTCCGCAAGGAAATCTATGCCACCTGCTGCCTGGCCGGAGGTCTTGTCTATATCGGCTGTCTTCATGGCCTCGGCTGGGCGCCCGAAGGCAGTGCCGTCCTCTCCTGCACCGTGGCCATCGCCATCCGTATGCTGGCTGTGAAGTACGGCTGGGGACTGCCCACGCTGAAGGCAGAATCATAGAAACCATGGTGATATAATCTCCCAATCGGTCATTCGAATTGTTTTGGGATAAAAAAAGCGGAAGCCCCTCGCCAACAGGTGAGGGGCTTCTGTTTCCTATTGTCAGGCAGTCGGCTTACTGAGCCTGAGTCTTGGCGGCGTCGATCATCTCCTGGCTGGCATAGAGATAGACCTCCACGCGGCGGTTCTGCTGCTTGCCGGCAGCGGTGCTGTTGTCGGCCACGGGGTTGCTTTCGCCCAGACCTGCCACTTCCTTGATCTGGTTGGCTGTTGCGCCATGGCTCAGGAGGAAGCTGCTGACAGCCTGTGCGCGCTGCTGCGACAGCTGCTGGTTGGCAGCCACGCTCTGCTCGGCGGTCTTGCCCTTCCAGGGGTCGTTGTCGGTGTAGCCGACGATGCCCACGTTCATGTCGGGGTTGGCAGCGAGGACGTTGGTGGCGAACTGGGTGAGGGAGCTCTGTGCGGCAGCATTCAGGACAGCCTTGCTGCTCTGGAAGAGGATACCGCTCTCGAAGGTGACCTTCACGGCCTGGTAGCCGTTGGCGTCGGTGGCGTCTTCGACCTTGGCGTTGGCGATGGCTTCGGCAGCCTTCTTGGCATTGTCCATCTTCTTGCCGATGACCAGACCTACGGCTGTGCCGGCAGCTGCGCCGATACCTCCGGCGATGCCGGCCCACTTGCCTTTATTACCGCTCTTAGCGATGAGTGCGCCCAGGGCTGCGCCGAGAGCGGCACCGCCACTACCACCGATGATACCGCCCTTGGCGGTATTGGTCATGCCACAGGAGTTCAGCATCAAAGCGGCAGCGAGGCCGAGTGCATAAAACTTTAATCCTTTCATTGTTCTTTCGTGATTTTAGTGAATAGATAGTGTTGTTAAAACTGCTTTTCGGTGCAAAAGTAAGCATTTTCCAGCGAACAACGTATCAAAACCAGAGGATTTATTCCATTCTTTGACGAATTTTAGCTAACTTTGCGCCCAAAATCGGGGAAATGGCCACCGGAGTTGCATTAATTATGCCTCTTAGCCATCAACTCTACACTCTAAACTCTCAACTCTCAACTTAGATACTACTCTACACTCTAAACTCTAAACTTAGATACTACTCTAAACTCTAAACTCTCAACTTAGATACTACTCTAAACTCTAAACTCTCAACTCTAAACTTAGATACTACTCTAAACTCTAAACTCTACACTCTAAACTCTAAACAGCGGCCGTGCCGCGCAAAAATATATGGCAAAAGAACTGAAGAATCTGACAAAACGAAGCGAGAACTACTCGCAGTGGTATAACGAACTCGTGGTGAAGGCCGACCTGGCCGAACAGAGCGACGTGCGCGGCTGCATGGTCATCAAGCCCTATGGCTACGCCATCTGGGAGAAAATGCAGCACAAGCTGGATGCGATGTTCAAGGAGACCGGCGTGCAGAACGCCTACTTCCCCCTGCTCATTCCCAAGAGCTTCCTCAGCCGTGAGGCAGAGCACGTCGAAGGCTTCGCCAAGGAGTGCGCCGTGGTGACGCACTACCGCCTGAAGACCAACGATACGCACGACGGCGTGGTCGTGGACCCCGATGCCAAGCTGGAGGAGGAACTGATCATCCGTCCTACCTCCGAGACCATCATCTGGAACACCTACAAGAACTGGATACACAGCTACCGTGACCTGCCCCTGCTCATCAACCAGTGGGCAAATGTCATGCGCTGGGAGATGCGTACGCGTCTGTTCCTGCGCACGGCCGAGTTCCTTTGGCAGGAGGGACATACGGCTCACGCCACGCGCGAAGAAGCAGAGGAACGTGCGCGCATGATGCTGCGCGTGTACGCAGACTTTGCAGAGAACGTCATGGCAGTGCCCGTCATGCAAGGCGTGAAGTCCGAGACGGAACGCTTCGCCGGTGCCCTGGACACCTACACCATCGAGGCGATGATGCAGGATGGCAAGGCCCTGCAGAGCGGCACCAGCCACTTCCTCGGCCAGAACTTCGGACGCGCCTTCGACGTGCAGTTCCTGAACAAAGACAACCAGCCCGAGTACGCCTGGGCTACGTCGTGGGGCGTCAGCACCCGACTGATGGGTGCCCTCATCATGACACACTCCGACGACAACGGCCTCGTGCTGCCTCCCGCCCTGGCTCCCATACAGGTGGTGCTCATTCCTATTTATAAGACCGAGGAACAGCTGGCTGCCATCCGCGAGAAGCTGAGCTCCATCGCCGACGAGCTGAAGGCGCTGGGTATCAGCGTCAAGTTGGACGACAACGACCAGAAGCGTCCTGGCTTCAAGTTCGCTGACTACGAGCTGAAGGGCGTGCCTGTGCGTCTGGTCATGGGCGGACGCGACCTGGAGAACGGCACCATCGAACTGATGCGTCGCGACACCCTGGAGAAGGAGGAACTCTCCGTCGAAGGCATCGCACAGCATGTGAAGCAGCTCCTGGACGACATCCAGCAGAACATCTTCCAGAAAGCCCTGAAGTTCCGCGACGAGCATATCTTCGAGTGCGAGAACTACGAGGAGTTCAAGGAGCGCGTGAAGTACGGAGGCTTCTTCCTCTGCCACTGGGACGGCACGCCCGAGACCGAGGCACGCATCAAGGAGGAGACGCAGGCCACCATCCGTTGCGTGCCCTTCGCCTTCGAGCAGACCCCCGGAGTGGATATGGTCACTGGCAAACCTGCCAAGTACCGCGTGCTCATCGCCCGTTCATATTGAGTATAGAACCCACCTCGATAGGAAATGCCCTGGCTACCCACCTTGTTCGCCGCAGAGGCCATCCCCAGCGCCATGATCACCTTCGTGGCGCTGCTGATGTTCCTGCAGCTCGGAGTGGGGTGGGAGAGTAGCACGCTGCTGTGTGCCCTGCTGACGTTGCCATGGGTGATGAAGTCCTTCGTGCGGGCACGCATCCGTCAGACGGGGCATTACCAGCTTCAGCTGAAGTTCGTGGAATGTGGTATCTGCCTGCTGCTCATAGCCTTGGCCTTCTGTTTCACGGAAACGTCCTACAGCCGGCAGCTGGTCTTCGCCTGTCTGTTCATGCTCTGCCTGCTGTGTGCCCACCACGAGCTGGCAGCCCGTATGTACTATGAGCACATGCTGCGGCCCCGCCGTCAGCGCTACTACAACAGTTGGAAGATGCTCTTCTCCCAGTCCACCACCGTGCTGACCTATGGTGTCATGATTGTCGGCGTGGGCTTTCTCGAGATATTCTACCACAACCGTCGCAATGCCATGCCCCTCTCGTGGAGCATGGCGGTTTACGTTCTGGCGGGCATCTATATGTTGCTCGTTGTCTATAACCTCTGCGCCCTGCGTGCCCCACAGTTCTCTCCCGCCACAGCATCGTCCTCGCTGCTCGCGGCCATGCGGGCTGAGGTGCGAGTCATCGACCGCATCGCGCAGAAACCTCATTGGTGGGTGGTGGTCCTTTGTCTCTTCCTGCTGCTGCTGCCCCAGGCGTTGCTCTTCCACACGCGCGTATTATTCTTTATAGGTTCGCGCGCGCAAGGCGGCCTGGGTGCTTCGCTTCAGTGGATAGGCCTGGCTCAGGGCACCGTGGGTGTCATTGCCTTCAGTGCTGCTTTGGCCTTGGGCCATTGGCGCCAGACACCCCGCGTGGCAGCATTCCTGCTGGGACTCTCGCCGGCGGTCTATTGGCTGTTGTCAATCCTGCTGCCGGATGATCTCCTGTCGCTGTGCATTGCCACTTTGGTGGCTCAGTTCTGCTTTGGCTACGGGCTGAATGCCACGGTGCCCTTCGTCCGCTATATCTCCGGCGAGCGTTATCGCAGTACCATCAATTACCTCTATATCCCCCTCGTTTCAATGGTCATGCTCTTGCCCATGGCAGCCTCCGGCTGGCTTGTCACCCGCCTCGGCTTCCACGATTTCTTCCTTGCCGACACCCTCCTGGCGCTTCCCGCGTGGACGGCCGCCTATGTGGCGATGAGGCAGATCGGCGAGTCATCGGCCAGCGGAGCGGTGAGTTGCGAATCATCGCATCATCGAATTGACAATTAATCCGCAGGCGACTATCCGCTTCAGCGTGCTTGCTGCGCTTGCGAAGAACATTCAACACATAACTCATGCAAAACAAACCCTACGCCTGGGTGCCCTCCCTTTACCTCGCCGAGGCACTACCCTATGTCGCTGTGATGGTCATCGCCACCACGATGTACAAACGTCTTGGACTCTCCAACACGGAGTTGGCCTTCTATACCTCCTGGCTCTATCTGCCCTGGGTCATCAAGCCGCTGTGGAGCCCCTTTATCGCTGCCATCCGGACCGAACGCTGGTGGGTGCTGCTGATGCAGTTGCTCATCGGTGCAGGCTTCGCTGGCATCGCCTTCACCCTTCCCACTACCTACTGGCTACAAGGCTCGCTGGCCTTCTTCTGGATCCTCGCCTTCGCCAGCGCCACACACGACATCGCTGCCGACGGCCTCTATATCCTGGGTCTCAGCACCCACGACCAGAGCCTCTACGTCGGTGTCCGCAGCACCTTCTATCGCATCGGCAACATCGTAGGCCAGGGTCTCCTCGTCATGCTTGCCGGCTGGCTGGAGAAGTCCCAGACCGTTCCCATGGCGTGGAGCATCGCCTTCCTCGTCCTTGCCGGCACCTTCCTCGCCCTCTGGTTGTGGCATAGTATGGCATTGCCCAAAGTATCTCATCCTGAAATCAGTCAGCAACGCGCGGGGGTGCTGAGTGATTTCTGGCTCGCCCTGAAGACCTTCTTCACCAAGCCCCACATCATCCCCGCCCTGCTTTTCATGCTCCTCTTCCGTTTTCCCGAAGGGCAGCTCGTGAAGATTGCCAACCCCTTCCTGCTCGATACACCCGATGCCGGAGGCCTGGGGCTAAGCACGGAAGCCGTGGGCTTCACCTATGGTACCGTGGGCATCATCGGACTCACCATCGGTGGCCTGCTCGGCGGCTGGTGCGTTTCACGTCATGGACTGAAGCGTTGGCTCTGGCCCATGGTGCTCGCCATCTCCTTGCCTGACCTCGTCTATGTCTATCTCGCCTACGTCGCTCCGTCCTTGGCTGCAGCCACGGATCCCTCCCCCCTGTTCATCATCAACCTCTGCGTCTTCATCGAACAGTTCGGCTACGGCTTCGGCTTCACCGCCTACATGCTCTACCTCGTCTATTTCTCTCAG